>JAEUGY010000069.1 GCA_016794625.1 Opitutaceae bacterium
GATCGAGGCGTTGAGTTCGGCGCCGGATCGGCTGGTGTGCGTGTGCGCATCGGCAAAGAGGGCGTTCACCGCCTGCTCACCGAGGGTTTCGTAACGGGTGGCGATCTGTTCGTTGAGGTCGACAAAGAGGACCTTCTCTTCCTCCGCCACGCGACGCGCCCAACCGCCATAGCTTTCACTTGCGCGGGCAATCCGTCCGTCCTTCCACGTTTTTCTCGGCACGGGGGAGCAGAGCACGGGCGTCGCCCCGGCCGCTCGAATTTCCCGCACGGCCTGCCGGAGGTACCAGCCGTAGGTATGCACGGTTTCATGACGGCCGGTGAGGAGATTCTCAATGGACTCCGTCTCCTCCCCCGTGCCTTTCAGGGTGCCCCGCGCACGTTCCCGGTCGTTCACGGCGCTGGAGTCATTGTGACCAAACTGGAGCACGACGCAGTCCCCGGGCTTGACCAGAGTCAGCGCACGGGCGAGGTGACCCTGCGTGCGAAAGGTGCGGCTGCTCAGGCCACCGATGGCACGGTTGACAAGGTTGAGCTTTTCCGGATCGACCCAGTCCGCGAGCGGTTCGCCCCAGCCCCATTCTCCCTGGGACCCGTCACCCCGGCCGTTGCGCACCGTGGAATCACCCAGCAGCACGAGCGAGGGCAGCTGAGGGCGCTCCGGTTCCGGTAGGTTGAGCCATCCGATCCGGTCCGCCTCGACCGCCTTTCCTTTCGCGGACAGCCAGTCGCCCAGCAGTCCGGGGCGCAGGCCCTTGAGTCCCGCCACCACGAGGGAGGCATTGAGATCCGCGCCGGCCGGCGAGGTGTGCGCGTAGTCGGTCGGAAAAAAGGCCTTGGTCGCCGCTTCACCTAGTTCCTGGTAGGCGTCCGCAATCAGGCGCGAATGATCGATCCACGGCACGGCCTCTTGGTGGGCCAGAGCTCGTATCCACGCGCGGTAGTGGCCGCTGGCCCGCTCCACTTTGCCCTCCTTCCACAGGTTGCGCACGGTGAGCGACATCACCACAGGCCGGGCTCCCCGGGCCTTGGTCTCCGCCACCATCTGCCGCAGGTAGGAGCCAAAGGTACGGACCGTTTCCGGTTTCCCGGTCAGGGCATTGACAATGTCCTGCGTCTCTTCCCCGAGTCCCGGCAACGACCCGCGGGCCCGCAGCGGACGGGTGGAGCCCGGCGGCTCCTCATTGATCGCACCGCCATCGTTGTGCCCAAACTGGAGCAGCACCACGTCGCCGGACTTCAGCTGCGACGCCACGCTGGCCCACAGTCCTTCGGTCACGTAGGTGCGACTCGAACGTCCGCCGCGCGCGCGGTTCGCGACGTTCACCCGCGCCGGGTCAAAGTAGTCGGCCAGTGGCACGCCCCAACCCTGATGCGGATTTCCACTGGATTTTGCCGCGGTCGAGTCGCCCACCACCCAGAGGGTCGGAAGCTCCGGCCGGATCGCCGGACCCACCGCGGCCGGATTGGCCGGCAGATCGGGAGGCGGCACGGAAGGGGACGAAGGCGTCTGAGCGCCCAGCGCCACGGCAGCACTCAGCCAGATCGCCAGCCCACCGGTCGCGCGCAGACCACTCCGCCGCGTCAGGTGCAAACAACCCAGCCACCAGCGGGTCAGCCAAGGGAAACAGTTCATCGGGGGAAGAAAGCGCCCCGAAGCCAGTCCTCGCCCGGAGCGAGCAGACCCTGCCCGGCTGGCCCCGGGGCCGCAACCCTTTCAGGCGCGGCCGTGGGTCAGACAGTCGGAACTCGGGCGCGGGGCACTGCACCCCGCTCCCGGCGAAAGGATCAATCCACCACCAAAGTCACCGTGGCGTCACCACGCAGGGCCCGCGAGTAGGGACAGCTTTTGTGCGCCGCATTCATGAGGGTCTGCACCTGGGCGCGCTCAAACCCTGGCATGCTGGCATGGAGTTCCACCGCCAGGCGGTTGCCGCCGGAACCGTCCTCCACCAAGCTCACCCGGGCGCGCACGATGGAGTCCTCGGCCACGGTGCCAAATTTCTTTGCCGCACTGATCAGCGCGCCGTGGTAGCAGACTGAATACACAGCGGCGAACAGCAGTTCGGGGTTCGGGCCGAGACGCTCCGCGCCGCGAACCAGGGGGTTGCCGAGCGTCAGGTCGAGCAGGCCGTCAGGACTCAACACCGAGCCGGAACGTCCTCCCTTGGAGATCGCTTCGGCGGAGAGGAGAGGCTTGGTGACGGATTCGGTGAGAAGGGCCATGGTTGATCGCCTCCGAGCTTCGGTGTCAAAACGGAGTCCGGCGTCGTGCCGCACACCGGACTCCGTCTGCGACCGTGAGGTACGCAAGAGTGGTCGGGGCTGACCCGGACTGTAGCCCCAACGAGCCGGCCCGGCCATGGGGTGTACCGCTACCCGAACCGCGGGCCGATCGACCCAGGAACGAAGTCACAGGCTGGCTGGGCGCCAGAAACGGGATTTATTCTTGAATTTACGAACTATCTCAGGATTTTATTTCGTCATGGACGAATTTGACCGCAAAATAATCGACCTGCTGCAAAGGGATGGCCGGCTCGCGCAAACCACCATTGCTGCGGAGGTGGGGCTTTCCGTTTCGGCGGTCAACGAACGCGTCCGCCGGTTGTTGCAGGAAGAAGCCATCACCATTCGCGCCATCGCGGACCCCAAGGCGGTGGGCTGTGAGGTGCTGGCCTTTGTCATGATCCTCTTGGGCCGACCGGATGATGACGGTCCATTCCGCTCGGCCATCGCCAAGATCCCGGAGGTGCTGGAGGCCCACCATGTGACGGGTGAGTGGTCCTACTTGTTGAAGGTGCGCACGGCATCGGTTGCGACGCTGGAAACGTTGCTCGGCCGGAAGATCAAGGTCATCCCGGGCATTACGCGCAGCCTCACCTCCATCGCGCTGTCGAGTCCGAAGGAAACCACGGTCGTGCCAACCCGGGTGTCGTGAGTCTGCTCGCATCCTACCTGCAAGGCGCCGCGCTGGGGCTGCTGCTCGCAGTCCAGGTGGGGCCGATCAGCCTGCTGTGCGTGCGGCAGGCGTTGGGGCACGGCTTCGGCGCGGGGTTGGCGGTTGGGTTGGGGGCAACGCTGGCGGATTTTCTCTATGCTTCGGTGGCGGCGCTCGGTTTGGGTGGATTGGGGAACGCGTTGACGGCGTGGACCGGCTGGCTGCAAGGGGCCGGCGGGGTGCTGCTAATGCTCTACGGCTACCGCGGCTGGCGGACGCGCCATCGACCGACGGCGGCGGCGAGTCTGCGGGCAGGCCGGCGGGCCTTTGTCGCTTCATTGATGCTCACACTGACCAATCCGCTGACGATCCTCTTTTTCGCGAGTGTGCTGGCGAGTCTCGGCGTGGCCGGGCAGGGTCCGGTCGCAGGTCTGGCCGTCGCGAGCGGTCTCGCCACCACCACGCTCCTGTGGATGGCGCTGCTCGCGCTGCTCGCGGACCGCGTGGGCCGCTGGCTCTCGCCCGCACGACTGGTCGCGGTCAACGGCGCGGCCAGTCTCCTGCTGGGGGTGCTGGGGGCCGGGCTGTGCATCCGGGCCGGCACCGCTTGAACCGGCGCAGGGCTGGTCAGCGCCGGGACTGGCTGATGGCAAAGTCGAGCAGCTCTTCGTTTTGGAAGAAACCGGACCAGCGATTGTGTCCCTGCCCGCGGGCGACGATCAGCTTCACCTGACCGCCCTGGGCGAAATAACGCGTACGGAGCTCCAAGCTGTTGTCCTCCAGCGGTACCACCAAGTCGACGTCCCCATGGATGAGAATCATGGGCACCCGGGCGCGCGCCAGTCCGGCCAGTCGATCGATGGGATTGTGCTCCGCCAGCTCCGCCTCCAGCTGGCGCGCGGTCAGGCCGTAGGCTCCGCAGGCTTTGGCCAAGCCGGGATAACTCACGAGATTGCACACGGGGTAAATGCCGACAAAGCCCGCCACCTTTTCGGGATTCTCCGCCGCCCAATTGAGGGCCATCAATCCGCCGCGGCTGCGTCCGAGGAGCACCGGGGTGGTGGAAAAACCGCGACGCTCGGTCAGCTCCCGGTAGAGTGCCGTGAAGCCGGCCCGTCCCTCCGGGCTGCCAAAGGACTCGCCCACATCGATCCCGGCAATGGCGATCCCGGCCTTGATCAAGCGTTCAAACATCCAGCGCTCTTCCTGATCCGGCAGACCGGGCAGGGTGGGTGCGTACCAGACCCAGGGCTGGCGGCGATCACCGGCATTTCTGGCGGAGGGACGGATGATGAACGCCTCGCGGTCCTCGAGCTGAAAGGACTCCCCGGGAATCGGGAGAACCTTGGCCCGCCCCGAGGACTGGGCAGATAGGAAGGTCGCGGCCGAGGACAGCAGGACGGAGAAAAGACAGATTCGGAGGGGGAGGCTCATGGATCGAGGGGTCACCGCACGGCGCCGAGCCTCCACGAAATTCGGACCAGAGCAATCCCGCCGTGCCCCGGCTGAATTCCCGCCACCGGGTCCGCCGGCTGCAGCAAGGGACGTCTGGCTAGCACGACCCACGCTGCCGAACCGCAGCAGCTACGACGGGCCCCCGAAGGGCAAAATCCGCCTGTCCCTTATGGGTACCCCTCTCAGGTCGAAATCCGCCTGTCCCTTATACGCTCCCTCTTGAGACTGCCTCCATCCACCTGACGCTCGTTCCGGCACGCGCCGAAGCTCCGTCTCCCGCGGTCGGGGAGTCGCGCAGGGTGCCTCCTCGGTCAGACGCATAATCGGCCTGTCCCTTACGCGCCCTCGTGAGCGATGGGGTTATTCGACCTGTCCCTTCTTTTGGCCGCTCGAAGCGGTCGCCGCGCCGGTGGCTGTGTCGTCGTTCGCAGGCCGAGCGGAGGGTGACCCAAATCGACCTGTCCCTACTTTTTGGCGTTCGAAGCAGTCGCCGTCGGTTGCTGACCGGTGGCGATGCCGTCGTTCGTACGCTCCGTGGACCGACTAGGGTATGGCGGGCTGGGGGTCGAGGCGTGGAGGGGCGGGAACCTCGGCGTGGGGGGCCCAGGGCGCTCCGCTGTCGATCCAGATCCGCAGCCGTTCGATCTCCGCGGGACTCAGCGGGGGATAGGTTTCACGCCGGTCCAACGGGGGCATCTCCAGGTCCTCGATTCGTCCTTTCACATAGTTCAGCAGCGCGCTGTCTTCAGCGTAGCCGGGAATGATTGCCGGTTCCCCACTCGCTCCGCCCTTGAGTAGCAGCTCACGGCTGGCGAGGGAGAACTCACCCTTGGTCTTTTTGTCGCCGTGGCATTCCGCGCAGGACCGTTGAAACAGGGGCCGGATGTCGCGCTCAAAGTCCACGGGGCCCGCCCTCGCCGCTTCCGTCCCCGGCTGCGCCTCCCGGCCCGGGCGCTTGGGCTCCGCGGCGGTGCGGGCATACGCTTCGATCTGGGCGAGCGCCGCCGGCCGTCGGGGCAAGGGTCGGACGGGTTCGAGTGTCAGCAACAGCGCCAGGGTCGCCCAGGCCGTGCCTCCCTGCGAAATCCACTGATCCTTGCCATGGGGAAACTGTCCATCGAAGTGCGGCTGAAAGGGCCACACTCGGCTGCGCACCCACCAGGAGCCATCCTCGAACTGGGTCCGCAGCAGATACGCCACACCGCGCTGGTAAACAGGGTCGGTCACCGGCATCGCAGCCGCTTCGTGCAGGGCATACAAGGCCAGTCCTGTGGCCCACGCATCGCTGTCCAATCCTGGAAGTTGTGCCCAGCCGCCATCCGGTCGCTGGGTGGCGACGAGCTGCTCCACTCGCGCGGGCTCCACACGGTCGGAGGACACCCCACTCCATCGCAGCCCCAGCAGTTGAAACACGCGCTCGTTGTGCTGGGACGGTTGCTGCCGCGCCAGCCACGCCGCGGACCTGGCCTGCGAGTCAGCCACCTCGGCGTCAAAACCCTCCGGGGCATAGTCTCGCACCGCCAGCGCCGCCCATGCCGTGGCCACGATCGGGCCGTCCTCCATCGGCGGCCGGCGGTCAAAACTCACCCACGCGCCCTCGCGGCGCTGCAGGCGCAGCACATACCGCACGATCGCATCCGTGGTCTCATCCCGCGGGTAGCGCACGGCCGAGAGCCCAAAGAAGCCATAACCCGCGCTGACAAAAACATCCGGGAGGGGGGCGCGCAGCTGTCGGGCCCGCTCGGCCGACTTCCCCCACATATCCCGATGGGCCGTCAGGCGCTGACCAATTTCGTGTTCATCCACCGGGAACCCTCGATCGCGTGCCATTTCGATGGCCACCGCCGGGAGATCCTGTCCATGGCAGGAGATGCACTGCGCCTTCTGGACAAACGCATTGTTCAAAAAGGCCCGCGAACTGCGCTGGAGCAGGTGAAGGGCGGCGGGCACACGCTCCCGGACCAAAGCCACGCGTTCCGCCCACGCCTCCGGCACGGCACGCTCCGGGATACGCTTCTCGCGGCGGTGAACCGATGGTTTCGCCCCCTGCGTGCGCAGGTACTCCGACAAGGGCGAATGCGGACCCATGCGCAGGGCAAAGTCGAGCGCGGTCACGCCCGCGTCGTTGGCTGTAGTGACCTTGACCCCACGTTCAACGAGCCGGCGCGCGACCGCCGGATCGCCGGGATCGTTGTAAGCGGACCACACCATCGGCGGCGTCCCATGACCCTCCGGCGAACGCAGGCCCAGATCGCTTCCGCGCTCGATCAGCTCAAGCGCCACCGCCGGATGTCCGGCGTACAATGCCGTGTTCAAGGCATGCCCCGCGAAACCGCCATCACGATTGGGATCGGCGCCACGGTCGAGCAGCAGCCGCACGGTGGTCAGGTCACCCATGAGCGCCGCGGCGACCACCGGTGGATACGCCTTCTCGGGATCGACCTGGACTCCCTTCGCCAGCAACAGGTCGATCGTCCGGCGATTGCCAGCCTGGATCGCATAGTTGAGAATCACCGAACGACCCACCGGCCCATGCGCCCGCGGGTCGACCCCGGCGGCGATCAGGCGTTCCACCGATTCGAAACCCTCCGGATGCGCCACCGCTACGCTCAGCGGGGTCATCGATAACCGAGAGCGCACCTCAGGCGCCGCCCCCGCGGCGAGCAGCAGCCGCACGATCTCCGCGTGACCGGCGCCATAAAGGAGGGGCGTCGCTTCCGCCGCATTCCGGACATTCACGTCCGCTCCCGCGCCCACCAGCGCCTCCACCGCCGCCACGTCGTGGTTCAACGCCGCGAAGTGCAGCGCGGTGTTGCCGGCGCCATCCCGCAGGTTCACCTCCGACGGTTCACGCAGCAGTTCCCTCCAGCGCGCGGTGTCTTTGCGCCGCACCGCGTGCATCACATCACCGGCCGCCCCGAGGGGCGCGACCGCACCACCAAGCCAGAGCAGGGCCACAAAGGCAGAGGCCAACGAAGAACGGTTCATGGGATTCCAGTCATCCAAACAAGGCTACACCGCCGGGGGGGGTGGCGGACACGGCGGCAGACGCTGGCAGGCACGGGACGGACAATCGAGCCCGGAATGACGCCGAACCTGTCCCCAAACGAACCCTATTTCGAACCGGCGCGGGGCCGGATGCGGAACAGCGCCTCCTGCATCTTGGGCAGGGAATACAGCTTGGAAAACGCCACCGCACCCAAGAAGACCTCCCGCGACGCCGGAGGCTTGGTCTGCCAGATGGCGGCGACCACAATCGCACCCAGTTCCTCCGGCTTCAGGTCGGCGAGAAGCCGGGGCTTGCTCTCCCCGTGCTCAAGAAAAACGAACCGTTTGTCCGGGGAGAGAAACACCTTCATCTCCCGCGTCGGGTCCTTCGATCCATCCGGCACCGCCAGCGGCCGCTGGCGGCTGTACTTCCGCAGCGTGACCAACAGCCACTCCATCATGCCTTCCATCTGATCGATGGTCCGGGCCACTTTTGGCAGCTGGGCAATGCGGGCGGCGGCCGGCTCGCTCTTCTCCCGCACCGCGCGAGCCAAACCCTGAAAGTCATAGGCATTTAGATACTGGGCGCGCACGTGCTCCATCAAATCCAGGCGTTCCTCAATGTCGGCTTCGAGCTCTGCCAGCGCCGCGGCCTGCACCGGGACCGGGGTCGGAGGCACGGGAAGCGGCTCGCCGGCGGGCGGAGGCGTCGCCAGCACCGCTACCCCGCCGGCGGGCGCGGGCTCCTGGGAGCGCTGGTGCCACAGCCATCCACCCAGCCCTGCGACCACCACCACCGCGACCACGAGAGACCCGATGAGTCCGCGCCGGCTCGACACGGCTCGTCCATCCGAACGCAGGGCCGCCGCCGAACCCGGGCCCATCATCAGCCGGTACACGGGGATGGTTTCCGAAATGTTTTTGAGATCGCGCGCTCCGAGGCTGAGCACGTGGAGCTCCAGCTTGTTCTTCACCACGTCATAGACCGTTTGCGAAATGCAGATCCCGCCCGGCTCCGCCTCGGCCTGCAAGCGAGCGGCGATGTTGACGCCATCGCCCATCACATCCTGTCCCTGAATGAGCACATCGCCGAGGTGGATCCCAATCCGGTGCAGCAGCGGTTCCGGGGCACCCGGGACACTCTCCACCGCAGCAAACTGACGCTGCATCGCCAGCGAACAGGCCACGGCATGCACCGCACTCGAAAACGTCATCAACAGCCCGTCACCCGTGCTCTTCAGCACCGAACCTTGGTGGGCCTCGCAGACGCGTCGCATGGCGTCGAAGTCCTTTTGCAGCAACTCGAGCGTCGTCGCCTCGTCCTTCTGCATGCGGGCGCTAAACCCGACGACATCCGTGAAGAGAATGGCAGCGAGCGTGCGTTGTCCTGACTGACCAGGGGTGGGGGGCGACGGAGTCATGCGACTCCGCCCTGCCTACGCCACGCGAGGAGCGTTGGCAAGCTACACGACGGGCGCTCCGGCGCAGGCCCGCTCCGCCCTCAGCCCCTCGGCGGTTCGACCCGGCGTAGCAGCGGACGGCCGGACTCCACCGCGAACGTCGCCCGGGTTTGGATCGGCGCACCGGGCCGCGACACATAGGGAACGGTGCGGTAGTCCGTGGTCCAGTGCTCCGGGGTCACCTCGCAGCGGACGTACCCACGCTCCTGGTTCACAAACTTGACGAAGGGATTTTCCGCCTGCGCCGACTCGGCCCACTTTGGCACCGCGAGGCCATCCCCGCCTGACGAGATCGAGGTGCCAACAAACTCCACCGCCACGTTCTCCGCCGGCGCGGGTCCAGCCTCGACCGCGAGCTCGTTCGCCCAGTTGCTGTGGATGTCGCCCGTCAGCACCACCGGGTTCCGGACCGACCGGTCGCGCAGGTGTCGCAGGAGGCGACGGCGTTCGTATTCATAACCGGACCACTGATCCATGCTCAACTCCACGGCTTCGCCGGGCGCGCGGTCGACCCGGGCCATCATGACCTGCTGGGCGAGCACGTTCCACGAAGCCGGCGAGCGCTCCAGCCCGTCAAAGAGCCACTCGCGCTGCTTTTCGCCCAGCAGCGTGCCCGCGGGGTCGAGCAGCACGTCGGACGGCGGCTTCCGGCCGTCCCCCTGGGGCTGGTCGGTCCGGTACTGGCGTGTATCAAGAACGTGGAACGAAGCGAGCCGGCCGTAGGCCAGGCGCCGGTAAAGCAGCATGTCCGGGCCGCGCGGCACCGCGGACCGGCGGAGCGGCATCGATTCATAATAGGCCTGGTACGCAGCGGCCCGGCGTTTCCGGAAGGCTTCGGGCGTCGCCGGCCGGGCCGGGATGTCCCCCGCGTAGTTGTTCGCCACCTCATGGTCATCCCAGGTCACGATCCAGGGCGCGCTGGCATGGGCCGCCTGCAGGGCCGGATCGAGCCGGTAGAGGGCGTAACGGATGCGGTATTCGTCGAGCGTGGTGAGTTCACCGCCCAGGTGGCGGCGGACCGAGCCGTCGCGCCCGGCACCTTCGTAAATGTAGTCGCCCAGATGCACCACGAGATCGAGCTCCTCGCGCGCCAGGTGCTCATAGGCGGTGAAAAGTCCGTCCTCGTAGTGCTGGCACGAGGCAAAGGCGAAACGCAACCGCTCGGGTGTGGCCCCCGCCGGCGGCAGCGTGCGGGTTCGTCCGGTGGGGCTGATGTGCCCCGCCGCCTTGAACCGATACCAGTACCAGCGTTCCGGACGCAGACCCTCGACTTCGACATGGACGGTGTGGCCCCACTGGGGGCTCGCCACGGTGTTGCCTGATCGGACGATCGCCGAAAACGCTTCGTCCTCGGCCACTTCCCACCACAGGGCCACGGGAGCGGCCGGCATGCCTCCGCCCGGCTCGAGGGGACGCGAGGCCACGCGGGTCCACAGGACCACCCCGGACGGACTGGGGTCACCCGAGGCCACGCCGAGCGTAAACGGGTACGGAGCGGCGGGCGTCGCCGCCCGCAGCCGGTCGGGGCCAGAGGAGAACACCCACGTGGCGGCGGCCGCCGATCCGAGCACGAAGGTACGGCGGGTGAGAGGATGCGCACAGGACGGAGAGTCTGGCGGGGGTGTCACCCCGCGAGCCAAGGTCGCCCGTCGTTCCACGTCAAGCGGGCGAAACGCACCGCGGGCGCGCAACCCACCTGTCCCTCTCCGCTGCCTCCCTCAATCGGCGGTCGGTGCGGCCCCGGCAAAACCGTAAAGCGCGAGGGTCGTCTTGCCCTTGATCAGGAGGCGATCTCCCACCACCGCGGGCGAGGCCCAGACCGGCGCATCGGCCACCTGATACCTCGCGCGTGCGACCAGAGCGTCCCCTTTCTTGTCCTGCACGGTCAGCTCACCGCGGTCCGTGAGCACGAGCAACGCCGGTCCCACGTCCGTGACGGACGCGTTCGACCCCAGCGTCCCTTCGCTCTTCCACAGGACCGTCCCGGTCTTCGCATCCAGGGTGAACAGGCTTCCGCGATGTTTGTCCGACATGCCGTAGAGCCGGTGGCCGTCGAGCACCGGGGAGCTCATGTACTGCGAAATCTCCCTCGATTCCCAGACGGTGACCGGAGGAGAGCCCCGGGAAACTCGGACCGCGAACAAAGGATTGCGGATGCCCCCAAAGATCACGACGTCGCCGGAGACGACCGGAGTAACGATGTTCTGGTCGTAGGGAGTCGTGAACGGAATCTCCCACAGTAGCACCCCGGTTTCCGGATCGACGGCCAGGCAGCGTTTCTGCGACTGCGTGATGAGCTGCCGGACCCCTCCCGGCGCGGCGATGATGGGCGACGTGTAGGCCGGACCGTCCCCGGCCCACTTCCAGACCACCTGGCCCGTCGCGACATCGAACGCGGTGAGCGCCCCGCTGTCCTCGCCCCCCACGTGCACGATGACCCGCGATCCGTCGACCAGCGGCGACACCGAGGTACCGAAAGCCGGCGAGGTCTCCTTGTACTCCTGCCCAAACGTCTTGCGCCACAGCAGCGCCCCCGTGCGGGCGTCGTAGGCGGACAGGTGTCCCTGAATGCCGAAGGTGAACACCCGACCGTCCGCCACCACGGGCGTCGACTTCGGACCTTTGCCATGCCCGCGCGCCGCCGGGTTCATGTCGTATGCAACGGGATACACATCCCGCCAGAGCTCTCGTCCGGTCTCGAGGTCAAGGCAGCGCACGGCCTCCTGCTCCCCTTCCCGGGCAAAGACATACACGCGTCCGGCCGAAACGACGGGGGAGGCGTGTCCTTCTCCCACCACCACCGACCAGGCCGCGACCAAGGAACCCGCCTCACCCGGCTTGGGCAGGGTGAAGCCCGAGGCCACCCCGGTGCGTTCCGGTCCCCGCCACTGGTTCCAGTCGGAAGCCGGCAACGAGGACGCAAACAGGCCGGCGACGCACCCACCCAGGACCGCAGCAATGGTTTTCATGATCGAAAGGAAACGGCATTCCGGCAGGCCGAGACCTCCTCCACCGGCCGGAACGGACGCCAAGAAAACACGAGTCCCGCAGATTCTCAACCCCGACGGCGACGCTGGCGATCGCGCCCGGTGGCGGGTGGGCTCGGCTCAACGTTGAGCGACTCCAGCCTTCCGATTGCGGAACCCGCGAACTGCGCATAGGGTCACCCGCTCGAATTGAAAGGATTAATGAGGTGACTTTTCCTCGCCGCTGGTTCTGGTGAACCCCATACCTGATCTCCATGATGCACGCTTCGCTCCCCACCCGAATCGTCTCGCTCTGTGCCCTCGTCTCACTGGTCGTTTCCGACCACCGCCTGGCCGCGCAGAACAGCCCGGCGGCCAAGGAACTGGAGACCCCGGCCGGAGCGAAGGCGCCGATCACCCTGAGTCCGTTTGAGGTGCGCACCCCCAAGGACCAAGGGTACCGGGTCGGCGCGGCCGTCACGGGCACAGGCACGGCCGGACTGATCAAGGACACGCCGCTGAACATCAGCATCGTGTCGCAGGAGTTCATCCGCGACCAGGCCGGCAACCAGCTGGTCGACGTCCTCCGTTCCGCCAGCTCCGTCGCACTTCAGGTCAAGGACGAGAGCATGATCCTCATCCGCGGCTACACCGGACCCCAATTCGTCAACGGCCTGCCGGCTGGCGCCGGATTGACCCTCTATGATGTGGACCGCATCGAGGTGGTGAAGGGGCCCAACGCCGTGTTTGCCGGCATCTCCAACCCGGGCGGCACCGTAAACCTGATCAAGGTCAAGCCGAGCTTCGTCGCCCGCCACTCTCTCGACACCTCGTTCGGCTCCTTCGGTCACCAACGCGCCGTGCTGCGTTCGACCGGGCCGCTGATCAAGGACCGCCTCGCCTACAGCGTGGTGCTCGGCCACACCGACGAGGAGAGCAACATCGACTCGATGTTCACAAAAGAGGACTTCTACAGCGCCGGCCTGACCTGGAAGCCGCTGTCGGAGCTGACCTTCACCGCCCGCTACAGCAACCTCGACCGCGAGGCCGGGCGCCGCCCCCACACCGTGGTCAGCCACCCGCTCTTCCAGCAGCGCGACCGCGAGGCGATCCAGCTCTACGATCTCCGTGGCCTGCCGCGGCCGTCCACGTATCCACAATTGGAAAACGGCGCGGTGCGCGACGCCGCCGGGCAGCCGATCACCACCGGCCGCGCCACTCCGGAAGGCGTGGACGCCTTCATCTCCCGTACACTCGGGCCCAACGTGCCCCCCTACCCGGGCATCTTTTCCGACGACTTCTTTCCCAACGACTCCTTCAACTACAATGGTCCGGACGGGCGCGACAACTACGCCAACAAGACCACCACCCTCGAAGGCGAATGGGTGCCGAGCCGCGAATTCGCGGTGCGCGGGATTTTCCAGCAGGTCGACAGCCATCGCATGCGCCGCGAATTCAACGGCCTCCGTCCGGTCGCGGGCCAGCGACTGCGCAGCTCGATCTCGGACTTCAAGCCGGGCGGTCTGACGTTTTCAGCGCGCCTCGAGGCAGCCTACAAGTTCGACCTGCGCAAGGTCGGCCGGCACGACCTGCTCGCCGGGTTCCAGCACGACGGCGGCAAGGATGTGATCAGCGCCGTGACCGTGGCGACCTCCCGCATCATCACCTACTCCGCCAGCTCCGGCCCCTTGCCGAGTCTGCTGCAACTCCTGCGCGATCAATACGGCGCCAGCTACCAGGAACCCGGGGTGGTGCGCAAGGGAGGCGGCCACTCCAATTCTTTCTACGGGGTGCTCCAGTCGTCGTTCTTCGACGACCGCGTGCGCACGCTCGTCGGTGGTCGCGAGATCACCAACCACCGGCCAACGGATGACAACCGGGACGGCCGGGATGAAGACTTCGCGACCCGCAAGCTCCTGCCCCAATTCGGCGCCCTGGTACGGATCAACCCGACGCTCAGTCTCTACGGCAGCTTCAGCAAAACCTTCGTGCCGCAGCGCCAGCAGACCGCCGATCTCGCCGCCATCCGGGCCACGCAGGGCGACCCGACGCTTCCGACCTACCGCCCGCCCGCCGTCATCCCGGTGCGCTTTCTCGCCGCCGATCTCCTGGGGCAGGGCTGGGAAGTGGGTTCCAAGCTCGACCTCCGCGAAGGCCTGCTGCTCGGCACTCTGAGTTACTTCACCAATGAAGAGTCGTCGCGGCTCGACATCGATACAACCAACCAGGTGCTCTACCAGCTGCCCGGCGCCACCGTCCGCACAGCCGCCGGTCAGACGCGGACGCGGGGACTGGAAACGGAGTGGGTCTGGACTCCGCAGGCCAATTATCAGGCCCTGGTCAGCGCGAGTTACTTCTTCACCAAGAACGAAGTCTCCAACCCCTCCGATGCACGCGAGGTCGGTTCGCATCTCGAGTCCGTACCGCGCTACACGGTCAGTCTTTGGAACAAGTACACCTTCACCACCGGACGCCTGCGCGGCGCGTACATCGGCGGAGGTGTCACGGTCCTGGGAGAGACCTACGAGCATCCGAGCTGGACCGTGCCGATCGTGAGTGACGCCGTCGCGCTGGTCGACGCCGTGGTCGGTTACGCGACCCGCGTGCGCGACCTGCCCGTCGACCTCCGCCTGAACGTCCGCAATCTCACCGATGAGCACTACCTGAACGGGACATTCCAATACGGCGAGCCCCGCACCTTCATCGCATCCGTCGGCGTGCGCCTCTAATCTCTCCTCGTGTACTAACCCCTCCCCCTGTAGGGCTGGCCCTCGCGGCCACGCCGGCACCGCGGAGCGGTGAAGAGTGAAGGGCGAAGAGTGAAGTGTGAAAGCTCGGAATTTCCGAACCACTTCCGCGTTAAAAGTTCAGCGTTCAGCGTTCGCCCGTCCCCCCTCCCCCTGTAGGGCTGGCCCTCACGGCCACACCGGCACCGCGGAGCGGTGAAGTGCGAAGTGCGAAGGGCGAAGAGTGAAGAGCGGAAGCTCGGAATTTCCCGAATCACTTCGGCGTTAGAAGTTCAGCGTTCAGCGTTCAACGTTCGCCCGTCCCCGCTCCCCCTGTAGGGCTGGCCCTCGCGGCCACGCCTGGCGTTGAACACTTCACGCCCGCGCACAAACCTAGGCGTGCCCGCGAGGGGCAGCCCTACAATGATCCCCCGCGACGGGGGCGGCCGCTCATCCTTCCGCGATGCAATAGAGGAACTGGTGGCCGCGGAGGAAGAGCTCGCGGTCGACCATGACCGGAGAGGCATCGATGCGGTCGCTCAACTTGTTCGTCGCCACGACCTCATAGGTGGTCTGGTCCTTCAGCACCAGCACGGTGCCATCGCGGCCCGCCACGTAGAGGTAGCCGTTGGCCGCCACCGGTGACGCATAGAGACCACCCAGGCCGCCCAACGGCTGGTCCTGGTAGTGAACTTCGCCGGTCAGTGCATTCATGCACGAAAGAAAGGCATCGCGACTCTTGCTCGCGTAAAGGCGGTCCCCCGAGAGCACAGGCGAGGGCACGTAGGGGGCGCTCTTGCGGGCGCTCCAGACAATGTTGTCGGTATCAGTGACGTCCCCCCGGGCGGTCAGCTTGATCGCCTGGATGGAATTCCCCTGGAATCCACTCATGACATACACCAAACCGTGGCCGGTCACCGGTGTGGGAATGACATTCGGGGTCAGGCCGCCTGCCTCCCAGACCACCTCACCCGTGGCCACATCGTAGGAGCGGGTGCGTTTGGTGGCGGCCACCACCGCCTGCCACCGGCCATTGACCTCGACGATGAGCGGCGTGGACCAGCTCGACCGTTCATCCCGGGCCTGGCGCCAGACCTCCGCACCCGTCCGGGTGTCGAGCGCGACAATGAACGACTGCCCCTCATGGTCCCACGGCACGATCAGCCGGTCGCCCGCCAGCGCCGGGGACGAACCTTCGCCAAAACTCCCCCGGGTCTGCATATCGCCCAGGTCCTTCTCCCACTGCAGCACCCCGTCCAGATCGTAGCAGTACAGCCCGCGCGAACCGAACGACACATAGAGCCGCTTGCCATCGGTGACCGGCGAGGCCGAGGCGTAGGTGTTGGTTTCGTGCCGGGCCTCGTGAGGCACCTCCCGCCGGGCCGTCTTTTGCCAGAGCATCCCGCCCGTCTTCCGATCGACCGCCATGACGACAAAGTCATGGAACCGGGTCGGTTTCGGTCCTCCGCCAAACCCGCCCCGACGACGCCGGGTGTCGCCCTCTTCCTTCGCTGCCGGCGGGGGAAGCGCGGCCGCGGCGGCGGGCTGCTCCTCCGTCGTTTCAATCGCCGAGAGCAGGAAAATCCGGTCCTTCCAGATGATCGGCGTGGAGAAACCACTGCCCGGCAGTTTGACCTTCCATTTGATGTTCTGCTGGTCGCTCCAGGTCGTGGGGGGCTGGGCGCCGGCGGCAATGCCCGCGCCGGAGGGGCCCCGCCAGGTGGTCCAGGAGCTTTCCGCGGCAGTCAGCGGGTGGAGCCAGGGAAGAGAAACGACGGAGAGGAGGACTCCGATGCGGGGGAGACGAGAGGTCGGTTTCATACGTCGGTCGGCGTAAACAGGCGGGACTCAGGAATCGCCCGGCGGCGGGTGGGAAGGGTGGCCGGGCCGGCCCACCCATCGGCATCGTGCGCAGGTTCAATGCGCGGTCAATACGTCGAGAAAGTTTGTCTCGCCACTTGAAGTCGGGAGCTCGTTCCTGACACGATTGCCCTCATGAGCTCCAGCCCCACCTCCGCTGTGCCCCAGGAATCGGGGCTCTCCCGCACCCAGTGGCTGATCTGCACGATCGCCGCCATCGGCTTCGCGTTCGACATTTACGAGCTCCTGATGCTCCCCCTGATCATCAAGCCCGCGATCGCCGCCCTGAGCGCGCCGCTGGTGGAGGCCTTGGTCTCCGGGGGCATGGAGCGCGCCCGGGCCGCGGCGCTGTGGTCGCCGGGAGGCGAGGAGTACGTGCGCTGGGCGCGCACGCTGTTTTTCGTGCCGGCCATCGCGGGCGGCGTCTTTGGACTGCTGGGCGGTTACCTGACCGACCTATTCGGCCGCCGGCGGGTGCTGACGTACAGCATTCTGCTCTACGCCTTTTCCGCCTTTGCCGCCGGGTTCGCCACCTCGCTACCGCAGCTGTTGTTCTTCCGGTGCCTGGTTTTCATCGGGGTATGCGTCGAATTCGTCGCCGCGGTCGCATGGCTGGCGGAAATCTTCACGATTCCGGCTCAGCGGGAAAAGGTGCTGGGCTACACCCAGGCCTTCTCGTCCTTCGGCGGCCTGCTGGTCGCAGGGGCCAACATCCTCGCCGCAAAGTGGGCCCTCGACTTCCCGGCGATTCACGGGGGCCACGAGGCCTGGCGCTACACCTTGATTTCCGGCGTGCTGCCGGCGCTGCCTTTGATCCTGATCCGGCCCTTCCTGCCGGAGTCCCCGGCTTGGCAGCGGAAGCGGGAAACCGGGACCCTCAAACGTCCCAGCATCGCCGCGCTGTTTGCCCCGGAACTGCGGCGCACGACCATTCTGACGACGCTGCTCTTCGCCGGGAGTTACGGTATCGCCTTCGGCGCGATCCAGCAGCTGCCGCAGATCATCGGAGCCCAGCGGATCGGCACCCCGGCCGAGTCCGGGCACGTGGCGGTCCGCGCGATCGCCAAGGAAAAGGGAGCCGCCGCCATGGCCGCGGCCAAGGCCGCGCAGAAACCCGATCCGGTGGCCCAGCGCGAAATGCGGCAGGCCGCGGGCAACGCGAGCGATCAGGTCGTCGCCAGCGTCACCCTCTGGCAGGAAATCGGCGGGTTGCTGGGTCGTTTTCTACTCGCCGTGCTCGCGGTGGTCATCATCAGCCGGCGCACCTTGTTCCGGGTCTTTCAGATCCCTTCGCTCATTTTCGTCCCGCTGCTCTTCTGGTGGATTTCGGGCCAGCTGGGCGAGGCCGACAGTCTCGGACTGATCAAGGCGGGCATCTTCGTCGCCGGGGTCGTCACGGTCGCGCAGTTCAGCTTCTGGGGAAACTACATCCCGCTGGTCTTTCCGGTGCACCTGCGCGGAACCGGCGAGAGTTTTGCGGCGAATATCGGCGGCCGGGTGCTGGGCACCGCCGCCGCCTGGATCACGCTGACGCTCTCCGCCTCGGATAAGCCCGATCCGGCGCGAGTCGCCCTCGTCGGCGCCTGCGTCGCCGGGGCCTACGCGCTGGTCGGCGCGATCCTGACTCAATTCCTGCCCGAACCCAAGCCGGAGGACCTCAAGGACTAGCCGGGGAAGTCCTGCGCCTCCGGGGCGGCCCCGGAGGCGCAGAACGTATGAGACACGTTGATACCCTCGCCGAGATCTGGCAGTACCTCCTGGCGGGGTTCACCCTGGCGGTCTCCCTGTTCGCCTCGGCGCGCGCCCTGCTCTACAAGCGGGACAGTCGCTCGGCCACGCTTTGGGTGGGGTTGATCTGGATTCTGCCGCTGCTCGGCACGGTGCTCTATTTTCTGTTCGGAGTGAACCGGATCAAGCGGCGCGCGGCCCTGCTGCGCGGCGATCTCGTCCGCTTTCGCGCACCCCAGGTCGTCACCGCGTGCGACCCCCAGGAGCTGGCCACCCGCCTGCCCGAGGATCAGCGGCACCTGACCCTGCTGGCCAGCACCACCGCCAAGGTGCTGGCTCGGCCTCTGCTGCCGGGCAACCGGGTCGACGTACTGGTCAATGGCGACGAAGCCTACCCGGCCATGCTCGAGGCGATTGCGAGCGCACGGCACTCCGTGACGCTGGCGTCCTACATCTTCGATCGCGATGCGGTGGGACTGCTGTTCGCTGACGCCCTCGAGGCCGCCGTCCGGCGCGGGGTGGCGGTGCGCGTCCTCGTCGACGCCACCGGCGCCTACTACTCGTGGCCGACCATCATCGGAACCCTGCGGAAACGAGGAATTCCCCATGCGAGGTTTCTTCCGGCCCTGCCCTTCCATCTTTCCCTCTCCCTCAATCTGCGCAACCACCGGAAACTGCTGGTGGTCGACGGCCGCGTCGGATTCACCGGCGGCATGAACCTCCGCGCGGGCCACTGGCTGGCCAGGTCGCCCGCGTATCCGGTGCAGGACTTGCATTTTCGTTTGCAGGGCCCCGTGGTCGCGCACCTGCAGGAAACCTTCGCCGACGACTGGCTTTTCACGACTCAGGAGGCCCTGCGGGGCGAGCCGTGGTTTTTCCCGCTCGAACCCTGCGGTCCGGTTCTTGCCCGGGGAATTTCCGACGGACCGGACGAAGACTTCGAAAAGCTGCGCTGGACGCTGCTCGCCGCGCTGTCGACGGCGAAGCGGTCCGTACGCGTCGCCACCCCCTACTTCCTGCCGGAACCCACTTTGATCGCCGCGCTCAACCTCGCCGCCATGCGTGGCGCCACGGTCGACATCCTGCTGCCGGCCCGCGGCAACCTGCGCTTCGTCGAGTGGGCCTCCATGGCGATGTGGTGGCAGGTGCTGGAACGCGGCTGCCGGATCTGGCTGAGTCCCCCACCCTTCGACCACTCGAAACTGTTCGTCATCGACGACGCCTGGACCTTGGTCGGCAGCACCAATTGGGATCCGCGCAGCCTGCGATTGAACTTTGAATTCAACGTGGAGTGTTACGACCCGGAACTGGCGCGCACCGTGACGGACTGGTTCGAGCGCCAGCGTCTTCGCAGCCGGGAAATGACCCTTGAAGAAATCGACGACCGCAGCCTGCCCGTGCGTCTGCGGGACAGCGCGGCCCGGCTGTTCAGTCCCTTGCTCTAGGCGCGCGTTGCGGCCGGATAGACCAGTGGCATGGGTCTAGGTCGTTGTTTCGATCGGTCGTCACGGAGTCGTTGCCTTTCCCCGTTCCTGCGCGCATCCCTTCCCGTCTGAACATGACTTCACCCGCTCCCGTCGCCCGGCGTCCCCGGATTCTCACGGTCGATGACGCCAAGGCCGTCCGTCTGCTGGCCCAGCGCGCGCTCGCTCCCCTGGGCTGCGAACTGAGCGAAGCGACCAACGGCTACAATGCCTTGTTCGCGATGGAGCGTGCCCTGCCCGACCTGATCCTGCTCGACGTGAGCATGCCGACCATGGGTGGTTTGCAGTTGCTCACGATGATGCGCTCGAATCCCACGCTCCAGGCCATCCCGGTGGTGATGCTGACGTCCCCAGCCGATCATGGTGTGATGGCGCAACTCCACCAACTCGGCATCCAAGGGCATCTGATGAAACCCATCTCGGAGGCAGCGCTGGCCGAAAAAGTCCAAGCCGTGCTCGGACTTGGGCCCGCCTCCGCCGCGTCCCGCTGAGCTCCCAACGTCGACGGATCTGTGGTGCCGGCGGCGTCCGCCGCTTGCGATTGCACTTGGCCGGAACTCCGGGCAGTCTGGTTGACCCGGATGCCGCATCGGTCGGGATTTCATGGCCTACTTCTCCCTTCGCCGTTTCGGCCACCGTCTGCTTTCGACCCTGCGCCGGCTTCTCCGGATCCGCCGCACGGTGGAGGAGGATTATCGCGACTTCAACGGCAACTACTTCTCCAGCTTTTACGAACAGGAGCGCATGCTGGCGGACCCGCCTCGCATGGAGTTCTACCGGGCCGCCATTGAGCGCCACATCCGGCCGGGGGACCGGGTGATCGATCTAGGCACGGGCACCGGCATCCTCGCCGCGCTCGCCTCGCGCCAGGGAGCCGCCTGCGTTTACGCCATTGATCATTCCGCGATCCTCGACACCGCTCGCGTCCTCGCCGATGCCAACAAGCTGGAACGCGTCGAATTCATCGCCGCCCACAGCACGGAGTTTTCCGTCGCGGGACGGGTCGATGTCATCCTGCACGAACAGATGGGGGACTGCCTGTTCGACGAAGGCATGGTCGCCAACGTCTGCGACCTGCGCAACCGCCTGCTCAAACCCGGCGGGCGCATCCTGCCGAGTCAGTTCGAGTTCTTCTGCGAACCGGTCAAGGTGCGCGATGACCGCCACGTGCCCTTCATCTGGGAGTTGAAGGTGTGCGGCTACGACTACTCGGCGCTCGAACGCGATCGCCCGCAGAACTCCGACTACTACCAGTGCCGCAGCAGCGACCCCACCTTCGTGGAGCACTTTCTCGGCACGCCCGCCCCGGCGCTGACCTTTGATCTGCAGAGCGTGGACGAAGCCACGCTGCCCAAGAGCCTCGTGATCACCCGCACCGTCCTGCACGCCGGACGGCTGGACGGTTTTGTCATCTTCTTCCGCACGCGCGTCGACGCCGACCTCGTGCTCAGCTCCGGCCCCCTCGATCCGGGTCGGGCGCCGCATTGGGGGTATCGCATCTTGCGCACCGAGTACGACACCTTCGACGTCGGCGACGAACTCGAGGTGCGCCTCACGGTGGATCGCTGGTCGAATCTCGATTCCTGGCGGTGGTCCCACCGCAAACTGACCCCGCCCGTTGCTCCCGCTACAGAGCCGCCGACCCCAACGCCGGTCGGAGACCGCGCAACGACCACCGGAAGGTGAGCCAGCCGCAGACCAGGTTCAACACCAGCACCCCGCTCAGGAGCAGGGCGACGAGAAGCAGCGCGGGCCCGGCGGGCAGCGCGGTCAGGGCCGGCAGGATCGCGAGCATCGAGGCGACAGCACCGATCGCCAGTCCCCACACCACCAGGCTGCCGAACTCCGCGACAATCATCCGGGCCAACACGGAGGACGGCAGGCCGATGGCGGTGAGCACTGCGAATTCCCCACGACGGTCCTGCAGGCTGCGTGTCACGACAATGACCAGCCCGAGACTGCCCAGCACCACGCCCAGCGTGCCCAGCACGGTGAAGATGGCGATGTAGGTGTTTTCGATTTGGTGGAAAGCGGCGAGCACGTCCCGCGTCAATTCGACGCGCGCACCCGTATCCGACGCGGCTGTACGCAGACGATCCCGGACGCCGGCGAGGCCCGGACCGGTCGTTTTCGCATCGGCGAGGAACAGGGAGTACCCCGGACTGGAGGGGAACTTTTCGAGGAATCGGGCCTCGTCGATGATCACGTGACCCTGGAAGAGCGAGTCCGGCAGCGCACCCACCAGCTTCACGTCGAACGTGCGCCCGTTCTCGTCGGTGTAGGACAATACGTCGCCCACCTTGCGCTTCAGCGCCCAGAGCAGGGTGTTTTCGTCGACGAAGGCCGGTATCGCCTCCCCGGCCCCGGCGTCCGGCCGGACCTGCAGCGCTTCCCAGCCGGGAGCGCCCTTGATCCGAAACGCACCGCGCGCGGCGAGCACGCCGGCGTCCACCGCGAGCAATCGGGGTTGGAGGGTGGTGTTGAGGTTGAAGCAGTTGACGTTGTCACCGGCTCCGACTCGAAACGGAACGACCAAACCGATGTCGGCCGTCGCCCGTCCGAAGAGCTCGAATCCCCGGAGCGTGCGGTCGCGGGCCGGATTCTGCGGCACGGTCGTCTCCACCCAGAGGGCAAACCCGCCGGTCCCACTCCCGTGCTCCAACCAGTCGGATCCGACGTGCTTGCGGAACGAAGCCACCGAAAGGACCATGAAGACCGCGGTGGCGATCAACCCCACGACGGCAAGATTGCGCGCCCGCCGCGCCCGGAGATTCAAGGCGCCGAGGTAGGACGGGTGCAGGGCGGCGTCCCGGCCTGGTCGCGGTGTGCGTGACAGCCAGGCGCGGCAGAGCGCCAGTCCGGCCACCAGGGACGCAAATCCGGCGAGGTAAAACGCACCCTGCGGAGGGAGCGCCCGGCCCGACGCGGCCATCGCTCCGGCCGCGCCGAGCGCGGCGATCACCGCCACAAGCAGGGAAGACCGCCGCGCCGCCGGCGGGGCCGTCGTCTCCTCGACATTCGCCGCGAGGCGGATCGAAAGGGCGCGCCGGCTTTGGCCGCGAAGGGCCAGCCAGATCGCTCCGAGGGAGGACGCGAGGAACACGCCTCCTCCGATCGCGATCGACTGCGGTTGCATCGCAAAAACGAACGTCGGTCCCGCACCCTGCCCCGCCCAGA
Source organism: Opitutaceae bacterium (assembly GCA_016794625.1). Classification (GTDB taxonomy): domain Bacteria; phylum Verrucomicrobiota; class Verrucomicrobiia; order Opitutales; family Opitutaceae; genus UBA6669. Next base: position 22,782 of record JAEUGY010000069.1, read on the forward strand.
TGGTTTCCAGGTAGGCGAGAATGCCGCGGGTGTAGAGTGACGCCAAAGGGACGGCGATCACCACGGCGATCACCAGGATCAACGCGCCCTCGCCGAGTCGCCAGCGCAGAAGCTGGCGCGGCTCCATGCCCACGGCTCCCAACAGCGCATCCTCGCGTGTGCGCTGCCGCAGGCTGAGCTGAAACAACAGCGCCACCAGTCCCAAGGCCGCCGCGATCAGGAAAAAGCTCAGTCCGAGGAACAGGCCCCCGAAGTCGACGGCCGAGGTGGCCGAAGCCTGGGTGGACGAGCGGATCGGGCGCAGTAGGAGTTGGTTCAGTTCGGGACGCAATGCGCCGAGCAAGACCCGGTCGAGTTCGTCCGCCCGCTCACGCGCCCACGGAAAGCGCAGGGCCGTCAAATTGCCCCAGCGGGTGCCCCACATGGCCTGGCCGGCGGCGAGAGAAAAATAGGCTTTCGGCGTGCCGCGATGGTCGTCCCAGTAGCGTTCGTCGTGATCCCGGATCCGCTTGAGATCGAGGGGGAGCTTGGGATCCCAATCGCTGGTGTGGGCGGCATCGCTGATCCCGGGAAAGTCCGGCATCCACGCCCGGTCGGCAGCGAGGCCCTCGAGCGGAATGATCGCGCGGACGCGAAAGGTGCTCTGCCGCTCAATCAAGGTGTCGGCTTCTCCCACCTGGAAGTAAGTCGCGCGGATTTCATCTCCGGGCTTCGCCTGCAGATCGTCCGCCAGCCAGCGATGGATGACCACTTCGCCCGCCCCGAGATCCGAGGGAAGAAAGGGAGCGGCCGCCGAGGTGGTCGCCGTTGCGATGGAGTAAGGGGTGCTGCGTTCACCCGCGCGCAGCTCGTTGACCAGAAACGAGACGACCGGCTGCGCCTCCGGACGGGCCCGGACCATCGCCTCCACCAGTCCGGGATCGAGGAAAATCCGGTCGGAGCCCACCTCGAAACAGCCGGCGCGCTCGAGCCACTTCACCGCGAGCCCATAGTCGGCCAGCCGCAGCGTCCGGCGCAACGCTCCTGCGAGTGCGTCCTCGGACTGGTCGCTGGCGAGCAGCAGCAGGTTGGCCCGGCCGGAACGCTCATAGGCGGTCTGGAGAAGCTCGATCGGAACAAACACCGAGGGCGGCGGCACCTGCGTTGCCTCCAGATTGAAACGCCCGAAGGAATCGTCCCCCACCACCGCCGCCACCGTGACCCGCAGCGTCTCGAGCGAACTCTCCGCGCCGGCGATCGGTGCATTGCCGGAAAGGATACCGGGCTTCTGCAGCCGCACCACCAGCGTGTCGCCCACCGCCAGACCGAGCCGGACGCCGAGCGTCTCGTTGATCGCCACCCCGGATTTTCCCGGTGTAAGCGGCGACGGACTGGGCTTCGGGGCGAGACTCCAAAACGCGGCGGTGGTCCCCACGACCTGGACCTGGTTGACGACGCCCCGGGTGACCGGATGGCTCGCGGTGCCGCGGGCCAACAGCACGGGCGCCGCCTTGGCGCCGGTCGCCATGGCCAGTTCCGCGGCAAGCGCATCGCGAAAGAAGCGATCCCCTGCCGCCACGACGTGGGTGGCCTGCCCGATGCGTTGCTCGCCGATGCGACGAAGCGAGGCGGCGACCGAGTCCCCCGCCGCCAACGCCCCCAGCAGCACCGTCGCCCCCAGCACCGCCCCGGCAAACACGCCCAGGTGGGCGAACCGGTGGTGGACCACACTCTGCCAGATGAAACGCAGCGGGGACATCGACGCGGAGGCCAGGCCCGGCTCAGGCGATCAACCGACCCGACTCCAGCCGGCACGTCCGCTGGAGACGGCGGGCGAGGCCCGGATTGTGCGTGACCACGATGAGGGCGGCCTTGGATCCCTCGTGCGTGCGCAGCAGCAGATCCGCCACCCGTTCCCCCGTGGCGGCGTCCAGAGCCCCGGTCGGCTCGTCGGCCAGGATCACCTTCGGCTGGTTGATCAACGCGCGGGCGATGGCCGCGCGCAGCTGTTCACCCCCGGAAAGCTGCCAGGGACGGTGCGACAGACGATCGCTCAGTCCCACTTGGTCCAGCAACGCCGCGGCCCGGGCGCGGACCGACGATTCCGACTCGGTCCAGCCCCCCGCCAGACGAGGAACGAGCACGTTTTCCAGCACGGTGCACTGCGGCAGCAGGTAGTGGAGTTGAAAGACAAATCCGATCGAGCGATTGCGGAAGCGGGCCGCGGCGATCGGGTCGAGCCCGCCCACGTCCACGCCGTCGATGGTGACAGTGCCGGCCGATGGACGGTCCATCGCACCGAGCAAATTGAGCAGCGTCGTCTTGCCGCTGCCCGACGGACCGACAATCGCCACCGACTCCCCGGCCGCGACCCGCAGATCGAGGTCCGCCAGCACACGGACCGGACCGGCCGGGCTGTCATACTGTTTGGATACGTGTGAGACGTCGATCATGGCAACCATTCCGACCAGGTGCGGTTTCCCGGGGGCGGTCGCGCACCCGGGGAACCGGAGGTCCGGATCAGCGGGGACCTGACGGATTCGACGGGGCGGCGGCCGCGACCTTCGCCGTGGTCTTGGGCGCCGGGGCCGGCTTGTAATAGCTGACAATGCAGCCACCCGCCGCCGCGAGCACGATGCCCACGTAGAACTGCCACGGCACCGCCGCCAGCCCGCCCTTCGGCGGATGCATCAGCGTGGCGGCGACGGCGTTCACGATCGGCGCTCCCGCAAACACAATGGCCATGACCACGGTCGGCGTGCCCTTGGCCCCAAAGGCGAGCAGAATGCCGAACGCTCCGATCGCGCCCAGCGCGCCGGCGAAGAGCGAGATCCAGACGCCTTTACTCGGGAAATTGAAATCCGAGTGGTTGACCTTGAGCAGCAGCAGCGGCGCCAGCACCGCGATGATGAAGTAGGCGACGCCGACGAACAAAAACGCCTTGTAGCGCCCCAGAACCGGGTCGCCCATCGCGAGCTGACCGCTGTGCAGAAAGACACCATAGAGACCCCAGGTCGCGACCGTGAGGAGAACGTAGACAAGCCATTGCATAAGATTTCAGTGGGTGAAGGTGGAGGAGAGCGAACGAAGCGTGGAAAGGGAGACCGAGGTGAACAATGCAGACCGCAACGCGTTCGTCGAGGAGGGTTCAAGTACCTCCGACAGGACGAGCGGCACGGTCCGTCCCCAACAGCCCTGCTGTCGCCTGGAGAAAGTGTTGCGCCATAGTGGGGGCGCCGAAAAGCCGAAGCACCCCGTCCCGCCCAGCCCGGGCGAGCTCACGGCAGCGGTCCGGTTCCCGCAGCAGTTCGCTCCAGCCTGTCGCCAGCGCCGAGGGATCCCCCGGGCTCACGCAGCGGCCTCCGCCGGTCATTTCAATCAATTCAGGAAACGCCGCCGACCGCGGTTGCACCACCGGGACGCCACAGGCCATGGCTTCGATGAGGTAGAGCCCGAACGCCTCCGGGTACTGCACCGGCACGGAAAACAGCGTGAGACTACGGAGGAACTCGATCTTTTCCTCGCGGGTCAGGTTGGGATGCCAGCTGACCCGGGCCTCCAACCCCGCTTCGGCCAGCCGTCGCTTCGCGGAGGCGATGCCCCGTTCGTCGCCGGCGGTTGCGGCACCGCCGATCTTGAGTCGCGTCGTGCCATCCCCGTGGTCGCGCGCGAGGGCAATAAAGGCATCGACCAGCGCCCACAGTCCCTTCTCCCGACTCATCCGGGCCAGATAACCGATCGTCGGAGTCGCCGGTGCCGTCGTCGCGGGCGAGTACCCCTCCACCTGGATACCGTTGTAGGCCACCTTCACCTGACCAGGGGCCAGCGCGAGACGCTGGCCGATGTAGTCCGCGTAGAACCGCGTGGGCGACAGAAGCAGGTCGGCGGTCTTGAGCCGCGCGGCCAGCTCCGCCCAGCAGCGCGATCGGTAAGGCTCGGGCAGTCCGTCGAGGAAGAGGTCCTCCCCTTGAAAGAAGACCACCACCGGCGACCCGATGCGCCGCTTCACTTCACCCGCAAAGCCGGCCAGCAGCGCGTTGGATAGACAGACGAGGTCGGGTTTCTCGATCTTTTCGAGCCACGTCATCAAGTTTTCCAACTCCTTGCGCAGGCGGCTGGCGTCGATCTGCAGCATCTCCAGCGTCATCTCCCCGTGGTCCCGCGCGGAGGTCATGTGACTGTGCCGCGCCGCCCATTTCAACAGCCCCGTGGAATTGAGAAGACGGTCGAAGGCGGCCGGCGTGTGACGGAACAACGCTAGTTTCTGCTGGAGGAAGACATTGATGCCGCCAAAAAACACCGGGACCTGCTCCGCCCCGGCCAGCGCCGGTTCATCCAGAATCAGGGGCAGGTAAAGCGGTGCGATCGTGACCTCATGACCCATCCGCTGCAACTCGCGCGCCATCGCATTGTCGCGCATGCAGGCGCCACAGTAATAACTCCCGGTTCCGGCAGTGAGGAAAACGAGCTTCACGACACTCCCTCAGTTCACCTTCACGGCGGGTTTGGGACCCGCCCGCAGCGCGAAGACCGTGCCCTTGTCGCCGCCGACCACCAGCTGGCGTCCGCCGAAGGCGGGTGACGCGACCAGCGACTCCCCGAGATCGAGGCTCCACAGCTCCGCGCCGGCATCGAGGCTGGCGGCGTAGAGCCGGCCGTCACTTGACCCAAAGACCACACCATCGGTGAAGAGAATGGGCGAGCCCTCCACCCGGCCACCGGTCCTGAATGTCCAGACCGCCGCGCCCGTCGCGCGATGGATCGCATGCAGGTGTTTGTCGCGCGACCCAATCAGAACCAAGCGGTCATTGACCGCCGGCGAACTAAAGAACGGCAGCGCCCGATCCTCGTAGGTCCAGGCGACCGTGCCGGCTGCGACATCGAAGGCGACCGCCTGATTCGCGTAGTTGCCGCAGTAGGCGAGCGTGCCAAAGGTGGCGATGGAGGCCGGGATTTGCGCGGTGGTCGCGATCTTGTGCACGAGCGTGCCGTCCTTGAGATTGACCACGTGCAACTGCGAGTCGCAGCCGCCGAACACGATCCAGCGCCCGTCGACGACCGCCGGGGAGCCATTGATGAAATCATCGGTCTTGTAGCTCCAGACCAGAGCCCCATCGGCGGCCTTGAGCACGCGGGTGGTTCCATCGTAGCCATTGACCAGCACCCAGTCGGCGGAGTTGTCGGGTGCACGAATCGTGATCGCGCCGGAACTGATCTTGTCCTCGCTCGCAAACCGCCAGACCTCGCGCCCGGTCGCTGCATCCAACGCGTAGAGACGGCCATCATTGGAGGAGAGAAAAACCCGGCCCGGGGACAGGGCCGGAGCTGCGGTGATCGCGTCCTGGGTCGTGAACGACCACACTTCGCGCCCAGTTTCCGCGTCCAGCACATGCAAAATGCCTTTGGCGGTCCCGACATAGATCCGGCCCGCCGCGATGGCCGCCTCCGCGGAAATCGAACCCGAAGCGGTGAACGTCCACGCCACCACCGGATCGCGCAGCACCGGCCCCTCGACCCGACCGCTGAGAGCCGGGCCCCCGCGGGTCATGGGCCACGCGACCTCGGGCTCGGGCTTCGACTCCGCTTGCTTCGCGGGCGTCGCTCCGCGCTCGCCACACCCAGAAACGACCAGGGACAGCGCGGCCAGAAGCGGGCAGAAACGGCGAAAAAAGGACGAAGTCGGTTTGACCACGGGAGTGTAACGGTGGGTTTAATTCACCGGCGAGACCGGGCTCGCCAACGCGTCCTGATAGAGTGCGACAAAATCCTCCGCTTGCAATGGCCGCGGATTGAAACGTCCAGTCCATTGGCGCATGGCGTCTTCCGCCAGCAAGGCAAAGTCCATGCCCTGAGCATCGAGGCGGGGCAACCGGCTCCGCGCCTCCAGGCTCTCCACCCAATCGACCAACGAGAGGCCCGGCGCCTCGCCCAGCTGCCCCAGAATGGACTCGAAGTGCGCGTACACCGCCGCCGCCGCCGGCACCCGGGCATTGAACCGCAGGACGGCCGGCAGCATGAGCGCGACGGCCTGCCCGTGCACGACCCCGTGGCGCGCCGTCAATGGATTGGCGCTGGCGTGGGCCGCCCCGAGCATGCTGTTTTCAATGGCGAGACCGGCCAGCGCGGCGCCGAGCAGCATGTGCCCGCGGTCGGACTCGCTCGCCCGGTTCTCGATCACCCGCCCGATGGCCAGGGCGAGGTGCCGAAACGCCGCATCCGCATAAAGGGACGACAACGGATTCCGCTTTGTGCAGACCGCGGACTCGATCGCATGGGTCAAGGCATCCAGGCCGCTCAACACCGCGACCGTCTGCGGCAGACTGGCCGTGAGTTCGGGATCGAGGATCGCGGCATAAGGCCGGGCCTTCGGGTCGCCACAGGCCATTTTCTCATGCGTGTCATCACGACTGATCAACGCGTACGACTGGCACTCGCTGCCCGTGCCGGCACTGGTGGGGATGGCGATCAGGGGCAGCAGCGGGCGGGATGCCTTGCCGTAGCCGTGATAATCGCGCATCCGTCCGCCATTGCTGAGGAGGAAATTGCCGGCTTTGGCCGTATCCAAACTGCTGCCCCCACCGAGCGCGACCACACAATCGAAGGAGCCCGCCCGTGCCGCGTCCGCACAGGCGGCGGCATCGGACTCGGTCGGATTCTCCTTCGCGGCGGCAAAGAGCGTCGCCGGTAGTCCGGCATCGCCCAGCAGACGCAACGCCCGCTCCGTGTGCCCCGCCTTGAGCAGGCCAGGATCGCTGACCAGAAACACGCGGCTTCCACCCGCCTCGCGCACGCAGCCCGCAAGCTCGCGCAGGGAGCCCGGGCCGAAGACGAGTTTGGGCGAGGGCCGGGAAGAAAAGGGCTCCATGGGTTTAGTCGGCCGGCCGCCGTCGGGTCACGCGGGACAGGTCGCCCACCCGGCGGTCATGCCGGTCGGTCGACCTGCCCGGGTCCGTTCGGCCGATACAGCATGCGGAAGGGATCAAACCACCGCGGCGAGGTCTCCCTGGAGGGCGCGACGCCGATAGAGGAACTCAAACAGGTTTCCTTCGTGGGGCTGCTCCCATTGGACCCGGGTGGTGGGATACGGACCAAGGTTGAGGCGCTCGATGTTCGTGCTCATCATGAGCTGGTCGCCCCAGGCCCGGTCGTTCGTGAAGGCGGACACCACCAGCGAATCGCCGATGGTGCCGATCATGCGGGGCTGCGGCACCTGCAGCAGGCTGGCAAACGGGAACATGAACTCGGTGTTGGCCAGCGGATGCTCCAAGTCGTCGCACGCAATCAGCGTCGGTTGCAGGAAGGTCTGGCCGTAACGCTCCACGAGACGCGGACCCTGCCGGTACCGGGCGGTCAGGTCCTGGGCGCCGGGCACCCGGAGCAGCTCCTCGATGCGTTCGTCGATACCGCGGGCCATCGCCGGGTTGGCGAACCCACAGAGCAAGGCATCGGGGTGCGTGCGCGGGAGCGGCTCAATCGCCGCGAGGCGCCGCGCCAGGGCATCACCGATCGCGTCCCGGTGGCGGCTGACGAGCAGCGAGGACGCATTGATGCAGCTGCGGCCGCCATTGGCCGCGATCGACTGCACCACGACATCGAGATGCCGGGCCCAGTCGTCGATAAAATCATCCCCGATCAGCACCTTGCTCCGCCCGGAACCGTGCACTTGGATGTGTCGATACGGCTCATACTTCTTCAACGTGGTGTCATTGCCGAACGCGATGGCACGCCCGGTGCCGAAGAGCAGCGTGTCGCCACCGTCGTGCGTCGTGGAGTAGAAACTGAACGCCTCGCGCGGGAAGCCGGCGGCGATCATGGCCTGAATGATCCGGAAGGGCGTGAGCGGATCCTCGCGGCCCGGCTTGAGCACCACGGGCACCTTCATCACGAGCGCAGGCAGCCAAAGCGAGTTCACGCCCGGGGAATTGCTCGGCAACAGCACGCCCAGGCTGTTGGTCTGGGGGAAAAAGTTCACATCCAGCCCGTCGCGACGCACAAAGCCGCGATCGAACAGCTCCAGCGGCAGTCCGCGCGTCAGCCCGGTCAGCACGGCGCGGATGTTCGACATCGCGGCATGGACCTTGCCCATGTTGAGACGACCGAGGGTATGCGGAAGCCCGGTGAGCTGGGACAGCGCGGCCACATAATCGGCCGGACTCTGGAGCCGGTCGCCGTCGCCCCAGGGCAGATCGCCGTGGAGGAACAACTCGGCGGCTTTCTCACAATACCCCACAAGGGTCTCGCACGGATACTCGTGCAGCCGCTCGACGACGCGCGACAGGTGCTGCAGATCGCGCCGGATCAGGCCGGAATTCGCGACGCTGACTTCGAGCGTCTGTTCGCCCAGGGAAAACTTGAGGGTATCAAGACTCCGATACGGCTGGCCGAGCCGGAGGGACGGAATATGGAGGGTGTCCTTCATGGCGGTGGCGGGTTCAGTAAACGCCTTCGATGATGGTCTTGGTCAGTGATTGGAACGGGCGCACGTCGCCGACCCCGTCCCAGGGAAACTCGTCGCAGGGCGGCCGGCGGATGGCTTCGTCGCGTTCGAGGAACCGCGGCACAAAGAATTCCCGCGTCATGGTGGTCAGCTCGACCCGCCCGTAAGCCCCGTAAGGCATAAGTTCCGAGGGCTTGTCGGGATTGACAATCCGCAGCACCGCCCGCGGCTGGGGGGAGTAGTAGGTCAGGCTGTAGTTGTCCTCTGGTTTCAATTTCCGACTGATGGCGAGGCCCATCAAGGTGTTGCCGTACGTGGGGGCGAAGTTGATCTTGCCCTCCAGCACCTCCTCCACGACGAAACGCACGTACTGGGGCGTCATGGTGGTGCCCCCGGCGAAGACCGCCTTGATGCCGGCCTTCACCAGCGACATCCGTTCGGCGAGGTTCTCCAGTAGACGCGGGGTGGTGAACATGCACGTGATGTTGCGGTGGCGGATGATGGTCGCCGCCTGGTCGATCACGTGCTCCTGGTACTTCCGCGCCATCGCAATCTCGCCCATGCCGATGAGTCGCTTCACCCAGCGGGGATCGAGGTCGACAAAGTAACACGAGCCACCGCGGTGGTTGGCGAGATGTTCGATCGCCAGGCGCAGCCGGCGCGGACCGGTCGGACCGACCATGAGCCAGTTCGTGCCTTTGGGGAAGAAGTCGGGACCGTAGTGATCGCTGAACTCCTCGTAATCGACCTTGTAGTCGTCCCACCCGATCCGCTGTTTCGGCATGCCGGTCGTGCCGCCGGTCTCGAAGATGTTGTACGGGCGGCCCGCGTAGGCCTTCGGAACGAAGCGCTCCGGCTGTTCCTTGCGCAGCACCTCGTCGTCGAAGGCCTCGAACTTTGCCATGTCGGCAAAGCAGGTGATCTCCTTGACGGGATCCCAGCCGGCGGTCTTGGCCCACGAGAGCCAGTAGTCGCAACCGGTGGCCGGAGAAAAATGCCAAGCGACCATCTCGCGGGTCCAGGCATCAAGGGCGGCTTGCGCCGCGGGGACGGTGAGGGTGCTGCTCATGACGATTTAAGGGGGAAGAATTTGGCCAGAATGCGTTCCGGCGGCGGCCGCGTGAGGAGCGAAACCACCACCAGCGTAACCGTGCACAGGACCACCAAGGCCGCAACGGGCAACATGCCGCCGACGAGGAATTTTCGGTTCGCACCGAAGTCCGCCGCCACAAACATCGCGATCCAGGCCGCCCCGGTGACCGCGATCGCCGCAAAGGCCGCCGGCGCCGTCACCCGGCGCCAGTACAGCGCCGCGATCAAGAGGGGGAAAAGCCCGGCATACCCGCTGAAACACCAGGTACCCAGCGCGAAAATCTGCCGGGTGCCGCCGAAGGTCATGAGGTAGGTGAACGCCACCACCACCACGATGAATCCGCGGGCGATCCACACCAGGGTCTGGTCGGAGAAACGATTCTCTCCAAAGTGATGCACCACGATGTCGCGGGTGAACATGGTGCCGATGGCGATGAACTGGGCATCGAGTGAAATCGCCGCGAGCACACCCGCCGCGACCAGGCCCGACACCACGGGGGAGGTCAGCTTGCCGACCATCAGTCCCAGCACCGCGTTTGACCCGGTCCCGGGTGGCACCACGGGCGTATCCGTGCCGGGCAGCAACGCACCGGTGGCCCAGAATCCGATCAGGATGCAGGGCAGCCAGGCCAGCAGGATCGAGACGGGTTGGGCGACGAGCAGGACCTTGTACGACTGGGCCGATCGCGCGGTGAGAAAATTCTGAAACACATGCGGAAACGCGCCGACCGAAAGCGGGATCATCAGGTAGGTGAAGAACTCCAGCTCGCCGATGTTGCCTTCACGCACCGCCTTCGCGGGCTTCGCCGCCGCCGACGCCGCTTCCATGCCGCCGAGCGAGTCGGCGATCAGCCAGAAGGCCAGCAGCGCCATGCTGACAAAGACAAAGGTCTGAAACACATTCACCCAGGCCGCGCTGCGCGCACCGCCCATGAAGACGTAGAAGAGCACCACGCCGGAAATCACCGCCATTGTCACGGGCGGGGGAATCGCACCCCGGGTGGCCGCGAACGTTTCCGGAAATGCACCGGTGGTCACGCCCGCCACGACGGAGCCGACTCCGAGGAGGCCGACGATCACATACGGCACCAGCAGGCCCACCAGCATGGGGAACAGGAGGTAGCCGATCGCCCGGCTCTGGAACCGGTCGCGGAAATACTCGATCTGGGTGACGTAGCCGTACTTCTTGCCGAGGGACCAGAGCGGCAGTCCGATCAGGAAAAAACAGGCTGGGTGCATGAGGGCCGACCACGACGCCAGTTTGCCAAACGTGCCGACTCCGTAGTCGAAGGTCTCAGCCGTGCTGCCCACGAGGGCAAACGACGTCATCGTCGTGCCGAACACCGTCATGAAGAGCACAAACGGACCAAGCGAGCGACTGGCGACAAAGTAGTCCGCCGTGCCACCCCGGAAAAACCGCACGCTGACCAGTCCGAGGGTGACGACCAGTAGCAGGTAAATCCCAATGATGACCGCGGGAATCATCGCGCCGCGGTGGGATCAACGGGCGGTGAGGCGGGAACCGTCGGGGCGGCCGGGGAGCCCGGCTCTGCATCCAGTCCGACCGGCCAGCAGTACCGGCCCGCGAGGAACCAACCCACCGCCACGAACAGGGTCCACGCCACATGATAGGCGAGACTGATGGGCAAGACGCCCAGCACCAGGGTGGGATCGGCCTTCCACCAGAAATCCTGATGGAGGACCGCCAGCACCACGAAGTAACTCAAGACCAGGGCTCGTTTGGACATCGGTTCGGTTGAGCCGTGTACGGTGGGGGCGCCGTGTCCGTCTCACTTCCCGATCGCAAACAGGTGCGTCAGCGTGGCGACGTAAAGGGTGTTGTTGGCCACGACGGGCGTGCAATAAATCGGGGTGTAGAATTCAACCCGGGCGATGAGTTTCTTTTCGCGCCCGGCCTTGAGGATCACGAGTTCGCCGTCCTCATTTCCACAATACACCTTGCCGTCGGCCACCAGGGTCGACGACCAGATGCGGCTGTTGGTCGAATGGGTCCAGAGCGCCTGGCCGGTCTTGGCGTCGAGGCAGTGGATGTCGCCGTCGTACTCCGCCTGGTACACGAGATCGCCGTCGATGCTCGGGGTGGAAATCGAGCGCCCGATGTCCTTGTAGGTCCAGAGCGCTTTGCCGGTGATGTCGCCGGTCGCGCTCAGATCGAGGCAGCTCATCATGCCCACGCCGTCCCCGTGTTCGGGATCCTGGCCGATGACGAGGAACGCGCGGTCCCCTTTGGCGACTACCGTGGCGACCACTTCGCTCGGGCCGTCATGGGTGGCATACTTGAGGGGCTGGCCGTTCTTCATGCGGTACTCGGGCGGATTGGCATCGTAGCGAAGCACCTCCTTGAGCGCGGGAAAGCCCTCGGGATGGGCGTAGGGTTCGGGGTCGTAGGCGTAGGCGAAACCATCGCCGCCACCCCAGACGATCAAAGGCTTGCCCTTGACCGTGGTGAAGGAGGGCGAACTCCAGCTGGCGTGGAGGACGCGTTTGGAAACCCCGGACGTCTCTTCTCCCACCACCTTGCCGGTGTTCTTGTCGAGGGCGACCAGGGCGGGGGCGAAGGGCGCGGGGATGTTGAGGTGCGACCAGTCGACGCCATTGGACGTCGCGATGTAAAGTTTGTCACCGACCACCAGCGGGGAGCAGCTGGAGATATTGTGCGGGAAAATGCCCAGCTCGGTGCGGATATCGCTCACCCAGATGATGTCGGCGAGTTTCTCGTGCAGGGCCACGGGCTTGCCATCGGTGGAGGAGAACAGGGCCTCGTCCTGGTAGGGGCCGGCGTTGCCGTCGGCCAGGCCCTTGACGTCAAAGCAGATGACATCGCCGCGATTGGTCACCACGTAGCCGCGATCCCCGTCGATCACCGCCGAGGAGCAGATGCCGACGAACTCCCAGTCGCTGACCTTGCCGGAACCGAGTTTCGGCACCACCAGCTGCCAGAGAAAGTCGCCCGTCTTTTCGTCAAAGACCATGAGCACGCCGCGGTCGCCGGTTTGTTTGGGATCGCGGGGCGACTCGTTGTTGGTGCCGACATAAATGCGTCCTCCCGCCACCACCGGGGTGCCATAGGCCTGGGAGCCGAGCTTGGTCACCCAGCGGATGTTCTTGGTCGACTTCGGGTCGATGGTTTCGCTCTTGGGCAGGAACTTTCCGCTGTTGATGTCATCGGGCAGACCCGTGGCCGTCCCGACCATGTTGCGGCTCGGTGTACCGCCCCACATCGGCCAGTCGGCGGCTGGGACGATCGGCGCGGCTGCCAGGGAGACCGCGGTGGCAAGGCAAAGGGAGCGCAGGTTACTCATGGGCGGAGATGGCAAGGTTGTCGATGAACACGCGTTTCAGACTCTGCGGGGAAAAGGCGAAGACGCCGGGGGCGCCGTGGGTGTGGATTTTCTCCTGCCGGACCTCGATGGTCCAGGCGGCGGGTTCCGGTTTGCTGCGGTCCCACAGTTTGGCCCGCACCCAGCCCCCTTCACCCTGCTTGTCGCGATCGACCCGGGTCTTCAGACGGTACCAGGTGTTGGGTACCGCCTCAAACGGGACCGATTCCTTCAGGCGCTCGTGGTTGCTGCTGACCTCGAGGATGCGGTTGTTGGCCGCGAGCGCGATGAGGTAGCGCTGGTTGACGAGTCCAACATTCGACATGATGCGGCGGTTTCCGTCGGTCATGACATCCGCCTCGAAGGTGTAGTCCTTCATGTCGGCGCCGCCGATGAAGTTCATCGTCCGCATGAACATGATCGAGTCGAGGCGGTTGCCGACGACCTTGCCGCCCTCCTTCTCAAAGACGTGCCACTTCACGCGCGCCCCGAGCCAGGGCAGCGGCGGGAAGCCGACGGAGTCGCCGGTCTCGTTCTTCTGGCCGAGGGGCAGCGCCTCAAAAGTATCGCGGTGCCCGATACCGGCCACCACGCGCCCGCGGGAGACGGCGGCGAGGCCGTTCCACTTCGCCTGGACTTGGCCCGCGGAGAGTTTGGCGTCCGGGCCGGCGGCGACGACGGGACCGGTCAGGGTCGCATCGACTTCGGACTTCACGAGGGCAGTCGGGGGGACGAATTTGGCGAACGTGGCCTCCTCGGTCACCGCGCGCACGCGCCGGCCGGTGGCGTCGAGCCCGAACACCTGCAGCCGTTGGGACTGGCCGGGCAGCAGGGCGAACTCGGCCGGCACCACCTGGAGCTGGGTGATCGGAGCCGTGGAGGCGGCCAGCGGCGCCGGAGGCGGGATCGAAGGCGGGATGACCGGCGTCTTCGCCTTGGGTCCAAAGCAGTGGAGCGCATCCTTGGTGAACAACAGCACGGCGTCTCCATAGAAGGCCGGGGCGCCCAGGCAGGCGGTGCCGGCCTCCATCTTGTTGGTCGAGACGATCACCGGCTTGTCGTTCTTCACCTCGATGACGAAGACATTGCCCTCGTGCATCGGCACGTAGAAGCGTCCGTCCGCATACGCGGGTGAGGCGTGGATTTGGTCGGCGCCGAGTTTCTCGGTCCAAAGCGTCTTGCCCGTGGTCGCGTCGGCCGCGAGGAAGGAACCGGTGGCGATAGTGGAATACACGCGGTTGTCCACGAGGAGCGGTGAACTGGAGAAGGCGATGAAGTCGTCGTTGCGCCAGATCTCGGCGTCGCGCCCCAGCACCACTGGCTTCGGCCCGGCCGGGTACTCGGTCGGAATGCGTAGCGCCACGAGGCGGCCCTGGCTGGTCGAGTCGACGTTTTCCTTCCCGTGGATGGCGATCAACCGGTCGGGTCCGGCGAGCAGCACACCGGAGTTGACCCCGGATTGGGACAGCTTGAAACGCCAGACCGGTTCACCGGTGCGCGCATTGATGCAGACCACATGGCCGCAGCCGGTGCCGACATAGAACACACGGTGACCGCCGAGATCGGCAAAGACCGGCGTGCCAAAGGAATTGTCGAGGGGTTCCGTGCCCGGAGTGGAGAACCAGACGAGTTCGCCATTCGTCTTGTCGAAGGCGTAGAAACGATTGCGGGCCGGGCCGTCGGCGCCCCAGTTGGCCGTGATGCCGTCGGCGATGACGAGGTTGCCTTCAATGACCAGCGAGCCCGTGCGACCGTTGGGAAAGGTCAGCCGGCCATACTCCTCCATCATAGAGCGCTCCCACAGCTTTTTTCCATCGCGGCTGAACGCCATGATCACGCCGCAGGTCGACTCGAGGAAGACGTTGCCGGTCTCCGCGTCGACCACCGGCGCTCCGATGGCATAGCGGTTGTAGGTGGTGTCGCTCAGGAAGTCGCGAAAGCGGGCTTCCCAGAGCTTCGCCCCGGTCTTCACATCGAGGCAGATCAACGCCTCTTCGACATCGGTGGTCTCGCCGTAATACGCCATGGCATACACCCGGCCGTCCGCAATCACCGGCGTACCGGCGCCATGCGCCTTGTAGGACCAGCGATGGTTGGGCCCGCCCAGCTCGAGCGAGGTCGGAAGGGCCTGCTTGGCGGTGGAGACTCCGTTCTGTTCAGGACCGCGCCAGTTCAGCCAGCCCGAGGCGGCGGGAAGCGTGACGGGAAAGAAGCCACCGCTGAGGGCGACGACCAGGGAAGCAAGGCGTGCTGCAAATCTCATGGGCGAAATCCGGGGTGAAGGAAGGCGGAGGCTATTGGCAAAAGCGTCCCAAGGCAAGGGCGGGTCGTCAGAGTTCGTAGCTCAATTGCACCCCGAACCGCCGGGGCGCACCGGGCGCCCCCGCGTAGATCTCCGGGTTGATGAATTGATAGTACTCCTTTTCGAACAGGTTATGACCGTAAACCGCGACGGTCCACCGGTCGTGGCGGTAACGAAGGTGAGCAGAGGCGATGCCATATCGCTTTTGGGCAAACGTGGCCGTGTTGCGTTCGTCGTACTGCGTTTCTCCCACAGCCGCATAGCTGACGTTGCCGGAGAACCCGCCGCCCAAGTCGACCGTCACCCCGGTGCGCAGGGTCATGCGGGGTACGTAGGGCACGCTCTTGCCATCGACCCGGACGCCACTGGCATCACGGTGGTTCTCAAAGGTGGCCCGGGTATAGCCGGCCTGGAAATCCCACCACACGCGATCGACCGGGTTCCACATGAATTTGGCCTCGAGGCCGCGGGCCGCGACGTCCTGGGCATTCACCACGACAAAATCCGTGGAATTCGGCACGGTGCGCTCAAACTGGTAGCCGTCCACCTGGGTCCAGAACGCGAGCAGGCTGCCGCCGAAACGTCCTTGGGGCGGCCCAAAGGTCACGCCCACTTCGCTGGCCCACTGGCGCTCGTCGTCAAACCGGGCCAGCGCCGCGCTGCCGGTGAAGGCGCTGTAGCCTTCGGGTTTCTGCGCGAGTGACGTCCTCGCCATCAGGCTGAAGGACTCCGACCAGGCGTGGGTCGCTCCGGCGGAAACGGACCCATACGTGCTGGCCTGCGAGCGCTGCAACGGTGCGTCCTGAGGTGATGGAAATCCAAAACTGTTCGTCGCGACCTTGGTCCGATCCAGCTCCGACTCCGCCCGCTCCAAGCGCGCTCCCAGCTTCAGGGTAGTCTGCTTCGAGAGCGCGTGGTCGAGGTTGGCGTACGCCGCGAGGTTGGTCTGGCCGAGGGTCGAGAGCGTGCGTTCGGTCTGGACAAAGTTGGGAGGGACGAAGGCGCTGGGCGGCACGAGAAACTGACGCAACGCATTGCCGTCCACCTCACTATCGAGGTAAAACAGGCCGGCCCGCCAGCGGGTCGAACTCGATCCGGGATTCGACTCGAACCGGACTTCCTGGGTCCAGAGTTCCTCGTTCTGCACCACGCGGGAGAAGGCCAGCGGCAGCGGAGACAGGTCGAGGTCAGTCAGCGACGGGTCCACGTCAAAGGTCTGGGTCGAGGTGGTGGCCGTCATCACCCCCCAATCGAAGGTGCGGCGGGCCTGGAAGGAGAACTGCAGGCGGTCGATCGCCGTTTCGCCGTTCAGGTCCGATGATACCGCAAAGCGGTCAGGGCTAAAGAGGGAGCTGAGGCGGTTGGCGTCGTCCTCCGCTTGTTCAAAGAGCACGCCAAAACGCAGCTGGGTCCGGTCATCGAAGCGCACATGCAACGCCCCGCGCCCAGCCACCGAACGCTGATCATCGGCGGTCCGTTTCTGGAGGGTGTTGGTCAGGTACCCTTCGCGATCCCGCACTCCGATGCTCGCGCTGTAACCGATCTGCTCGCTCAGGGGGCCGTCAAAGGCGGCCTGGACCGCCCGGGACTGAAATGACCCGACGTCGACGGACAGCTTGCCCCGATGTTGCGACCCGGGTGTGCGGGTCTTGATGTCGATCACCCCCCCTGGCGCGTTGCGACCATAGTCGGTGCCTTGCGGACCCGCCTTCACGACAAAGCTGTCGATCGCCAGCAGTGAGCTGGGATAGGAGGAAACGGAGCCACCCGGCACATCGTCCACGACGAGAGCGATGGCCGGCGCGGTGAAAAAGATGGAGTTGGTGATGCCCCGCAGCGCCAACACATCGCCGAATCCGCGGGTGTCGGTATTGCTGGTGGCCAGATTGGGCGCGGCGCCCGTCACATCCTGAAGCTGGCTAATGCCATGCTGTTCCAGCAGAAAGGAATTCAACACCGCCTGCGAATTCTGGATCCGCAACCCGTCGACTCCAAACTCCGCCTCCACGGTGAACGGCGACATGACCGTGGCTTTGGGTTCAGCCGCACTGACGGCAGAAGCCAGGACGGTCAGGAGGCACGGTAAGCCCAGATGTGGGATGAGGCGGGACGGTGTGCGGGAGCGGAGCATCAGAGTCGGAAGGATGGCAGAAAAAACCAGGCGAGGCGGCGTCGTCGCGGCCCACACCGACCGCCCACCATTTTGCCTCCCAAGAAAGAGGCAAGGCGGAGGTGCTAATTTTCAAAAGAAACCAGGACCTCACTTCGCTCCGACCGCGATCAATCGCTCCCGGGTCCGGAAGAAGAGCACGCCGTCCGAGATCGCCGGCGTCGAGAGGCAGGTCTCCCCGAGGGGATTCGTGGCAAGAACCGAAAAGGCTGCTCCAACCGGCACGACGAAGACATTGCCCAGCTCGCTGGTCAGGTAGAGGTTGCGTCCGTCCGAGACGGGCGAAGCCGTGTAGCCTTCACTGGTCTTGGAGAGGCGCTCGCTGTAGCGGATCTCCCCGGTCTTGGCATCAAAACAGGTCAGCAATCCCACATCGGCACAGCCGTAGAGGAGGTCGCCCACCACGATGGGGGTCTGCATGTAGTTGCCCTTGCGATCATGGTTCCACACGACGCCAGGTTTCTGCGCGCCGGACTCATCGGGTGTGAGATCGCCGGTCGCATCGGCCCGGATCGCCCGCATCGGACGGGAACGGCCATGGGCGCTGGTGAAGTAGATCATTTCATGGGCCACAATCGGCGTGGGCACCGGGATGTCGCCCCCACCGTCATACTTCCACAGTTCGCGCCCGGTCGCGAAGTCGTAGCCGCCGGCATGGTGCCAGCCATTGACGGCGATCTGGGTGCGGCCACCGGCGGTGACAATCGCCGGAGTGCCCCAGGTGGGCACATCGGAGCGCGGGGTCCGCCAGAGCTCGCGGCCGGTTTCGAGATCGAAGACCGCGAGGAACGAGTCCTTCTGCACATCGACCTGAACCACGACCTTGCCGTCATGGATCACCGGCGAACTGGCGAAGCCCCACTGCGCCGTCGGCACCTGGAAGTATCCGGAGTCCATGGGACCCAGGTCCTTTTTCCAGAGGAGCCGGCCGGAGGTATCGAAGCAAAAGAGACCTTCCGACCCGAAGATCGCGACAATCCTCCGTCCATCGGTGGCTGGCGTGGAATTGCAGTGGGTCGCCTTGGTGTGCCGAGCCACTTTCGGCACGGCTTCATGGCCCACCACGTTCCAAACGATCGCGCCGGTCGCCTTGTCG
This sequence comes from Opitutaceae bacterium, assembly GCA_016794625.1. GTDB lineage: Bacteria > Verrucomicrobiota > Verrucomicrobiia > Opitutales > Opitutaceae > UBA6669. The sequence continues at coordinate 41,199 of JAEUGY010000069.1, forward strand.
AGCGCCAGCAGGCGCCACTGATTCACGTCCTTTTCGGGCGCGGACTCGATGGCGCCATAGAGTCCGACCTTCAGGTCCGACTTGCCACCCGCGGAGACTGCGGTCGCGACGTAGATGCGGTCACCCCACACGATCGGCGACGCGTGCGCCAATCCGGGAATCGCCGTCTTCCACCGGATGTTCTCGCCCGTTTCCGCGTTCCACGAGGTCGGGAGGGGACGGGAGTCGTCGAGTCCCGACGCCCGCGGACCGCGATACTGCGGCCAAGGCGAAGCGACGGCGGTGGCAACCGGTTGAATCAGCAAGACGGCGAGACTGACGAGCGGCAGGAGGCGGTTCATGGCGGAAGAAAAGAAACGGGGTCGCGGGTGGTAACGGGAGACATCTACTCAGAAGCACGCAGATCGTAGCAAATCAAACGCGTGGGTTCATCGCTCAAGGTGCCACGCGTGTTCTGGCACACATAGAGCAGCCCTCGCGACAGGACCGGTGCCGTCCAGGTTTCGGTCGCGGCAAAGAGCCAGGTGCGATCCAATTCACGATACCCCTGGGGCGACAGGTCGAGCCAGAGCAAGTGCCCAAACTCTCCGAGACACAGGGTCCGCCCATCGACCTGGAGCAACGATGAACGAAACGTGCCGACCTTCAGGTTCTGAACACCCCGTTTTCCTGGGATCTGTTCGTCCCAGATCGGCTGGGTCCTCCACACTTCGCGACCGGTCTTGAGTTCCACGCAGACCAGCTCCGCATCGCTGGGGCCGTGACCATGCACGCCGTACAGGTGATCCCCGAGGGCAAGGGCGGACATGAAGTGCATGCCAAACGTCGGGTTCGTCCAAACGGCGCGCCCCTCCCCTTGGGCCGACACCTCGACCAACGCTCCGCCCGCTCCATAACACTCGGCGATGAAGACGTGGTTGCCGACAATCACCGGTGAGGCGGCATTGACCGATTCGTAGCGTTTGCCCCGCCAGGGAAAGGTGAAGTCGATCCGGCCATCCGTGGGATCGAGGCAAAGCAATCCGCCCGTTGGCGGCTTGCTCTCACCTCCCGCGAAGACGAGGACGCGTCGCCGGCCATGGAGCGTCGCCGGTATGGGCGAGGCATAACTCGGCCCCCACCCTTGGCCCGCCCCCCACACCATGCGACCGGTGTGGAGATCAAACGCTGCCACGCAAGGTCCTCCCGGAGCACCGAGATTCACGACCACCCGCCCCGCTTCGATCAGCGGCGTCGCCCCCACCCCGAAGAAATTCTGCTCCAGTCCGAATTCCGTCAGAAGTTTCCGACTCCACCGGACCTGGCCGGTGAGTAAATCGAGGCATTGCAAGTGTCCCTGCGCCCCGAGCGTGATGACCTGTCCGTCCGCGATCACCGGGCTGGCCCGCGGTCCGGAATTGAAGCCATAGCGGTCCCGATAGTCGCTGGGCGCACTGACCCGCCAGAACCGGCGGCCGTCCAGCGCGTGGAGGCAATCCACGACCTCCTGGCCCTCCACGCGGTGAAAGAGCACCAAGCGGTCGCCGAGGATCGCCGGCGCGGCGAAACCCTCCCCTTTCTTGATTTCCCACACCACCGACAGGCCTTCCGGCGGGAACCGGGTCAGGAGCGCGGTCTCGGGTGAGACCAGATTGTGGTTGGGTCCCAGAAACGACGCCCAATCTGAGGTGACCGCGCGGGTTGGCAGCGGTTTGGGTGCACGCCGGAACACGGTATCCGGATGTTCCTTCGGTGCAGGCGCCGGCACCTCGCGGCGCGCTTCCACGACCGGGGGCGCTGGATCGGATTGCCCCGGTCCGGCGTGGGTCGCAACGGATGCGATCCCGAGCAGGGACGTGAACAAGCTCCACCGCGCCGCAACGGTAAAAAGGGGGCTTCCACGTCTCACGACCGTCTCACGGAGTGGGGCTGCGTTCGGGGAATCCACGCTGCCACTGAGTCCGAGCCCGGAACCGGCGGCGAGGGCAAAGCGACCGGTGACGCGAAGGTGGCGATCGGTCCGGAGAACGCCGGAGGCCCGCGCCCCGCACATTTGCGGTCGTTGCGCTTGCCCAGCGGCCTGCCTTCCGGCGGACTACCCGCGTACCCCATGTCCATCCTCCGCTCTCTCGTCCTGGTCGTGGTTGCGGTCGGGCTGTCGGTCGGAACGCCGGCCCGCTCCGCCAGTTCAAAGGATTGGCCGGGCTGGCGCGGTCCGACCCGCGACGGTCAGGCCGCCCCGAATCAGACGGTGCCCGTCACGTGGAGCGAGTCCGAGGGCGTGCTCTGGCGCGCAGCCATCCGGGGCAAGGGCCATGGTTCACCCACCGTGGTGGGCGATCGCATCTACCTCGCGACGGCCGATCCGGCGACGCAGGAGCAACGGGTCCTGTGTTTCGACCGCCACTCGGGCCGGAGCATTTGGGAAACGGTCGTGCACCAGGGACCTCTCGAAACGGGCGGGCATCGACACAATTCGCAGGCCTCCTCCACGGTCACCTGGGATGGCGAGCGGCTCTACATCAACTTCCACCACGCGAAGGCAATCCACACGACCGCGCTGGATACGACGGGCACCATCGTCTGGCAGCAGCGCGTCTCGGACTTCGTCAATCATCAGGGCTTCGGTTCCTCGCCGGTGGTGCACGAATCCGTGGTCGTGGTCACGGCCGACCACAAGGGCGGCGGCCGGATCGCCGGCCTGGACCGTCGCACCGGGCGCGTGGTCTGGCAGCAGGATCGGCCGCAGATCGCCAACTACGCCTCCGCCGCCATCCTCACCGTGGGCGGGCGGACCCAGGCCGTGGTCGCAGGTTGCAATCTGATCTCCAGCTTCGATCCGCTGACGGGCCGGAAGCTCTGGGAGGTCCCGGGCTCGACCGAGGAAACCGTCGTCACCGCCGTCACCGACGGCCGGCGGGTCTTCACCAGCGGCGGGTATCCAAGAAACCACGTGGTGGCGGTCGAGGCGGACGGCTCGGGCACGGTCGCCTGGCAGCATAACCAGCGCCTCTACGTGCCGAGCATGCTGGTCAAGGACGGCCATGTGTTCGCGGTGCTGGACTCCGGCGCCGCCGTGTGTTGGAAATCGGATACGGGCGAGGAACGCTGGCGCGAGAAGGTCGACAAGGACTTCTACGCCTCACCCGTCATGGTCGGCAACCGGATCTACGTCACCAATCTCCGCGGCGTCACCTCGGTGTTCGAGGCCACCCCCACCCACTTCAAGCTGCTCGCCCAAAACCAGCTCGGCCAGGAGGCCCTCGCGTCTCCCGCCATCTGCGGCAACCGGATCTACCTGCGTCACGCCACCACCGGCGAATCGCGCCAGGAGTACCTCTGGTGCATCGGTCAAGCCGCGGAACCTCGGAAAACCGCCATGCTCGGGCCCTGAACTCGACGCGCTCCGCCGGGTGCGGAGCCGACGGTACGTCAGCAGGCTGGCGGATGGAACGCGGCCGCCGGTGCCTCGCGCCGGGGCAAACGCACGGCCCACGCCGCCAAAGCCAAAAGCAAAACGACCCCGGACATCACGTAAAACACGGCAGCATAGGACCCCGTGCGGGCATGGCACTGCGCAAGCAGCAGGGGCCCGACCGCGGACGCCAACACGGTCATCATCTGCGCGGTGCCCACGATCCGGCCGAGGTGGACCCGTCCAAACACGTCGGCCCATACGCTGAAAAAGATCACAATGACAAAGCCCCCCGCCAGACCCATGACCAGCGCGAACGCATCCACCTGGGCCGGGGTGCTCAAGGAGGGCAGGCTGAACAGCGCGAGCGCGAGCAGAGTCATGGCGAGCGCCATCAGCCGGTTGACGCTCCAGCGGGACGCGATCCAGCCGCCGAGGAAGTTGCCGACGAGCGACATCAGCGCACCTACCACTAGGCTGCGGTGATAAATTTCGGGGGCAAACCCTCGTTCCGCCAGAATCGACTCATTGAACAGGCCAATCCCGGAAGCGACGAGGTTGTAGACGGAACTGGCCAGCGCGAAGACCCAGAAGGCCGGCGTGCGCACCGCCTGTCCCCAGGTGAAGCTCGCCGGCGTGGGTGCGTCCGTCGGCGTGGTTTCGTTTTCCATCGTCAATCCCACCGCTTCCGGATCGCGCCGCGCCAGGAAAAGGCCCAGTCCGCACAGTCCGGGCAACAGGCTCCAGCCGATGCCGGCCCAGGCGGTCCGCCATCCGTCCGCGACCACGACCGCGCCGACGAGCGGAAACGCGAGCATGAATCCGACGCTGAGCGCCACGGCATAAAGTCCCATCGCCAGCGTCAGGCGTCGTCGAAACCAAGGACCCACCATCGAGAGGCTGACCACGGAGAGTGCGCTTTGACCAAGCCCGCGGGAAAGCACGAGCAGCACCAGGAGGACCGTCACACTGTGGGTCCGGCTCATCGCCAGAACGACGGCGCCCAGGAGCGCCGCGATCAGGGGGAGCATCACCCGGCTGCCCGCGCGATCAAACCAGCGTCCGACGCCCACGCAACCGAGGGAACCGATCAACGTCGCCCAGAGATTCATGTGCGCAAACTCAACCCGGTCCAACCTGAGGTCCTTGAGCAGCGCCTCCGTAATCAGGCCCAGCCCCTGCGTGCGCCCGGGCAGAGTGCCCACCATCGCCAGCGCGGCCAGACCCAGCACGACCCAACCATAGTAGAAGGGAATCCGAACCAAAAGCAGGGGCAGTCGCGCCTGCGGTGTCGTTGGGCAAGTCATCGAAAGGGAGGGAAAGGCAGGAGCGAATCGGCGAAGCGGCGGGGCCCGCCTCCATTCAAGGCGCCACGACGGACCGGCCTCGATTTTGACGGCAACCGCTTCGCGCTCACCGTCACGGGGTGGTCGGATTCGCAAAAGCCCACAGATGCGTCGCCGTTCTGAGGTAGAGGTGCTTCCCCACCAGCACGGGGGTGGCGAGGATGCGGCTGCCAAAATCGACTTGGTGCAAAAGCTCCGGCGCGGTCCCGCCCGCCTTCACCACCGAGAGTTTGCCGGGCACGGACGCGACGTAGATCCGTCCATCGGCGGCCACGGGCGATGCATAGTAGTTACCCGTCGCACCGAGAGGGATTTGGGCGTAATAGGGTTCGCCCGTCTTGGCATCGAGTGACGTGATTTGTCCGCCGTTTCTCACATAGTAAATGCGGCCATCGTAGTAGAGCGGCGTCGGCACATAGGGTAACGCGCGTCGATAGGTCCACGCCACATGGGTCTGGGTGATGTCCCCCCGGCCGCCGGGTTTCACCGCGATGATCGTATTCTCAGAGCGCGCCGCCTGGGCTTTGTTCGCCACCCAGTCCTCAGCCGTGTACCGGCCATCCCGATTGTGGTCCACGCCACGGTAGTAGTCTCGGGCGTCCAGGGGGATTTCCTCGTGCACCACCACGCCGTCACCATCCCGATCAAATCGTTTCACAAACTCCTCGAATGCCGGGAAAGGCGAGTCCATGGATTCATTCGACCAAGCGCCGAAATAAAGCCAGCCCCCCGCCGCGAAGGGCGTCGTGCAGACGTACCCGGTGATTCCCTCCACCACCCAACGTTCCTCACCGGTTCGCACGTCATAGCCCTTCAGGCGTCCGGAAGCGGCCACCACGACCTCCTCCACGCCGGCATTCCGCCAATAGGCGGGAGTGCCAAAACTCCCCGCCGTATCCGGCCGGTGCGCTTCCCACCGTTTCGCCCCGGTGTTCAAGTCAAACGCCATCAACGAGGAACGCCGGTGCTGATCCCGGCTCACGATTACGAGGTCTCCGATGAGGATCGGCGAGGTTCCCGTTCCGTATTTCCCCGCACTCGCGACCACGGGCAGCGTCTGCCGCCAGAGTTCGTTGCCCTCGAAATCATGGCAAATGAGCCCAAACGACCCAAAATAGCTGACCACCCTCCGACCGTCCGTGGCGGGGGAGGAAGCCGCCGGGCTGCCATCCGAGCGGTGAAACTCCTCCAGCGCATCGGGTTTGACCTGCTTCGCCCACCTGAGCCGGCCGTCCGCACGATCGTAGCAACGGGTCTCCAACTGACCGTCACTGAAGGTCGTCAGGAAGATTCGGTCGTCCCAAATGCACGGCGACGAGGGCGAAAAGGGCACCTCCACGCTCCAAACCACTTGTTCCGTTGGACCAAACTGGGTCGGCGGCAGGGCACCGTCTGCAACCCCCGACCCATTCGGCCCCCGGAACTGCGGCCAGGCGTGGCTCGGCGTCGACGCTCGGACCGACAAAAGCACAACGGAAAAACCAAGCGCCGCGATCAGTCGGCCTGAAGAACGGAACATACGGTCAGGGAAGGTGCTCATGGCACGTCTCAGGTGATTTTGAGGCGCAAAGGCCTGCATTGAAGGAGCAAACCGGTCGACAACCCCGTCATGCCGACCCGCGCGGAATCGGGGATCAACCTAATTCGCGTAGCCGCGCCGCAGAATCCGCGTGGTCACCCCAGCCGGTTATGGCCTCCTCGCGTTTCCTCCCGTATCCGAAAAAAACAGATGCAAAATCCCGAGACCGCGACACAGTTGCATCGGTCGATCCGCTTCCACATCAGCGCGGCGCTCGATTCACGGATCGCCCACCGCGTTTGCCTTGACGCTTTCACCCTCCATTCGCCGCCTCTTCCCCCACATGAAGCCACTCCACCGTCTCATCGCCCTTGGTTTGACTGCCTTCTGTTTCACCCTCAACGCCGCCCAGACCGGAGCCTCCACCGACTGGCCCAACTGGCGCGGACCGCGGGGCGACGGCACCACCACCGCGAAAAACCTGCCGGAAACCTGGGGACCGGACACTCACATCAAATGGAAGAAGGAAATGCCGGCCTGGAGCGGCTCATCGCCCATGGTGCTGGGTGACAAAATCTTCCTCAACTCCCCCTCCAAAGAAGAAGTGGTCCCCGCGGCCGAGCCCACCCCCACTCCCCCGGGTGGTCGTAAACGTCCGGGGGTGAGCCGGGGCCTCGCGATGACGGGACCGGGTGGTCAGGACATCCTGCTCCTTTGTTTGTCCCGCGAGACCGGAGAGGAGCTCTGGCGCCGCACGTACGACCGGGGCAACCAGATCCAGATGAAGCACAACATGTCGTCGCCGACTCCGGTGACCGACGGGAAACACGTGTGGGTCATCTCCGGAAACGGCATGATTGCCTGCTTTGATCTGAACGGAAATGAGAAGTGGAAATTCGACATTCCCAAGGCCTACGGCAAAATCGGCGTTCAGTTTGGTTATGGGTCTTCGCCTCTGCTGATCGGTGATCTGCTCGTCCTGCAGATGCTGCAGGGCATGCACACCGACGAGCCGTCCTACGTATTCGCCCTCAACGCCGCGGACGGCCAGCCGCGCTGGCATGTCGAACGCCCGACGGACGCCCTGCACGAAACCCCCGACGCCTACACGACCCCGACGGTCGTCGAGGTCGATGGCAAAAAACAGATCGTTGTTTCAGGTGGCGGCTACATCACCGGTCACGATCCGGCAAATGGCCGCGAACTCTGGCGCGGCGGCGGCCTCAACCCCAACAACGCGCGCAACTACCGGGTGATTTCGTCTCCGCTGGTCCGCGACGGCATGATCTACGCCCCCACGCGGCAGGTGCCTTTTCTCGCCTTCAAGGCGGGTGGTTCGGGTGACATCAGCACCAGCCACTTGGTCTGGAAATGGACGACCCGCGGCAGTCCGGACGTGCCCACCCCGGTGAGCGACGGCCAGCTGCTCTACATGGTCGAAGACGGCGGGGCCCTGACCTGCGTCAACGCCAAGACGGGCGAATTGGTCTACGGTCCGCACGAACTAGGCATCGGGCGCACCAGTGGCTCCCCGGTCCTCGCCGATGGAAAACTGTATGTCACCAGCGAGACCGCGGAAACCGCGGTGGTCGAAGCCGGTCCCACCTTTCGCCTCATTGCGAAGAACGTGCTCGACGGCAGCTACACGCTTTCCACCCCGGCGTTTGTCAACGGGGCCATTATCCTTCGCACCGGTACGCACCTTTACTGCCTGTCCAAATAAACGGATCCTCCCATGACGCTGAAAACCCCGTCTCTTCTCGCCGTCTCCCTTGCGCTGTGGGGCGGCAGTCCTTCGGTCCACGCGGCGGACTGGTCTCACATCATGGGGTCCGGGTTCGACCGCAAGACGAGTGAAGGCCCGAAAGGGGCCTGGACCAAAGGCCAGCCGCGTCAGGTGTGGCAAATCCCGGCCGAAGGGGGCTTCAGTTCATTTGTCACGGGCGGCGGTATGGCGTTCACCGTCCTGCCCACGTCGGCGGGAGGCACGACGCGGGAGACGGCCGTTGGACTTGACCGCACCTCTGGCCGGATCCTCTGGCGGACCCCGTTGGGCGTTTCCGATTACGCGCGCGGTGGAGATCGGGGTGCTCCGGGCAACGACGGCGGCGACGGGCCCCGCGCCACGCCGGTGTACTCCGAAGGCCGGGTCTTCGTCTTTGGCGGAGCTTTCGATCTGCACGCACTCGACGCCACCACAGGCCGGGTCGTGTGGAAACGGGATTTGATCAAGGAGTTTGGTGGTCAGGAGATTCACTGGGGCAACTCCGCTTCCCCCCTGGTCGTCGGTGACCGCGTCATCGTCGCCGGCGGAGGCAAGAACCAGACCTTTCTCGCCTTCAAGGCGGCCAGCGGCGAAGTGATTTGGAAAGCAGGCTCGGACCGCGCCACCTACTCGACCCCGATTCTCGCCACGCTCCACGGCAAAGCCCAGGCGCTCTTCATGGTGGAGCGAGGCTTGGTTTCACTCGATCCTGCGACCGGAGCCGAACTCTGGCACTACCCGTTTCCTTACCGGACCGCCACCGCGGCGTCGCCGGTGGTGTGGAACGACATCGTCAATTGTACCGCGGGATACGGCGTGGGCGGCGGCGCCTGTCAGGTCACGTTCACCGGCGGCAAATGGACGGTCGCTGAACTCTGGCGCAGTCCGGGCAACAAAGATACCGCCGCGCACTGGAGCACGGCTGTGGCGCACGATGGCTATCTGTACGGCTGTTATGGGCACGGCGACTACGGACGCGGTGCCTTCAAGTGCATCGACATCCGGACCGGCAAGGTCCAGTGGCAGAAGGCGGGGTTTGGGCACGGGCAGGTCATATTGGCCGGGAATCGATTGCTCGCGACCACGGATGCCGGGGTCCTCAAACTGATCGAGCCGACCCCCGCGGCCTACCGGGAAATCGCCAGTGCGGACATCATCGAAGGCAAAGTGTGGGCCAGTCCGGCGCTGAGCAACGGACAGGTCCTCCTGCGCAGCACGACACACGGCGTCTGCGTGGAACTTTAGCCGGCCGCTCCCTGCGGGCGCCGCCCGAGGGACGGTCAACCCCCGCCTTCGGGTGCGGCGGAGGGGGCGTCGTCGGCCTTCCACTGAAACAGCGAACACACGGCGCCGCTTGGATCCTTGATCAAGGCGAACCGGCCGGTACCCGCGTCCTTGATGTCACGTACGACCGTGCCGCCACGGGCGCGAACCGCTTCGAGACTCCGCTCCAGGTCTGCGACCGTGAAGTAGGGCAACCAGTACGGAGGGATGCCGAGGTTCGGTCCCCGGGCGTGGCAAATGCCCACCACCGGGGCGTCACTCCCGGGCGGGATCATGCAGTAGTCGTCGTAGCCCTCCATCTCGATCGGCATGACCGACCAACCTACCACCGTCTCATAGAAGCCCCGCACCTCAGAGGCATTCTCGATCGTCAGATCCATCCAGCCCATCTGCCCAACTTTGGTTTGCGCCATAACCCACCGTGGCCCCGATTTCGCGCCGGTGTCCACTCCATCGTGCACGATGGCCCCCGTTAACGTCCCTTCCGGATCATGCTTACCCTCCCCCATCCAATAAGGGACAGGTCAAATTTCCGTCCCCGCATACAGACGGCTTCGAACCATCAAAATAAGGGACAGGCGGATTTTCTCCCCCCACTCCTCGGCTCCAGCCATCGGCCGGAATAAGGGACAGGTCGATTTCGATCCGGACCCCCACCACGCCCGAACAAGGGACAGGTGGATTTAACCTCAGCCTCTCGAATCAGGGTTCCGAGAAGTTCGATTTGGATCCGCGCTCCCCAACCCACGAATAAGGGACAGACGGATTTCGCTTCGGCCCTCGAATAAGGGACAGGTGGATTTCGCTTCGGCCCTCGAATAAGGGACAGGTGGATTTCGCTTCGGCCTCTCAGGGAAGCCTCGTGCGACCAAACCACCGCGCCCGTCGGGGCGCGGTGGCGACTCCTCGAAGAACTACCTGAGCTCGTAAACCTCAAGCAGCACGTCACCCGCCCCGCCACCGTTCCCGGACGCATGCACCGTGTAAGACGCACCTGGCGTGACCGTCAGCACCATCGCCGACGACTTGGCGTCGCCCTCCAGCATAAACGCCCCAGCGGCGGCAAAATCAGCGGCCGTCGCACCCTGGGCCCAATCGTCGTTTTCGCCGACCTTGATCGACCCGCGATAGACGTCGAGACGGGGATCCGCGAGCGCACCCGCCACACCGAAGGCCGCGAGCCGCGGACCGACCGCGCGCACCAGTACCTTCTTCGTTCCGGTACCGGCCACGATGAAGCCTCCGATCACAGGTCCCTCGCCGGCACCCACACGGCTGCGCGCCGAGAAGTTCCCAAAACCCGCATCGACTCCCGTGCTGTAAAACTCCATCAGCACCGCGCCCGCCGTACGCGCGGCGAGGTGCAGGGTGTGCGCTCCGGGTGCCGGGCGCAGGAGCACGGCGTCCCGACTGCCCGGGGTGAGCCCGAAGGCACCGACGGCGGACGTCGCCGCGGTCAGGTCCGCGCTCGACGACCAATCGTCATTCGCATCGACCTGGCTCGCGCCCGCAAACAGGGCGACGCGAGGATCCTCCAGAACGCCCGTCACACCAAAGTTCGCCAGCCCAGGCCCGATCGCGCGCAACAACACCGGATCGGCCCCGGAGGAAACGAAACCCACAATCGTCGTCTGGTTCGCCACCGCGGTGGCTCGGATCGATCCGTTGACAATCCGGGAACGGGACGGAACGACTTCAAGCACCGCAACCGAACCGGCAATGCTTCCTTCGACGCCCTCATAACCCGCAAGGAGGAGCGGCCGGCCGGTCGGGCTCGACTCGGCGGACACAAACACCAGCGTCTCGGGAGAGACATAGCGCGTTCCGGTCGTGACCGTGGTCCCGTTTACGATGTTGAAATAGCCAACCAGCTCGACGCGGCTCAAATCAGTCACATCGAACTGGAAAACGCCATTCTGCCGTTCGGCCCCGACAAACACGTACTGGCGCCCCTCCACTTCGCCAAAGGCCAGCGCCTCAGGCTCCGGTCCTTTGTCATCCGAGCGGGTGTCGATGCCGCTGGTTGCGCCATTGTTCATGTTGAACGTGAGCGGCGAATTGGTGCGGACAAACTCTTCCAACATGGATCCGCTGTCGAAGACCCGATTGCCCGCCGTGTCCCAGATGGTGAAACTGCGGGTGCCGATCATGGTAGGCACCTCGATGAGAGCGTCGGCATCGGTGTTTCCATCGAAGCGGGAGATGTTCAACCGACCGATTCCGGACGAGGTGCTCAGGCTGCCCGTGAAAATGAAGTCTCCGGCTCCGTCGGACACGGTATCAACCACGTTGGCATCCCCGGCGCGGGCGATGTCTCCATCGTCCGTGCGGGCGTCACCTTCATTCGCCGTTGCAAGGTAGCGTCGGCCCCCCTGCACGAACGACACGATCGTATCCGGCATCGGCAGCCCGGGCACCGTGTCATTGATGTTGATCGCCGCCACTCCACCGTTTTGCGGATCCCGGTCAGACGCATCGATCCGCTGCGTGATCGTACCGAGCGGGCTGATCGCAGTGAACAGGTTGGCACTGGCACCGGAAAGATCCAGCGTTGCGATTGCGTTGTTCTCCTGGAGCGTGATGTAAGCTTTGTCGTTGGTTGTGACCGGGAACTCAGGCTCAATGTAGAGGTACCGATCGGCCGGAGCGACGTTGGCCACGTTGATTCGCACGGCGTCGAGGGTCACGCCCGGCGCGAGTCCGGTCTTGAAGTCCACGGTGACGACATCGGGCGCGACGACTAGCAGACTGTTCGCAACGATCACGCCGCTCAGGTTGATCACGCTCACCGAACCGGGTGCCTGCGCCTGATTGGCGGTGAACTCACCTTCGTTTGCGACCACCGCGCGCCGCCCATCCGGGGTGAACTTGACGGCATCCGGGTGAAAACCGACATCCACCGTTCGCAGGATAGCACCCGTCACCAAATCGAAGAACGCCACCTTTCCGAGAACCCGCGTATTGTCAGCCGGGATGATCGTCGCCACGCCGAAGCCGCGGCCGCTGGGGTCCGCCGCCACACTGCTCACGGACAACGTTGCCGCGGCCCCGAAGATAGCATCGAACTCAGCCGAAACGGCATAGGTGAGCTCACCCGTCGAACCGAGGCGGTAGATGTCGATTTTGTGGGACGACGCTCCGGTCCGAGCGAGCGAGTTCGTCACCAAAACAAGGTCCGGACCCGTAGGCGCGTCGTAGTGGGCAACCACCTCTCCCCCTCCGGGAATCGAGACGCCGGAAACCAGGGAAATCTCAGCCCGGACAGACAATCCCAGGGCGAAAAGGGTCGAAAGGATGAAGCAGCGTGATGGAAGCAGGGACATCCGATAACCCTAGAAGGGTCGCGATGCATTCTGCACGACCGGCCTTGTAACATCGAGGCGTCGAAGTCACCTGACCGTTACATTGCCCCGCCCGCAGCGATCACGGGCTCAAGCCGCCCGCTCACTCGGGCGCGGCCTCGGGTTTCTTGACTCCTAGGCGAAGGATGAGCTGCAGCCGGTTGCGGACACCGCATTTCTTCAGGCACGAGGAAACCTGGGCCTTCACCGTGGCCTCGGACTTCCCCAGAATGCGGGCGATCTCGCGATTGCTGTGTCCGCACCGCACCTGCGCCGCCACGGCTCGCTCCGCCGGGCTGAGGATCTCCATCCGCCGTCCGGCCGGCGCAAGCCCGGCAAAGATGTCGGCCCAACTGGCCGATAAATCGGGAGGCTCAATCATGGGAGGCGCAGAGGCGGCAGGAAGGGGACCTTGGCCGGAGGGACGCACTCGATTCCCTGGGAGCGTCCACTCAGCGGATTACAAGCCCAGCAGACGCTTGATGTCTGCCTCGAGTCGCGGCCCCCGCGCATCGGTCGAGACCACCTTGCCCTCCTGGTCGAGCAGGAACATGGCTGGAATTGACTCGATGCCGAGCTTCACGGCGTAGTCATTTTTCCACCACTTACCGTCAAAATACTGGGGCCAAGGCATTTCATTGCGTGCGGCAAACTCCAGCATCTTCGCCTTTGCTGCTTCGAGTTTTGCCTGCGTCTGTTCCGGCAGGTCTCCGGGCCTCGATCCGGGATTCTCCAAGCTGATCCCGACCACCTCAAACCCCCGCTCATGATAGGCCTTGTAGCAGGCGACCAGGTTCGGGATTTCCGCGATACAGGGTGCGCACCACGTGGCCCAGAAGTCGACCAGGACGACCTTGCCCCGGAGCTTCTTGAGATCCACTTCGCGACCATCCGCCGCGACAAACGCCAGAGACCCGATCTCCGCTGCCCTTAGCCGCTGCAGGGCAGCGGCCTTCTCCGACGCCTCACGCTGCTTCTCCGCCACCTCTCGCATCACCGCGGCGACCGGAGTGGTCTGCAGGTGCGCTTCATAGGCCTGAGCCGCATCAGGAGAATGCTTCCGGAGCGCCTCGAGGTACTGCGAAACCACCGGAACCGCGCGTTCGTCCCCAAAGGTCGATACCACCCGATCAACCAAGGCTCGGACGGACGACACATCAAAAGTCTCCCCCGCCGCCTGAGCCTGCGCCCGGAGGTCGATCAGCAACGCGTGCATCGCCCCACCACGCTGGCGAACCGAAGCGTCCTGTGCCTGCACCACCTCGGAAAGCGCTGCAATTTGTCCGGCTCTAAATGCTGCCAGCCCCACCTGATCCACGATGAGGGTCGATTCGCCCGGCCTCGTGGCAAATTCCGGTTTGAATCCGGCGATGAACCAGGGTCGGGTGAAACTCGACTGAATCAAGCCATCGTAACGCCGGGGATCCGAAGGAAACTGGGCCGCAAAAGCGCGGGCGGCGGCGGAAAACCGGCGCAAGTGCTCATCCTGATGTTGCCAGTACGCCTGATCCTTGCGCGTCAGGTTTTCCGGCAGCGGCTCCCGCCAGAGGTCCCAAAGCGCAGCATGCGCGCTGTCGGCCTTTGACGGGAGGGGTGGCGCTTCGGTGCCCGCCGCAGCCAGACCCGCCGCGAGCACATACAGTAGAAATCGAATCATGGGGTTCCCGGAAGTGTGGGACGGGAGAGCCGGCCGGATTGTATCCAGCCGGCTCGTCTCCGCGTCCGCAGGGTCAGAGTTCTTTCGAGAACGTGAGGATGTAGCGCCGCAGGCGAGGATCCATCACGATACGACCATTCGCGGCGTCGATTCGGTCGGGGTCGGAATTCAACGCGTTGATCAACGTCAAGGAGGTCTTGCTCCCGGCCAGCCAGCGGGTCCAGCGGCTGTTGCCCTCTCCGGCGAAGCGCGCGCTCTTGCGGAAGTCGTAAGAGACCTGCGGATTGAATTCGAGATAGGAAGGGAAGCTCGTCGAAGTCAGGCCGTTGATGTAATAGCGGTCCTGGTAATTGACGGAAACGCCTGCATCCCACGCGCCCTTGCCCCAGAAAATCGAACCGCTCATGCGCTTGGGCTGATGCCCAAAGGCTGAATTGGGGGCGGCGGCCGGAGTGGCCTTTGTCACCGTTAGATTCGGATCCGACAGGGAGGCGCTCACCGCCAGATCGCCGAAGCTGTAGTTTCGGCGGTACATGGCCCGGAAATCCCAGCCTTTGGTCTGCACGCCCGCAAGATTGATGTTGGTCGCATCCCACGTCACGATCGGGCCCGCATAGCTGGCCGGGTCGGAGGGGAGCTTGGGGCCGCGCGTCACGCGTTCCGGAAAGAAGTCGAAGAGCACTTGGGTTCCCGGCCCACCCGAGCGGTCGGTGTAGTTGAACTGATAGTAGTCGGCGGAAAAGGACAGACCCTTGAACCACTTTCCAGGCACGTCGATCACGATGCCACCGTTCTTCGAGACGGATTCCTCGGGTTTCAATGTTGGATTGCCGCCGAAGCTTCGGGTGAACGTGCCGAGCACCGCTTCGCCGCCGCGCAGATTGTCACGCACATTGCTGGTGGCGGTGAGGGTGGTGGTACCCGTGGTGACGGGACCGAGAAGATCATAGAGCCGGACGGGCTTGAAGCCCTCGGAGCGGGAGGTGCGCAAGGTGACCCACGAAACCGGTTTGAACATGGCCCGGTAGGTAGGAGCAGTGACACCGCCGACATCCGAGTAGTCCTGGGCCCGGACGGCACCACCCACCTCCAACAGATTCACGAACGGAATCTTCTGCTTCTCACCCAGCAGGGGCACCCGAATCTCGGCAAACGCCGCCGTGGTGTCGCGGCTGAAGGGTTTGGTGAGGACAAAGGTCGGCGTCGCAATACTGGCCTCACGCCAGAATTTCACCTTCTCCTTGCCCGCCTCGGCCCCTACCGCGAGGTTCACGTCACCTGCCCAGCCGGACCAGAGGACGCCGTCGGCCACAACCATATACTGATGGTAGTCGGTCGTGTCCTTGTGATCGGCAAACGGCCTCAGCGCGTCGAGCACTCCGGCGGCATTGGGATCCCGACCATTGAAGCTGTCATAGGCGAGAATCGGTTTGTTGGCCGACGCGATTGCTGTGTTCAACAGGCCGAAATTGAAAGAACCGGAACGAGCATCGTCGCTGACCACGTTGCGCGACCAGGTGTAACCCGCGTCGTACCGCCATGTGGTGAGGAAGTCGCCCCGAATGCCTGCGCTCAACGAACGGTTCTCCTGCCGCGAGAGCGTTTGCGCACCCGGCAGGTCATAAAACACCTTGCGCAGAAAGACCGGTCCGTTGAAGGGATTTCCCGGATAGCCGTTCGGCAGGGAAATGCTCAGCGACAGAGGGGCCGTGGTGAAGTCATTGCGAAACTCGCTGGCCCGCCCTTCGAGATAGAGCTCCACCGAAGACGAGAGCGTGTAGCGGCTGTCGAAGGTCACACTCCTGCGCGACGCCTCATCGATGCTCGTGGTGTATTGATTCGGGTCGTACGGCGGCGAGACCGTGGTCGTGAAGGAGCTGTTTGCGGCGGTGGTGCCATTCGAACCCCTCGGAAGGCCGACGATGTTGGTCGTCTGGCCCGGCAGGTTGGCCTGACCGGCGTTTTGCGGAGATCCCGTGCTCGCCAGCGATCCGGGTCCCGAAGCGGGCTGGGAGAGATAAAAGGCTGCGCTCGCGGCACCATAGACCCGGCTGTCGCTCGTCTCCGTGAACCAGCGGTCGCGGGAAGCCAGCGCATTTTGTTTCTCGTAGGACGCGGTCAGGAAGACGCTCAACTTGCCGGACCGGAATCCGCTCGTCAGACCGATCGTCGTCTGGCCGACATCGGTTTTGAAGGTATTGTCGTAGCTGATGCGCAACTCGGTGCCGCGGTAGTTTTTCTTCAGGATGATGTTCACCACGCCCGCGATCGCCTCCGAGCCATAGATCGCGCCGGCGCCCTCCGGCAGGATTTCGATGCGCTCGATCGCCGAGACCGGAATGCCGTCAACACTGAAGTCCTCACGACCCCCGGCGCCGCCCGGCGCCTCCTGGCCGGTGTGGGGAATGCGTCGCCCGTTCACCAGCACCAGCGTCGAGTTGCCACCCAGCCCGCGAAGATTGAACGAGGTGCCGACCTGCTGGGCCCGGGACGTGCCGCCATTCTGGAGATTGTCGTTGAAGCCGACCGCGGCACCCAGCTGAGGAATGGCCCAGCGGATGTCCGCCAACCGGCTGACGCCACGACGCTCCAGCTCGATCTGAGGAAGGGAAAACACCGGCAGCGCCGTGGCCTCCGCACCCAACGTGCGCATGCGGGAGCCAGTGACTTCAACGCGCTCCAGCTCTACGGACCCGTCGGTCGGCTTCTTTTCCGCGGCGTCCACCACCTTCGGGGCGATGGCAGCCTTTTCCGCGTCGGTCGTTTTGGGCGTGCTCACTGCCTGTGCGGAGAGCAAGCCAGGAGCGAGCAGAAGGGCCACACTCAGGATTGGAACGGATGTTCGGTTCATGCAACACCCTGTCTCCCCGCTCCAACCGTCCGGAGCAACCTTACGAAGGTTAGGTTTGGTTGTTGGTTCGATTCGTGCTTAGTGGAGGACGTTTTCCCGTTCCGTCTTCCACCATGAGCGCCTCCGTTATGATCCACGAGAGCTCCGCTGCTCTCGCCTCGGCGCGGGCCCAACGCGTCCTGCTGGGGTTGCACCGTGCGGTTGAGTTCCGTGAGTTGTGGACGGCACTGCAACGCGTTTTCGAAACCCTGGTGCCTCACGACACGCTCGTGATGTCGGTTAACTATGTCGATTGGCGACGCGAAGCGACCACGCGTCGACTGACCTCGGACCATTCCCGAGTGGTGGATGATGCGGAGGCCGCCAAACTGATCGTCGGGGAGGGCAGAAACTTCTTTCAACCGTTCCTCGAACGGAATCCGGGCATCCCCTGCTACCGACATAGCGAGATCATGCCCGATCAACCGGATCGGATCCCGGAGACGCGCTTCTACCAGCGCTACATGATTCCGCTTGGATGGAGGTACTCCGCGCATGTGTTGTTCTGGCGAGACGGCGAGGTGGAAACCTCGTTCGCATTGCGACGGCGCCCCGATCAAGGTGATTTTACTGCGGCGGAAATGGATACGTTGCGGGTGTTGCATCCTCAGATCGCGGTGGCGTTTGAACGGGTTCGCATCTTCGAGGGTGAGCGACGCAGACGCCGCTTGCTCGAGAGCTTTTACCGCCCGAATCCAGAGGCGGTCTTGTTTCTCGATTGGGACTTGAGTCTTCTTTATGCCAGCCAGGAGGGGTTGGTGCTCTGCGCCGCCTGGAACCTGGGACCCGAACGGGCGCGGCTCTTCAGCGAAGGAGCTGTTTTTGCCGTGCCGGCCGAGGTGCAAACCGCCTGTGCCGCGTTGAAGCCGGGTTGGGAGGGGCAGGCCGCCACCGGTCAAGAGGAAGCGCCCCCGCCTCTGACCGCGACCGTCGTTGCTGACCGCGCCGGCTACGGAGCGAACGTCACGCTCCGGCGCGAAGGCGGCGGCGCACTCAGCAAACCCCTGTTTATTGTTCGTCTACGCGGACCCGATCGAGCGGGTGCGCCTGCGAGCATTGCCTCGAATTCCGAGCACGACCGCCGCCGGGGGGAACTGACCCCCGCCGAACGAGCCCTTGCCGACCTGGTTTGCACCGGACTGAGCAATAAAGAGATCGCGTCCCGATTGAAGCGCTCCGAAGGCAGCGTCAAGGTCCAGCTCAGCGGCGTGTTCCAGAAGCTCCGGGTCAACAGCCGCGCCAAACTGATGGTGGCCTTAAGAGGCTGAACCCTTCCGCCCGCTGCCCGGGACTCTCAATCCAAGGCGTACACCGAATCATCCCCCACCCCAAAAAGGGACAGGTCAATCTTCTCAGCCTAGTTCAGCATCGAAAATCCCGTCCGGAGCGGGGCACGCTTATAAGGGACAGGTCAATTTTAGGAACCGCGTTCCTCGGGACGATTCAATCAGGACTCGGGGCGCGACGAGGGGATCGCGGGTTACGGTGGTAGCTAAAGCGGCAGGGCATACCCCAGCCACAGTTCAAATCGATCCAGATTTACGAGAAGCCGGCGCCTTCTCCCAAAGCCCAGCGCATGGTGGTCAAATCGAGCGACCCTTCTAGCACTTCGGCGGCGAGATGGCGTCCTTGCGCAGACCACGAAGCGCGACAAGCCCGCCCCAGTCGGCGATGTGATCCGGAAGCGGACACACGCTCGCCTTTCGCCTTCTCCCCGTCTTTTGCTGGTAGAGCTCCAACTGGGATTCAACGAACTCCCGCGATCCCAGGACTCCTCCGTCGGAAAAGTAGCGGTTGCGGAAGAGCAGCGCACAACCCAAAGGAAGCCTGCCGCCCTTTTTTATCACCTCGACCAGGTGCGCGATCGGAATCCGCGCCTTGCCCACTTTCGGCATCGTCCCCGAGGCGTAGAGGAGTTGGCGGTAGTCCGATTGAACCCGACTCCACGAGTCTGAACCGAAAATCCGGAGCAATCCCGCCCGTGCGCGGACTCCGCCGGAAACCGCTTCCGCGTATCCACAAAAGGCGTAATCCTTCGGATCCTCCACCAAACCAGCCCTGATCCCGTTGAGATCGATGTAGGCTGCGGCGACCTCGAGGGAATGCCGCACCGGCTGGATAAGATCACTTTTATACCGCTCGGCCCAGAGCGTGCCAAATCGGCCATGGGTCTGATTGAACCAAATGGAAAAGCGTTGCTTGAGCAGCTTTACGAAAGGGGAGAGATCGCCCATGAGCGCCAATTGACGCTGGCGCCAGTCCACGGCCAAGGGTCCGTTGGTCGCCAGCTGGGCCTGGATGACTTCAAGCCGGGCAGTCTGAAAGCGGGTCGGCCGCGGGTAGAGAACACGATATCGCCTGAGTAACTCCTGATCCGACAAGGGCCTCTTGCGCGGAACCCGAACCAAAAGGTGAAAATGATTGCTGAGGATCGTGTAGGTAAGGACCTGAATTCCACAGTAATCCGCAACCTGCCAAAGCTGCTTTCGGAAGACTTCCTTCGCCTCATCGTCGAGGATTCGTTCGCCGTTCACGGTACGGCTGATCACGTGATAGGCCGCCACGGCGTTCTCGGAAGGAAGTTTGAGTCGGGCATGACGCACGGAAGGAAAAGAGTAATAAAAGAAATCTAATTGCAATAAAATTCGTGCCTGGATCGACCTGTCCCTTATTCGGATCGAAATTCACCTGTCCCTTAGAGGGTAGGGTGGAGAAACGCCGTTGCGTTCAGCGTTGCGGTTTCTAGAACGACCGACCCCTCATGCCTTCTTCGTCCGCCGTTTCCCCTGCTTCCTCCGTACCTTCTGTCCGTCCGCTGCATAAGCTGATGGCCGCCAACCGCAGTGAAATCGCGGTGCGTATCTTCCGGGCGGGCACGGAGCTGGGGCTGCGCACGGTGGCCGTCTTCGCGCACGAGGACCGCTTCAGCATCCATCGGTACAAAGCAGACGAGGCCTATCAGGTCGGCCAGGGTAAAGGCCCGGTGGCAGCCTACCTCGACATCGAGAGCATCGTGGGGGCAGCCACGGAACATGGGATCGACGCCATCCACCCCGGCTACGGCTTTCTTTCGGAAAACGCCGAGTTCGCCCGCGCCTGTCAACGGGCCGGCATCGTCTTTGTCGGTCCTCGCCCGGAACTTCTGGACATGATGGGCGACAAAACCGCCGCCCGCGCTCTGGCCAAAAAAATAAACGTGCCAGTGCTGCCAGGCACGGAAAACCCGGTCACCGACCGCGACGAAGCGCTCCAAGTCGCCAAATCCATCGGCTTCCCCCTGATCATCAAGGCCGCCTTCGGTGGAGGCGGGCGCGGAATGCGGGTGGTGCACAAGGCGGCCGATCTCGACTCCCTGCTCGATGAAGCGCAGGGGGAGGCCGGCCGCGCCTTCGGCAATCCGGCCGTTTTCCTCGAAAAGTACATCCCCCGCGCCAAACACATCGAGGTTCAGATTCTCGGCGACCAGCACGGCAACGTCATCCACCTGCACGAGCGCGACTGCTCGGTCCAGCGACGCCACCAAAAGGTGGTCGAGGTGGCCCCCAGCTTCGGACTGCCCGAGTCGGTTGTGACCGAGCTTTGCGAGGCCGCCGCGCGGATGGCCCGGGAAATCCGCTACGACAACGCCGGCACGATCGAGTTTCTCTACGATCTCGACCGTCACGAGTGGTTCTTCATCGAGATGAACCCCCGTATCCAGGTTGAACACACCGTGACCGAGGTCATCACGGGCCTGGACCTGGTCCGCGCCCAGATCCTGATCGCCCAGGGCCACGCGCTGCACTCACCCGAGGTCGGCATGCCGCGGCAGGCCGACGTGCCGCGCAACGGCTACGCGATCCAGTGCCGCATCACCACGGAGGACCCTGAAAACAAGTTCGTGCCCGACTACGGCCGCATCCTGGCATATCGCTCACCCGGCGGCTTCGGCGTGCGGCTCGACGGAGCGATGGGCTTCGCCGGCGCGGTGATCACTCCGTTCTACGACTCGATGCTGGTCAAGGTCATCACCAGCGGCCAAAGCTACGACATCGCTCTGGCACGCTCCCGCCGGACACTGGCCGAATTCCGCATCCGCGGCGTCAAGACCAACATCCCTTTCCTCGAAAACGTCATCGCCCATCCGACGTTTCGCACCGGACAGGCGACGACGACCCTGATCGACACCACCCCGGAGCTCTTCGCCTTCAAGCCGCGGCGCGATCGCGCCACCAAGCTGCTCAACTTCCTCGGCAACGTCATCGTCAACGGTAATCCTCACGCCAAGGGCTACCGGCCGGACAAACCCCTGCCCTCCCCGACCGTGCCGGCGCACGATCATCGCACTCCCCCGCCCGGCACCCGTCAGCGGCTGCTGGAACTGGGGCCCAAGGGATTCGCCCGCTGGACCCACGAACAAAAGCGTCTGCTGGTGACCGATACGACGTTCCGCGACGCCCATCAGTCGCTCATGGCCACCCGCGTGCGCACGTTCGACATGCTCGCCTGCGCGTCCTCCGTCGCCCACACCTTGCCCGGGCTCTACTCCCTGGAACTCTGGGGCGGCGCGACGTTCGACACCGCCATGCGATTCCTGAACGAGGACCCGTGGGACCGCCTGCGGCAGCTGCGCGCCCGCGTACCCAACCTCTGTTTTCAGATGCTGCTCCGCGGCGCCAACGCGGTGGGCTACACCAACTATCCGGACCATGTCGTCGCAGGCTTCGTCAAACACGCCGCCGCCACCGGCATGGACATCTTCCGCATTTTCGACTCCCTCAACTACCTGCCCAACCTGCGCGTCGCCATGGAGGCCGTCCAGGACACGCATGGCGTTTGCGAGGCCGCCCTGTGCTACACGGGGGACATCCTTGATCCGAAGCGCGACAAGTATTCCCTCAGCTACTACGTGAAGCTGGCCAAGGAGCTGGAACGCATGGGCGCCCACGTGCTCGCCATCAAGGACATGGCCGGCCTCTGCCGTCCCTACGCCGCGGAAAAGCTGGTGCGCGTCCTGCGCGAGGAAACGGGCCTGCCCATCCACTTCCACACCCACGACACCAGCGGCATCGCCGCCGCCTCCGTGCTGCGCGCCGCGGATGCCGGGGTGGACGTCGTCGACCTCGCGCTCGCCTCGATGAGCGGCAGCACCTCGCAGCCCAACCTCAACTCGGTGGTGGCGGCCCTGCAACAGACGCCCCGCGACACGGGCCTCGACCTCGACCGTCTGAACCAGTTCTCCGACTACTGGGAACAGGTGCGGGAAAGTTACCGCCCGTTCGACACCGCCCCGCGCACCGGCTCCGCCGAGGTCTACCTCCACGAAATGCCGGGCGGCCAATACACCAACCTGAAGGAACAGGCCGCCTCCATGGGCATGTCGCACCGCTGGCCGGAAATCGCCCGCACCTACGCCGAGGTGAACCAGCTCTTCGGCGACATCGTCAAGGTCACCCCGTCCTCCAAAGTGGTTGGCGACCTCGCCCTCTTCCTCTTTTCGCGCGGCATCCGCCCGGCCGACGTTGTGAACCTCGAGCCCGGCTCCATGCCCTTCCCCGAAAGTGTGATCGACATGCTTATGGGCGGTCTCGGCTGGCCCGAGGGCGGCTGGCCGGACAACGCCTGGCGGGCAATTCTCGGTGGAGCCCGCTACACCGAGGCGCGGGCCCGTTACGAGCTTTCGCTGCGGCGTGCGAGTGAACCGCCACCGGTGGCCGATCCCGCCGCTGGGGCGGCGGAGCTGGCCCGGCTGGCCAAGGAACTCGGCGACAAGATCAAACGCGAACCGAGCACCGACGAGCTGTACTCGCACCTGATGTACCCGCAGGTCTTCGCGGACTTTCTCAAGCACCAGCGCGAATACGGCGACGTCAGCGTGCTGCCCACGCCAGCCTTTTTCTACGGCCTCAAACCAGGCGAGGAAATCACCGTCGAAATTGAACGGGGCAAGGTGCTCATCATCCGACTGGTCAGCGTGGGCGCCCCCGACAAGGACGGCCGCCGCACCGTCAACTTCGACCTCAACGGCATGGCACGCGAAGCCGCGATTCCTGACC
This sequence comes from Opitutaceae bacterium, assembly GCA_016794625.1. Classification (GTDB taxonomy): domain Bacteria; phylum Verrucomicrobiota; class Verrucomicrobiia; order Opitutales; family Opitutaceae; genus UBA6669. Next base: position 64,430 of record JAEUGY010000069.1, read on the forward strand.
GCAGTGTGACGGTAAAGTCGAAGGCCCGTCCCAAGGCCGACCTCGGCGATCCCCTGCAACTGGCCGCACCGATCCCGGGTCTGATCGCAGCCCTCTCGACCTCGGTCGGGGCCAAGGTGGCGAAGGGCGAAAAACTCCTCATGATGGAAGCGATGAAGATGCAGACGACGGTCTACGCCCCCTGCGCCGGTGTGGTGGCGGAGCTGCATGTCGCCCTGGGAGACACCGTCGAGTCCAAGGACCTCCTGATCAAGCTGCGCTCCTGACCTGTCGCGTCCGCGCGGCTGGGCCGATTCCGGGGGAAGGTGCCGTCGAAGAGAGGGGCGCCCATGGTTCCGGGATTCACTTTTTCCGGAATCACCGCACCGTCGGTGCATCCCACCTCTCCCCATGCCCCCCACCCTACGTCGCCTCCTCCCCGCGCTGCTGATCATGTCCCTCGCCCACGACACCTCCGCCGCCCCTCCCAGCTCGGTTCCGGCGCCCTTCCCCGCGATTGGCTCCGTCGAGCGCCTCGACCCCGCACTCGACCGCCTGATTGCGCCCGATGCGGTCATAGAGAAACTGGCTGAAGGATTCACCTGGGCCGAGGGTCCCGTCTGGGTCCGTTCCGGCGGTCACCTCCTCTTCAGCGACGTGCCGAACAACATCGTGCATCGGTGGGACCCCAAGGAAGGCTTGAGCACGTTTCTCAAACCGAGCGGTTTCACCGGCACAGGTTACGATGGTACCGAGCAGGGTTCGAATGGGCTGACGCTGGATGGTCAAGGCCGGCTGGTCCTCTGTCAGCACGGGGACCGGCGGCTCGCCCGGCTCGACTCCCCGCAGTCAGGGTTCATCACCTTGGCGGACCGCTTTGAGGGCCGGCGCTTCAACAGTCCGAACGACGTTTGCTTCGATGCAAAGGGACGTCCCGTCTTCACTGACCCGCCTTACGGCCTGGCCAAGAGCGCAGTCCGCGAAATCGACTTTCATGGCGTGTATCGCGTGGAGAGCAACGGAAGCGTCACCCTCCTGACCAAGGAGCTGGAACGCCCCAACGGCCTCGCCTTCTCCCCGGATTTCAAGCGCCTGTACGTCGCCAATTCCCATCGCCCCCGTCCCATTGTGATGGCCTACGACATCGGAGCGGATGATCGCCTCCACAACGGACGCGTGCTGATCGACACGACGCCGCACTTTGGAGACAAACCCGGCCACGGCGGACTGCCCGATGGCATGAAGGTGGACGTGGAAGGCAACCTCTGGGTGACCGGTCCGGGCGGGGTCCTGATCATCCGTCCCGACGGAAAACTCCTCGGTCGCATTCTCCCGGGACACACCACCGCGAACTGCGGATGGGGGGACGACGGCCGCACCCTGTACCTCACCTCGCATCGCGTGCTCGCGCGCATCCGCACCCTGACCAAGGGCGCGGGGTGGTGAGCGGACGCCCGCAGGCAAAGGATCGCCCGCCGAACGGGCCGCCCGGCCCACCCCGCCGATGAGGAGGGTGGGCCGTCCGGATCAGATGGCCTGATCGCCGGTCTCGCCGGTGCGCACGCGTACCGCCTGTTCGATGCCGACGACGAAGACCTTGCCGTCGCCGATCTTGCCGGTCTTGGCCTTGCCCACGATCATCTTGACCGCGGCTTCGACCAGTTCATCCGGCACCACAATCTCGAGCTGCAGCTTCGGAAGGAAATCCACCGTGTATTCACTTCCACGATAAGTTTCCGTGTGACCCTTCTGCCGGCCGAATCCCTTGACCTCGGTCAGCGTCATTCCCTCGACTCCAATCTCGGTCAGACCTTCCTTCACCTCTTCGAGCTTGAAGGGCTTGATGATGGCAATGATGAGCTTCATGAAAGTGTCCCGGGTTAGAGGATGTAGCCGTCTTCGCCGTGCTCGCTCACGTCGAGGCCGGCCGACTCCACTTCAGGGGTCGGACGCAGGCCGACCGTGACCTTGACGATCACGGCGATGACCGCCGTGGCGACCACGCTCCAGACGATGGTCAGCGCGACCGCCTTCAGCTGTGCGCCCAGCAGGCCTTCCTTGAGGGGACCGACCACGGAGTTGATTTTCTCGTCGGCAAACACGCCCGTGAGAATCGCCCCGAGGGTGCCGCCCACGCCGTGCACGCCGAACGTATCAAGCGCATCGTCGTAGCCGAAGATCTTCTTCAGGTAGGCCACCGCAAGGAACGGAACAAAACCGGCGAGAGCGCCGATGATGACCGCCGACGTGGGCGAGACGAAGCCCGCACCGGGAGTGATGACGACAAGGCCGGCGACGATGCCCGAGCAGAAACCCAGCACGCTGGGATGCTTGCGGGTGAACCACTCGCACATCGCCCAGATGAAACCGGCGGTGGCGGCGGCCAGCGTGGTCGTGGCAAACGCATTCGAAGCGATTGCGTCGGCGCCGAGCGCGGAGCCCGCGTTGAAGCCGTACCAGCCCACCCAGAGCATGCCGGTGCCCACCGTACAAAGCACCATGGAGTGCGGCGGCATCGGGATGCGTCCGTAGCCTTCACGCTTTCCGAGGATGAGACAGAGCACCAGCGCGCTCCAGCCCGAGGTCATGTGCACGACCGTGCCACCCGCAAAGTCAATCGCCTTGATCGCGGCGTTCGGGTTGAGCGGACCGCACATGAGACCGGCGGTGGACCAGACCATGTGCGCAAAGGGGAAGTAGACTGCGAACATCCAGAGGGCGACGAACACCAGGACCGCGCTGAACTTCATGCGTTCGGCGATCGCGCCGATGATGAGCGCCGGCGTGATGATGGCGAAGCTCAGCTGGAACATCGCCCACATCAGGTCGGAGATCCAGTAGTAGCCAGCGCCCGTCTTGCCCGACTCGACGCCATTGAGGAACATGTTGGCGGTGTCGCCGATGATCGCTCCTCCTCCCGAGAAGGAAAGACTGTATCCTATGGCCCACCACAAGATGGTGACCAGGCCGGCGATGCCCATGCACTGGGCGAGCACGGACAGCACGTTCTTGCGCCGCACCAGACCGCCATAAAACAAGGCCAGACCAGGCAGCGTCATGAAGATGACCAGGGCCGTGCTGGTCATCTGCCAGGCATTGTGGCCAGGCCCGGGGCCGGGGATCTTGGAGGCCACATCCGGGGTGCGCGCCGTATTGTTCACATACGCTTCGAGATCGGCAACACGCTGTTCCATCGTCGGATCGGGAGGCGTAGCCGGAGCCGCGGCGGGCGCCTGGGCGCGAAGAGAAGCCGTGACGAGCAGCCCGGCGAAGACAAACAGACGGGCCCAGAGGCGGGCGGGTCGGAGGAGGGACGTGATCATGTGCAATAAAACAGGCAGACAGGGTTGAGTTCGCTGCGGTAAACCGAAAGCGTCCCGTATGAGCACCTTTCATGCCTCGGTGCCATTTGAGCAAAAAAGTTCCCAGGCCCGACCTAAGTGACTGCTATAAAGGATATTAAATTGAGTCACAGCAAGAACCTCCTTTTCGCCCGGCGCCTCGACGGGGCGGGCGACCGATCACCGCAACCGGCTCACTCCAAGGAAGTTCTCTCAGCTCTGCGCGCGCAGCTTGCGGGAGAGGCGGAAATCTCCGACCATGACTCTGGTACACGCCTAATCTCTCGAAACCAATTACTTCCGCGAGACAAGGATGTCTCGTCGCTCATGGCCTTTTCCGCTCCCGTTCCACTCCCTCTCGTTGTTCGTTCCCGGCCGCAGCCGCGAACGGGCCATCGGTGCAACCCTTCGCCCCTGCGTGCGGCCATCAAGGGAACGGAGTGATCCAGCCGATGCCGATATCCCGAGATCATTGGAGCGCCGGGATTCCCGATCTCCCCGGCAGGCTCGAGCGGGTACAGCCAGCGGTGCCGCAGGTGGCGGCGCAGGGAAACACGCCATGAGACTTCCCTTATGGGCGATGCGCTGGATGCATCGGAGCCGCCTGTCCCGGAGCCGGCTTCGGGGAAGCTTTATTCATACGTGGCTGGGGGATCGCATCCTGGAAAAGCCTTTGTGGAAACCCACGCGCGAGTCTCTGGCCCGGGCCTGGTTGGTCGGATTTCCGATCACGGTCATGCCCTTCCTGCCGGCCCAGTCGCTCTTTGCGTGCATCGCCGCCCTCTTCGTGCGCGGCAATTTGCTGCTCTGCATTGCGCTGCAGTTCCTCTCGTCGCCCCTCACCGCCCCGGTGCATCTGCCTGCCTGCTACTTTGTCGGCGAGCTCGTGCGGGGAAAGAACCCGGCGATGGTGTGGCGTCACATTCGTTCCACCCCCAAGGATCTACTGACACGGGACAGCGTGGGCTCCCTTTACCTTGGCGCGTTCGTCATTGGCATCATTGGCGGAGCCGTGGGCTACGCCGTGATTCGTGGCACCTGGCGCGAGCGGATCCGTCCGCCCCGGTTGGGCAAGCCGGACGACCGGCAAGACTGAGGGCAGCCGTTCCGGTCCAACCGGAAACGCTACTCGCGCTTGAGCTCGCGGGTCATCAAGGCCGACAGGGCCGCCGCCGGCGCCTTACCCGAATACAAAATCCGGTGCACTTCAGCCAGGATCGGCGCGTCAATGCCTCGCTCCTGACAGAGCTCAAAAAACGACTGCGCGGTGCGATACCCTTCCACGACCGACTTGCTCTCGGCAATGAGCTCTGAGGCCTGACGGCCCTGTCCGAGGTGCTCACCAAATCCACGATTGCGACTCCACGCGCCCGTGCAGGTGGCGACGAGGTCTCCAAATCCGCTCAGCCCGTAAAACGTTTCGGGCTGGGCACCCAACGCCACGCCCAGCCGCACCATCTCCGCCAGCGCCCGGGTCAACAACGCCGCCTTGGTATTGTCTCCCAGCCGCAGTCCGTCGCAGCAACCCGCCGCGATCGCATAAATGTTCTTCAGACACCCACCCACCTCCACCCCTGCGAGATCGCGGCTGGTGTAGACGCGCAACGTCGGACTGCTCAGCGCGGACTGTAAGGACGCGAGCGACGCGTCCCCTTCATCCTCCGCCAGCACCATGGCCGCCGGCAACCCCCGCGCCACCTCCGCCGCGTTGGTTGGCCCGGTCAGGGCACCCCGGCGAACGCCCGGCAACACCGCTCCGATGACCTGGGACGGACGGAGGTGCGTGCCCAGTTCGAGTCCTTTCGCGAGGCTGATGACCCGCAAGCCCGGCGAACGTCCCGCCTGCTCCCACGCGGACAGGAGTCGTTCACACGTCGATCGCAAGGACTGCGAGGGACAGGCGAGCAGCACCGCATCGACCTCCATCATCAGCGGTGCAAGCTCGTGGCCGATCTGCAGATTCGGAGGCAGCAGCACCCCCGGCAGGTAGTCCCGGTTTTCCCGGGTCGTGGCCAGGGACACCGCCTGCTCAAACCGGCGTGGCGCAAGCGACACCGTGTGCCCGTGACGGCAGAGGTGCAGCGCAAATGCCGTGCCCCAGGCACCGGCCCCCATGACAACAAAATTCATCGCCGACCAGTGAAGCGGAAGAGACCCGCGGACGGGAAGCCGGATCTTCAGGCCGAGGCGCGTTGCGGCGCAACAAATGGGAGCGCTTTCACACGTTCCCTGTCTCGACGAGAGCGCCGGTCATCCAGCAGACGCCGTTTAGATTCGATTTGCGACTTGAGCACATCGAAACCCGGTCGCGAAGTCCGCCCGTCGGGCAAAATCCGCACCACCCCAAGTTCCAACGCCCGGCGGAAGAGCGCCTCCCGGGTCTGCACGCCGAGTTTGCGCATCAGGTTCTTGCGATGCGAATGCACACTCGAAGGTTCCAGCCCCAGTTGTCGACCCGCCGTCAGATCATCGCAGCCGTCTCCAATCACGGAAAGGACCATGCGTTCCGTGAGGGTCAGACGCGCAAACAGATCCGCCTGCGAAGCTTCCGGCGCCAGCAGCAGTTCGCTGAACGAGGGACTGACGTAGCGCCGCCCTTGCGCCGCATGGGCCAGCGCCAGCGCGAAGCGCTCGGGTGGGTCAATCGCGGGATCAAAGACAGAGACGCGACGCTGGCTCCGCAAGAAACCCAAGGTCTGCGCATCCCGACGCAGCGACACCAAGAGGAGTGACGCCACCCGCGTCGACTCCGCCATCCACGGCAACCACGGCAAGCCATCCCCATCCGCGTAGGTCAGTCCCGTCACCACGAGATCCTGATGCTGGGACTCGATGCGGTGTTTCGCCTCCAGGGCGGACTGTTCCACGACGATCCGGGCGGTCGGATAATAGGTGCGCACGGCGTCAGCCAAAAGGCGCGCGTAGAGCCCATCCCACTTGATGATGAGCACCTGACCTAGCATCGCACGAGGAGGAGAACCAAACCCTGCAAAAGCATGCCGCTGTTCTGTCGTTGTTCTGCAGTTATTGCAATCTTTATTCTATAATGTCATATTATCCTATTAAAAAGGCATTAATATATCTCTCGAATCATCGTTTTTTATCCTTTTTGCTTCTTCGTCATGGAACCGCGAAGGCTTCGCCCCCTGCCCGTGCGGGGAAAATCCGCTTGCCGGCACTCAAGGTATCCCTTGTGTGCCCACGTTCATGGGTCGTCGCTTTGCCCTTATCCTGACGCTAACCGCGTGGCTCTTTGCCACGGGGAGCCACTGGGATTTGGTGCAGACGTTCGGTTGGGGTCGCATGATCGCGGCCTACTCGAAGACGATGCCGCTGGCGGAAGCGATCCGACTGACTTTTACGACGGACAATGTCTGTAGCATCTGCGAGCTCGTCCAGGACGCGAAGCAAGCCGGCAACGATGCCACGGTACCGGGTGGTCGGCTCGACACGAAGGTACTGTTGGTCTTCCAACCGGTACCCTCTGTCGTCGTCTCCGCTCCCGACTGCTCGTCGTGGCACCTGGCGGAGAACTCGGTAAGCAGCCTGGGCCGATCTTCACCGCCCACGCCTCCTCCCCGAGGGGCCTGAGTCGTATCCGATCAGGATCGCGTCTGACTGCGCGCCTTCGTGCCGCCGCGACGCGATGTCACCGCCCTGCACGGTCGTGCCGGCCTTCGCGCCCACATCCGTGCGCTGCCGTCCGGCCATTCACCGGGCGCACTCCCCACCCTGCCATGTCTCGTTCTCTTTCTTTCCTTTCGTTTCTTGCCACCACCACCACCGTTGCCTTTGCGCAGGTGGTCACCCTCGATCAAGTCGATGTCGTCTCCGAAAAGGAGAAGGCATTTTCCCTCCCGCTCGACGCCTCTCCGGCCACCGGTTCCCGACTCGGCCTCGCGAACCGGGAGTTGCCCGCCAGCATCTCCATCATCACCCAGGAGATGATGCAATTCCGCGGTCTGCGCACCGCCGTCGAAGCCGTCGAAGCCTCGGTCGGCATGACCGGCGGCACGCAATTCGGCTCCATTCCCAACTACTCCACGCGCGGTTTTGGCGGCAACAATGTCACCATCCTGCGCGACGGTATCCGTCAAAACACGGCTTCCCAATCGTCACGCACCGTCGACTCGTTCCTGCTCGATCGGGTCGAGGTCCTGAAGGGGCCCTCGTCCTTGATGTTCGGCGAAGGCGCGGTGGGAGGTGCGATCAACTACGTCTCGAAATCTCCGGACCGCACCTTCCGCGGCGAAGTGTCCACCAGCATCGGCCCGTGGGACAGCTATCGTGTGGGTGTAGGCGTGGGCGGTCCGCTGGCGGGCAAAGCCCTCGCCTACCGGGCGGACGTCAGCCTGAACTCCACCGGCGGCTATCAGGACCGGAACCAGCAGGACTATTTTGGGTTCTCGGGCGCTCTTTCCTGGCGGCCGACGTCCCGGCTCACCCTGACGGCCTACACCACGTGGCTGGAGGACTCGGTCGAAAGCTACTACGGAAACCCGGTGGTCTATGACGCGGTCGTCAATACCACGATCGCCAACGCCCAGCCGGAAGTGCGCAGCTTCATCAACGCCACCGACCGGATGATCAACCCTCGGGTCGAGCCAGCGTCACGGAGAACCAACTACAATATCCTCGACAACTACGCCGACACGGAAAATTCGTTCCACCGCCTGCGGGCGGAGTGGGCCGTGTCTCCCACGCTGGACCTGCGCAGCGAAAGTTACGTCGCCACCCAGCTCCTGAAGTGGCGCAACCTCGAGACCAACCTCTGGAATCCCGTCACGCGCCTGGTGGCCCGCTCCTCGTTCCTGCACATCTACCGCGACGACGTGCTCGTGGGCAATCGCACCGATCTCACGTTCAAGGGCGATGTCCTCGGACGGCGGACACGGGCCTTGATCGGAGGTTCGTTTGAACGCAACGACCAGGTCCGGGGAGGCACGCCCGGCGGCGTGCCAACCACGTTGTCCAGCGTTTCCCTGCTCAATCCCGATGTCGGGTTTGGGCCCGCGGCGCGCTTTCAAAAGACGTCCCGGATTGTCGTGGAGACCCACGCGTTCTTCGCCGAGGCGACCATGGATGCCGCTCCGGGCGTCAAATTCGTGGGGGGGCTGCGCTATGACCACATTGCGCTGCAACGCGACACACTGGCAAATCCGACGGTCACACCCGCGACGGTGTTCTCGACCTTCAAGAAGGGTTATCGCCCCTGGACGGGCCGTCTGGGTCTCGTCTACGAAGTGAACCGCACGCTCAACGCCTACGCGTCCGTCAGCACGGCCGCCGAACCGGTTTCCCAACTGGTGGGACTCAACTCCACCCAGGCCGACTTCGCCTTGCAAAAGGGACGCCAGATTGAAATCGGCATGAAGGGTTCGCTCGTGGACGGAAAGGTCGACTTCACCCTGGCCCTCTTCGATATCGAGAAGAAAGACCTGCTGACCTCGACCCTCGATCCCAACACCGGGGTTCGCATCAGCCAGCAAATCGGCGCCCAGACCTCGCAGGGGGTGGAAGTGGCAGCGGGTTTGTCTCCGGCGGAGGGCTGGCGGCTGGAGGCCAATGTCGCCTACACCGACGCGGCGTTCGAGGACTTCAACGAGAACCTCGGCACCGGGGTGATTTCGCGCAAAGGCAAGCGCCCGTCGAATGTGCCGGAGTGGGTCGCAAATGTCTTTGTCTCCAAGCGATTCGCCAACGGCCTGACCCTCAGCGGCGGCCCGCGTCATGTCAGCGATCGGTTCAGCAATACGAACAACAGCGTCGTGGCCGAAGCTTACACGACGGTCGATCTCTCCGTCAGCTACCCGTGGAAGCGCTGGAGCTTCACCCTGCGCGGTCGCAATCTCCTCGACGAGGAGTACGAGCCGGTGGCGGGCACCACGATGCGCCGGCTGGCCGACCCCATCAGCGCCGAATTCTCGGCGCGCGTTCAATTCTGAGCGTTCAGGACTCAACTCCGATGCGCTCCGTTTCATAGTCCTCCGGATGCCCGCGAGCGGGAGTGGACCCAATATCCGCCCTCGCTTGCGGGCAGTCCGTTTTTCCTCCATCTCTTTCGTTTCCAACCAGCGGCCCAGCCGGTGACCCTCCATCGGTCCTTCCTCGCATGAAATTGCTTCTCTGCTTCGCCTGCATCCTCGGCACCGCTCCGCTGGTGGCCCATGAGTTCTGGCTGCAGCCTTCCACCTTCACTCCCGCGACCGGACAGGCTCTTGAGCTGACGCTGCGGGTCGGCATGGACTTCAAGGGCGAGATCCGTCCTTTCACCCGCGAACGGGTCGCCGCCTTTCACCACCTTTCGTCGGAAGGTCGCGAATACTGGATCCAGCACGTGCACGCGGATCCCGCGCATGCGCCGACCACCCATCGGCTGCGCCTGGATCAACCGGGAACCCATGTCATCGCGGTCGACAGCACACCCAGCTTGATCACCCTGGATCCGGAAAAATTCACTGCCTACCTGAAAGACGAGGGCCTGGATGCGGTGCTGCACGAGCGAGCACTCGCAGGCGAATCCGGTCAGCCCGGACGTGAACGCTACGTACGCACCGTCAAGACCATCGTGCGCGCCGGCGGTCTGGCCGACCCGGCCGGATACCAGCCGGTCGGACAGCGGTTGGAGCTCCTCCCGGTCGCACCGAGCTTGGAACGCGAGGGGCCGGGACTCTTTCAGGTCGCCTTGGTGTTCGAACGCCAGCCGCTGCCGGGTGCGCTGGTCCGGGCCTGGCATCGCTCGGGCGAATCCCTCACGACGCTTGAGACGCGAAGCGATAAACGCGGCCTCGCGTCGTTCACGTTGCCCTCAGGCGGCGAGTGGATGTTCAGCGTGGTGCATATGGTCCGTCTGAAAGGCGTGGCCGAGGCGGATTGGGAGAGCATCTGGGGCAACCTCACGGTTTCACTCGGACCCCTGATCCGCACGACTGTCGCCGTCGTCTCCACCCCGCCGAGTTCACCCGCCCACCACGAGTCGGGGCCGGCCACGGGTCCGGACAGCGGCGAATCCAGTCTGGTCACGGGTCCGGACGGAACGGTCTATCTGACGTGGTGCGCACCGGGCCTCCAGCCTGGCGAGCGCGCGCTCTATCTTGCGACGCTGCCGGCACACGCCAACGCGTGGACCCCACCACGACCCGTCGTGTCCACCCCACTCCTCATGGAAAACTGGGCCGACTTCGCATCGCTGGCGGTCGGTACCGACGGCACGCTGTGGGCCCAGTGGTTCCAACATAGTGCCGCTGTGGATGCGCACGGCTACGATGGGTGGATGGCCCGCTCCCGCGACGGGGGCCTCACCTGGTCGGACCCTTCCCCCCTTGGACACGAGTTTGTCAGTCTGGCGCCGCTTTCCGGCGGACGCCTGCTCACGGTCTGGCTGGAGAGCGCCCGTCCGCCGCGTGCTCCGGGCGCACCCCGGCCGCCGAAGGTCGAGCGCAAACCGGGCGAGCCCACCCCGCCTTCCATGCGCCTGATGTCGCGCCTGCTTCATCCCAATGGGTCCACGGCGGCGGAGTGGATTGTCGATCCTGATGTCTGCACCTGCTGCCAGACCACGCTCACCGTTCTGCCCGGCGATCGCGTGTTTGTCGCCTACCGTGGTCGCACTCCGCTTGAGATCCGGGACCATCGCCGGGCGATATTCGACGGCACCGCATGGGGCCCCCCCGCCACCCTGCACGACGACGGCTGGATGATCCCGGCCTGCCCGGTCAACGGTCCTGCCGCCGACACTCACGGCGAAACGCTCGCGGTCACGTGGTTCACCATGGCCAACGGAATCGCACGGGTTCAGGCCAAACAGTCCCGAGATGGTGGTCTCACGTTCGGTCCGGCCCTGCCCATCGATCTGGGAAAGCCGATGGGCCGTCTGGATCTCGTCAGTCTGCCGGATCAATCCTCGGTGCTCTTCTGGATGGAGGCCAAGGCGGAGGAAGGCGCGGCCGGGATCTATGCGCGCCGGCTCTTCCCCGATGGACGAATCTCCGCTGCGCACCTGGTGGCGGACTCGTCTCAAGCCAGGTCAAGCGGATTTCCGCGCGCAGCTGTCCGGCCCAACGGTCGTATCGTCACGTCCTGGACCGACTCCACGGAACCCACTCAAGTCCGGGTGCGGGAATGGGATCCGGCCGACCTGGGTGACCCGGCACCGCTGCTATCCGCCCTGCCCCGCGCCTACTCCCCGGCGCCCGACGTTTGCCTCACACCGGCGCGCACCACACCCCATTGAATCCCTCCCGTCCGAACCCCGCAACTGCCATGCATCCTGTCCCGTACACTCGCATCACCCTCTTCGCCCTGCCGATCCTCCTTGTTCTCACCGCCTGCGGCCCCAAAAACCAGGCTCCAGGCAAGACGGACTCCGCCGCAATCGACCCCGCCAAGGCGGCCTTTGACATCAAGGGCGAGGTGGTGGGCCTCCTGTCGGAAAGGAAGACGCTGCTCGTCCACCACGAGGAGATTCCAAACTACATGCCGGCCATGACGATGGAATTCACCATCGGGAGCGCGGACTTCAGCATGTTCAAGGAGGGCCAGCGGATCACCGCACGCATGACCCAGCCCGAACCGGGCACGTTTTTGCTCGAGCGTATTCGTATTCTTGATGCCGAGAAGGACCGCATCGCCGCCGCGGCCGCCGCCGAGCTCCGCCAGGAAACGCTGATCCGCGGAAAGTCAGTCCATCGGGAGGTGGGCGAGAACGCGCCGCGTTTCACCCTCTACAACCAGGAGGGCCAGCTCGTCCCGTTCGACAAGTTCCGCGGCCGCCGGGTCGTGCTCAACTTCATCTTCACCCGCTGCCCCGTCGCTACGATGTGCCCCGCCGCCACCGCCAAGATGGCTGCCCTCCAGCGACTGGCCCGGGAGCAGGGCGTCAAGGACGTGGAGTTCGTTTCGATCACCCTCGACCCAGAGTACGATACGCCGCCGGTCCTGAAGGCGTACGCCACGACCCGGGGCATCGACAGCTCCAATTTCTCGTTCCTCACGGGACCCGAATCGGCCATTCGCGACCTGCTCCTCCAGTTCAGCGTTCTCGCCGAGCCCGACGAGAACATCTTCAAGCACACCCTCGCCACCCTGCTGATCGATCGAGACGGCCGCATCATCCACCGGATCGACGGCTCGCAGTGGTCACCGGATGACCTCCTCGGCCGACTCAAGTAACCCCAGAGCGAGTGTCATCCCTTGGATGACACTTCACCTTTCCCATGAAATCACGATTCCTCCGTTCCTCCCTCCTCGGCCTTGCCCTGGCGGTGCCGTCGGCCACCGCCCTTGCGGCCGCGCCCCAGGCTCCAACGACACCGCCACCCGCCACCGATGGCGCCGCGCCTCAGCCCGCGCGTCATCCGCTCAAGGGCGTGATCATCGACATCCGCGCCGACCGGAGCGCACTCGTGGTCAAACACGAGGAGGTCCCGGGCGTCATGCGCGCAATGACCATGCTGCTCAAGGTCGATGAGGCCACGCTCAAGTCTGCCCAGAAAAACCAGGCCATCACTGGACTTCTCGTCCGCAAGTCCGACGGCTGGTGGCTGGAAGAGGTCAAGCCCGCCAGTTAAGCAGTCTTTCGCGGCCGTCGTACGGTCAGGGTACTTCGTACACTTCGACCAACACCAGTCCGCCCTGGCCGTCGCTCGCCCGGACCTGAACGGAGTAGCTCCCCGGAGGCACCGTGGTCAGCAGGCTCGCATCCCGGGAGCCCGCGGGAAGCGGAAACGCCCCGACCCTGCCCGCGGTCGACGCCAGCGCGGGGGCGTCCGACCAGTCGTCGTTTTCCCCGGAGGCGACCGATCCGGCAAAAAGGTTCAGGCGCGGGTTCGGGGCGTATCCCACGGGCACGCCCACCCCGGCCAGACCGGGGCCCACAGCGCGAACCAACACGGATCTTGAGGTGGTCCCGCCAACCACAAAACCAACGGTGAAGCCCGCCCCGATCTCCTTCAGCACGGAGACGTTGATCAGGCGAGGTGTTGATGGAGCATACGCGTCGGCAGGTGTCGCGTCATAAAGTTCGGTCAGCACCATGCCCACCGCGCCGTTCGTACCGGACACGCGCACGGACTTGCCACCCGGAGCGATCGCGGGCTGGAAAAGGGCGGCATCCTTCGACGCCGCAGACATCAGGGGAAACGCACCCACGGCGGCGAACGAAGATGCCAGCGCGGTCGTGCCTCCCCAGTCGTCATTCGTCCCGGTGCGCACTGCGTCCGCGTAGAATTCCATGGCCGGATCCGCCAGGAGACCGCCCACCCCGAAGGTCGCCAGCGACGGCCCCACTGCCCTCACCAGCAGGGGCTTCGTCCCCACCGTGGCGGCACCGCCGATGACCGTACCCACGGTCAACACCTCCGCGGGTGACGTGAGCGCGGCGAGAAGGGACAGGTTGATCAGCCGGCCCGGATTGCTCGACGCGACCACGGAGACCGCCGCGGCCGGACTGGTCAGCGTGTAGGCGGCCCGCGCATCCCGGATCTGCACATCGTAGTTGCCGGCCTCGCCCGCGGTGAGACCGGTCAGGGTGAGGCTCGCGGAGGTGGCGCCCGGCAAGGGCACTCCGTCACGTCGCCATTGATACGACAGATCGCCCAGCCCTCGCGCCTCGGTGGAAAGGGTGACCCCGCTCCCCGGCGTCAGCGTATGACTGCGGGGGGCACGCAGGAGCGTGACCGGCGAACCCAGCAGGGCGAAACTGGAGCTCGCGCTGGCCGCGACGGCCGTGCCGTACGGGAGCGCCGGCGGCACCACCGTTCGACCGCCCGTGGCCTGACCCCACGCCACGACCCGCCCCTCATCCGTCACCGCAAGAGCGTGAAATGCTCCCGCAGCAATGTCCACCACCCGGGTCAACCCGGCGGGCACATTGGTCTGCCCGGTGTTGTTGACGCCCCAGGCCACCACCGTGCCATCGCGCTTCCGCGCCACGGCAAACTGCCCGCCGTTGAGCACTCCCGCGGCGGCGACCTCCGCCACGTCGGCCAGCCCCGCCGGCAGGGTCCGCACCTGGGAATAGCCCCACGCGGCCACCGTACCGTCGGCCTTCAAAGCGAGGCTGAACTCGGTGCCGGCGGCCACCGCCACCACCGACTCGAGGTCGGCCGGTACGGTGCTTTGACCGAGACTGTTGCTGCCCCAGGCCACAACCCGGCCATCCGTGCGCAATGCCACGACATGATTTCTTCCGATCGCCGCCTGTCGCACCGGACCAAGGTCGGCCGGCGGTGTAGTCAACCCGCCGGTGGAGAGTCCCCACAGACGGAGGGCACCCTCGCGCGTGATGATCCCGCTGACATCCCCGCCTGCGAGAACCGCGGCGGCGGGCGGCAAACCCGACGGCACCGTGGCCTGTCCGTTGCCATCGTCGCCCCACCCCACGACCGAACCATCGGCCCGCAACGCGAGCGCATGCTGGTCGCCGGCCGCCACCTGGACCACGCCTCGCAGTCCCTGTGGTACGTAGGTTTCCGGCGGCGGGTTGGTCGGCAAACCCGTGTTCCCCGCGAAAAAGAGCGCCCCTTCGCGTCCCCACGCGGCCACGACGTCGCCGGCTCCCCCAGGTGGGAACGTGACGCGAACGTCGAGCCACTGCTCCGGATCTTCCCCGCCCCGGGACACCGGCGTGATGCTGACGCCCGAGACCGGATCCGTAAAAGTGACGCCCACGGGCAGTGAGGCATCGTTGGCGGAAGTCCCGGGTGTGACCAGATCGAGCAGCTGGCTTTGCTGCCGGTTGTTGAAGCCCCAGGCCACATAGGCTCCATCGGACAAGGGAGAACCCTCGGCAAAATTCTGCCTCAGGCCCACCCAGTACCAGCGCACACCATCCCGAAAAACGCGCAAGGCCAGCGGCCGGTCGAGCCGGGCGTTCCGGCTGTCGTAACGATGGATCCGGTACACACCACTCTCCGCGACCGTCGTCACCGCCTCATCGGGCAGCCAGCCCAGCCGGTTCTTGAACCAGGGGCTATAGTGGTGCCGTGTCGTGCGGGTCACACCGGTGACCGTATTGGAGCCCATCATGTCGAACGGATCGCCATACTCGATCGTGGTCCCTCCGGCGGATTGCGCATCACCGTCCGTCACCTTCCACAGATTGGCATGGGGCAGACCGTAGCTGTGTCCCAGTTCGTGGCTGATGGTGGTGAAGGCAAACGATCCGGATCCGTTGATCCAGACATTCGTCCCCCCGAGGGTGGCAAGACCGCCAAACGTGATCTGCGAGCCGGGAATGCGTGACGTACCGATGCTGGGAAACGCCACGATGATGCGGTCAAAGGACGCCACGGCGAAGTCGGCCGAGGCCGCGGTGCGGGCATCGGAGTGCAGCCCGGCCGTGTTGTTGGCGAGGGCGTAGGCGGAGGCCGTCTGCGGCAGGCGATACACGGTTGGGCTGACCGTGGCGACCATCGACGTCAGCCCGTAACTGTTCGTATCCATGAAGGCCGACGCAAGTTCGCCCACCACCGAGCTGGCCGTGGACTCGGAGACCACCACTCCCGGCACGTCGGAGAAGTCGACCCGCAGCACGAGGACCTTCTTCACCCCGGTGGTCTGCGCCGTCGGCGCCTCGGCTGCGGTGGACGGCACATCGCCGGATCCCTCCGAGCCCGCCCCGGCCCGTGCCGCCTCCGCCAAGGGGGCTAGTTCGACCCGGGGACCCGCCACATCTTCCGCTTGGATCAGACGCCGTTCCACTCCGGCCAGTTCCGCCCACCCATCGTGCAGGGGCCAGGCCTGGCCCGCCACTTCAACAAATCCCAGACGTTCCTCCACAGCGACGCCGGAAGGAAGCGACGCGACGGATTCGCCACAGGCGGCGCAACCGGAGGAAACAACCACCGTTGGCCTTTCCTCCCGTTCCGGCAGCCGCAGCGGACTTTCATGCACCGCCATGAGCTGGTCCAAGGCGATGCCGTGAAGGAACGCCCCGTCCTTGGACAGCTGTTCCTCCCGACGCCCGTAAACAAACGCGGTGCGGGTGACTCCTTCCAGGTACACCACCCGTCGCAACGACGGGCCCGGTTCCGGTTCGTCCGCGGCGGGAACCGCGGCCAAGAGCGCAAGCTCTCCCCGCCCTGACAACCTCACCTCGAGCAGCGCCTGAACCGCCGCCGGCAAGGCCTGTCGTATCTGCAGCGGCGGGGTCACGGCGAGGGCCCGTTCCGGGTCCAGTTCGATCAGCGCACGCATGGAGGCCCGCCGGACCTGCGCGAGTTCGACCCCTTCCGCAACCAACCCCAGTCGCGCCGCCGCCGAAGGGGCCCGGAGGTACCGCCCCGCCCACGTGCGAAACGCGGCCTGGGCGGCCGGGAGCTCACCTTCCCAATCCCCGCCGTAGCTCAGCCGACGCCGCAGTTCTCGTCGCTCGACCTGCTCCACCTCGGTCGGCTCGCTCCCGGCAAGCGAGGCTGACTGGCTGCCGCCCACACCCAAAGGCACGGAACGCAACGTCCCATCCGCGTCGAACGCCCGCGGCTGCGCCCGACGCCCGTTCGACTGGAAGAATGGTCCAAGGACGAGGAGCGCAAGCACTCCGGCGGCAAGACCAAGGACAAGGCGACGTGACATGGAACGGCGGACCACCGCGCAGGCAAGTCGGAGCCCGACGGCGACAAGCCTGGCCCCCTCCGCTCACCGCGGCGAGCGAATCATGAAACGGTGTTTAGAATAATGCATTGGCCGCCACTCCGACGGCGGTGATCGGACCCTGATCGGCCAGACCATCCACGGCGCGATCCACCTTGCGCATGATACCCTGGGCGTCGCGGAACAGCGTGTCGTCGCTGATCAGTTTGCCGAGAGTACCCTCGCCCTTGTTCAGCTTGTCGGAGAGTTCACGCAAGTTCTTCGCCACGACCTTGATGTTCTGCCCGGCTTCATCGTCATAGAGCAGCGAGCCCAGCGTACCCTTGCCGCTCCGCACCTGATCGATGATGCTTTGCGTGCTGCTGACAAAAGCCTTGGCCTCGGTGGCGGCCACCTTGATTTCACCGAGGGTGGACACCAGGGATTCGTAAGCGGCGGGGTCGTTGACCAACCGGCCCAGGGTACCCTCTCCTTTGTTCACCTTGGCGGTGATGTCGCGCAGATCGGTCGTGATCTGGCCCACCCGGGCGCTGTTTTCGTCGACCAGACGATCGATCTTGCCGAGCAAACCGTTGCCATTGCTGCCGCCGATCGCACCGGTGAACTGGCTCAGCGCGTCGTCGATCTTGCGGCCGATTTCCCCGATCTGGGAGACGATGGTGTTCAGATCAGGCGTATCTGCCGTTCGGATCTGGGCATCAGGCTTGAGGTAGCCCGACCCCTCGGTGCCGAGATCGAGGGAGACATAGTTTGCCCCCAGCAGGCCCGCCATGCCAATCGTGGCGACGGCATCGTGCGCAATCTGCACCCGGGAATCGATGAGGAAGACCGCTTCGGCCCTCCGGCCGGCCAGGCGTGTCTCGGCGATCGTACCCACCTTAACGCCCGCCATGCGCACCTCGTCACCCGCCTTCAACTCCTTCAAATTGGAGAAGTGGGCGATCACGCGGTACCCCCGGTCCCGGCGGACCTTGCCGGAGGTGAGCGCTTCAAACGTCACCCAGATGAGGGCGACGCCGAGCAGAAAGAAAAGGCCCACGCGGGCCGACATTTGGGCGTTGTTCATGAATTGGCCTCCAGTTGTTTGAAACGTGGATTGCGAACGTCGATTTGCGGATTGAGGAAGTTGTTGACGACCGGGTCGGTATTCCGGCGCAGCTCGGCCGGCGGCTGGACCGCACGCAACTGGCCCTGGTGAAGCACCGCGACGCGGTCGGCGATGGTCAATGCCAGGTCGCGATCGTGGGAAACCACAATGGTGGTGACGGTGAACTGCTCCTTCAGCGTCGCGATGATCTCGGCGATGGTCGCGCTCATGACCGGGTCGAGCTCGCTGGTGGGCTCATCGTAGAGGATGAGCTGGGGTTCCATCACGAGCGCGCGGGCGATGGCGACCCGCTTCTTCATGCCGCCGGAGAGCTCCGAAGGCAGCTTCTCCGCCGCGCTTTCGATCGAAAGGATGCGCAGGGCGTGCATGACCCGGTCGCGGATTTCGCCCTTCGGACAGATCCGATGCTCGAGCGGATAGAGGGCAAGATTGTCATACACACTCAGCGAGTTGAAGAGCGCGCCACTCTGGAAAACAAGGGCCAGGGCGAAGCGATCCCGGGTATCTGGCAGACTCGGATCCAGCCCATTGATCCTGACCGTGCCGGCGGTGGGCGTTTCCAAGCCCGCGATCTGACGGAGCAGCACGCTCTTGCCGGAGCCGCTGGGACCCATGATGACGAAGATCTCGCCCGGCTTGATCTCGAGGGACACGTCGCTGAGCACCGACTGGGAGCCATAGCTCTTGCTCAGGCCGGCAATATCGACCTTGACCGGACTGCGGTCATCACGAGCGAACCAGAGATTGGGTTTCTTGGGCATGGGACAGATTCGCCGCCAGGGGCGGCGACGGGATCAGGCGAGCGCCTTGGTGATGAAATAGTCGAGGGTGAGGATCGCGATGAGGGAAAAGACCACCGACTTCGTCACCGCGAAGCCGATCTCGCGCGGCCCGCCGCGGGTGCGCAGCCCCGTGGAGCAGGCGATGAGCATCACCACAAAGCCGAAGATCTCGGCCTTGATCAGACCGTCCATGACATCGCCGATCGACAGGTACTGTTTGAGGCTCTGGAAGTACATGGCCGAATCCACGCCGATCGAGCTGACTCCGGCGCAGACCACGGCACCGCCGAACCAGCCGATGATGTTGCCGATGATCGTGAGCACCGGCATGATGAGCAGAACCGCGAGCAGGCGCGGCAGCACCAGCAGCCGCTCCGGCGGGATGTTCATGGTGATCAAGGCGTCCACCTCGCCCGAGACCTTCATGGACGCCAGTTCCGCCGTCACCGCCGAGCCCACGCGACCCGCGAGCAGAATGGCGACCATGACCGGCCCCAGTTCGCGGGCGATGGATTCCCCGACCAGCGTGCCGATCAGCTGTTTGGCGCCAAAATCGCGCAGCGTGATGCCCGCCTGCAGGGCGAGCACGGCGCCGATGAAGAAACACAGGATGGTGACGATCGGGAGGGTCGTGTATCCGGCGAGGTAGCCCTGCTCCGCCGTGCGCTTCAGGATGCGCGGCGCCGCCGGCAGCGAGAGGAAGGCGCGATAGGCCAGCACAATGGCGCTGCCGAAGGATTCAAGAAGCTCGTTGATGCGTGTCATGGGCGGGTGTCACCGGACGACTCCAAGTGACCTTTGAATTCACCAAAAAAAGGACGCCACCACCGCTGCCCGGCTGCACGCTTGAAGCCAAGCAGCCCTCGGCCGATCGCGATCCGGCCGGTGTCGCGTCGAGTGCTGACCTCGAGCAGGGGCCCCAGGTGGAACTCGCTTTCCTCCGACGTCGGGCGGCGGCCAAACGTAATGCCCTCCCAGAGCAGCGAGTGCCGCAGGTCGCCGTTCGGCTGCCGATCGTAGCGATAGAGGGCGAACAACGGCGACCACGACCAGCGCACCGGTTCGTTGTGCGGCAGAAAGACCTCAAACGGACTCAGCGCCTGGACCTGCTTCCGCCCCGCACCATTGTCCCAGGCGGAGAACAAGGGCCAGACATGCACCTTGCGCGCGGGCGCGGCGGCCGGATTCGCCACGCTGCGCTGCACGGTTGCGTTGTAGAGCACAAAGAGGAGCTGGCTCTTGGTCTGGTCGACGGCCCCTTCGCGCCACTCGACCTGCTTCCAGAGCGGCCAGAGCACCCAGCGTTTGTCCGTCCCCTTGATGACCGAGTGGGAGTAGAACGGCGCCCAGCGGTTGACGACCCGTTCGTCGCCCCGGCCCTGCACGAGGAACGGCCAGAAGTAGTGACGTGCATGATACTGGTAGGGGGCGGTCCGGTCCACGTAGCCAAAGAACGGCCAGAGCCAGGTCTCGGCCGTGTAGCCCGGCGCCCGGTCGGAGGCGTAGAACGGCAGGACGCCCACCTTCACGTCCGGCACCGCCTCGGAGAGGCCCGACTCCGTCCGGTAGACCAGAGGCCAGAGAAAAAACTGCTCCCGGTAGTCCCCGGTCCGACCCCGTTGTCCATAGAGCGGCCAGACCTCGAAACCCCGGTGCCCCTCGCCCTGCACCGTCTTGATGATCGGCCAGGGCGTGGTGGTGGTGACGACGCCCCGTTTCTCAAATCGCCCATAGAGGGGAAAGAGCACCCACGACATCCGATCCTGGCCAAACCGCTGTTTCACCGTGCCGGCGAGAGGAAACACGGCGCGATAATCGCGCGCCGAATCCCCTGTCTGGCGCGAGAAGTAAAACGGCCAGACGTCGAACGCCCCGGCGGCGACGCTTCGACCCGGCACATCGGCTCCGGCCGGGATTGTGCGTCGGTTGATGAGGTTGAATACGCTCCAGGACACCGCGCCGCGTTCGTCCGCCCGGTAGGAAAACAAGGGGTACGCCGCATACGCCTCGCGCAGCCGGTTCGACGGATCCTTCCGCCAAACATAAAGGGGGCGCACACCCCCAAGGACCGACTCAGATTGGCCCGGAGCCAAAGGCGCTCCCGGTTGCTCAAACCCCAAGGGCCCCGCCGCCGTCCACGACTGCACCTGGTCCGCGCCACGGATCTGCCCGACCCAAAAGGGCCAACCATTGCTCTCCCGGGCCGAAGCCGGCAGCGCCGCGACCGACAAGCCTCCGGCCACCCACCCGAGGGTGGTGAGCACACGCAGCCAATTCATGGAGGATGCAGACAGCACACGAGATTCATGAACCCAAGGTCCTGACCCCTTCGGCGGACCCCAAGTCGTTCGAGATAATTAGGAGCCTAACCAAATAGGAGGGACCCCAACTAAGGCAAACGCTATGTTCCTTTTTCAAACCGCACGGCCCGTCAGATGTTCCGTTTCCCGGGGCTCACCGGTGAACTCCGCTTACCCTTGGCCCACGGATGCAGATCAGTGACATCTGAGGTCCAGACAAGAGTCACGACTCCAAACTCTAGCAACTACCTACAGAAAAGGGATTAACAAACAAACCGAGTCGAAACGCACGGCCTCGAGGCACCCGCCGATCCCGGCGGCAGCTAAAGCTGGAGGGCCGACCCGGCGGTCAAGGCGACGAAGGCCGACGCCGCCACCTTTCGTTCTTCGCGAGCCGCGGCCAACGCGACCACCGGTGCGTCTCGCCCTTCATCCGTCAGCTGAAACGTGCCCCAATGCACCCCAACGCTGGTCTTGGCCTGAAGCAGGTGGTGAATATGCACCGCCTCCGCCGGGTTGCAGTGCTGTCCGCTCATGAACCACCGCGGCTCATACGCTCCGATGGGAAGGGCCGCCAGATCGGCGGCCCCGAGGCGGCGGTGGATGCTGAGGAACAGATCATCGTTGGTGGCGGTGTCTCCTGCGAAAAAGAAACTACGCTCCGCTGAACGGGCGAAGAAGCCGCCCCACAACCGGCCGTTGCGCCGCCCGCTGGCGCGATTGCTCCAGTGTTGTGCCGGGGTCAGGGTGACCGACACGCCGCCTGGCAGACTCGTTTCCTGCCACCAATCGAGCTCGGTGATGGCGTCCCGGGCAAAACCCGCATCGCGCAGCAGGTCGCCGTTGGCGAGTGGCGTGATGACCCGAGGCACACCGCCGGCCGCCAATTGGCGCAGGGTCGGCAGATCGCAATGATCGTAGTGATCGTGACTGAGCAACACCGCTCCCACGCGCGGCAGCCGGTGCAGCGGCACCCCCGGCGCCTGCACGCGACGCGGGCCGGCCCAGGACACCGGGCTCACGCGGTCGCTCCACACCGGATCGGTCACCAGCACCGTACCACCCAGGTCCACCACCAGGCTGGCGTGACCCACCGCGGTGACCGCGAGCGGCCCACGGGCCGGCGCAACGGGAGTGACGGGCACGGTGTCGGGCCAGGGTTCCGGACGCGCCTTTAGTTTCCAGCGCATCACATCCGCCCACGAACGATCGACGTGGTTCTGAGGATTCCGGAAGGTCCGGCCGTCGTAGTGGTCCGAGAGAGGATAGCCCTTCATGGTCTCCGGACTTTGAGCCCGAACACGTCCGGCCATGAGGCCGGCCGCACTCGCACCCAAGAGTCCCAGGAATGACCGTCTCGGCAACATGCAGATCCGGCGATCAGAATCGTGCGGACACCCCGATCCGGGCATAGAAGGCGCCGTCGGTCTTCACTTCCAGGCTACGCTCGAAGTAGTCAAAGCGGCGGTCAAACATCCAGCCGGCCTCCACGTCGAGGGAAACGGCGGGCGAAACCGACCAGCGCACACCGCCCCCGGCCCGGATCTCCCGGTAGTCGACCTTGGTGTCACGCAACGATGGATACCCCGCCGGCGGCACCAGCGACGGATCGTCGACATGAAAGGAGCCGCGCTGGAACGAAGCCCCGAAGAAAAGCTCGGTCGACTCGCTGTACGTGTAGGCCACCTCGGTGCGGGGCGCCCCGAGAGACACACTCACCTCCGGCGAGGCCTGCCAGCGGAAACCGAGGAAAGGGATCACCTCGTTGTCCGAAAACGCATCGTAGCGCAACCCGCCCGACAAACTGAACGTCGGACTGGACCGCCAGGTGGCGATCAGGATCGCGGGCACATTGAAGCCGTCGCTGTCCAGGGAGGATCCCGCGGAGTAGAACCCCGGGGATAGACCCGCGGTGAGCGACCACTCCCGGTTGAGAAGGAAGGTGCCACCCACCTCGAACTTCAGCGCCTGCAAGGTTTCCGGCACCGGCACCTGCGACGGTGCATCGACCGAATACCGCTCGTACCCCAGGCCAAGGGATCCGAAGAGGCCGGGATTGACGCTCCGGCGTGTCCGCAGGTCAAAGGTCAGGGCGTCGACCGAGAGATCGCCCGAGGTGCGCCCGGCCCATTCGGCATCGGCCGCGGCGGAATGGGCGTAGGCCACCTCCAACGACGAAGCGGGGCCTTGGCCACCGGGTTGAGCCTGAAGAGTCGCCGAGGAAGCAATGAGAAAGGTGCCCAAGCCAAGGACAACGAGCGGAGAAACAGGGATGCGCATGGTGAAAAGAGGTCTGAGCGTAAGCGGCGGATTGCGTTTCGCCACTCGGCTTGCTGGATTTCGGGCTATAATGATGCGGGAGAATTCGAATGCGAATCCACACCACGCAGGAGGCTACGGGTGAGAATCAGCGGCGGTGGAGCGCGCGGGGTGACCTTGGTCGTGCCCGCGGGTGATGCGGTCCGCCCGGCCACCGACGGGCTCCGGCAGGCGGTGTTTTCGAGCCTCGCGCAGCGCACTCCCGAGTCGCAGGTCCTGGATCTCTTCGCAGGCAGCGGCTCCTATGGTTTGGAGGCGCTCAGCCGCGGGGCGACCCACGCCGTCTTTGTCGAACGACACGCCAAGACCGCGGGGTTCATTGCGCGCAACGTGGAAGCCGTGGCGAAGAGTCTGGGTCGCGGACCACGCGAATTGGCCAAGGTCGTGGTCGGCGATGCGCTGGCGTGGTCGCCGATTCCGGGGGATCCGGCACCCGACCTGATCTTCATCGATCCTCCCTACGACCAGATTGAATCCCTGGCCTCCACCCTTCTGACCCGAGTCAGCGCGTGGGTGAGCACCGTTCACGATCCGCTCATTCTCTTTGAGACCCCGGGAGAGATCAGTCTCCAGCTTCCCGGGTGGACCGCCATCAAACGCATCGGCGGCCAGACTCCGCGCCAGCCCGGGGTCACGGTGTTCCGTCGCAACGCCCCCGCTTCAGATCCAGCCCGCGCGTGAGCGTAGGATGGCAAGCGAGGCCACCACGGCCGTCTCGGCGCGCAGCACGCGTTCTCCCAAATGCGCGAGGGTGAACCCACACCTCCGCAACCGGTCCCGATCCGTCGGGCCCCACCCTCGCTCGGGGCCCAACGCCAGCCAGATCGGGGCGGCAGGAGGTACGTCACACGCACCCAGTCGCACCGTGGCCTCGTAATTGTCCAAGGCGATGCCGCACCGCGGGAGCGCGGTGCTCGCATCCACGCGGGCTGCATCCAAAACCGTCGCCAAGTCCCGATCCCAAGTCACCTCGGGCATCCGGGTGGCAAAGGCTTGCGCGACACCAGCCAGCACATGGCGACGCCACTCGCCCGTCGACCAGAGCGAACTCTGCGCGTACTGCGGCTCCGAGCGCTCCGTCCGGACAAAGTGCAAGGCCTGCACCCCCAGCGTGGTCGCCTCCTGCAAGATCTTGCGGGCCGTCTGCGGACGGGGCAATCCGAGGACCAAGGTCAAGGGTTCCCCCGGAGGCGGCGGTCCACCCCAAACAAAGGAAAGCTCCAGGGCTTCCGCCCCGATCGTGCGCACCGTTCCCTTGCCGCGGGGACCATCGATCAACCCGGCGTCAAAGGTGTCTCCGGGCTGCCGACGCAGGACCTCACACAGGTGTTGTGCCCGTGGATCGCTCCGGGACAGGGGCCGATCGACTTCGGCGGGCTCAAACAGGATGACGTTCACGGGTAAACGGGGGTGAAACTGGCGGAGTGCACACGCCGTGTCGCGCTGGAAGTTCATCCCCCCGCTCCTTCGCTCGCAGAACCCCCACGGAGGTGGGAAGATGCGTCAGAAGGAGAATAAATTGATCCGCCTGGCCTCGGTCTCCCGTTTCGGCCAAGGCTTGACCTCCGGCAACCGCTCCTGAATCGTTTTTCCGCCGCGGGTGTAGTTTAGTGGTAAAACTCCTCTCTTCCAAAGAGGTATCGTCGGTTCGATTCCGTCCACCCGCTCCACTCGAATCCCATGGGGCACGCATCAAGCCGGTGCCGTCGGGGAGACTTCCCCGGGGGTTATCCCCCAGAGCAAGGCAGGGCCGCCTCCGGGTTTGGTTGATTTCATTCGGTTTTTACAGGTCTTTGCGGAAAAGTGGTTTGCGGGTGGATTTCGTGCGCCGTTTTCTACCGTGCCATGGCTTTCATCACATCCGCGCAGCCCGTCCAGACGGCTACCCTTCGCTCCGGTCCCGCACCCACGAGCAGTCGTCCCAACCTGAAAGCAGCCCAGAACCTCGCCAAACAGAAGGGCCTCGAGAAGAAGGCGCGCGGGTACAAGCTTCCCCTGGAAGAGCTCGCGATCTTCACCCAGCAGCTCTCCTCGCTCCTGACCGCGGGTCTGCCCTTGGTCCAATGTCTGGAGGCGCTCCAAGACCAGACCGAAGATCCCGTGTTTCGCATCGTCATTCGCGATGTGCGCGTGGACATCTCCTCCGGCAATTCGTTCTCCTCCGCCGTCAAGCAGTTCCCCAACGCCTTTAACTCGCTCTTCATCTCGATGGTGGAAGCCGGTGAAGCGTCGGGCGCTCTGGCGGAGATTCTGGCCAAGGTGGCCGTTTACTTCGAATCGAGCGTCAAGCTGACCAAGAAGGTCAAGTCAGCCATGACCTACCCGATCGCGGTCATCGGCCTGGCGGTGGTGCTCGTGAACGTGCTGATCATTTTCGTGATTCCGGTGTTTGCGGCGATGTTCGCGGACTTCGGAGCCAAGTTGCCGGCCCCGACCCAGATGCTCATCGATTTGAGCGAGTTCATGGGCTCGTACTGGTGGGCGATCGCCCTCGTGCTGGTCGGTGTCTGGTTCACGATGAAGAAGTACATCTCGACCCCGGTCGGTCGTGCGCAAAAGGACCGCCTGTTGGTTCGCGCCCCGATCTTTGGTCCACTGGTGCACAAAATCACGCTTTCGCGGTTCTGCCGCACGTACGCCACGCTCATCCGCTCGGGCGTTCCCATTCTCCGTACCCTTGAAATCGTCGCCTCGGCCAGCAACAAGGTGCAGGTCGAGGGCGCATGTTCGGAAATTGCCAAACACGTGAGCCAAGGTGGACAAGTCTCCGAAATCCTTGCCTCCAACAGCTTTTTCCCGCCCATGATGAAACACATGGTCAAGGCGGGTGAATCCACCGGCAACGTCGACGGCATGATGAACAAGATCGCCGATTTCTACGACACCGAGTGCGAGGCGACCGTGGCTGCCCTGACTTCACTGATTGAACCCCTTTTGATTGTGTTCCTGGGCGTGGTGGTGGGTGGCATCGTCATGGCCATGTTCCTCCCCATTTTCCAGCTGGGTGTCGTGGCAGGCGGCTTGTAATAGGCGGGTTCCCGGGTTCACCCTGTCGAGCCTGCCTTCGGGCGGCTCCGTGTGCACTCCTTCTGAAACATGCCCTCCGTCCTCATAGTCGACGATCTCCTCTCCATCCATGAGATGCTGGATGCGGTGATCCAGCCGACCGGGTTCTCCACCGCCTTCGCCACCGACGGGGAAAAAGCGCTCGCGCGGTACAAGGCCGAGAAGTTCGATGTCGTGCTGGCCGACATCGACATGAAGCCGGTCGACGGCATCACGCTGCTCAAGCAGATGAAGGTCTATGACCCGAACTGCGTACTGATCATCATGACCGCCTACGCCAGCACCGAGAGTGCGATCCAGGCGTTGAAGTACGGGGCCTTTGATTACCTGCAGAAACCATTTCGGGTCGACGAATTGATCGCCACCCTCAAACGGGGGCTGGAGTTCCGTCTGTTCAATCAGGAGCGGCACAGCACGGCACCTCTGCCCGCGGCTCGCTCGGGTGACATCGAGAACCGCCTGGTTGGCCGCAGTCCAAAGGCCCAGAAACTCATCCAGCAGGTCAAGAAGCTCGCCTCGGTCCGCACCCCTGTGCTTCTGCAGGGTGAAAACGGCACGGGCAAAACCACCATTGCCGAGATTCTGCACGGCTCCAGTGCCACGCCGGATTCGCCCTTGGTCCGCATCGACTGTTCACTGAGCTCGGAAACACATTTTCGCGCCGGACTGCTGGGAGAAAACGGCAGCGGCGGAGCCTGGGTCAATCAAGCAAAGGGCGGCACGCTCTTCCTCCAGCATCTGCAATGTCTGCCGATGCCGATGCAAAAGGAGCTGGTCTCGGTGCTGCGCAACACCGCCCACGGGTTCCGACTCATCTGCACGACCAGCGAGGACCTCGAACGCCTGACCGACGAAGGTCATTTTCACGACGAACTATTCTATCGCGTCGCGTCCCTGCCGGTCGTGCTGCCGCCGCTGCGAGAACGCAGCGAAGACATTCCGGCTTTGGTGAAGTTCTTCACAAGCAAGGCCACCAATCCTCTGTTCGACTCGAATCTGATCGAGCTGACCGACGACGCCCTCGGCGTGCTCAAGGCGTATCACTGGCCCGGCAATTTGAGCGAGCTGCAGCAGCTGATCTCGCGCATGATCTCGACGACAGAGGTGCGCATCGTGACCTCCCAGCAACTGCCCATGCGCCTGCGGGAGATGAAACACTGGCCGCCCCTGGCTGAGTACCTTGCGGGACAGGAAAAGCAGTACGTCGAGATGGTGCTCCATTCCTGCGGAAACGACCGGGCTGCCGCGGCCAAGGTGCTCGGCGTCGACGCATCAAGACTCGCCTGAGCCGTTGCTGGAGGCGCGGGTCAGGATCGCGGTCAGGCGCCCGCCGCCACGCGTTTCTGCACCACGCGCCAGACGGCGACCAAGGCATCGAAGTCCTCGTCTTTCCCGCGACTCGCGATACGAAAATCAAAGCGGGGCGCCTCCGCCAGTTCGCGTTCCGCCGTCTGCAGCCGCCGCTGGATTTCCGCCTCGCTGTCCTGGCCGCGGAGTTCCATGCGCCGGCGCAACTCGTCGAGCGATACCTCGATGAAGACGGTGCCGAGATGTCGCGCCAGGAGCGGGTTGGCGGCCGCGGCGCGACGAAAATTGTCCACGCCCTGCACGTCCACATTGATGATCAGGCTCCGACCCGCCGCGAGTGGATCGAGCACGGACGACGCCAGCGTGCCGTAGCGGTTCTTCTGGTGCACCCATGCCCACTCGAGAAACGCCCCGGCCGCCACCCGTTCATCGAACTGCTCGGGCGTGAAAAAGTGGTAGTGGACTCCCTGCACCTCCCCCGGCCGCGGCGCGCGCGTCGTCGTGGTGATCACGCGGGAAAATCCCGGGACCTCGCGCACCATGCGCTCGCAGAGCGTGGTCTTGCCCGAGCCGGCCGGACCCGCCAGCACCAGCAACACGGCGGGGCCGGATGTCTCCGGCGAGGAAGGAGCGCTCATGTACGGGGGAACGGGCTCAGTAGGTGAAGGCGACGACGGACAGCAACACGCCGTATCCAGCCATTACTCCACCCAAAAGGCGCGCCCGACCCGCCGTGGCAAAGAGCCAACCAAAGAAATCCCGCAGCCGGAACGGAGAGGCGCCCAGATAGATCGCCGCGGCGATCCCGATAAAGACGACTGACACCATGAACAGGCGCTGCGGATGGTGATACTCCATGTAGGCCGCATCGAGGAGCGGGGTCGCCGCCAGCAGCATGATCGCGGCCAGTCCCCGCACGGCGAGGAAGTCAGGCACATAGATGAAGGAAAGCACCGCCACCACCGAGAACCCCACGAAGAGCGCCGTCCGGTAGTCACCAAAATCTGCTTCCGAAAGCGTCCAGATCTTGGAGAGGAACCAAAGCGTGGCCCCGCCGAAAAACACCGCCGTCGCCACAGGGGACCGCGGCATCGCCTTGAACGCAGCGACGATGGCCGAATTGCCGAGGAGCAGCAGGCCTCCCACGACAAGCAGAAACAGGCCGGGAAGAAGCGTGGCGAGGGTGAGTGACATGATGACGATAAGGAAAATCAGGAAGCAGCCTCGACACCGGCGAGCACCAGTTCGCCATACAAGGTGCTGACCGATGCACGTTCAATCCGCAGAGGAACGAGCTCACCGATCAAACGAGGATCCGCGTCAAACACCGTCACCCGGTTGCCTCGAGTCCGCCCCGTGAAGCGAAGCCCGGTCTTGTCCGGCCCTTCCACCAGCACCTCTTCGATCGTGCCCAGCAGGACATCATTCCGCCGCAGCGAATTCTTTCGCAGGATCTCCAGCAGGGTCTGATTGCGGGCTTCCTTCACCTCGTCGGGGATCTGGTCGGCAAGCGCCGCCGCGGGCGTGCCCGTGCGAACGGAGTACTTGAAGATGTACGCCATGTCGTAATTGCACGCCTCAAAAAGATCGCGCGTCTGGTCGAAGTCCTCCTCGGTTTCACCGGGGAAACCCACGATGACATCCGTGGAGAAATACATGTCGGGACGTACCGCCCGCAGTGAATCGACAATCTCCCGGTACCGCTCGCGACTGTAGGGACGATTCATCGCGCGAAGGATGCGGTTGCTGCCGCTCTGCATCGGCAGGTGTACATACCCGCACAACTTCGGCAGACGGGCGTAGGCCTCCACCAGATCCTGCTTGAAGCCGCGCGGGTGCGGGGAGGTGAACCGGATGCGGGCGATGCCTTCGATCGCATGTACCCGCTCGAGCAATTGCACAAACGGGGAGATCCCTCCAGTGTGCGTATAGTCGCGCCGACCGTAGCTGGTCACAATCTGGCCGAGCAGCGTGACTTCGCGGACACCGCGGGCGGCCAGTTCCTCGCACTCCCGAACAATGTCGTCCATCGGGCGCGACCGCTCGTCGCCGCGGGTCTTGGGCACGATGCAAAACGCGCAATCCATGTTGCACCCCTGCTGGATGGAAACAAACGCGCTGACCTGCCGCGCGGGCTCCACACCGTCGATGGCGTCGGGCGAAAGATGATCCTTGATCGTATTCTGCGAATCCGCCTCCTCGCCGATGTCCACGATCGAGGATCCGACCGGCACCCCCGCGGCTCGCGCCGCGCGCAGATTATCGAGAAAGCCCGGAACTTGGTGGAACTTCTGCGTGCCCACGATCAGGTCCACGTCGGGCAGTTGCTCCAGCAGGGAGGCACCGCGGTTTTGGGCCATACAACCGAGAATCCCGAGAATAAAATCCGGCCGCCGACGTTTGCGGGCCGACAAATAACCCGCTTTGCCAATCGCTTTCTGCTCCGCCGCATCTCGCACCGAGCACGTGTTTAACAAAAGGATATCGCAGTCCTCCTCGGACGCCACGATCCGATACCCGCGGGTCCGCAGCATGGCCGCGACCGCCTCGCTATCGCGTTCGTTCATCTGGCAGCCGTAGGTCTTGATGTGCACCCGGTTCATCCGTGAGACGCGCCAAGGTAGACACCCCGCCCCCCCGGTCAACGCGGGAGTGGCAGGCCGGGTCGCCCCCGGAAACGGCTGCGCCGACGGGTGCCGTCAGGGTTCCTCGACGTAGCCGTGTTTGATCGCGTAGCGCACCAGGCCCGCCGGCTCGGACTCACCCAGTTTCTCCTTAATCTGCGCCAGGAGATTGTTGATTGTCTTGGGACTGACCTCGAGCCGCTGCGCCATCACTTTGGAATTCTCCCCCCGGGCGAACCCGCGCAGGACTTCGCGTTCTCGCGAGGTCAGATTGCTGCCCACGCCACTGGCTTCACTGCGCAGGCTCTCCACCAGCAGTCGCGAACTCTCGGGACAATAGTAGCTCTCACCCGCCAGAATCTTCGTCACCGCCGCGCGCAGCAGCGTGAGATCAGAACGCTTCAGCACGAAACCGTGCACACCCAGGCTGATTGCCTCGCGCACCAGGTGTTCCTGTTCGTTCGACGAAACAAACAGCCAGCGCGTGCGCGGCAGCTTGTGGGCGACCGCTCGCACAATCTCGAATCCGCGTCCGTCGGGGAGCATCCAGTCGACAATCGCGAGGTCCGGCTTTTCCCGCAGGCACGCCGCCACGCCTTCCGCCACGGTCCGACATTCTCCCACCAGGGTCAGGCCCAGCTGCTCGCGCACCATGACTCCCATCAATTGGCGGACCAAGGTGTGATCCTCGATCAGAACAATACGCGCGGAAGGGTCAGATCGGTCGGTCATAGACAGGTCCGCATGTTAGCAAATTGCGACTGAAGGATGCTCAGGAAATTTGGAAAGGTCACGGGCAAACATCCCGAAAGCCTTTCACAACGTCCCGGGCATTTTGCACCTCAAACCGCGTAAGCTGGTGCCACCACTCCTCCTGTGCGCGCGGTCGTTCCGCGGAGCACGGGGAAAATCACTCCCGCTTCACCTCTCCGTTTTTTCCATGAACACCGCCGTCGATCCTCTGAGCAGCACTTGGGCCCACTTCTCCGCACAGACGGGACGATCCCTGTCCGCACGGGTGGCGGGCTTCACCGCCTGGATCAAGGCCCGCACCGACCAGGGCCTGCTCAGCTTTGACCGGAAGCTCGTGGGTGCTCCCACCCCTTGGGCAACGATTCGCGAACGGAATGGTGCGGTTCACGAAGGTCTGAACTTTGTCTCGTCCGATTATCTCGGTCTATCGACCCACCCGCTGGTGAAACAGGCGGCTCAGTTCGCCATCGGCCGCTTCGGCACCCACAGTGCCGGCACCGCCGCGCTGGCCGGCACGCATACCACCGCTGCCGCGTTGTGCGAGGGCTTGTCGCGACTCGTCCAACTGCCGCACGTGGCCCTGCAGCCGAGCGGCTGGATGGCCGGATACGGTGCCATCCGCGCCCTCGTCCGTCCGGGCGACGTTGTGCTGCTCGATGACCAGGCCGGCAGCGGCCTGCGCGAAGGCGCGCTGCGCTCCACACCCCGCGTGCTGCGTTACCGTCACCTCGACATCGACCATCTGCAACAGTGCCTGCAGCGACTACGCGCGCGACAGTCAGACGACTTCATCCTCGTGGCGACACCCAGCCTCTTCCCCACGGACGGAGCGGCGGTGGATCTCGCCGCCCTGCGGTCGGTCTGCCGGTCCTTCGATGCCGTCATGCTCATCGACATGGCGCACGACCTCGGCTGCATCGGACCCGACGGCAGGGGCGAAGCGGGACTGCAGAGCGTCGCGGGGGAATTCGACGTCGTGGTCGGAAGTCTCGCCAAAACCTTCGCCAGCACGGGCGGATTCGTCGCCTCCGCCCGGACCGATCTCGGAGACTACCTGCGCGCCTATTCGCCGACGCACACCTTCAGTGCAGCGCTCACTCCGGCCCAGATCGCCACCGCTTCCGCCGCGCTGCAGCTCGTGCGTTCGCCGGAGGGCGCGGCGCGCCGGGCCGCCCTCCAGCGCGCGGCCGTCGCCCTGCGCGCCTCGCTCACCCGTCACCGGTTCCGCCTCACCGGAACCCCCGGTCCCATCGTGCAGATTCCGCTCGGCAACGAGGTGCTGGGGCGTCACGTCGCCCGCGTCTGCGCGGAGAACGGACTTCTGGTCACCTTGCTGGAGACACCCCTGGTGCCCCGCGACCGCTGCGCGCTCCGGCTCCAGGTGATGGCGGGACACGAACCGGCTCTCTTCCCCGAGGTCGCACGGAAACTCGCCGAGATCGTCACCCAAGTCGGGCGCGAGGGATCCACAACGCCCGCACACGACCTCGACGCGGACCGTCGGGCGGAATCCGCGGAGTCGGAATTCTCCTCGTGGAATCGCACCTGAGCCGGGGTCGCACACCAGGCTGCAAGCGCGACTAACGCGCACGCGGACGTCCACACGTCGCTCTCTTTTTCTCTTCCCGGACCGGCGCACACACGGACAAGAACGAAGGCTCGCCGCCGAATCGTTCTCAAGAAAAGGTCCGTTTGTGCCGAAACGAAATGGCGACGATTTCGCATTTCCGTAAGAAACGGCCTCGCGTTTTGCGTGCCTTCGTTCCTAACGTGTCCACGTTCTCATGATTTATCGGCCGACACCTACGTCGGTCGGCAACCAAAACGACAACCGAACATATAGATCCCATGGCAAAAAAAGCCGTATCCAAAGCTAAAGCTACGAAGAAGCCCGCTGCTAAAAAAGCCGCTCCCGCCAAGAAGAAGGGCAAGTAGGCGTTAGTGCACTTCGCCGGGAGGGCGGGTGGTGCCTCGCACCTCCGCCCCTCCCCGGCCGAACTTAACGCTTTTTCGGCGGTCAGTGGAGTTGATGAAATTCCCCGCGATCGCCTTCAGCGCATTCCTCGCCGCGACTCCTGTCACGGCCGAGGAATCAGGGGGAACCTCCCCCGGGCCGGCCAGACAGGCCGAGCCATCGATCAGCACCGAGGAGATCTACTCGCTCGGAAAAAGTCTGTTCGACACGTACGCGCCGGAATCCATCAAGGCGGAGTACGACTTCATTTCCCCAGAGGCCTTTTCGGCCCTGACGGGCCGGGTTCAGTCTGCCCTGGAATCAGACTCCTGGGCCGCGCTGGTCTCCTGTGTGCCGGCTCTGCGTGAGGCCCTCGCCACCGCCCGCTCCACTCCGGGCGGCGCCGACTGGGCCGGCTGGTTGGGCGAGCGCCTCGACCTCGCCGAGGCGGCGGAGGAAATCCTGGGCGCTCAGCGGAACGAAGACTCGCCAGCGCCGGTCCCGTTGACCGCGCCCACTCCCACTCCCACGCCCACGCCGACCCTTCCCGCGACGGTTCCGCGTCCGCCTGATCCGAAGTCCGCTCCCGTTTCCGCGGTGCCGCACCTCGCCCACTGGCAGAAGCGTCTCGCCGGCCGGCCGCTGCCCCCCCGTGCGCTCGAGCTTCTGCCTCTGCTGAAATCGATTTTTGAGCACGAGGGCCTGCCTGCGGAACTGGTCTGGCTGGTCGAGGTGGAGTCCTCGTTCAATCCCAAGGCGCGCAGCCCGGCAGGAGCGAAGGGATTGTTTCAATTGATGCCCGCCACGGCAGAGAGTCTCGGTCTGAGCACGTTGTTTCCGGACGAACGCACCGAGCCCGTGAAGAGCGCCCGCGCCGCCGCCACCCTGCTGCGCGTGCTGCACGCGCGCTTCGAGGATTGGGCGCTCGCCCTGGCCGCCTACAACGCCGGCGAAGGCCGGGTTCGCCGCGCCCTCGCGGCACGGCAGGGCAAGACCTTTGCGGACGTGTCGCTCACACTGCCGACCGAGACACAGCTCTACGTGCCCAAAGTCCTCGCCACCGTGGCGCATCGCGAGGGCATCGATCCCCTGTCCCTGCCCGCACCCACCGCTCTCCGTTGACGAGGGCTCGGCGCGCGTGGGTGATTTGCGGCGACAGACCCTGGATCCTCCGGTGTTCCACCCAGGGTTCATCTCACACCGTCGGATCCCCATCACTTCCGTTTTGCCAGCCGCCAGTTCGTCCGGTTGGGTGGATGCATGGGATTCTTCGATCGCTTCGCCTCCAAAAAGTCCAACCCAACGCCGACGCCCTCTGCCAACGGGGGAGCCCCGGTGGAAAAGGCGCCCACTCCCACCGCGCCGGCGCCGTCCTCCGTGGCCGCGACGCTTCTGACCGCGCGCGAACGTCTGGATGCGCGCGATCTGCCGGGTGCGATGGCACTTTACGAGCAGGTGCTCGCCACGGCCGGCGATCGCGCCGACGTACTGGTGACGATTTCCGGCGATCTCGGTTCAACCGGACATGTCGAACCCATTGTGGAACTCATCGCCCCCCGCTACGATGCCGAGCGGCATGGTCCCGCAACCGGATTGAACCTGCTGCAGGCCTACCTCGCGACGCGCAACTCCACCGCAGCGCAGCATCTGCTCGACATTTTGTTTTCCCTACAGCGTCCGGAGCTGGAGGAGCGCCTGCATGGTTTTTCGAATGCGCTGGCGGATTTGATCGAGGCGGAAAACCACGGACAGCCGCCTCCGCAGACCGCGGGCGCGCCGACCGACGGCTCCGCCCCGGCGGCTCCACGCCCCGCCACCATCAGTCTGATCAGCATCAGCAAGCCCATTTGGTTTTATGGTCTTGAACCGCTCAGCGATCGAGTCTTGCCCGCCAAGAGCGACCGACTCCGGCGCGTGGCCTTCGCCCAACTGGCGGTCCCGGGCATGCCCGATGCATTCGAAAAGATGAAGAGCCCCGAGGACGATCTGGGCCGGCTCTCGCGCGCCCTTCCCCTCTGGCTAGCCGAAACGTTCTACTTCAGCCCGCACTATGCACCCATCGCCGCGGTGGGCATGGTCAATGAAGCAAAACACTACGCGCTCTTTCCGTCGGAATGGACCAACGACAATCTGCGCCAGCTGGTCGAGACCAGCAGCGGAGGTCTCGACTACGTGTTCACGGGCGCGATCCGCCACGTCTCGGGCGACACCGAATTGCTGTTGCGTGTTTGGGAGATCAAGAAGTTCCGGGAGCGGAAGCAATTCACGGCCCGCTGGACCCCTGCAACCGCGGACTCCGCGCTGCTGCGCCTGCACGAACAGGTGCGCCTCTTCATGGAGTGGTCCGCTCATCCCGCGGGTGAAGGGCTGCTCTATGCCGCACCCTCCGCACCCCGCGACTGGCTCGACGTCCTGGGAAGCTCCCTGTCTCTCTTCCTCGGCGAAAAGGGTCTGCTCGCCCCCGAGCAGCTCGTCTCCACCGTGGCGACGATGGACAAGGCGGCAGGACTCGCCGCCAGCACCGAGAGCGCCTCACTCGCCAGCCTGACTCTGAAGGCGCGCGCGCAGCGGCTCGGCCTCTCCGCGGGAGCACTCGTTCACGCCTCGCTGTCCTCTTCTCCCCTGGTCCAGGACGCCCGCGCCGTCACAGGTTGAGCCTCGCCGTCCCTTTCTTCCCCTCTGTGCATTCCCCCACGTCCGACCTTCGCATCCGCGCGACGAAACCTTTGCTCGCGCCCGCGATTCTGGAGGAGGAGTTTCCGCTCGAACCGCATCACGTCACCGTGGTGCAACAGGGTCGCCGCCAGATCGAAGCGGTGATGTCCGGAACCGACTCGCGACTGCTCGTGGTGGTCGGCCCCTGCTCGATTCACGACCCGGTGGCCGCCATCGAGTACGCCCGGCGGATGAGCGAGGTGCTGCCGCGCTACCAGGATGACCTCCTGCTTGTCATGCGGGTCTACTTCGAAAAGCCGCGCACCGTGATCGGATGGAAGGGACTGATCAACGATCCTCTGCTCGATGGTTCCTACCAGATCAACCGGGGACTCCGGCTGGCGCGTCAGGTATTGATCGGGGTCACGGGACTGGGAGTGCCCGCGGCAACTGAGTTCCTGGATACCACGCTCGGCCAGTACTACGCCGACCTCGTGAGCTGGGGCGCGATCGGCGCCCGCACCGTTGAGAGCCAGATCCATCGTGAGCTCGCCTCGGGCCTGTCGATGCCGGTCGGATTCAAAAATCGAACCGACGGCGATGTGCAGGTGGCGGTGGAGGCGATTCTTTCCGCCCGACACCCGCACTGGTTCCCTTCACTCACCCGTGAAGGCGCCCCCGCCGTCATGGGCACCACCGGCAACGACCGGACTCACCTCGTGCTCCGCGGGGGCACGCGCGGGCCCAATTTCGCCGCTCCCGACATCCAGGCGGCGGTTTCTCGTCTGCGTGCCCAATCGCTCCCGATCCAGCTCATGGTCGACTGCAGTCATGCCAACAGCGGAAAGGACCCAGCGCGGCAGCCTTTGGTCGCCGCGGCGCTCGCTGGACAAATCGCGGAAGGTGAAGCGGCCCTCGCAGCGGTGATGATTGAGAGCCATCTCGTCGCCGGCCACCAACCTCAGGACCGGCGTCCGCTGCTCTACGGCCAGAGCATCACGGACTCCTGCCTGGGCTGGGACGAAACGCTGCCCGTGCTCGACACGCTTGCGGCGGCCGTGCGCCGTCGGCGCGGACGCCGTTGATCAGCGGCCGGCAGCCGCAACCGCGAGTTGTCCGCAGCCCGCCGCGATATCAATGCCGCGCCGCTGGCGCACGGTGCTGGGCAGGCCGTAGAGGTCACCGAGGATCCGCTGAAACGCCTTGGCCGCCTCGGTGCGTCCCGGCGCCCCTTTGTATCCTTCGGTTGGATTGAGCGGGATGAGGTTGATCTGGGCGGGGAGTCCCCGCAACAGCGCACCCACCGCATGGGCGTGGTCAGGGGAGTCGTTCTTCCCCTCAATCAGCGTCCACTCGTAGAAGATGCGGCGCCCGGTGCGTTCGCTGTAGAACCGGCAGGCCGCCATCAGCTGGTCCAGCGGCCAGGCCTTGGCCGCCGGCACGAGCGCGGCGCGTTCCTCCTGGGTCGCCGCATGCAGCGAGACGGCGAGGTGCAGCGGTTGTTTCTCCTCGGCGAGACGCAGGATGCCGGGAACAACTCCCACGGTGCTCAGGGTGATGCGATCCGCACCGAGCGAGAGTCCGGATGGATCGCGCACGATTTCCAGAGCCCGCATCGTCGCATCATAATTGTGCAGGGGTTCTCCCATGCCCATCAACACGACGTTGCGCAGTCGGGCCTCGCCCGCCCGCCGCAGCGCCCGTCCTACGTGCACCATCTGCGCGACGATCTCACCCGGCGAGAGGTGGCGGGCGAAACCCATCTGCCCCGTCGCACAAAACACACACCCCATGGCGCAACCCGCCTGTGTGCTCACGCAGGCGGTGGCCCGTCCGGTGAAACGCATCAACACGGTCTCAATCCGTCGCTGATCCGGCAGGGTCAGGAGAAACTTCCGGGTGAATCCATCCGATGAATCCGTCGCCAGCGCCGTCGGCAGGACTCCGAGATACGTTTCCTGCTCCAACCGCCGCCTGACTTTTGCCGGGAGCTCCACCATGGCGGCGAACGCGTCCACCATCTCCCAATAGAGGTAGTTCCAGAGCCGTGCTCCATGCACGGGGGAGAACCCTCGCGTTTCCATCCACGCCGTCACGTCCGCCCGGGTCAGCGCATAAAGGTCCTGCAGGGCGGGCGTCATAGGTTCGCCGCCACGGTGCAGACCTCAGCGGCGCCTGCCAACCCCGTTTCGTGGGCGGGCCGCGCTCCGCCTCAATCCTGACTACATGCGCCGCTCCGTCGGCGCCGGCTCGTCATCGGGCATGCCTTCATAGGCATGCACGCTCCCGGCGGAGTCACTCCACAGCGGGAGATTGTCGCTTCGCCAGGCTCGTGTTTCGAGGACCTCGGTGCGGACCTGCAGGCTGGCCATTTCCATCATCAGACGGTTGAGCGCGCAGTAGGCGACGTCTTCCATGCTGACATTCAAACTCTTGGCAAACCTCTCCACTGCCGCGTATTCTGCATCTTCTAAGTGAAGTTTAACCGCAGACATAATGGGCCTTTCCTTGGGGTTACTGAACAGGCGTAGGTTAATCCATGGGCCCGAAAGGGCAACCCGCCCCCGTCAGACGGGCGCTTAAGTGACGCGCCTAATGAGGCGCATCACGAGGCAAACGAGGCCCCGCACTTCGCGTCACCCCAATGATCTGCGTTCCAGTTATTTACGCAAAGACGTGTCCGGCCATGCCCTGTTCTTCCAGCGCACGGCTCGCACTAAGGTACGAGTGACTGCAGCGCATCCGCGATCCGGACCGTCTGGCGCTTCCGGTCGAGAAAGTAGCAAACCTCGGAGTAACCGGCCTCCTGCAACAGGGTCAGGGCCTCTCCAAAACGGTCTCCCACCCGGTCCGCGCGATGCGCATCCGCTCCGATCACGACAGGAATGCGCCGGGCCGCCATGAGCCGGAGCATGGAGACACTCGGGTTCATTTCCGGCACGGCCTTCTGCGTGCCGCTTGTATTCAATTCCATCGCCACGTCGGTGGCGGCAATGCGATCCAGCGATCGCTCGATGAAGGGTTGAATGCGGCCAAAGTCCCACGACGACGGCGCCTCGTTCTTGACCAGATCCGGATGGGCGAGGGTGTCAAAGAGGCCGGATTCCGCCGCCTGCGCGAGATGTTCGAAGTAAACCTGCTGGTAGGCAAAACTGTCGCCCTTGTAATAGACCGCCCGATAGGGCGCCATTTGCATATGCACCGAACCGAGTACGTGATGCAGAGGCACGCGGGCGTGCAGGCGCTCCAGCCACGGCTCCACCCCGGGGAAAAAATCGCTTTCCAGACCGACCCGCACATCGACCCGTCCGGCCATCCGGGTGCGCGTGTCCTCGATCAAGGCGACGTAATCGTCGAACTGTTCCGGCGCCATGCGGAACTGCAGTGAGTGTCCGTCGGGCAGAGGACAATGACAGGTGAAAATGATCCCTTTCAGTCCACGCGCCTCCGCCGTTTCTGCATATTCCACCGGCGTTCCGGTGGCGTGTTTGCAGAGCGGGGTGTGCGCGTGCGATTCATAAAGGAGCGGAACGGACATGGCGTGAGGACACGCAGAAAAGGGGTAGCGGCCCCCCTCGGCAATCCAAGGATTGCGACCCACCTCGTTGCCACCGATCGGCAGCGGTGCCCGCGGCAGGATCGCGGTGGATGCGATCCCGCCCGCTCCCGGATCAGAAGAACGTGTGGTATTTTCCCGCGGCCAGCCGCTGGATCAGCAGCGCCAGTTCCATCGCATGGTAGTCTCCCCACATCGAGGATTCGCCACACGGGACCTTGCGACCTTTCGGCACATGGTCCCAGCCATTCGGACGGTGGTAAACGCTGTGCAGCAGCAAACCCTGATGCTTCGGATCGGTCGACAGGTAGGGTTCGTCGAAAAGGGTGGACGCCACCGTCAACCCTGCCTGCAGGTAACGCGTGCCGGCCGCCTTCTCCCCCTTGCCCTGCAACCAGAGGCCCAGTCGGATGAAGCCCTGAGCCGCGATGGCCGCGGCGGAGCTGTCCACCGGCTCGTGATCGTTGAACGGATCCGCCGGCCGGGCGGCGAAATTGCCCAGGCGGTGGGTTTGCAGCGCCGCGCTGTCCCAATACGGCACGCCATCCTTGGCCGAATACCCGTCGATGTAGTAATCGCAGGCCGCCCGCGCCGTCTCGAGGAACAGGTCGGTCACGGCACGGCGTCCACCCACCGCATCGAGATCGGATCCGGCGACGGTATCAAGAAACTCAAGTTGCTCGGCGTAGCCGCAGATGATCCAGGCGGCGCCGCGCGTCCAGGTCGTGAAAGGCGAGTAACCCTGCTGGGTGCTCGGGCAGCGGAACTGTCCGTCGTTGCGATTGAAGATCGATTCGTGGGCCACCCGGCCGCGCACGTCATAGCTGTCACGCCCCTGGCCGAAAAACACATTGAACCGCGCCGTCGTCGCCGCGTGTTCGATCGATCGATGGAGCAGATTGATCGGCTTGTCGCCCTCCCCCATCAGGGCATGTCCCAGCTGATGGGCGACGGCGAGCGAGCGCATGGACCGGATCGTATCCGCAAAGAGTGACTGCGGTCCGTTGAACGAGTAGATGTAGCCGCCCGGCACGACTCCCGGTGAGCCGGCGACAGGCGACCACGGCGTCTTGACCGCGGTCGTGGCATAACGGGCCGCCTGCACCGCGCCGGAGACCTTGAGCGCCAGCTCGCAAAAATTCAGCTCGTCCTGGTTGGCGGGAATCTTTCCCTCCAGCTGGAGCCGGCGAAGGTTGCCGTAGGTGGAAACGTTGTTGAACCCGTGGTCGTGCACGCCGACGTGTGACACGTGGGACGCCATCAGCTTGATCGTCTTGGCGCGCCCGAGGTCGAGGAACGCGGCCTCGCCCGTGGCATCGTACTGCAGAAACGCCATGCCAAACTGAAATCCCTGGGTCCACTCCGTCCAGCCGCGGGAGGTGTAGCGGCCCTTGACGGTGAACACCGGGGTGCCCTTGCCCGCATCCCAGGACGCGTCGATCGCGCGGATTTTGGTGCCCGCGAGCTCGAACAGGCGGGTGACTTTCTTTTGCAGGCTCTGTGGGGTGATCTTCGGGTTGATCTTCATGGCGGGTGATGGGAGGGGCGACCACCGTGCCGCGCCGCGGGCCGCAAAACAAGGTCGAAACCGTGGCGGGACGGTTTTGTGCTAGTTTCAGCCGGAAGTGTCGGGGTGCGAGCCGGCGGGCGCTCACCCCTCGAAGGTCGTGAGCAAGTCGGCGTACACCTTGGCGCAAGCCACCAGTTCGCGCACACTGGCGCGCTCGTCGATGGCGTGGAAGGCCTGCCCCCCGGGACCGTATCCGACCGTTGGGATACGGAAATGGGCGGCGAAGAAGTGCATGTCGTTGAACCCGGTCGACACGCTGAACTGGGCGGGCTGCCGGCGAACCCGCGAGACGCATCCGGCCACCGCGTCGAAGAAGGGGTGCCGAGGACGGTTGAAGCAGGGCTCGCTTTCCGAGACCTTGGCGATCGAGATCCGGCCGCCGGGGATGGCACGGGCGGCGGACTGGAGGAAGGCGCGCAACTCGCGTTCCGCCGAAGCCAGCGTTTCGACGGCGATCACCCGGCGGTCGATCGAGAAGCGGGCGAGCGCCGGAACCGTGTTGATCTTGCCGCCCGCTCCCTGGGTGAAGACGCCGCCGACATTGATGGTCGGGACCATGACCTTGCCGTTGGGCGCGGTGAACGCGCGGTTCTGGAGCCCTTTCTTGTAGCGCTCGAGCGCAACCACCAGCGCAGACATCTTCTCCAGGGCGTTGACTCCGTTCTCGGGCTGCGAGCCGTGGGCTGCCTTGCCGTGCACGGTCACTTCCAGCCACACCACGCCGTTGTGGCCGCAGCAGACCTGATTGGCCTCGCCGCCTTCCATCACCACGGCGTAATCCGGCTGGATCGGGGCGTGTTGCACCAGCCAGTTCGCGCCGAGCGCCGAGTCGGTTTCCTCGTCGGCCGTAAATGACACCTCGACATTGAGCCGGGGCCGGACGCCGGAGGCACGCAGCGCGCGCAGGGCGAGCAGCAGGGCCGCGATCGATCCCTTCATGTCGGACGTGCCGCGGCCATAAACCCAGCCTCGTTCTTCCGTTCCGCTGAACGGACTGCCATGCCGCCAGCCGTCGGACACCGGCACGACGTCGTAATGGGCGTTGAAATGCAAGGTCCGCCGAGAACGACCGACGCGCCAGGTGCCGAGCACGTTGGCTCGCGGATACGACCACTGCTCCCGGGGGAGCGCCGCCCGCAACGTGGACCGCGTGGGCACGAGCCGCCGTGCGCTCAGACCGGCCGCCTTCAGCTCGTCCATCAGCAGGGCGATGATTGCTCCATAGTTTTCCCCGGGCGGATTCACCGTCGGTATCCGCACCAAACGTCGCAACAACGCGACGAGGTCGGAGGCATGGGCATCTAGGTAGGAAAACGGAGTCATCACAGGGAGGCGGAGTCGGACGAGGTCAGTCTGACCGACTCTAAGGCCGCGACCAATCCCAATCGTATCGCGGATTCGGAGCCACCTCCAGGCAGGAAACCACCCCAGAACCCGGGGTTTCAGGCCAAGAGCGAAAACATCAGGTGTTCCCCTCATTTTCTCCGTGATCTCTGCGCTCAACTCATTACGGTCGCCCCGATCATGTCCTTCGCCGACCTTCGAAAAGACTACAGCCTCGCCGGCTTGGCCGAGAAGGACTTGGCGCGTGATCCCTTCCGGCAATTCGAAACCTGGTTTCAGGAAGCAGAAGCCGCACGCATCCCGGAACCGAACGCCATGGTGCTGAGCACCGCCACGAAGGAGGGACGCCCCTCGTCGCGTATCGTTCTGCTTAAAGCCATGGACGGCAGAGGGTTTGTGTTTTTTACCAATTACGAAAGTCGCAAAGGGCGCGAGTTGGAAGTCAACCCGGTGGCGGGTTTGCTCTTTCCATGGATTGCACTGGAGCGGCAGGTGATCATCGAAGGCAGTCTCACCCGGGTGACGCGGGAAGAGAGCACCGCGTATTTCCATTCGCGTCCGAGGAACAGCCAGCTCGGAGCCTGGGTCTCGCGGCAGAGCAGTGTGGTCGCGGATCGATCGGCACTCGAATCCAGCATGAAGGCGTTGGAGCAGAAATACGCGGGCGTGGAAGTCCCGATCCCTCCCTTTTGGGGCGGGTATCGGCTCTCCCCGGACTCCGTTGAGTTTTGGCAAGGTCGACGAAGCCGGCTCCACGACCGGCTGCGATTCCGTCGCGATCGAGCCAATGCCACCTGGATTGTCGAGCGCCTCTCCCCATGACCGTGTCTCCGATTGATCCTCCCCTGCCCCGTTCGGGACGGCAGACCCGGACTGGGATCCGCGCACCTGGCCGATCAACGAAGCGGACCGAGTCGGCCGCTCGGGCGGCAAAGTCGACGCCGCGCGTCAGCCGCGATTCCTCTCCGGACGCCGCTGTGAATGCCGAGTTGCTGGCGCAGACCCTGCGCATGCTGCCGGAGGGTGTGTTTGTGGCTCATGCGCGGTGGAACAAGCGAGGGCTGCGCATCGTTTTCGCCAACGAGCGTTTTTGCGCCATGACCGGGTACTCCGAACCCGAATTGTGCGCGGGCACCCATAGTTTCCTCCACACCGACCGCGCCGAAGTGCTGCGCCAGCAACGCTGGGTGCGCGCCGTCGGCGCGGGTCAGACATTCGCCGCCGAGGGCTACTTGAAGCGGCGGGACGGTTCGGCGCTCTTCGCCTCCTGGATCTTCAGTCCGCTCTGTGACGCCGCCGGGCGGGTCACCCATATCGTGGCCAGTTACCGCGACATGACCGAGAAGCGCCGGTT
Organism: Opitutaceae bacterium; assembly: GCA_016794625.1. Lineage (GTDB taxonomy): Bacteria > Verrucomicrobiota > Verrucomicrobiia > Opitutales > Opitutaceae > UBA6669. The sequence continues at coordinate 108,036 of JAEUGY010000069.1, forward strand.
GCAGGAGGCGCTGATTCAGGCGCAGAGGATCGACGCGGTGGGGCGGCTGGCCGGCGGCGTGGCCCACGATTTCAACAACCTGCTTTCGGTCATCAATGGCTATTCGGAAATCCTGGCCGACCGGTTGTCCAAAGACGAACGGGCGCGTCACGATCTGGCTGAAATTCACGAAGCCGGCCAGAAGGCCGCCGCCCTGACCCGCCAGCTGCTCGCGTTCAGCCGCCGACAATCCATGGACCCGCGGGTCATCAGCCTGAACGAGCTGATTCTCGGACACGCCGACCTGCTCGGTCGACTGCTGCGTCCTGACAAGCGGCTCAACCTCGCACTCGCCAGCAATTTAGGAAACGTCCGCGTGGATCCGGCGGCGCTCCAGCAGGTCTTGCTCAATCTGACGTTGAATGCCCGCGATGCCCTGTCTGCGGGCGGGCACCTGACGATCAGTACCGTGAGCAAACTCGTGAAGCCCGGCATGACCAAACGCCGGCTGACGGAGGTGACCCCCGGTCGCTACATCCAGATGTCGGTCAGCGACAGCGGCAGTGGCATGGATGAGCAGGTGCAGGCCCATCTCTTCGAACCGTTTTTCACCACCAAGCCTCAGGGCAAAGGCACCGGGCTGGGCCTCGCGCTGGTTTACGGGGTGGTGCAGCAGAGCGGTGGGTTCATCTCCGTTCACAGTGCACCGGGGGTGGGAACCACCTTCGACATTTATCTCCCGGAGGTGAATGAACCTGCCTCGGCCCGGCCGCCCGGTCTGACGTCGTTGCCGGTGACGGGAGGACGCGAGTCGATCCTGATTGTGGAGGACGACGATGTGTTGCGGAAGATGATCGCCGGAATCCTCACGGCCGATGGTTACACCGTACAGGCGGTGGCCTCGACCGACGAAGGCCTCACCGCCGCCCGACGGACCGCGGTGCCGATCCAGCTCGTGATCGTCGATTGTGCCCATCCGGGCGGCGATGGAGAAAAGCTCGTACGTGCGCTGCAGGGCATGCGGCCTGAGTTACGCGTGCTGTCGACCAGCGACCTGGAAGTGGCGGCGCATCTGCCCTGGATGTCGCCCGCGGCCCAAGCACATTTGTCCAAGCCATTTACTTTGAGTACGTTACTGCGAGTCTTGCGCACCTTGCTCGATGCCGCTCCGCGGGAGCTGGACATCGATGCGGCAGCGATCCTGGGTTGAGGCCATGGCTGTGGCCCACCGCGTGGATGGACATGTGAATTGGGTTCATGCCAGGGGAGCGTGGCTGGCTTTTCGGCTACCGATGCGGACGGTGTCGCCCTAAGTCCTCGTGCCATGATCTTCCTGATTCGTCACGCCCATGCGGTTGCAGCCTCGGAAGATCCACTGCGTCCCCTGAGCCTGAGAGGCGCGGACGAATGCGCCCGCCTGGTGCGCTTCTTCCGAACCAATGGCGCGATGACACCGCTCCAGTTCTGGCACAGTCCGCTGGTCCGATCCCGCGACACGGCCGACCGTTTGGCCGCCGGTCTTTCCCCCGACGCCATTCGAGTGGAGATTCCCGGGCTTACCCCAGACGACGACCCGGAGACCGTCGCGCGTCGGCTTGATGCTCTGCCTCCCCGGGCGTTGGTCGCCGTAGTCGGACACGAACCCCACCTCGGACGCCTGACGACGCTCCTCGTCCGGGGAAAATCCAAACCCGTGTGGGTCGACATCGCCAAGTCCACGGTCCTCGCGCTGGAGCGCACGTCCCACGTCCACTCCCAAACGGGGATGCCGCGCTGGCGGCTCCGCTGGATGCTCGCGCCTGAGCTCATCCGGACACCGCCCGAGGGAGAAATCCGCCTGCCCTCGCTGTAGGGACCGCCGTTTCGTTCCGACCCCGAGCGAGCCTCGATCCCTCGCCCCGCGGCACAATCGACCTGTCCCTTACGCGGGCGGCTGGACGCGGCCCGGTGTCCGCGAAATCGGCCTGTCCCTTAACGCCACCCTATTTACCTGTCCCTAATCAACGCACCGCATCGGCCTCGTCGGCTAGGCAGGGACGCGAAATCGACCTGTCCCTTATTGGGGGCCTGCAATCGGCCTGTCCCTGTGTGAGCGGGCGGCGCCGCAGAAGGGGCGGTCAACGCTCTCGCAAGGCGAGCAGCCGTTCTCCCGCCGCGTGCAGGGTGGAGGGGCGCTTGGCAAAGTTGAGCCGGATGTAGCGATTTTCCGGGTAAGGGAAAAAGCTGGAGCCGGGTACCGGGGCCACTCCGATTTCACGGGCCATCCAATGGGAGAATTCGACATCGCTCGCGTAACCAAAGCGAGACACGTCGACCATGACGAAGTAAGCTCCCTCCGGCCGGGTATAGGGCAGACCCGTGCGATCCAAGTACCCGCACAGAATGTCCCGCTGCGCCGCGTATTCCGCCGCCAGCTGTTCGTAATACGACGGATCGTACCCCAGGGCGGTCACCACCGCATGCTGGAGTGGCGCCGCCGCGCCGACCGTCAGGAAGTCATGCACCTTGCGGGCCTGCGCGATGATCTCGGCCGGGGCATGCACATAGCCCAGCCGCCAGCCGGTAATGGAAAACGTCTTCGAGAGTGAGGAGCAGCTCAGGGTCCGCTGCGCCATACCCGGCAAGGTGGCGAACGTAATGTGCCGGCGCCCATCAAAGACGATGTGCTCGTACACTTCGTCCGTGATGACAAACGTATCGAACTCCTCCGCCAGCGCCGCGATCTGCAACAACTCCTCCCGCGTGAACACGCGGCCGGTGGGGTTGGACGGATTGCACAAAACAAATGCCTTCAGCCCTCGTGCAAACGCGGCGCGCAACTCCGCCGGGTCAAAGCCATAACCCGGAGGATGGAGCCGCACGTGTACCGGTGTGGCCCCGGTGAGGATGGCATCGGCATTGTAGTTCTCGTAGAACGGCGAAAAGAGCCCCACCCGATCTCCCGGGTCACACACCGTCATCATCGCCACCATCATGGCTTCGGTCGCCCCGCATGTGACCACCAACTCCCGCTGGGGATCGACCGCGATCCCGGAAAAGCGCTGCAATTTGGCCGCCAGCGCCCCGCGCAGCTCCGGCGCACCCCAGGTGATCGCATACTGATGGCGCCCCGCATCCATCGCGTCCTTGGCCGCCTGCACCAACGTCGCCGGTGGATCGCTGTCAGGAAAGCCCTGCGATAGATTGATCGCGCCATGCTGCTGGGCCACCCGCGTCATTTCGCGAATGAGCGATTCAGTGAAGACGGACGTGCGACGGGAAGTGGCCGGCATGC
>JAEUGY010000074.1 GCA_016794625.1 Opitutaceae bacterium
GCCACCTCCCTGGAAGCCTGAGCTCGCTCCGGTTCCTGGTCTTGTTTCGCGCCGGCCCTTACCCTGCGTGCAGCTGCTGCTTTGTTTACTCACAACTCTTGGTCTAAACCCAAAACCATTTTCCTGAAGATAGTTGCTACAGGAATGCGGCTTCCGATTGTAGGGCTGGCCCTTGCGGCCACGCCTAAGCCCTGAGCCGGTCGAAGGGCTGGCCCTTGCGGCCACGCCTGGGTTTTTTCCCGCTTTGTCTTTCGACCTTCCCAATTCACCGCTTCGCGGTGCCCTACTCCGTCATGGGTGCGAGCGAACCATCGAGGACGGTTTGGCTGCCGGGGGTGGTGACGACGGTGCGCTGCTGGGTTCCGTAGCGCAGCACGGCGGTCCGACCTAAGCGTGAGGTGAGGGTCACCCGGGTCAGGCGTCCCTCGGACCAGGTCTGATCGACAACAAAACCGTCGCGGGCGCACAGGCCGAACGCTTGACCCGAGGGCCAGGCGCGCGGAAGGGCCGGGAGCAGGTCGATCACGACGGAGCGGGAGGCGTCCGGGGTTTGCTGGTGACTTTGCAGCAGCATCTCGGCGACCCCGGCGGTGGCTCCGAAATTTCCGTCGATCTGAAACGGACCGCACAGATCAAAGAGGTTCGGCAGGGTGCGCTTTACCAACAGCTGGGACAGCTGCCGGTAGGCGAAGTCTCCGTCGCCGACGCGGGCCCACAGCGGGATGCGCCAGGCGAAACTCCACCCCGTGCTGCCTTCGCCGCGCCAGGTGAGCAGGCGTTTGGCGGCCGCCCAGACTTTGGGCTCCGTGGGGACAATGTCCGATCCGGGAAACAGCGCCCAGAGGGGCGACAGGTGGCGGTGTTGGTTGTTGGGCTGGTCCACGTCCTCCAACCACTCCTGCAACTGCCCGTGCCGGCCGATCAGCGGAGGCGGCAGCTTGGGCAAGAGCGTCGCCAGTTCCGTCACGAGGTCCGGATCGGTGCCCAGCGTGGCGGCCGCCTCGCGCGTCGCTTGCCAGAGCCAGCGGATCAACTGGATGTCCATCGTGGGTCCGAGGCAGAGCGTGCCCTGCTCCGGCGAAAAGGAAGGCGACGTGACGAGCCAGCCGTGGGTGGGTTCGGTCACCAGGCTGTCAATGAAGAATCGGGAAGCGTCACGCAGCGCCGGATACGCACGGTCCCGGAGAAAGGCGCGGTCGCCGGTGAAGCGGTAGTGTTCCCAGAGGTGGTGACCGAGCCAGGCGCCGCCGGTCGGCCAGAGGCCGTCGATGTTGTTGATCGGAGCCGTCCCGCGCCAGAGATCGGTGTTGTGATGCACCACCCAGCCCCGGCTGCGATAGAGCGAACGGGCGGTGCGGGCGCCGCTGACCGTGAGATCCTCGATGAGGGAGAAGAGCGGCTCGTGGCACTCGGAGAGGTTCGTCACCTCTGCCGGCCAGTAATTCATTTCGGCGTTGATATTGGTCGTCCACTTGCTCTCCCAAGGTGGATTCAGCAGTTCGTTCCAGACCCCCTGCAGATTGGCCGGTTGGGAACCGGGCCGGCTGCTTGCGATCAGCAAGTACCGACCGTAGGCGAAGTGCAGGGCGACCAGACCTGGATCTCCGTCCACCTTTCCTGCGCTGCGGACCTGGCGCAGGCGGACGTCGGTCGCAAGCGCGGCAGCGGCCGCGGTGGGAACGGAAGCCTCCAACCGGAGCGCGGCCCGCCGGAATAGCTGCTGGTGGTCCGCGGTGTGTTCGTCCCGCAACGTTGCATACTCGCGGCCCTGCAACCGCAGCAAGGCTTCACGGCAACGCTGCACCGGGTCGCCATCGATGGCGGTGTAGGAGCGGAAACTGGTTTCCGCCACCAGGAGGAGCAGAATGGAATCCGCGCCTTCGACGACCAGCGTTGTTCCATCGGGCCGGAGCGTGCCGCCGGTCGGCCGCACCTGGAGGTGGGCGGCGAAACGAAGGCCGTCCGCCTGGACGCGGCCCTCGAGGTGCAACTGATCCGGCGACGCGGCTGTGGTCTGGTGATCGCGGTGCGGGGCGTCGAGTCGGATCCGGGTGGTGAGTACGCCCGGTTCACTTGCCGTCAGGTGGACCAGCAGGGCCCGACCGGGATGGCTCGCGAGCACCTCGCGACGGAACGTCACGCCACCGACCCGGTACGTGGTGGTGGCCACGGCGCGGTCGAGATCAAGCTCGCGCCGGTAATCCGTGACCGTTTCGTGGCCGGGAAATTCGAGCCAGAGATCACCGAAGGGTTGATACGCCTTTTGCCGGACGGGATCGCTCAACAGCCGGCTCCGTCCGAGGGTCTCTGCCTCCTTGATTCGGCCTTCGAGCAGCAAGCGCCGGACTTCCGGCAGCGCTTCGGCGGAACCGGCGCGGACATAGTCGTGGGGTTTGCCGGTCCACAAGGTGTCCTCGTTGAACTGAATCCGTTCCGTCGCGGTCCGACCGAAGACCATGGCGCCAAGCCGGCCGCTGCCGACGGGCAGCGCCTCCTCCCACTTGACAGCGGGCTGAGCGTACCAGAGGCGGAGGGCGTCCGGATCGGCGGCGGCGCCCCGGGTGGTCAGGGCCACCAGGAGCAGGAGACCAAAGGCAAAACCGTCGCAGAGGTGCCGACCCCTGCGTGTCGTGGCCGGGGGCCGCGGTCGGCGCGACATCAGGCGGAGCGGTCGCTCGAGTCGACGTTGTTGCGCAGATCCTTCCAGTCGATCCGGGGGCCGCGGGGATCGCGGCCGTTGATGAACTCCTCAATGTTCGTGTAACCGTCGCTGTTGCTGTCCGCGCCCGCGTCGGCGGGATCGGACGGATTCAATCCGTGGGTTTTTTCCCACGTGTCGGGCAGGCCGTCGCGGTCCGTGTCCGCGTAAGGGGTTCCGCGATACTCGGGGTAGCCGCCCACCTGCGAGGGATGGGTGATGATGCCCTTGGGGATGCGATTGCGGATCTCCTGCAGGGTGCGTTCGTTGTAACCGACGGCCTTGGTGTCCGCGGTGATGTCGGCGGCGGGGTCGACGGACACCCGTCCGGTGCGCACGGATTCGACGATGCGCCGGTCCACGGCGTCGCGCACCGGGCGCGTGGCCCCAGCGTGGGCGAGCACATGGGTGTAGGCCTGCCCGGCGGCGAGCACGGTCAGGGGGGCGTGGGCGAAGGGCTGGTCGGCGCGGATCTTGGGCAGCACCGTCGTGACCGGGGCGCGGGAGTCGGGCTGCACGCCGCCATCCCAGTTGTCGCGGGTCACGCGCTCATTGCCCTCGATCACATTGCCCGTGACATAGGCGCGACCGAAGTTGTCCACCACCGTCTTGCTCCGTTCCGACTCCGGTTTGAGCAGACGCCAGGCGATCGGCTGGTCGAGCGGCGTGGCCGGACCCGGCTTCAGGTAGTTGTTGTAGATGTTGAAGAAGCTCCGGTGATCACCGCCGTCCACCGTACGGTGGACCCAGTTGAAGAGCACATTGTTGACGAAGGTGAAATCCCCATACATGCCCACGCTCGGGTTGCGCCCGGTATTCGAAGCCCACAGGTTCCGATGGAAGGTGCTGTTCAACCCGCCGATCGTGCTGCCGAACGCGTGGTGGTAGGTATTGAGGGCTTCACTGAAGATCGAGTTTTGAATCGAGATGTTGACCGTCGGGAGCTTGAGCTCGGGACCGCCGGTCCCAGGCTGATACATGTGCCGATACATCGACATGTTTTCGTCCAGACCCCAGGAGGCGGAGACGTGGTCGATCATGATGTTGCCGATTGGATTGCCGCCGATCGAGTCGTTGCGATCGCCGACCCAGGTGGATCCCCGGCGAAAACGCAGGTGCCGGATGACGACGTCATGCGTTTCCAGTTCCACCGTATTGCCGGCGATGCAGACACCGTCACCCGGTGCCGTGCTCCCGGCCAGCGTGACGTAGGGCGCGCGAATCCGAATCCGATCCTTCAAATGGATGACCCCGGCCACATTGAAGATGACGATCCGCGGACCACCTGCTTCCAGTGCCTCGCGCAATGTGCCCGGACCCGAGTCCTCCAGACTCGTCACCACCATGACCTTGCCACCGCGCCCGCCGAAGCTGTACATGCCCCCGCCCTCGGCTCCCGGAAAGGCCGGAATCGAGGCTTGAGGCAGATCCTTCGGCAGGGCGGCACCGGGCAGGTAAGGCTTACCCTTGGCGGCCCAGGCTTCGATGATGGGCCGCGCCCGTTCGAAGGCGGCGTCGGAGCGCGCATCGGAGGCTGCCAACCGCTGATCCGCCTCTTTTTTGACCGCCGACGAGATGGACGGATACTGGGCAAGGGCGATCGAGCCCAGGCTGAACACGAGACCGAGCAGCACACCGGCGCGCAGCGGTGAGAGATACGAGGAAAGGAAGGAGGCGTTCATGACGGCGGGTGTGGATTACTTGGTGGTGGCGGACTTGCGGCGGGCGGCCAGCTCGCGTTCGGCCTGTTTCATGTCGATGCCGGCGGCGGCGAGGTAATTGTTGATGCGTCCCTTGTATTTGCCAAACCAGCCGTGTTTTTCTTCGGACGTGCTCGCGTCCATCGCGAGTTCCCGGGCCTCGACCAGCCAGGCGAGGATCTGTTGTTTTTGCTCGTCCGTCAGGTTGGGCAGCATTTCCTGGTAGACGCGGAAGGTCAACGGCAGGACCCCGTAGGTCATGCCGTCCTTGACCTGGTCGATCTGGGCGGGCGACAACTCGGCCGCGAGTCTGGCCAGGTAGACGGGATGCAGGGTATTCTGGGCGGCGAGAGCCTCGGCCCGGGCGGCCGCCACGCGGGCCTCCTGGGTCGCCTTGTCGATGCCCGGCGTGCCTTTCGCCGCCTGGATCTGTTCGTCTCGACGGGCGTGGATCCGGGAAAGGTCCTCGTATTGGCGGGCGATCACCGCGGAGACTCGGGCAGTCTGGGCCGGGTCGGACAGTCCCAGCGCTCCGGCGATCTTGAGCGCGCGCTGTTCAAAGACCGGCCGCACGGGCGGGGAAGACTCGGCGCGCAGGACTCCAGCGAGACCCACCACGACGGCCAGTACCAAGGACGGAAAGCGGAGAGATACCATGAGATGAGAGGATAGGTGAGACGGAGTGACGCCGACAGGTGAATCCCCGTGGCTCCTCGACACCGGGAGGGCGGCGAGGTTCAAACTGCTGAAAAAAAAGGCCCGGTCGAAGGTCGGCCGGGCCTGCACTGACGACCCTGAAGGATCGTGCTCTAGAAAGATCCGCGAATACCGGCGGTCACCTGGATGCCGAACTCCTTGATATCGTCCCAATGGGCGTAGGCCGGATAGATGCCGCCGAGGTCGAAGCGCTCCTTGCGGTTGCCATTGTTAAGCACGTCGCGGCCATTGATGAAGAAGGCGTACTTGCGGGAGAACTGCCAGTTGAGGCTGGCATCCACCTTGGTCGTCGAGGGATCGTAGGTGCCCAGCTGGTAAACCACACCGTTGTAGGTGAAGTTGCCATTGCTTTGGGTCAGAGTCAGGTCGCGCCACGTGGCTTTGATGTTCAAGGTCACCCGGTTCAAGGCGAAGTTGAAACCGGCCGTGGCGAGCGAGCTGGCCGCCGGGCGGGCCGAGATGCGCGTGGTATTGGTCTCCGAGCGCTTGGAGTGCGTGTAGGTGGCGAACACGTTGATGCGTTTGCCCCACTCGCCCAATTGCCGGATGAACCGGAAGTCCTGGAAGACTTCGAACTCGTAACCGCTCACCTTGCCGGTGCCGATGCCATTGACCGCAGTCGTGATGTTCCAGCCATCGTATTCCGCAGCATCAAGCCCGAGCGAGTCGAGCACCAGGGCGAAGGTCGGATCGGTGGACGTCGTGGTGATCTGTTCCTCGAAATTCTTGATGCTCTTCGTGTAGTAGGACACGCCCAGCTTGCCGCCGCGTTCCGTGTAGTAGGTCAGGGCGAAATCCCAATTGGTGGAGATGTTGGGCAGCAGGTTCGGGTTGGCGACCGAGATCGTGCCGGCCGGAATCGAGCCCGCCGTCTCCGCCTCGTTGATCGTGAAGCCACCACCGCCGCCGGTCAGCAGGCCCACCGTGCCGGACTCCAGCGGGATGCGGCCGAACGAACGCGACCAGGCCACTTTGCCGACGAGTTTCTTGGTGATGTCGTAGGCGACGTTGATGCTGTAGGACGGTTTGCCCTCCGATTTGCCGTAGACCGGCTGCAAGGCTTTCAGCTGCAGCATGCGACCCGCCAACTGACTGGTGGTGATCGGGGTGTAGGTGGTCGGGAAGGCGATACCGGCGGTCGTCAGCGAACTGCGCAGCGCGGTGCCGGCCGGGGTGGTGGCGAAGAGCGGGCTCGTCGCCTGGTCGAAACGGACGCCATTGGGATTTGCGGTGTCGCGATAGAGCGTGCCGTCCTTCTGCTTGAGGAAGTTCCACTTGCTGTCGGTGGCCGGCCCGAAGCCGGTGCGTTTGGCGTCCTCGCTGCGCAGACCGGCGACGAAGTTGAGGCGATTGTTCAGGGCCGAGCCGTCGATCATGGCGTACCAGGCGTTCTTCTCCTCCTTGATCCGCTTGTTCTGACCCACGTAGCTGTTGTAGTTATTGATCTGATCGCTGTCGCTGTTCGCGTTGAAGTATTGGGGATTGGCGGCGTAGATATCGTAGAGCCGGTAGGTACTGATCCACTGCTGGGGCGCGAAACCGAAGCCCGGGTCAAAGCCCAGGTAGGTGGTGTCCAGGTAGTCAGCGCTGGTCAGGGCGGGGCCGACGTAAGTCTGGCGGTAACCGGTGCCCAAGCCCCACTTCTTCTTAAGCGTCTCCTCGCGCAGGAAGCCCGTCTTGAAAGCGAGGCGGACCGCATTCCACGGCAGGAAGTCGAGTTCGCGCCGCAGGTCGAATTTGTAGTTGAAGACATCGTCCAGCGACTCCGCCTTGCCTGAGCGGGCTTGGATCGTGGGCGTGTTCCACTTGCTCAGGTCGGTATAGTTGAAGGGAGCGCCAAAACGGTCCTGCACGGAGACACTTCGTGGAATGCCGTCGACGATCTGCTCCAAAGCGATGCGACCCACGCTGGAGCTCACATCCACCGTCGAGAAGTGGCCGTTTTCGATGTCCTTGTACGACCCGCGCGAAGTCGAGGCGCTGGCCAGCGCGTAGATGTCCCACGGACCCTTCTTGTAGATGGCCCGGAGCGAGCCCGTGTGGGTCATGCCCTCCTTGTCGCGGGAGTCGATGTTCATGTCCAAGGTGCTATTCGGGTTGAACTGCTGGCCGTTGGCAGACTGGGCCGCCTGGACAAATGGGTAGGAGATGGTGGAGTCGGCGCCCCAGGTCTGAGGCCGCTGGATGCGGAACTGCAGCCGGCGGACGGCGTCGGCGCTTTCGTAGGTCGAGATCTGGTAGTTGCCGGAGAGTGACAGGCCGGGCAGCGGGCGCCAGTCGACCTTGAAGGAGGCGGAGTTGCTCGTCGAATAGCGCGGGTCGTCGCTGATCGAGATGCGGTTCATGAAGGGATTGGCCAGACTGATCTGCCCGAGGGCATTGGTGGCGGTGACCCCGGTTGCGCCGCCAAACGGACGCAGGTCCAGGTTGGTCGTCTGGTTGTTGACGTTGGCCAGGGTGAACTCCGGCCGGAAACGGCGGTTTTCACTGAACTGACTGAAGGACGAGAGCGTAACCGAGACGCCGAGTCGGTCGTTGATCGGGTGGGCGTACGTGAGGTCAAAGCCCGGGCGGCTGGCCCAGACCTTTTCGTCGGACGGACCGGCGGTCTTCTTGAAGATGTTCATATTCTCCGAATTGACCGTCAGGTAAGCCTTCCAATAGACGGTCGGCTTGGAGTATTCAAAGGCCGACTTCGAGATCAGGTTGATCGAGCCGCCGATCGAGTTGTTCGGCATGTCGGGTGTGGCGACTTTCACCAGCTCGACGCGGGAGGCGTTGTTGATCGACATCATGTCCAGGCCGACCGCGTTGCTCAGGCTGGCGGGCGAGGCGCTCGAAATCGGAACGCCGTCGATGTAGATGGCCGTGTCCTCCGTGCCGAAACCACGCACAGAAATGCCCGAGGCATCGGTCTCCGAGGTGTAGGTGCCACCGTAGGTGATTTCCACGCCGGGCAGGAACTTGATGAACTCGCCGACATTGCCGCCGGGAATGTCGCCAAAGGCGTCCGCCGCGACCACGTTCTTGATGTTGACCGAGTAGCGCTCCTCGTTGATCGCGATGTCCGTCGCATTCTTGAAGCGGCCGCTCTCAATGGTGAACGGGTCGAGCATGACCGTGCCGTCTTTCCCGACCGAGCCGCCCGCAGCCAGGGTCACATCCTGCATCGTGGTGGTCCCGGCGCCCACGGTGACCTGCACCGTGGTTCCCTCGATGCCCGTGTAACTGACCTGCAGCGTGGCTGAGCCGGCGGGCACATTGCGCAGCTGAAATTCGCCAATGTCATTCGTCAGGGTCGTCAGCGACGTGCCGGAGACGGTGATCAGCGCCTTGCTGAGCAGTTTGCCGTTGGTGCCGTTCAAAACACGGCCGGCAATCGTGCCCGTGGCCGTTTCCTGCGCGTACGCAGGGGCGAGCGAAAGGGCTATCATCAAAACCAAGGCGCCGAGCGCACCCGCGGTTCGGAGGACGTGGAAGAAGAGCGTCGCCGGGGATGCCCCGGCGGGGAGCGGGTAGTTCATACGAGTCTGGGGTTTGGGGTTGCGCTGCACGGGTAGGTGCCGCGACGGATGATGGGAGATGTTCGTTGGTTTTATCACGTCAGAACACGCTATTCTTCCTCGAATACGGGCATTTCTATCGGGATCCTAAGAAGTGGCCTTTGACGCAGACCTTCCGAAAGGACGAGGTGTCGGGCCGAAGCGGTCGCAAAACCTAAAGCGTGGGAACGGGATAAAAACGGACGGGGTGGACAGCCACCCTTGGGCTTAAGGGGGTGAGGATGGGGGGAGAGCGGGGTCTTCCTGGACTTTCACGTCGCCGATTTTGACGGAGAAGTCGTAGACGTGGGTATTAAAGAACAGTTCGATGCTGCGGTAGATTGCAGCGCGGGCTTGGGGGAGGCCACGCACAAAATCTTCGGTCAGTTCGACCAGTTCGACTTCAGTCTGGGCGCGACGCAGGGCACTGGCCAGCTGTTTCGATTCCAGAAAGCCCGTGCGGCGCCACTCTCCGTCCTGGCCGGGGAAGGCCAGCAGGAGCGTGGGGACCTTGAGCGTTTCCGCCTTGGGCAGGAGCGAGGACGACTTGAGTTCTGCCGACGACCCGAACGCTCCGCGGAGAAACTGGGGGGCGGCAGCGCGGGTCGTCCAGCGATCGTCGGCGAGCCAGCGTTCCAGATCGATCGGCGCGTCCAGGGTCACCACACAGCGGAAGCGTCCGGGGTTCAGCATGGCGGTCCGCAGGGCGACATGACCGCCGTAGCCCACCCCGATGATGCCCACCCGGCGCGAGTCGAGCGTGAAGGCCTGGGCGAGTCCGTCGATCGCCGCGATGAGGTCGGCGGCCTGGGCCGCGGCGTACCCCTCGTGGACGCGCTCGCGCCGGCGCAACCCGGTTCCCCAGGCTCCGCGGCCATCGAGCTGCAGGACGGCGAAGCCCATGTCGGCCAGGGCCTGCACCTCGGGTTGGAAATCCGCCGGTATGCGTTCCCACGGAACAGAGGGACAGACGACAATCAACGGCATGGGCTTGACCTTGGCCTGACGGGATAACGTGAGCTGGCAGGCCAAGGCCGGAGCGGTCTTCCCGCCGAGCGTGACCGATACCGTCTGGTTCCGCACCTGAGTGTCGAGCCACGGTGCGCGCCGCGCAAACTGGAGGGCTTTGCGGGTGGTGGTGTCGAAGACGACAAAACCACCGGCGTCGCTGGGCCCGCCGACGGCGGCGAGAAAACGCCGGCCGGAAGCATCCCACTCCAGCAGATCAATGTTCCGGCCGGCCAGCGTCGCCGCGAGGGTGTCCTGCACCGCCTTGAGCTGGGGGTTGAGCCAGAGGGCACCGCGGAGCGGGTCACGGATCCGAATTCCCACCAGATTGCGCGTGAACCGGTCGAAGACCAGGGTGCCCGACGGGACAAATCCGCCGTCCGGGAGCGGAATCAGGTCGATCCGCGGGTGTTCAATCGCCACGGCCGTCTTCGTGCCGGTCGCGAGATCCAGGCTGTAGATGCCAAACGTGTCCCGCCCGACGTTGGAAGCGTAGTAGAGGATCTCCGGTTTCTCGTCGAAGCCAAGGGGAAGGGCGCGCTCGCGGAAGAACGTCTCGGGGGAGAGGGCGAACGGCCGCGCCGGCGCGTAGCCCGCGGCGGTATCCAGGCTGAAGCCGGCGCGCGCACCGGGACCACGTTCCAGCAGATAGGTGTGGGGGAAGGCCTGCTGCGTCGTGGCCGGCACGCTGATGCGAGGCACCCCCTGACGGTCCACCAACGGGATCAGCTCCGGGTCGTGCAGGTGTTCGGATCGAAGCTGCATCCGACCCGTGCGCGTATCGACCGAGTACACCAACAGATGGGCCGAACCGAGGGCACGCACGAGGATCGAGCCAGGCGCCCGGGGATCCAGGTCGAAGACCGACGGCACCAGCGGAGGGGAAACGACCTCGAACCGGGAATCGACGGCCGCGGCGGCGGGAGCTTCCGGATCGGCGGAAGCGCCCAGCGGCGTGAACAGCACCCCGGCCGGCTCTTCGAAGGGTTGACCCGGCTGGAGCGGCGTGGCGGTGCCCGAGCCACGTGAGGCATCGATGCCGAAATTGGGATTGTCCACGGTCTGCCCCAGTGGTTGCCGGTCGCGCACGCCCCGCTCCAACGTGAAGGCCGGCACCTGCTCCTCCAGGGAGCGTGCGTTGAGCAGAAGCCGCGCGTTGCCGCCGTCGGCATCGAAGGCCAGGATCGTACCGGGCAGGCTGCGCGTCGAGTTGACCGCGGCCTGGGCGTTCGTCTCCACCACGAGCCGGTCGTCGGCCACCCAACGCATCCAACGAATGGATGCAGGTGTGCGTTCGCGCAGCGGGTTGAAGAGCGGGGTGGCGCGGGCGTCGTCGACGACCGCGACCTTGGCTTTGACCTTGTCGGGATGATCGACCTCGACGATGACAACCGAAAGCACGTCCTGCTCGCGATAGGTATAGGCGAGCAGGCGTCCGTCCGGTGACAGGCTGGCGAGGTCCGTCTGGGTTGGACGGAAGAGGGTGACAAACCGGTCGGCGTCCCGGACGCGGCCGGCTTGATCCTTGGGTTCGGGCTCAGCGATCACGGTGGCGGGCGCGAACGCGCCCCCCAGAATGCCCAGACTCAGGCAACCGCAGCGGAACAAGGATCGGGTTTTCACAAGAAGGAAGGCCGGGCCACCGCCGGCGCGGCCGACGTAGCCCCGTCCGGGGCAGCGCCCGGATGGAGCTGGTCGGACAGAAAACGGAAGAGGGCGGTGAGCACCGCGGGGTCGAGCGGCACCTTGTGTCCCCGACCATCCGATTCGGGCTGAAACACAAAGGGTGAGTTCCATGCGGTCAGGGTCCGACGCAACACGGACATCTGGTGCAGCGCCTCCGGCGATTCCGCCAGATTGATGGAGAGGAAGAGCGGCACGCCGAGCGCCTGCGTGGCGTAGTCGAGCGCGCCGTGACGCCGCCAGGTGTCGGGTTGCTGCGCGGCGGTTCCCCAGGCCTTTTCGTAACGCGGGATCATCGGGTCCGTGGGCAGCAGATCGAGGTAGGTGAAGCGTCCCGACAAGACCACCGCGCCCTGCACCGAGCTTTCCACGTCCGCAGCTTCGCCGTACCCCTCGAACTCCGACCGTCCCGCGGTCGTCGCGAGCAGCAGAGCCATGCCGCTCCCCCGCGAGAAACCGACGGGCACGATTCGTCCATTGGCTCCCCGGGCGACGGACTCCTTCCGCACGCTGCGCAGTGCGGCTTTGGCCCGCAGCGCGGAAGATGGCATGGCGTCGATTCCCTTGTAGGGTGCGGCGACCGGGTGGTCCGCCATGGCCACGGCCCAACCTTCCGACGCGGCGGCGTCGAGCAGCGTGTCGGAGCAGATCTGCAGGGAGGCGTTGCCCATCCGGTTCGCGTTGTCGCACGAAAACTCCAACACCACGCCCGGAGCCCGGAGGGGCGCAGCCGGGGCGATCAAATCGAACGTGAGGGTGCGCCCGGCCTCGCGGGCAGAGATGAGGTCGCGGGTGAGGCGGTGACCGGAAGGCACGACGTAAACCCGGGCCAGGTCCACCTGCGGCCCGCCCAGCGTGCCCGCTTGGACCGCCGAGCGTAGCCCATGCAGATCGCGATTGAGGAACGGCACCCGGGCCTGGGCGTGACCCTGGAAATCCACCGTCACCACCCGCAACCCTTGGGCCCGTAACTCGCCGATCAGCGTGGCATCCGGCACGGTACCGTTGCGCGGGGCCGCGAGGTGAAGCAGGTACAAGGCGAGCGGCACCCGGGTACCCGCGGGCGCCGGCGGAATGGGTTCAAACGACTCCAAACGCAGCTCCTGACCCGTCACGGCACTCCGCCACGTCGTTTCGGCCGAAACGACCCCAGGCAATCCCACAAGGACGAGGAACGTCCACGCCAAACGAAGGACCGGGAGAAACCCCGTTCCGTGGATATAGTCTGCCTTCCGCTGCGGTGGAGGGCGCCGCTCCGTCGGCGCCGGTTGCGCGTCGCGGATACCAAAACGGTCGGGCGCGGTGGTGCGTGGACCGTTCCCCGGCGTCGACGGAGCGACGCCCTCCAGCTGAGCGCGATCTCCATCGACAAAGGGGACCGGGAGAAACCCCGTCCTGTGGATAAAGTCTGGCTTCCGCTGTGGTGGAGGGCGCCGCTCCGTCGGCGCCGGTTGCGCGTCGCAGATACCAAAACGGTCGGGCGGGGTGGTGCGTGGGCCGTCCCCCGGCGTCGACGGAGCGACGCCCTCCAGCTGAGCGCGATCTCCATCGACAAAGGGAACCGGGAGAAACCCCGTCCTGTGGACAAAGTCTGGCTTTCGCTGTGGTGGAGGGCGCCGCTCCGTCGGCGCCGGTTGCGCATCGCGGATACCAAAACGGTCGGGCGCGGTGGTGCGTGGACCGTCCCCCGGCGTCGACGGAGCGACGCCCTCCAGCTGAGCCCATTTCCCAACAACCAGGGACATCGCGATGCTGCTCAGGTGACGCGCCTGCGCGAGGCCGCTCATCAGCCCGGCCCAGGCCCGCCGCAGGGAGAACGGGGTGACGTTCCGGTCGCGCGTCCCGGCTGGGGACAGGGTTGAAAAACAGCGGAGGGACATGGTGCTCGATGCAGCCGGCGCGCTTCGCGCGCGCCGGGACGGAGCCCGCTGGGATTGGGTCTCTCCTCTCGCTTTTCGGGCGATCGGAGAAACGCAGCCCGGAGAAGGATCCGGTGCTAAGTGCAGCACATTAGCCAAAGTCGCCCGTTGTGTCTGCTCGAAATTCGTGTTGTGGTGACGGGATCATAAGCCGTCCCCGGGTGATCCGGCGTGGGTGAGCCCCCTGCACCCGCTGCTGAGCCCGCTGGGCGGCATGACGACGACCATGACTGGACGAAGCAACGGTTGGGCTTGGCTGAGGTGGGGCGGGTGGGGAGCGATCCTCGCGGTGGCGACTCTGGCGGCCGCGGAAGGACCGACCACCACGATTTGGGTTTCACCCCAGGGATCCGACCGGCAAACCGGCACGGAGGACGCGCCGCTGGCGACGCTGGCCACAGCGGTCCGCCGGGCGCGCGAGCTGCGGCGGCTGGGCGATCCGGCGGTGGCGCACGGCATCCGCATCCAGCTCCAGGCGGGCGACTATGCCTTGACGGAGCCCGTCTGGTTGCGAGCCGAAGACAGCGGCACGGCCGAGAGTCCGACCGTGATCACCGGTGCCGAAGGTGGCCGCTCCCGCCTGAGCGGCGGACTCGAGGTGCGAGGATGGACGCGACTGACCGGGTCCCTGCCGGGGATGGCGCCGCGAGCGCGCGGCCAGCTATGGGTGGCCGACGTGCCGATGTTCCACGGCCGCGGGCTGGAATTCCGCCAATTCTGGGTCAATGACCGCAAGGCGATCCGGGCCCGGACGCCGGATGACGGCCGGATGGAGCGTTTGGTCCGTTGGGACCGTACCGCGGGCGAAGCGCATCTGCCCCTCGATCTCCGTTGGCCGGCCGAGATCCGCGGCGTGGAACTCGTGCTGCTGCAGGCCTGGGAAATTGCGGTCCTGCGCGTGCGTTCGGTGGAGCGCCAGGCCGGCGCCACCGTGGTCGGTTTCCACGATCCCGAACGACGGATTCAGTCCGAGCACCCCTGGCCCCAGCCCGTCATGGACGGGCCGAACGGAGCCGCACCGTTTTTTCTCACCGGTTCGCTCGCGTTTCTGGATGCTCCCGGTGAGTGGCACCTGGATCGGATGGGGGAGAAACTCTACTACTGGCCGCGTCCGGGGGAGGACATGACGGTGGCGAGAGCTGTGGTGCCCGGCCTGGAGACCTTGCTGGTCATCTCGGGAACGCATGACCGGCCCGTTGCGCACGTCACCCTCCGCCACCTCGACTTCGCCCACACGACGTGGTTGCGCCCGTCCCTGTCCGGCCACGTGCCGTTGCAAGCCGGATTTCCGCTGCTTGATGCCTACGGACTCTCGCCCAAGGGGACGCCCGATTGGCGCGGTCTCGACAACCAGGCCTGGACCGCGCGGCCGCCGGCGGCGGTCCGGGCGGTGGGGGCTTCACACCTGCGGTTCGAAGGCTGCCGGTTCGAGCACACCGCGGCGAATGGTGTCGACCTTCAGCGCGGGGTCACCCGGTCGGAGATCGAGGGCTGTCTGTTCCGCGACATCGGCATCAGCGGGTTCGTCGCGGGTGAGTTCGGGGGCGAGGGTGTCGAGGTGCATCTCCCGTATCGGCCCGACGACGACCGGGACGTCTGCGCCCGGCTGCGGGTGGCCAATTCCGTCTTCCATGATTGCGCCAACGAAGATTGGGGCGGCGTGGCCATCCTGGCCGGGGCGGTGAGCGACACCACGATCGAGCACAACGAAATCGCGTTCTCGTCCTACACCGGGATCAGCCTCGGGTGGGGCTGGACCCGGTCCGTGCACATTGCTGGTCGGAACAGAGTCCACGCCAATCACATCCACCACGTGGCCACCCGCGTGTCAGACAGCGCCGGCATTTACACCCTGTCCGCCCAGCCTGGCACCGTGATCAGCGAAAACGCGGTGCACAGCCTCGTCATGAGCCCCTATGTGCATGATCCCGAGCATTGGTTTTACCTCTATGCGGACGAAGGGACGTCTGAAGTCACGTTCCGAGACAACTGGTGCCCGGAGCCACGGTTTCTGCAAAACGCCAATGGCCCGGGCAATCGATGGGAGAACAACGGCCCCCAAGTCGACGACAGCGTGCGACGCCGGGCCGGCCTGGAGCCGCGGTTTCAGCACCTGCTCGCGCAGGTGGCCGCGCTGGAAGGCCGTGAGCCTACGTCGCCGACACCCAAAGCGAAGCCGGTCCCCGAAACTGCACCCGCTCCTGCCAAGTGAAGCCGCGCCCGGCCAGCCGGAGTCGCGGGGCGCGCTCCATCAATCGGGCCAGCACCACCGAGGCCTCGGTCCGCGCCAGCCCGGCTCCCAGACAGAAATGGATACCGGCGCCGAGACTGAGGTGGTCGCGCACATTGGGTCGCTCCAACAGAAAACGATCCGGGTCCGGGAAGACGGCGGGATCGCGATTGGCGGAACCGATGAGCTGGAAAATCATGCCGTCGGCCGGCAGCGCCACGTCGGCGAAGGTGTGGGCCTGCTTGATGCGACGAAAGTTGCGCTGCTTCGGGGCGTCGAGTCGCAGTGATTCCTCCACGGCGGCCGGGATGAGCCGTGGACTGGAAAGCACCGCCTGCCAGGCGTCGGGTTCGATCAGCAAGGCACGGACGAGGTTGCCGATCAGGTTGGTCGTGGTCTCGTGACCCGCCGTGAGCAACGTGTTGCAGGTTGCGAGCAATTCGTCGCGGCTCAACGTGCGGCCTTCGTCCTCGGCCAGGGCGAGTACGCTGATCAAATCGTCGCGCGGCGCCCGGCGACGCTCCTCGATCAGCGTGTTCATGTAGGTGAACAGCTCGGTCAGGCTTTGTTGCGACACCTTGGCGCTGGCGAAGGCGGTGCGACCTGAGCCTTGGAAGCCGAGGATATCGGCCGACCAGCGCTTGAAGAGCGGCCGATCCGCCGGCGGGGCGCCGAGCAATTCGGAGATGAGGATGACGGGCAGTGGATGGGCCACGTCCGCGACGAAATCGAATTCGCCCTGCGCCACCGCCGCATCGATCAACTCGGCGGCGAGCTTTTCGATGCGGGGTTGCAGCGATGCCACCGTGCGGGGCGTGAAGGCCTTTTGCACGAGCGACCGCATGCGGGTGTGATCGGGGGGATCGGAACCAATCACGTCCTTCTGGGCGAAGTAATGCCGAAGCCGCGACAATTCCTCCCGTTCCGCCGGGGCGAGACCGTCGAACAACAGGGCCTGCCGGTTCTCGTTGGACAGGTTGTCCTTGTCCCGCAGCGACGCTTCGACGTCACCATGCCGTGACACCACCCAGGCATTCCAGCGCTGGCTCCAGGCCACCGGGGCTTCGTTCCGCAGCCGGTCGTAGACCGGAAACGGATCATTCAACATGCAAGGCGCGACCAGCAGATCGTCGAGATCGGGGGGAAGGGTGGGGTGACTCAAGAGGGAGGGCGCGGAGGACGGATGAACCGGTTGGCGGGGGTGACCTTCGTCGGCGGGAGTGCACTCCGAGGGACCACGATCCGTCTTTCGCTTTCCTTATCCTGCTCCTTCAACATGGACTCGTCAAACTCGTATCGAAGCAACATGCTCACCCATAGAGGTTTGCCATTGGCGTCCACGATTGGGGCAAATTGCAGGGCCAACACGGAGAGCAAGGCGGGCAACTCGAAGCTCGGATGGGAGGTGGAGATGACCTCGGGATTGATGGGCCGGCCGTCCGGCGCGATGACGAAGGAGAGCACCGCAGAGCCCTTGGTCCGGGTGCCCCGCAGTTCTTCCGGGTAGCGCGGCCAGGCCCGTTTGATGGGCTCCGGAATCCTAGGCAGCGACTCCGCGGGAACGGGGGGCGCGCCGGGTTCGACGAACACGGCTCGTGAGAGGGCCTGTTCCAGCGGATGGGTGAAATTGGGCTGGAACACAAACGGAATGCTGATGGCCCGGGCGACGGGCCGCCCATTGAGCAAGGCCGGCTCGAAACGCCACCGCCGGGCGGCGACCAGTGCGGCTTCGCCGAATTCCGGAGGGACGCGGACGTCACCCGGGCGGCCACCACGGCCCCGGTGTCATCGAGCTGACAATGGATCTCAGCCGTGCCGGGCAGGGCGGAACGATCCACCGAGGCGGGAAACTCGGGCGACTCCTGGTAGGTGACCCGCGGAGGCGTAAGGATACCGGAGACGTTTTCCGCGGCCACCACGGATCCCGGAGCGACCGTCAGCAGGCCGATCAGCAGGGCAGTGCCGGTTGCCCGCCTCCGACTGCCGACGGGGCCGAGGGCAATCCGGCCGGTGACAGCGGTGGGGGCGGGGGCGTCCATGGCGACGGACTCATCGGACCACGGTCGTGGCCGGTTTCAATCCACTTTTCTGGTACAATTCCAACGCCTTCGGCATCGCCTCCTGCAGCTGCGTGATGCGTTCCGAGGTCGGAGGGTGGGTCGAGGCAAAGACCGGCGGCAGCGGCTTACCAGCGGTTTCCGCCTCCAGTCGCTCCATCACGGTCAAGGCGGCCTCCGGGTTGAACCCGGCGCGGGCCGCGTACATGATGCCGATGTAGTCGGCTTCCTTTTCCTTGGCCCGGTCATAGGCGAGCATCTGCATGGATGCTGAACTGCCGTAGAGTCCCATGATGGTGGAGGTGGTGAGCGAGCCCGCGCCCGCGCCCATCAGACCAACGGCTCCGACCACGCTGCCGGCTTCCGCGAGCATCTGTTGTGAAAGGCGTTCATGGACGTGCCGGGCCGTGACATGGGCGATCTCGTGCGCGATGACGGCCGCGAGCTCGTCGTCCGTGTTGGCGATCTTGAACAAACCGGAAAAGACCCCCACCTTCCCGCCGGCCATCGCAAACGCATTGATTTGTTTGGGCTCGTCGAAAACGACAAACTCCCAGTCCGCATTGGGCATATCCCAGAACACCACTTTGGCGATCCGATCCCCGACACGCTGCAGCTGGTCGATCCGCGCGCGGTCCTTTGACTTGGCATGTTTGCTCTTTACGTCCTCAAATGCGGCGGCACTGACCTTGGCCAACTCCGTGTCAGAGGTGAGGTTGAGTGCCTTCCGACCTGTGACCGGCACCTGATAACATCCGGTCAGAACGACCGAGAAACAGAGCAGCGGCAGAAGCGGCGTGCGGAGGAAAGGCTTCAGCATGACCGGAAAAGGCTTTCGGTGAGGGAACCTCGAGACAACGCCGGAGATCCTAGTCCAGAGCGATGAAATGGCAAGCGGGCTCTGCTATCTTGCGAACGGCGAAAAGTTGGCTAGGGTTCTGCTATAAGGAAAATCTGGGTAACAGAGTCGTTACGATGAAGACTGAACATCGGGAACAGAAACACGTCTAACCCGCCTAGATCATTTACCAGCAACCCTGGCCGCATACCCTACTACCATGGCTGAGGACCTCACTCCCAACTCAGGCAAGAAACATCGTGTCATTCATTGGAATCCGGATGCCGGCAACGAGCCCACGAAACGCCGTTGGTCGGTCTGGCGGGCGCTCGCCTGGACGGTCGGCGGCTTTTTCGGCCTGCTGATCGCGGCCGGCATCGTCATCCGGGGCATCAAGCTGGTGTTTGGGCCGGATGTGTTCACGCCGCGTTCGAGCGCGGTGGCGTCGGGTGCGGCTGGCGGTCCCGGGGACCCCAACGCTTCGTTCGTCAGTCAATCCAAGGCCGAGCTTTCGCGCGAAACGGCGGCCAAGGCGCTGGTCGAACTGCGCAAGCTTCCCCAGGATCATCCCCGCCAGCTCGAAAAGCTTGTCCTGCTGGAAAAGGCGTTTCTCGCCGGCGAAGCCTACCTAGCGGCGCGTAACTTTTCCTCGGCCTCGATCCAGTTTGAGTCGCTCAACCGGGAAATCGACGAGTTCACCCAGTCGGTGAAGGCGCGCGGAGAGGCGCAGCTGGCCTACGACACCATCCTCAGCCGAATCCAGGATTTGGAGCGCGCGCGCAGTCTGGCTCCCGAGGCCCTGGAAGCGGCGTTTTCCGCCGCCGGCAGCGGCCGGCAGTTCCTCGTGGAAGGGAGCTTCCTCGCGGCCAAGCGCACCTTTGACCGGGGTTTTGCGGAGTTGAAGAAGGCCGAGCAGACGCTCGCCGCCTACGTGGAGGGCAATCTCGTGAAAGGCCAGCAGGCGCTGGTGGCCGGTCAGCGGGAGGCCGCGGAGACTGCGTTCAAGGCCGCCCTCGAAAAGTCTCCGGGCAATGAGATCGCCCTGCAGGGCATCAAGCGGGCGGAGCACGCCGACCGGGTGCATGCGCTCCTCGTCCAGGCGGCTGATTTCGAATCGCAGCAAAAGTACGGCGAAGCCGCCGCCTCTTATGAGAAGGCCTTTGGCCTGGACAAATTTTCGGCATCGGCCCAGCAGGGCAAGGCCCGCGCCCTCCGGCTGGAGCAGGAAACCAAGTTCAGTCTCGCCTTCAACACCGCGAAGGCGGCGTACGACACCCGCAACTGGCCGGTCGCGATCGCGGAGTTTGAAAAGGCGTTGAAGGTCACCCCGAAGAACGCCGAGGTGCAGGGTTTGTTGACCTCGGCCCGCGAGAAGGCCCACAAGGACGCGGTCGATTCGGCCGTGGCCAAGGCGTTCGCCTACGAAAACCAGTACCAGTGGAAGGAGGCCCGCGGCGCCTACTACGAAACGCTGCAGCTCAAACCCGACCACGTCGAGGCGAAGGAGGGTTATGCCCGCACCGGAAAGATCATTCGCACGCTGCTGGAGTACCACAAGTTGATCGAGGTGGCGGAGCAAAAGGCCGCCCGCGCGGAATTCCAGGCCGCGATCCGCGACTTCAACAAGGCGATGTCACTGAAACCTGAATACCTGCCCGCCTCCGAGCGCCTGACCCAGCTGCGCGATCTGCTGCAGACGCAGAACCAGCCGGTCGAGGTGACGTTCAAGGGCGATGGCAAGACCTGGATCTCGATCACCAACTTCCGTCTGCTCGGACAGGCGGAGGAGACCAAGGTCAAGATCCTGCCGGGCGATTACGAGGTGATCGGTCGCCGCAAGGGCTATCAGGACGTACTGCTGCTGCTGCAGGTGCGCAACGGGGCCCCCGCCCCGGTCGTCGCGGTCAGCTGCAGCCTGCGCGCGGAGAAGTGAGCGACTTTCAACCCCTCCCATGACGACCCTTCGTTTTACTGCCCTGGTGGGCGGCCTTGTCCTCACCGCGGCCGTGCTCCCCGCGCAGGAGCGTGAAACCAGCCGGCCCGCCCGTTCCAGTTCGACGGTTTCCAAAGGCGTGCTGCCCGATCCGCTGCTGCTCGACGGCAGTAAGGAGGCGGCCGAGAAGATTCCCGAACATGGCATGCTCGGCGAGTTCGAGCTGCCGGGCAATGAGAACGCCAAGAGTGACAAGGTCGGCGGCGCTCAACCTGAGGAGCAGGCCGCCGGCGGTGGAGCCCAGCAGAAACAAAAGGACGGCGGAGGATCGGGCGCCCAGGCGGCTCAGGCCGCCCAGGCCGCGGCCCAGCAGGGCGGCGGTGGGTCGGAACAGAAGGAAGGTTCCGGTCAGGGCGGGCAGGCCGGACAGGAGGGCCAGTCCCAACAGGGAACCGCATCCACCGGCGCGCAAGGCGCGGCGGGCGCCAAGGCCGAGGGCATCCAGGCCGCGGGCCTGAGTGACCCGAATGGAGGAGCGGCCGCTCCGCAGAACCAGGCGAACACGCCGCCGAGCAATATGAAGATCGGCGACGCGGCCTTGCAGATCAAGACCCTGCCGCCGGGAGTCGCGTCGGCCGTGGTGGGCATGGAGGCGCAGCCGAAGGGCAAGGACACACCGCAGAGCTACGATGCCAAGACCCCGGGCGGCGGCAAACAGTCGACCGGCCGCGGCAATCAGGGCGTGGAACGTGGAAAAGTGATGCCGCCCGGGCTTTAACCCCTCTGAATTAATTTTGTGAATACCCTACGCCCCCTTCTGGCTCTCTGCGCGATCCTGGCTGGCGCCGGCTCGCTTTCGGCCAAGACCATCATCTATCCGGTGGAGGCCATTCCGGAGCTCTGGCTGCTCAACGCGACCGACTTTCAGACCAAGTACGGTGGCATCGATGTCAGTGGACTCGGGGTGAGTGACGAGGGTTGGTATGTGCGCTACCGGCACGAGAACTTGAGCCTCTTTTTTGGACCGCTGGCGGACCGTGAGGCCGCGCAGAAGAAATCATGGGAGCTCGAGGCCGTGCGCGATGCCGCCATCCGCAACCGGGCGTCCCTCGCCTCCAGCAAAGTGGACTATGTCCGCTTCAGCCTGTCCGGCGTCTATGGGGCCCGGGGCAATACGCCCTTTACCGGGAAGAAGGGGGAAGGGGAGAATGGCGGTGAAGGCAATGGCACGGGGCAGGGCGAAGGAGAGGGCAAGGACGGTCAGGGCAAGGGCGCCGATGGCTCCGGCGAGGGCGGCGGGAAGGATGGCTCCGGAAGTGGCGATGGCAGCAAGGACGGTTCCGGTGGCGACGTGCAGGGCGAACAGATTGCCGGGCTGGGTGGTAACGGACAATCGGGCGGCAGCGGAAATTCCGCCGGCAAATCCGGCCGGTCGGGCTCCCAAGGCAGTCAGGGTGGTTCTTCCGGCAGCCAGGGCAGCTCCATGGGCGAGGGCAACCAGGCGTTGCAGCAGATCGCCCAGATTGGCGGAGCGGCGGGCTCGCAGGGGTCCCAGCAGGGCGGACAAAGCGGTTCGCAAGGCAGCTCCAGCGGACAAAGCGGCCAAAGCGGACAGAGCAGCGGACAATCTTCGAGTCAGCAAGGATCCCAGGGTGGTGGCGCCGGCAGCGGAGGTCCTCCGGGTGCTCCGGGAGCGCCGTCCAGCGGACAGTCCGGTGGTGGCGATCCCATTACGGCGGTGATTGGACTTCTGCGGCGCATCCTCGGTTTGTAAACCAGCAGGCTCAGGCCTGGAGTACCTTCTCACGAGTGAAGGAACGTTGCCCGCCAGAGTGATGCCCGGCCCGGGTGCGGTCGCGGGCCGAGGGGGGCTTCCCAATCAGAGGTCCTGCAGGGCGATGAACGCGCCGCCGTGCTGGTGGCAGAGTTCTCGCATCAGGTTCGCCACTTTCAGTCCGGTGTTTCCCATGGAGACGTCGAACCGGATGGTGGTCGGGAAGGCGATCGCGTTGATGACGACCCGCCGCTTGCCGTTTTCGTCGGCGGGATTCAGGTCGTCGACCCGCTTCAGGACGGTATCGGCCGTGCCGGTGAACTCGTCGCAGAAGATGTAGAGCCCCATCTTCATCTTTTCGTTGGTCGGATCGAGCAGCAGGCGCAGCGCCCGGAAAATGCCCGGCACCGGATTACTCTCGCTGAAGACATCATAGCGGCGCAGGGCGCGCTTGATGCCCTCCCGCGTTTCCGGGCCGTCGGGGAGCCACTGGGCGCCGCCGCGCTCACCGAGGACGAAGCGTCCGTCGGCATCCAAAATCTGGATCCCGTCGACTTGGGGATAGACGTCGAGCACCTCCTCCACCTTGCGGATGACGATCGGCCAGAGCTGACCCGAGTTGAAGTCGCGCATCGAACCCGAGGTGTCGATGACGAAGGCGATGTAGTTGCTGCCCACCGGCACCCCGACCGGGGCGGGCTCGACGTTGGGGAGCACCATCTCCGGTTTGCTCTGCATCGCGGCCAGTTCCTTCTTCAGCGCGTCCACATCCACCAGCAGCGCCTCCTGACCGGCCTTCTCCCGCTGCAGCTGCTGGTCGAGGTCGTCGAGCATCGACTGGATCTCGTCGTTCTTCAGCTTGGTTTCGGCAATCTTGGTGGTGGTCAGCTGCAGGATCTTTGAGAGATCCTCGCGACTAGAGACGAGATTGGCGAGGGACGCGAGGTAGGTCGCGAGCATCTTCTGCAGATCTTCGACCGTCTCCTGGTTCTGCTTGCCCTGCGCGCCAATCGACAGGACGAAAATGAGAATCATCGCCCCGAAGCCGCAGCAAATGCAGTCGAGGAACGAGAGACTGAAGACTTCCAGTTTTCTCCGCTGCTTCATGATTCAGGCCAGTATTTGGAAGGACTGATCAGGGCGCCGCGCGTGCGGTTGGCCAGTTCCCAAAAGAGTGCGGGCGCGGCGGGATCTCCGCTCATGGGCATGAGCACGGTGCTCACCGGAATGCGTTCCGGGAGCATGCGGACCGCCTCGCGGAAAAAACGCACGCGCTGTTCATCGGTCGTGGCGCCATCGCTCAGATAGGAGTCGCTCGACGTGGGCAGTCCGTCGGTCAACAGCACGATCGCGTCCGGCAGGCGGGAGAGGGTGCGCACCTTGCCGAAGGCCCGTTCCAGATTGGCTGAGCCGGAGGGGACAATCTGGTTCAGTTTGGTGACAATCTCGGCGATCGCCTTTTTGTCGGACAGGGCAAACCACTCGTCGGCGCGCTTCGGCAGGATGGCGTTCGCATCCTCGTTGAAAATCAGGATCTGGAATCGCGTCTCTGGCGCCAGCGTCGCGAGCATCCATTCCAAGGCCCGGATGGTCCGCTGCCATTTCGGGGATTCCCGCTTCTTGTAATCGGGTTCCTCAAGCAGGTCCGACGCCTCCTCCACCGTTTCGCCGAGCATGCTGCCCGAGGCGCGCACCAGGAAAAGCACGCATTCCCCTTCGAGACGAAAACCGGTCAGGTACTGACGACGATCGACGTCCGGGATCGGAAGCGGAGCCTGGTCGACGGTCGGCAGGGCCTTCTTTTTGTCCATCAGGCTGGCCAGTGCGTCCTTCAGCAGACCGGTCTGCTGAAGCAGGGCGAGCAGCTCCCGTTTGCGATCCGTCAGTTTGAGCTGCGATTCATTCGTCTTCTTCTGCAGCGTCGGCAGTTCGGATTGAGCAGCGGTGAGCAGTTTGGTCAGCCGCTCCACCTCTTGTTTGCTGGCCGAAACCTGGAGTTCGAGCCGGCGAAGACGATCCTGCAGGTCATCGACGCTGATCCGGTCGATCGTTCGCTTCTGTGCGACCGACAGGATGAAGATCAGGATGATCGCACCGAAGCCGCAGCAGATGCAGTCAAGAAAGCTGAGACTGAAGACCTCGGTCTCCCGGCGTTGGCGGGGGCGCGACATGGCAGTGCGGGGAAAAGGGGCGGCCGCGCTCAGCCGGTGCCGTTGACCGCAGCGGGCGGGCAGTGGGCGAACAGGATTTCCGCGGTATGCTCGCCACAGCGGAACTGCAGCCGGTCGCCACTTTCGATTTCAATGCGGGGAGAGACACCGCTCTCGGTGGGTGACGGGTCGGTGAACCACCACCCCTGGCCCTCATGTTGCAGCGCGAGGCTGCAGTCGGTCGCATGGTTGAAGTCGTCCGGCAGGGGAAGATCGGCGGCCAGTCCTTGCACTCCGATGCTGAAACGCGACCGACCGGCGAGGGCTCGCCCCAGGCCGTCGAGCAGCGCGTGGGTGGGTCGTGGAGCCGGCTGCCCGGAACGGCGGCCCCGGTGCAGGTGCACTTCCCAGCGCTGGGTCATGCGGTTGCGCGACAACTCGCTGGCGTGGGACTTTAGAACCGGAACCTCGGAAAGATCCGAAGGCACCTTCAAGCGGGCGGCGATCATGGCGGCTCCGGCGGCGGCGGCGCCATGCGGCAGGCGGATGAAACGTACAAACCCCACGGCGCGCAGCCGCGATTCCAGCTGACGAAGCCAGATGGAACGCTCGGTCAGCGCCACGGCGCACAGGCCGGGAGACAGTCCGTGGTTCTGCGTGAACTTGAGGAGCATCTGCACCAGGTTCTCGGCAAACGCCTGGGAGTCCGACACCAGTTGTTCGCGCTTCACCGCCATTTCGTAACCGCGCTTGGTGGTGTTCAGGGTGTAGCGGAAATCGGGATCGTCCGAGGTCAGGAAGGCCTTGGTCTGATTGTAGAATTCCTGTTCCAACCGGCCGTCTTCCATGACATCGAACGACGTCTGGCGCAGAAAGCGATTCGCCATGGTGGCCGTCAGGTGCTTCAGGAGTTCCAACAGACCGGATTGCGGGAAGTGGAGAAAGGCTCGTCGCTCCAGTTTTTCCGCCGAGACCACGAGGGACAATTCAGCGGTGTGCAGGTGCAGGTCCAGCACCAGCACCGGGCGGGCCGGATTGAAACGGGGGCCGCGGGGATCGCACAGGGCGGCCGTCGCCATGTCGACCACGCCGGCGAGGGGCAGTTTGAGGTCGGAGGCCATGCCGAGAAGCAGCCCGATCTTTTCCTCCTCGGTAGTCTGGTCGCGCAGGTACACGCCGGGCACGGCGAGCGCCATGCGGGTCGCCCCGGGCGCCGTCTGGGCGAGACGCGTGGTGAAGTTGCGCAGAAAATAGTAGGCAACTTCCGAGTACGACGGTGAGCGCGGGGGCACGACCAGCGTCGAGCTGTCGTGGTTCAGCTTCGACCAGAACGTATGCACCACCTTGCGGGGCTGCACAAACCAGGCGGCCTCCGCCGGCTGGCCAAAAACGTAATCACCGCCGTCGTGCAGCGCGAAGCCGGGGAAGGAGGCATCCGCGCCACTTCCCGCGATCCGGATCAGGTGCGGCTCTTCGCCCTCGAGTCGGGCTGCTTGGAAGTTTGCGTCGCAGAGTTCAATTCCGTGGGTCATGGGGTGGAGTGCCTCGGGACCTAGGCGGGAACATTCGACGACTCTTCCTTCGTCGGCACCTTCATCACATCAATCAGCCGGTCGCGGCAGTAAGTTTGCGTTTCGATGATGAATGCCTCCTGGCGCGATTGCATGGTGTGCAGAATGAACATCAGCACCAAACTCAGCAGCAGCGCGACGAGGGTGGAGTTGAAGGCGAGACCGAGCCAGCTGGTGACCGCGGAAATGTCGCCCTGAATCGCCTCCTGCGCATACGCCAGCGCGCCGCCGATGCCGCGCACGGTTCCGATGAACCCGATGGCGGGAATGGCCCACGCGATGTAGCGGACGAGCGACAGGGCTGACTCGAGCTGCTCGGCGGCCAAATCGGTACGCTCCTTGACGGCATTGGCGGCGTCCTGGATCGAGTGCGACGCATGGAACCGATGGAGCGCGGCGAGCATGCATTCCGGCAATAATCGCTCTCGCCATCGAGGTTCCTTTTCGATGGCCGCTTTCAGCTCTTTGTAGCGATCGAAGGCGTCCTCGGGGATGATGCGTTCACCCGTCTGCAAATGAATAAAATCATGCTTGAACAACCGGCGCTCACGGCCGACCTGGGTGAGCTTGTAGGTGAGCACAATCATGGCCCAGATAAAGAGGACCAGCTCCCATTGTTGTTCCGGGTCCTTCAAAATAATGTACATCGACAACTGGTCGAGGTCGGCCTTGGCGTTGGCCCCGGCCTGGGCGCGCATCACCTTGCTCTTCAAAAGCAACTCCTCCGCACGTGGGCGGACGACGGCACCGTAAAAGATCTCCGTCACAACGATCGCAAGAATCAGGCCGAGGTTCGGGACGAGGAACTCAAGCGAGAGAATTCCCTTGTTTCGCGAAATCATGGAGACAGAATTCCTTAAGGACTTGGATTTGGATCGATCCGCTCATTCCGACGCCGGACCCGCGCTTTTCTTGATCCTGGGCTGTGGGATGCCGACAGAATGACGTGCACGATTGAAAAAGCTACCAACACCGCGTAAGATACTACAGAGTAATTGAAGCGCAATCCTCCTTTCGCTACATTTATGGAGTCCCCCACAATTTCTGATCGCCTGCGTCAAGTTCGTCCCGCGGTCGCCCTCATCACCGCCTTCGCTGTCTTTGGTCTGGCCGGATGTTCATCGGTCGCTCCGTCCAAGACCGCCACGGGCGCGGGTACCGGTGCAGCGGCGGGTGCAGTCGTCGGTGGACTGGGCGCGGGTGCGACCGGCGGGAACAGCAGCACCGGCATCCTCGCGGGTGCGGCCGCGGGTGCGATCATCGGAGGCGTGGTCGGCATGGTGAAGGACGCCAAGGAGCGCAAGGAACAGGACCGCCTGGCCCAGGAGCGTGCGTACCAGCAGGAGTTGTCGCGCAAACGCGCCGAAGAGGCGAAGCGCAAGGCGGAGGTGGAGGAGGAGTTGGCCGTCACGCAGGGCTTTCGTATTTCCGACATGGAGCTGGCCGACGCCCAGAAAAAGGTGGAGTCGGCGACGGAGCGTCTGCAGCGCTTGAAGGATGAGCGCACCGCGGCGCTGAACAAGAAGCGCTCGCTCGACGAGGCCAACGAACGGCTGCTCGCGACCGAGGCGGAGATCGCCCGGATGGAAGAGGAGCTGGCGAGGCTGAAGAGCGACGATGCCGCCACCGGCTCCCTCAACGCCGCGCCGCCGGCGCCCGCTCCAGCGGGCCCGGAGAAGCCGTCTCCCTGAGACCTGCCCCCGATGCCGGCCCGCGCGACCCGTCTGCTCCTTCCTCTGGCGCTCGCGGCGATGCTGTCGTGGGTTTCTGGATGCCAGTCGACCTATCAGGTCAAGATCGACGCGATCAGCAAGCCGGGGGTCGCGGGCGCCCAGTCCTACCGGATCCGATACAAGAATGGATCGATTCCGGGCGAGGAGTCGCTGCGTGAGAAGGAGGCGGCGGACTTCGTCCGCACCGCGCTTTCCGGCAAGGGGTTCTACGAGGCGCCGAACGCCGCGGCGGCGGACCTGGTGATCGAGATTGATTTTGGCATCGAAAAGCCGCGCACCAAGATGGAAGACAACAGCGTGCCGATCTACGCCCAGGTGGGCGGAGGAATCCGGTACGAGACGGTTCCGGTGACCACGAGCGATGGTCGGACCGCGCTGCGCACGGTGGCCGTGCACCAGCCTCCCCGCACGGAGTTGGTGGGCTATCAGAACATGGCCGTGCCCGTCACGACCTACGAAAAGTACCTCAACCTGAAGGCGCGGGAAAACAAGGCGCGCGAGGAGGGGGCGCCGCCCACGGAGGTCTGGAATGTCCGGGTCAGCAGCGTGGACGAGAGTGACGACCTGCGAAAGTACCTGCCGATTCTGGCGTCGGCCTCCATCGACTACATCGGGGTGGATTCGACCAGCCAGCAGACCGTGAAGGTGCGCGACGGCGACTCCGGGGTCTCGTTTGTTCGCAAGGGACTCTGAACCGCAGGGGCAGGGAAGCGCTGTTCGCTATCCGGCGCGGCGCCGCCCGGCCGGAGCGTTCAGTTCGGGGTCTCCCGCACGAGCGCGAGACGGAAGCCGAGACCGTTTCCGCGATCGTTGGGTGCGAGCCAGTGCCGGAATGCCGAACGGCAGGTATCCGCGGAGCTTCGCCAGCTGCCGCCACGGTTGACGCGATACGCGCCGGCCGGAGGGCCGAGCGGATCGGCCACAGGCTGTCCGTCGACACCGGGAAGGTAGGCCTCGGCGTACCAGTCGCGGCACCACTCCCAGACGTTCCCGTGCATGTCAAACAGTCCCCACGCGTTCGCGGCCTTCTTGCCCACGGGATGGGTGGAGCCGCCGGAGGCTTTCGCGCCGTACCACGCCATGCTCTCCAGTTCACCCGCGTAGGGCAGGTTGGAGCCGGCCCTACAGGCATACTCCCACTGGGCCTCCGTCGGCAGCGTATAGACATAACCCGCGGGAAGCCGGCCGGCCGCCCGTTCGCGTTCCGTCAATTTGCGTCCGAACTCCATCGCATCCTTCCAGGAAACCATCTCCACCGGCGCGTCGGCGCCGAGCTCCTTGAACGCACTCGGATTTCGTCCCATCAGCGTGGTCCACTGACCCTGGGTGACCTCGTGCCGGCCGAGCCAGAATCCCTGGCTGATGGCGACGCGCATGAGCGGCCCCTCGTCAGGCACGCGGCCCGGTTCATCGGGCGGGCTTCCGAGTGTAAAGCTGCCCGG
This sequence comes from Opitutaceae bacterium, assembly GCA_016794625.1. Classification (GTDB taxonomy): domain Bacteria; phylum Verrucomicrobiota; class Verrucomicrobiia; order Opitutales; family Opitutaceae; genus UBA6669. Next base: position 28,996 of record JAEUGY010000074.1, read on the forward strand.
ACGTATCCACTGCAGTACGAGTCCGAGCTCGGGAATGTTGAAGGCCTGCCCGGGTTTGGGCACGGGAATCTCGTCCAGCCGGACTTGCACCAGCTGGTTCTCCTCGAGACCGACCGTTGCCGCGAGCGTCGCCGGCAAGTGCCCGGGCAGCCGGGCGGTCAGGCGAAGGGTGCCGCCCCGAACAAGATCGAATTCGCGCGGTGCCGTCCCCAGGTCACGACCCGCCTCGTCGAAGAGCTGTGCGCCCGCGGGTTCCGAGCGAACCGTGAGGCGTCCGATGAAGCGCGGCTGCCAGCGCTTGAAGTCGGCGTCCTCGGTGCCGGCCAGCAGGGCAAGTGGCTGCATGCGGCCGCGCCAGTCGGCGGGCGCGGGTTTCGCCCCCGGATCGTCGAGGTACGCGAGTGCCGTGCGCAGCTCGTCGATGTAGCGCGCGACCGCCTCGGGTTCGTCCTGCTTCACCTGAAGCAGCGCCTCGGGCGGCCAGTCGTGGCCGCCGAGCACGGCTTCGATCAGGGGGCGGCCCACCTTGCGGTAGTGACGTCCCCGATTCTCTTCGGCCTGGGCCGTCCAGATTTCCGCCGCCGCCTGTGCATCGCGGGCTCCTCCCTCGGGGTCCGCGGCTTCGAGCAGGCGGGCTGCGCTGCGTGCCTTCACCCGCGCCGGATGTTGGGCGAGAAAGTCGTCGAGCCAGCGTCGATGTTCATCGAGCAGGCTCCAGCGCAGCCGTGTCCATTCCAGCGCCCAGCCGCCACCGGCGGCGAGATCGCGTTCGGCCGATTTCAATTCGCCCAGCGTGGTCTCGATCGCGGCGAGCCGACGGGCGGCGGTTTCAAAATAGGTGTCAACTTCGGCGATCCGCAGACGGGCCTGGCGATCAAGGGCGACGCGTCGTTCCCCGGCCTGGCGGTCGGCCTCCCGGCGGCGGGCTTCGACTTCCGCTTCCAATCGGAGCCGTTCCTGCTGACGCGCCCGTTCGGCGGTTTCGTTTTCCGCGACAATCCGGGCGGTTTCCAGCCGGGCCAGTTCGGCCAGCCGGTCGGCCTCGGCTTTGGCCTCGCGCGCGCTCCACCACCAGATGCCGCCGGCGATGAGGAGCGCAATCAGGGCCAGGGGAATGATGAGCAGGTCCACCCGCAGACGCGGGCGACCCGGTGCGCCAGGACCGGCCAGTCCGAACGCGCTCGGCGCCAGCACATGTCCAGCCACCACGGCCCGTGGCACCCACTCGCGGGTTTCGGGTTCCGCGACGGAGGGTTCGGGGGCCGCCATTGAAACCGGCTCACCGGGACGGGGTTCAAGGTGGTCGAGGGCACGCTCCGTCGAGGCCAGTTCCACCATCTCGAAGGCCCGGGTCAGTTCATCGAGGGTGTGGCGGTACCGGGTGCGCAGGCCGGGGGTGGGCGCCTGGCGCAGTCGCTTCTCGAGCAGGATGCGTTTTTTCTCGTAAAGACGCCCCCGGGCCTCGCTGGACGCGTCCGGCCCAAGACCCAGGAGGTCGGCGGCGCGTTCGAGACTGAGGGGAAGATCGTCCATTTTAGGCAAACCCCCCTGAGCCAGAGCGAGAAGCGGTGCGGAGGCAAGCGACATGGTGGTGGCTTCTCCTCAACAGGTTGTCCCCCCTTGACCTTGCGGGAGGCCCGGTTTGCCTGAATCTTTACCCGTCATGTCCACCTCTCCTTTTCTCGATCCTGCTTTTGCCGTCCGCTGGTCCGCCCACACCCCGGAGTGCATCGTGCCCGACATGGAAGTCTCGCTGGCGCGCGCCCAGGCCGCGGTCGACGCGATTGCCTCCCTCTCGCCGGACCAGCTCAGTTACGAGGCGACGTTCCTCGCGCTGGAGAAGGCCACGGAGGAGTTGAATTTTGCGTGGGGCAAGGTCACGCACCTGCAGTCGGTCTCGGACTCACCGGCCTTGCGCGAAGCGCACAACGCGATGCTGCCGAAGGTCACCGCGTTCTTCTCGAAAATTCCGCTCAGTCCCGAGCTGTGGAGCCGGCTGAAGGCGGTGGCGTCTTCGCCCGCCGCGCGGGTGCTTACGGGCATCCACGCCCGCTGGATGGAGGAAACCCTGGCGAACTTCCGGGAAGCCGGGGCGGATCTGCCTCAGGACAAGCGGGATCGCCTTGAGGCGCTGCAGAGCGAACTCGCGCAACTCACGCAGAAATACGCGGAGAACGTGCTCGATTCGACCAATGCCTGGCAGCTCTTGATCGAGGACGAATCTCGTCTGGTCGGCCTGCCGGACCACGCCAAGGCGGCGGCGCGGGCGAGTGCGCAGGCGAAAGGGCTCGGGTCGCCCGAAAAGCCGGTTTGGCGCTTCACCCTGCATGCTCCCTCGACCGAGCCCGTGATGACGTATGCGGAGGACGACGCGCTGCGCCAGGAAGTCTGGACCGCGATGGTCGCGATCGGCGCGCAGGCCCCGCACGACAACGACGCTCTCGCCCGACGCATCCTCGCGCTGCGCGCCGAGAAGGCGGCCCTGCTTGGCAAACCTCACTTCGCGGACCTGGTGCTGGAGCGCCGCATGGCGAAGACCGGTGACCGGGCGCTTGCGTTCATCGAAGACCTGAAGCAACGCGCCGCCGGTGCGTTCTCCCGCGAATGTCGGGAGCTGGAGGAGTTCAAGGCCGCCCAGACCGGTGGTCCGGTCGCGACGCTCAAGGCCTGGGAGGTCACCTTCTGGGCCGAGCGGCTGCGCAAGGCCCGGTACGATTTCAACGAGGAGGTGCTGCGGCCCTACCTGCCGATGAACCGCGTCATCTCCGGGCTCTTCGCCATCGCCGACCAGGTGTTCGGTCTGCGCGTGGTCGAGCGGCCGGCCGGCGCGGTCGAAGTTTGGCATCCAGAAGTCAACTACTACGACCTGCTCGACCGCCGGGGCCGGCACCTGGGATCGTTTTACGCCGACTGGTATCCACGCGAATCGAAGCGGGGCGGCGCCTGGATGGGCTACCTGCTGACCGGGAGCGCGCGGCCGGAAGGCGGACGGGAGCCTCACCTCGGCTATATCTGCGGCAATCTCACGCCCTCGGTGGGGGGGCGGCCCGCGTTGCTCACGCACCGGGAGGTGGAGACGATTTTCCACGAATTCGGCCACCTGCTGCACCACCTGCTGGGCGAGGTGCCGATCAAGTCGCTCAACGGTGTCAACGTCGCCTGGGACTTTGTGGAGCTTCCTTCCCAGATCCTGGAAAACTGGACCTGGGAGCGCCAGGGGCTCGATCTGTTCGCCCGGCATTTTGAGACGGGCGAGCCGATCCCGGAGGCGCTGTTCGAGCGCATGCAGGCGGCGCGAAAGTTCCGGGCGGGTTGTGCCGTCATGCGCCAGGTGCAGTTTGCCAAGATGGACCTCGCCTTGCACCTGCGCACCGCGGAGTTCATCGACGGCGACCTTGAAACCAAGGCGCGCGCCGAAGTGGCCGACTGCATCATCCCGACCGTGCCGCCGGGCCGCACCATCGTCCGCCGGTTCAATCACTTGTTCAGCGACCCGGTGGGTTATGCCGCGGGGTATTACTCGTACAAGTGGGCCGAAGTGCTCGAGGCGGATGCGTTCACGCGGTTCCAGCGGGAGGGCGTTTTTAACGCCGCAACGGGTGCAGCCTTTGTTGAGCACATCCTGAGCAAGGGAAATTCTGCGGATCCAGGGGAACTGTACCGGGCGTTCATGGGTCGGGACCCGGATATCGCTGCACTTCTGGTTCGGAGTGGATTGATCGCGGCCTGAGTTCGCGTCAGTTCCTCCCGCGTCGCGCATGCGGATTGTCTGTCCCATGCGCCGCCTCCTCCGCTTTTCCGCCCTGCTCCTGCTCGCGCTCGTCGTTGCGGGAGCGCTGTTGCCCTGGTGGCTGGGCACGGCGCTGCAGTGGGTGGGTCCGGGCAAAGGTCTGGAATTCAGGAGCTTTGAACGGATGGGGTATGGGCGCTTCGCCCTCACCGAGGTGGTTTACCGGCGCGCAGGAGTGATCGTCCGGGCGGGTCGCGTGGAAGCGGATTCACCCTTGATTTGGCTGGCTGGCCGGCTCCGAGGCAAAGTGGGTCCCCTCCGCATCGAACATTGGAGCGTCGAAAACGCTCCCCTGGCGACACCGCCGGTCGCCAAGGAGGCTGGCGGCTGGATGCCGCTGCGGGCGCGCCTGCGTACGATCAAGGAGGGACTGCAGCGCTGGTTACCCAGCACCCAGGCGACCGACGGTCGTGTGACATGGGGCCCGCAGCACATCACCGTGGAGGCGGCGAGCTGGGAGCCGGGCGGGACCCTGGACGTGTCGGGCGTCGTCTGGCGCGGACGCACCGCGTCGGCGCGCCTCGAATGGCCCACGGGAGACGCTTTTGACGTGACCGTTCGTGATCGCGACGGCGGACCCTTGGCTCTCGCCCTCACGAGTCGCGCCGCGATGCTCACCGGCACAGCAACGCTTTGGGACAACCCCGTTTCCCTGTCTGCAGTGCACGCGGACCGCGGCTGGCTGCCTCGCGAAGCCCGCATCGATGCGCCCCGGTGGGTTCTTCCGGCCGAGTTGCTCCGCCTCGCTCCGGCCTACACCACGGGGGAAGGATCGCTCACGCTTTCCTGGTTGGACGGCGGGCTTTCCCTCGCGGCGGAAGCGCACGCTCGGCCCGCAACTCAGGCATCCGGAAACGCGGCGCCGCCTCTTCACGTGAAGGTGCGGGCGCAAGGGGATCAGCAAACCCTGCGGGTGGACCAATTCGACGTGCAGGCTCCTGGGGTGACCGCCCGATTGACCCAGCCGCTCTTGGTGGCGGAGAACGGGGCATGGACGACCAGCGACTCCCGTTTTTCCCTGTCGATTGACCTCGCGGATCAACCTTGGATCGAGGCCCGCGGGCGGATCGAGGGCGAACTCCACGTTGAACGGAGCCTCGGTCACGGGCCACGGGCCACCTTCCGGCTCCGCGGCGCCGATCTGGCGGGCCCGGGTTGGGATGTCGATTCCCTGGAGACGGAGGCCAGGCTGCGCTGGCCGCGGCTCGACGTGATTTCTTTTTCACTACAGCGGGCCGACGGTACCCGTCTGAACGGTGGAGGCGCGGCCGACCTGCAGAGCCGGACCTTTTTCGACGTCAAGATCGACGGAGAAGTCACCCGACCCCTGGTGGCGCGATGGCTGCCGGAGGCCCTGACATTCGACACCGTTCAGGTGGCTGCACGGCTGCAGGGTCCCTTCCTCAATCCGGTGCACGAAGGCAGGCTGGCCGTGGACCGGTTGACGTACCCGCCTCTGGCACCGCTGGAGGCCAACCTCACGTGGAAGGGCGTGGGGCGCAGCCCTCCGAGCGTCGATCTCGACGTGGTCGCCGGCGAATCAACGCTCACCGTTTCAGGGAGCTTCGGCCGCGACCAGGCCCGCCTTTCCGCGCTCCGCTGGCGGCGCGGAGCGACGGAGCAGCTTGCTTTGCAGGCTCCCGTGCTCGTCCAGTGGGGCCAACCTTTCCGGGTGGAACCCTTCACGTTGCAGGGGGCGGCAGGATCGGTCGGCGGGGATCTGGACTACGCGGCGAAAGGCGGCTTCGGGTTTGAGGCGCGCGACCTGAGCGCGAGCGCGTTCGCCGACTTTCTGCCCGCGTTGAGCGCGCAGGACGTGGTTTTGAAAGAGACGCGCCTCCGGGCCGCGTGGGATGATGGCCCCATGGAAGGGACCGGCACGCTCGTTGGCCGCATGGCCGTGGGCCTGGACGACGCGGCGGACGTGAGTCTGACGGTTCGCGGTGACGCGGAGGGGTGGTGGATCGACGAGGCCCGGGTGTCGGTGGCTTCCACCACGGCCCTCAGTGCCAAGGGTCGCCTGCCACTGACGGTGCGAGCGTTTCCCGCACTCTCCTGGAAACTCGACGAGGACGGTCCGCTGGAATTGGACGTGCGCTCCGGTGAGAGCGAAGCCCTTTGGCGACGCGTGTCGCGGTGGACCGGGTTGGACGTACTCGCACCGCACCTCAATTTGAAGGTGGGCGGCACGTGGCGACGGCCCAGCGGAGAAGCCTCACTGCAGGCCGCGCAGGTGTCCTGGTCGGCGCAGGAGGGTGGTCCGCCACTCCCGGCGATCACGGGACTGATTGCGCAGGCAAAGGGCGACGGAGAGCAGATCACGCTGGATTCGTTCCAAGCCAAGGTGGCAGGCCAGGACCTGCAGGCCTCCCTGGACGTGAGGATGCCCGCGGCGCTCTCGGAGTGGCGTTCGCCGCTCGATGTCGTGGTGAAGTCGTTGCGTGGCAGTCTACGGCTCAGTGACGCCGATCTTTCGGCTTTCGCGCCCTTCCTGCCGGGCTGGTTTGGTCCCGGGGGACGTCTATCCCTCGACCTCACCCTTGCTCCACAACTGCAGCTGTCCGGCGTGCTCCAGGTTCAAGATGCCACGTCCCGTCCCCTGGGCGCATTGGGGGTGGTGCGGGGCATCAACGCGGAGTTGCGCTTTTCCGGACGGGAAGTGGAGGTCGTCCGTTGGGAGGGAAAGAGCGGAGGGCAGCCGGTAGCCGTGAAAGGCAAGGCAGCTTGGACGAAGGACCGACAACTGGCCCTGGACCTGTCGTTGACGGGTGAACATGTGCCACTGGTGCGTGACGCCGGATTGCTCATCCGCAGTGACCTCGCGCTGCGCCTCAAGGGCGACACGACTCAAGACACGCACATCACCGGAACCGTTCGACTCCATGACAGCCTGGTCCTGTCGGACGTTCGTTCCCTGATCCCGAGCGGGGGATCCCGTACGACGAGCTCTCGACGTGCGCCCTACTTTTCCATCCAGGCGGAGCCCGCCGCCCAGTGGAAACTCGATGTCGACATCACCGGACCGCGATTCCTCCGCTTGCGCACACCGTTGTTTTCCGGCCTCGCATCGACCCGCCTCCGACTGACTGGCACCCTGCGGGAACCGCGTGCGGTCGGAGAAGTGACGCTGGATGAAGGAGCGGTCACGCTGCCGTTTGCCACCTTCCGCGTGCAGCAGGGCGCCGTGAGCCTGACCGAGGCCAACCCGTTCGATCCGCAGATTGCCGTGACGGCCACGGGGCGGAGGCTGGGCTACGACCTCCGCCTCGAAGTGGCTGGCTCCGTGGCCTCGCCCTCCGTGAATTTTTCCTCCAGCCCGCCTCTCGATTCCGAACGCGTCCTGCTGCTGGTCATGGCCGGCGAGTCGCCGGAGGGGGAAATCAACTACTCAGGGCAGCAACGCTTCGTGCGATTGGGAGCCTACCTGGGTCAGTCCTTTTTCTCTCGGATCAGCGCCGATCCCGCACGCGCCGAACGCTTCGCGTTGACCTCGGGCGAACGCGTGTCGAGGCAGGGCCGGGAGACCTATGCGTTCAGCTATCCGCTCGACGATCGTTGGGCTCTGGTCGGCGAATATGACGAGTTTGATGACTACAACCTGGGGGTGAAGTGGCGGATTTTCCGCGATCCCGTGTTGGACGATGAACCACCGGCGGAGAAAAAACCATGAGCCGTCGTCATCGCCTTTTGATTCGTTGGATGCTTTCTCTGGTCGTCGTCACGCTGGCATCGACCGGACGGCCCGCGCTTGCCGCCGCGCCCGGGACAGCGCCAAACTCCGTCACGAGCAGTCCGGTCCGGGTGAGGGTGGATGGCCTTGGATACTGGGAGAACCGGGAGATGCGTGCGACCCTGGGACGGCTTCTCGGTGAAGACTATGCCGGTGTCCTGGATCGCAATGCGATTGAGGACGCGACGTTTCTCGTGACGTCGTCGCTGGCCGACCAAGGATATCTGGCGCCCACCGTGAACGTGGAGCTCAAAGACGCAGCGTCCCGGATCGTTGCCTTGACGAACGACACCGCGTTCACGCTGCCGGAGCCCGAAGCCCGATCGGTGCGCGAGATCACCTTTCGCATTGACCGGGGAAAACGGGCGTTGATCGAACGGGTGACCCTGGTTCCGATGTCACCCGGACCACCGTTGAGCTCCCGCGATGAGTGGCGAGGGGGCATGTCGGAGACGGAAATGACCCGGTACTTTCTTCGGCGCTCCCTCGCGTTCGAAGGCAAGGCGAACCGCGCGTACTCTCCGAGCCGGCTGCGGCGTTCGGCCGATACGCTGGCCGATGCCTTGCGCAGTCGTGGTTATGCCAATGCCGAGGTCACGGCCACCGCCGATGCCGCCTCGATCCCGACGGGCGAGGTGGAGGTCACGGTGGCAGTGGCGGTGGGACAGAAAGTGACCGTGGACCGGATCGCGGTGGAGGGCTTGGAGGAGACGGGAGTCATTTTCGATTCACGACCCTGGACCGGAGTACCCTGGACCTCATTCTGGCAGCAAGACGTAACGCAGGAGATTCGACGGGCGTCGTTCCAGCAGGGATTTCCCGATGTGGCCGTGCGCCTCGAACGGACGACGCGGAGCGAGACGACGACCGAGCAGGCGCTGGACGTTCTCGTACGGGTCACGCCCGGACCACGGGTGCAGCTCGGTGATGTCGAGTTTGCCGGACACCGTTTCACTCGGGAACCTGTGCTGCGACGCCGGGCGCGACTTGAGTCCGGCAGCCCGTTCGACCCCTTGCGAATCGAACGCGCCAGGTCGCGCCTGTCGCGACTCGGGGTGTTTTCGTCCGTTATTCTGACGACGAAAGCGAAGGACGAAACCACCCGGGACGTTCTCTTCCAACTGCGGGAGCTGCCCCGCAACGAAGCAAGTCTGCTGTTGGGCTACGGCAGTTACGAGCGCCTGTGCGGCGGACTGGAATGGCGGCGCTCCAATCTCTTGGGTGCGGCGCACCAAGGACGACTGACCCTGGTGCAGTCGATGAAGAGTTCGCACGGAGACTACGTGTACACGGTGCCGGAACTGTTTGGAGAGACCGTGGACGGAACGGCGCGCGTGTTTGGATTGCGCCGGGAGGAGCGGTCGTTCGTGCGCGCCGAGTACGGTGCAACGTTCGCCCTGCGACGCCGATTCGGCGGGCGCGGGCTGGAGGGACATCTGGGTTATGCCTACGAAGTCCTGAGCAACCGGGAGAACGAACTGACGACCCGGACCAGCGACGACGATCACGTGAAAGTCGGAAGTGTCGAAGCCGGATTGACGCTGGATCGACGGGACAATCCGCTTCGTCCCCGGAAGGGTTACCGCGGATTTCTTCAGGTCGAGGCGGCCAGTCGCGAGCTCGGCGGTGAGGTGGACTACCAAGTGTATGAAACCGGCGCGTCCTTTCACACCACGTTGGGTCAGGATCGCTGGATACACCTGGGATTTACGCATGGAGTGATCACCACCTTCGGGTCGTCCACGGATCGCGATCTGCCGGTGAACAAGCGGTTTTATCCTGGAGGAGAATCCAGCCTCCGGGGATTCTCGAAGGGAGAGGCGGCTCCCCGGGGAAGCGACGGTCGGTTCGTCGGGGCAAAGAGCCAGTTTACGGTCAATGTCGAGGTTGAGCAGGCGCTCAACGCGACCCTCTCCGTGATTGCCTTTGTGGATGGACTGGGAACGGCCGTGACGCTGAAGGACTATCCCTTCGGGGATCGCCTGCTGTCCGCCGGCCTGGGACTGCGCTACCAGACGATCGTCGGCCCGGTGCGCGTCGAGTATGGACGAAACCTCAATCCCCGTCCGGGCGATCCCAGCGGCACCGTGCATGTGGCCGTGGGTTTCCCCTTTTGAGTGCTCCGGCACCGACCGATGCGGCCATCAGTCAGACCGCAGCGCCACGAGCGGGTCAATGCGGGAGGCGCGCCATGAGGGCACGAGGCAGGCCGCCACACCCACCACGGTGAAAATGCCGGCCACACCAGCGTAGATTCCAACATGAAACGGTTCGATGCCGAAGAGGAGGGAGGCGATCAGCTGTGAAAGTCCGCCGGCCAGCGCGCAGCCGACGACAAGCCCGATGGCCACCAGCCAGAGCCCTTGTCGCAGCACGAGATTCACCACCTGGGCCGGCTGGGCGCCGAGGGCCATGCGCACGCCGATTTCAACGGTGCGCTGGGTCACCGTGTAGGCCAGCACGCTATAGAGGCCGACGGCGGCCATGAGCAGGGCGGTCAGGGCAAAGGCACCCGTCAGGTAAGCCGTGACGCGCTGGAATCCGAGCGATTGTCCGAGTGCTCCCTCCATCGTGACAAAGAGCGAGATCGGTTGGTTCGGATCGATCGCCGATACCGCACTTCGCAAAATGGGTTGCAGGGCGGCGGCATCGCCCTGGGTCTTTGCGACCAGGGCCATGGTAGGCCGGCCGAGTTGCGCGGAAGGCCAGTAGACTTCGTCGGGAGGAGGCGCGGCGAGTCCCACCGTCCTGACATCCCCAACCACGCCGATGATTTCACCCGCAATCTCGGCATCACGACCCCGTAGCAAGACCTGACCCACGGCGGACTGGCCGGGAAACAGCCGTCGGGCGAAGGATTCATTGATGATGCATACGCCCGGTGCACCCGCCCGATCCTGGGGCGTAAAGACGCGGCCGGCGCGCAGCGGGATACCCAGCGTCTTGAAGTAGTCCTCCGTCACGATCCGCAACCCTGCGAGCGGCCGCTGGGGCAGAGGCAGGATGTCCCGGCCCCGGATACTGTAGGGAGATTGTGGAACGAAGCCGGACAGAGGCAATCCGATCGCGGCGGCGGCCCCGGAAACCTGCGGATGATCGCGCAGCCGTTCGATCACCTGGTGGAAAAACTCAGCCTGCCGTTCCGGTGTCCGGTACTGTTCGGCGGGAATGCTCACGAGCGCCGAGGCGACTCCCCGGGGCTCAAAACCCGGCGCGATGGCCTGCAGGCGGACGAAACTGACGAGGAGCAGCCCGGAGCCGATCAGCAGTACGACCGACAGGGCCACCTCGACCACGACGAGCATGGAACGCAGGCGTCGGCCCCGCACTCCGCCGGACTGCCCGCGGGCCGCGGCGTCCTTCAGCACCTCCGCGAGGTTGGAGCGCGAAGCCTGCCAGGCCGGCACCAGCGCGACCGCAAACGCACACAGGATTCCCGTGAGCAGGGTGAAGACCAGGGCGGAAGCGTCCACGCTCAGTACGACGCCCGGCGCAAGAAGATTGGCCGACAGCCGCTGCACACTTTCCAAGGCGATGATCGCCACTCCCACGCCCGCCACGGCCGAGGCGGCGGAAAAGAGCATGCTTTCGAGAAGAAACTGGGACACGAGCTGCCGGCGGGTCGCACCCATGGAAAGGCGGATGGCGATTTCCCGATGCCGGGCGGAGAGCCGCCCGAGAAACAGATTGGAGATGTTGGCACAGGCAATGAGCAGCACGAGGCCCACCACGGCGATGAGCAGATTGAAGGTCGGTCTGACATTGCCGACCAGTGCGTCGACAAATCGAACGACCACGGCCTCTCCGCGGCCGTCGAGGCGTTCGGCGAAAGCACGGGAGTAGTTCGACGAAAGGACATCCATTTCCGTCTGCGCCGCTTCCGGGGTGACCCCTGGTTTGAGTCGCGCGATGACCTGCAGGTAGCCCGCCCCATTCGCGACCTGCTGGGGAGTCAGTCCACCGAACTCGTTGGGTCGCGTCGCGATAAGCTGGACATTTCCGTAGGGGTTGCCGAGCAGCGGAGGAAGGATCCCGACAATTGTGTAGGATGTGCCGCTGAGCAGGAGAGGCGTGCCGACGAGCCGCTCGCGCCCTCCGAATCGCGTCTGCCATAATTCATGGCTGAGGATGACGACCGGTGCGGTACCGGGTTCGTCCTCGCTCGCGGTGAAATTGCGCCCTTGGACCGGGTTGATACCCAGCACCGTGAGAAACTCGGAGGTGGCGAAGAGACCGTTCAGCTGCTCGGGTTCACCTTCCCGGACCAGGTTGAAGGTGCCAAACGAGCTCGCCGCGACCGCGGTGAAGACCCGCTGCTGTCGCTGCACTTCCTCGAAGCGAGGCCAGGACATGGCGGGTGCGTTGAACGTGCGCTCCGGGTTCCGCACCCAAAGTTGCACCAGCGTCTCCGGTTGTGGCAGCCGCGTCGGGTTGAGCACGAGCGTGCTGAAAACGCTGTACAGGGTGGTGGTGGCTCCCATGCCCACCGAGAGGGTGAGCACGGCGACAAGAGTGAACCCCGGGGACTTGAGGAGGGAGCGAAACGCGTGACGGAGCATGAGGGGCATGGGGGACGGGGGGCTTCCGGGGAAAGCGCGCGACGGATCAACCCACGATCATCCCGTCCGCGAGGCGCACGGTGCGGGTGCCGTAGGAGGCGTTCTCATCGGAATGGGTCACTTGCACGATCGTGGTGCCGTCGCGGTTGAGCTTCGCAAAGAGCCGCATGATCTCGCGGCCCTGGTCCGAGTGGAGATTGCCCGTGGGCTCGTCCGCCAGCAGCAGGGAAGGCTTGGCGATCAGGGCGCGGGCAATGCCGACCAGCTGCTGCTGTCCGCCCGAGAGCTGGTTGGGGAAAAGGTCGCGCTTGGCGACCATCGCAAACGAGTCGAGCATGTCACAGACGATGCTTTCCCGCTCCCGCCTCGGTACGTTGCGGTAGGAAAGCGGCACCTCCAGGTTCTCGTAGATGGTGAGGTCATCGAGCAGATGGTAGCTTTGAAACACAAACCCGAGGTGCTTCTTCTGCAGGTCCAGCCGTCGTTTCTGGTCCAGCTGATGGACCTTTTCCCCGAGCAGGGTGTATTCGCCGCTCCATGCGGAGTCGTGTAGACCGAGCAGGTGGAGAAGCGATGACTTGCCGGAGCCGGACGGGCCCATGATGGAGACGAACTCCCCGGGTTCGATGACGAGATTGATGTTCCGGAGGGCGTAGAACGGACCGCCCTTGAGCGGATACACTTTGTTGACGCCGGAGAGGGTGATGAGCGGTGACAGGGGCATGGGGAGACGCTGGGGCGAACGTGGTGACGTCAATGCGCCTGCGGAGCAATCGCCGGCCGGACCTCGTCCGATGGGGCCGGGACGGGATCCTGCGCCGCGTCAGGCGAAGGGTGCGGGAGCGGCGCGTCAGACGCATCGGACGATGCGGGCTGGTGTTTGAGCACGACGCTCAAACCAATGCAGAAGAGCTTTATCTGATCCGAGGTGGTCATGGCGGCAGGGAGGAAAAGGCGGAGCGAAGGGAAATCAGTCGGCGTGCAATGCGACGATGGGATCAACCCGGGTGGCGCGCAGGGCGGGCATCAGGCTCGCGAGTAGAGCAACGCCGGACATCAGCGCAGCGACGGACACGTACGTGAGCGGATCATTGGGCCGGATATCGAAAAGGAAGTTCTGAATCGCCTCCTCGGCGAGCAGGGCCACCGTCAGCGCGCTGCCCAATCCCAGCGCAAGGCCGAAGGTGAGCTGCCAGGCTCCCTGGCTGAGCACCATCGTCAGGATTGAACGCGTGTCGGCCCCGAGGGCCATGCGAATGCCGAATTCCTGCGTACGCTGATTGACCGAAAAACTCATCACGCCATACAGCCCGGCCGCGGCCAGCACGATCGCCACCGCGCCGAAGACGGTGAACATGGAGGCGATGATGCGGTTCTGGGCGAGAAACCGATCCTGACTCGCCCTCGGTGTCTCGACAAAATACGGAGGCAGATTCGGGTCGACCCGAGCGATCACGCCCCGCACCGCCTGGGCCGCGGCCTCGCCGCGGCTCGCGCCGCGCGCGCGGGCGACGATGGTGGCAAACTGCGGCGCCACCGGCGCCTCGGCCACGGCGCCCTGTGCAGCGGCAAAGAAAGGCACGTAGAAACCCGCGTTGTCGGTCTGATTGTTGAAAGGGGCGATCATGCGCACGTCGGTCACGACGCCGATGATCTGCCGCCAAGGCCCGGCTCCGGTGCCGTTGGGCTGGATCGTGCGAAACCGGCGGCCGATCGGGCTTTCGCGGCCGAAGTGTCTGCGTGCGAAGGTCGCATTGACGATGGCCACCGGTTGTTTCTGGTCGGAGTCCGACGTGGTGAAATCGCGGCCGTCGAGGATCCGCTGCTGGAGCACCTGGAAGGTGCCGGGCGAGACGTTTTCCAGCTGGGCCACCGTCCGATCCGAATCCTGGGCATAGGTCTGACCCTCGACCTCAATCGAGCTCTGGCCGGAGAACACCATGCGAAACCGATTCGTGAGCGCGACGGCTTCAAGTTCCGGTGCCGACTGCAATTCGCGCAGCAGCTTCTCATAAAACAGCTGCCGCGATTGATTCGTGGGATAGTGTCCCTCCATCAGCCCAACACGGGCGCCCAGAACCGCCGTGGTGTCATACCCGTAATCGATCTTCTGCTGCTTCAGGATCGACTGCGCCTGCAGCAGCGCGCCAATCAGGAGGATCGACGTCACGATTACCTGAAAAATGACGAGTCCCCGGGTGATCACCCCCATCGAACGCCCGGTGTTGCCGCGACCCGATTCTTTCAGGACTTCGACCGCGCTGGTGCGGGATGCGAGCCAGGCCGGCACGAATCCGGAAATGACGGCGGAGACGCAGGTGGCGACCGCGACAAACACGAGCACCTCGGCATCGACCTGGAAACGCATCCACGCAGGAATGGGATTGGCGAGGTTGGCGGTGGCTTGCTGCAGCAGGTCGGTGGCCCAGAGTGCGAGGGCCACGCCGAGCAGTGCACCCAGGAAGGCAAGCAGCAGGCTCTCGGTCAGCATCTGTCGCACCAGTCGCGACCGGCTGGCCCCGAGCGAGGAACGGATCGCCAGTTCCTTGGTACGCAGGGTCGCGCGCCCGAACTGCATGTTCATGACGTTGACACACGCGATGAGCAGGACGCCAAGACAGAACGCCAGCATGGTGTAGAGCAACTGCGACAGTTGACCTCCGGTGAACACCTGAATGAGCGGTCGCACCCAGCCCTTGGTGAATTGTCCGTTGGTCTCGGGAAACGCGGCGGCGAATTGCGCGGCGAACGTGGAGATCTCGGCCGAGGCGGCTTCGGTGGAGACTCCGGGTTTGAGCCGTGCAATGACGGAGATGAAGTTGATGCCGCGGTCGGACCGCGCCTTCGGTGGAAACTCCGTGTTGACCGGAACCCACAACTCCTCGTTGCCCGGAAAGCTGAAGCGCGGGGGCATGACCCCGATGATCGAGGCGGTACGCCCATTGATGCGAATCGCGCGATTGAGCACGCCCGGGTCGGACCCAAACTCCCGACGCCACAGGGCATCGCTGAGCAACACGGCCTTGTTCACCCCGGGCCGATCCTCCTCGGGCAGGAAGTCCCGGCCGAGCACGGGCTGCACCCCCAGTGTGCGGAAAAAGTCATGCGTGACGTAGCCACCGGTCAGCCGCTGGGCGACACCGTTGTTCGTCATGTTGATCGTCGAGCCATTCAGGTAGCCGGCGAACGCCGAGAACGACGTCGCCTGCGCCTTCAGCTCCGCAAAGTCCGTCGTCGTCAGGCGGGCGTTGAAATTGTTCGGATCAAAATTGACGGGGTCGACCAGCTGAACATCCACCAACTCCTGGGGCTCCGGAAAGGAGAACCCGCGCAACAGCACGCCGTTGACCACCGCCATCATGGTCGTGACGCCACAGATACCGAGGGCCAGGACAAAGACCGCGAGTGCGCAGAACCCCTTTTCCTTGGCCAGGACGCGGAAGCCGATGCGAAGGTCCTGGACCAGAGTCTCGAAGAGCATGGAGAGTGACGGGAGGTGAGGTTGCCGGAGCGGAGGAGCCGCCGCCGATCGTGAAGCCCGCGCCTCCCTTGCACAGCCTGTGCCAAGATTGGGACCCCAACTTATTCAACTCACAGGTAGGGAGATAGGGGAAAGTGGCGGTTGGCCAGTGCCACCCGGCGCCCTGAAAACGAGATTGCTCCGTCCCGAAAGTGGGACGATGCCGGCCAAGAAGAAACGCGCGGAGCCAGCGGGATCAACTGCCGCGCAGCGAGGCCATCGGCGCGATCCGGGTGGCGCGGCGTGCCGGCAGCCAGCAGGCGAGCAGCCCGATCGCTGCGAGAACGAACGAAAGAACAAAGTAGGTCGGCGGATCCGACGGACTGACCCCGTAGAGAAAGCTGGACATGAGGCGCGTGAGCGCGAGTGCCGCGACCAGGCCGATGCCCAGGCCGGTGCCGACCAGCCAGAGCCCCTGACGTCCGACCAGGCGCAGCACATCCTGCGGCTGCGCGCCCAGCGCCATGCGCACGCCGAGTTCCTGCGTGCGCTGGGAGACCGTATACGTCATGACACCGTAAATACCCAACGAGGCGAGAAACAGCGCGACCAGACCGTAGCTGGCGAAGACGCGTCCGAAGAATTTCCGGTGCCAGTAGGACATGAGCAGGCTCCTCTCCATCGTTTGCACCGTGTAGATGGGAATGCCGGGCAGCACGGAGATCACGGCGCGCTGCGCGGCGGTGGCGTAGCTCAGCGGATCCCCCTGGACCCTGATTGCGTAGGTCAGAAAGTAGTTCGTTTGCTGATCCACGGCACTGTACACATTGAAGCCGGGCACGTTCGCCTCGAGCCGCTGCGGGACCGTTCCGACGACGCCGACGATGGTGGCCCAGTCCTCGGGCGTGTCGTGGTCGCCAAAGTTCAGCCGCCGCCCCAGCACTTCCTCGCCGGGAAACCAACGATCGATGAAGGCCTGGTCGACCAGCAGCACGCGCGGCTGGTCGATGGTGTCGGTGACGCTGATATCGCGTCCGCGCAACAACGGGATGCGCAACGTCTGCAGATAGCCGGGGGTGATTTCCCGGGCGACGGCAAAGGGATGTTCGCCGAGGGTGGGTGGCCTCGGCCTGCCCTCGATCGAGAACGCGTTGAGTCCGATCCCATTCGAGGGAAGCATGCTGGCGGCCCCGGCCGCTTCGACACCGGGGATGGCGGCCAGCGCAGGTGTCAACTGGGCGAAGAAGCGACGCACCTGTGCCTTGTCGGTGAACTGCGTGGGCGGAAGTCCGACGCGAAACGTGAGCAGGTTGCGCGGATCAAACCCCAGGTCGGCATTCTGGATCTTCAGGTAGCTGCGCACCATCAGCCCGGCCCCGATCAGCAGCAGGGTCGCGAGCGCCACCTGTCCGATGACCAGCAGCTGGCGCAACCGCTGCGCGCGGGGCGAGCCCACGCCCCCGCGGCCCCCTTCCTTCAATTCCAGGGCGATGTTTCGTGTGATCTGCAGGGCAGGCGCCAGTCCGAAGATGAGGGAGGAGATGATCGCGGCGGCGGCGGCGAAGGCAAAGACACGCCAGTCAAAGTCAAAATTCATCCAATAGGGCAGATCCACCGGAATGGTCCCGATGATCAGGGCGTTGTCCCACACGGCGAGGACCAGCCCGACCAGTCCGCCCAGCAGCCCAAGCACGAGGCTTTCGGTGAGCAACTGGCGGATGATGCGGCCGCGCGACGCTCCGAGGGCGATGCGGATCGCCACTTCGTGGTGCCGGTCGACCGCCTTCGCGAGCAGCAGATTCGCCACGTTGGCGCACGCGATCAGGAGCACGCAGAGAACGGCGCCCAGGGTGAGGTGCATCAGCAGCCGGATGTCCGCGGTCGTCGCGACCCGCAGGCGCTGGACGGAGATGGAAATGCCGTCATTGGTCTCCCGGTACTGTTGCGCCAGCGTCTGGGAAATGACCTGGAGTTCGGCCTGGGCGGCATCGAGGGTGACGCCCGGCTTCAAGCGGGCATAGACCGGGAAGGAATGGTTGCCCCTCGGGTAGTCCTTTTCGCTGTTGATGAACGGCATCCAGGCATCCGAGTTCTCGGGAAAACCGAAACCCGGCGGCATGATGCCGACCACGGTGACCTCCGCGCCGTTGATCGTGATGGCCTTGCCGACGAGATCCTCGCGGCCACCGTAGTGTTGCCGCCACGTACGATGGCTGAGCAGAACCACCGCAGCCGCACCGGGAGCGTCTTCGTCCGGGTGAAAGAGCCGGCCGCGGTGGGGTTTGACCCCGAGCATGGCGAAACCCTCGGCCGAAATCGACGTACCGTAGAGCCGGATCGGCCGGTCCCCCGTGCCGATGATCAGCGTCCTGCTCATCAGGATGGTCGGCCGATCAAGGGTCTGGCTGCGGGCGCGAACGTCGAGGAAGTCGGGCAGGGAGAGATTCAGGCGGGTGTCCGGCGCCTTGGCCTGAACCTGTTCGAGGTAGACCACATTGTCCTCGTCCTCCATGTGCGGGAGGGGTCGGAGCACGAGCGCGCTGAACGAATTGAACGTCGTGGTGGCCTGGCCGATACCGATGCCGATGGCCAGGATGGCGATAAAAGCAAAACCGGGCTGGCGCGTGAGGAGCCGGAAGGAAAAGCACAGGTCCTGCCACATGGCGATGCGATGCGGGGCTGGGCGGACTGGCCGGCGTGCCGACGGATCGGACGCCGGTGGCCGGGTCAGGACTTGGTCTCGACCCGCTCCTCGACGACGCGGCCGTCAAAGATGTGGATTGTCCGGTCGGCGTGCCGTGCGAACCGCGCATCGTGCGTGACCATCACCAGGGTGGCGCCGCCTTTGTGCAGCTCCGACAGCAGCTGCATGACCGCGTCGCCATTCTTGGAATCGAGATTGCCCGTGGGCTCGTCCGCCAGCAACACGGCCGGTTTGCCGGCGAGGGCGCGCGCGACGGCCACACGCTGCTGCTGACCACCGGAGAGCTGCGAGGGCAGATGCTTGGAGCGGTGGCCCATGCCGACCTTCTCCAGCGCCTCGGTGACCGCGGCCTTGCGTTCGGCCGCCGGCATGCCCCGGTAGGTGAGGGGCAGCTCCACGTTCTCGTACACGGTCAGGTCGCCAATCAGGTTGAACGACTGGAAAATGAAGCCGATCTCGCGGTTGCGGATCCGGGCGCGCTCGGGCAGCGACAGATCCTGCACCGGGCGCCCGTTCAGCAGGTAGGTTCCGTCGGTGGGCGAATCGAGCAGTCCGAGAATCGACAACAACGTCGATTTTCCGCAACCCGAAGGACCGGCGATGGCGACGTATTCGCCCTTGCGAATGTCGATGTGGATGCCGGAAAGGGCGTGGGTTTCGACTTCGTCGGTGAGGAAGACCTTGGTGACGCTATCCAGTTTGATCAGGGAGGACATGGGAGCTGGCGGGAGGGAACGGTGGAGGGATTCGGGGAAAACGGGATTCGCCTGCTAGGAGCTGGTGTCGAACGCGACCAACGTGGCTAAGGCGGCGATGATGATGAGGGCGGTGGCCATGGCAATGGGAGGTTGGACCGGGCGGGTCAGTTGAGTTTGATGCGGTCGGAACTGTCCCACTGGGACATGTCGGAAAGGATGACCTGGTCTCCGATCTGGAGACCGCCGAGAATCTCGACCGTATTGACCGAGCTGCGACCGAGGCGCACCGGCGTGCGGGAGGCGTAGGCGCCCGCGGGATCGAGACGGAAGATGCCGACCGTGCCGCCTTCCTGACCGAAGGCCGGGCGACCGACGTAAAGGACATCATTGAGCCGCTCGAGTTCGATCGTGCCATCGATGGACAGATCGGGTCGCGCGCCCTTGGGCAGGGTCCCTTCGAGGCTGACATCGACCAGCACCGTGCCGTTTTGCACGGCGGGGTCGACCCGGATGACCCGTCCCGCGACGATGCCATTGCGCGTGTCGATCGAGGCCACCTGGCCGATCTGAATGTCCTTGGCCTGTGTTTCCGCAATACGGACCTCGGCCTTCAGGCGCGTGGGATCAGCCACCCGGGCGAGGTTGGCGCCGGGTTGAACCTGGGCGCCGACTTCCACGGGCAGCTGTTGGAGCACCCCGCTCATGCCCGCCCGGACCTGCAGGGCATCCAGTTCCGCCTTGCGCAGACGCACCTGGGCCCGCAGACGGTTCTGTTCGGCCTGCTTGACGGCCAATTGGGGAGCGATCGAGTCCTTGGAGAACGCGAACCGCTTTTGTTCAATCGCATTTTGAGTGGAGGATTCCTCCGCCGTCACCCGCGACAGCCGCATCTCCAGCGGCGAGATCAAGCCGTCCTTGAACAGCTCCTCGTTCACTTCCGCCCGAAGTTTGGCCTGCTCGAAGTCGCTCTTGGCCCGGGCGGCCGCCGCCTCGGCTTCGAGGAGATTCCGCTCCAGCTGAACCTTTAAATTAACCAATTCCGCCTCGACCGCTTCGAGTTGCGACTGGGCATTGTCCGCGGCCTGCTCCACATCCGGATTGTTCAACACCAAGATCACGCTCTCGGGTGTCACCTCGGCGCCGGGCCGCAGGACAATCTGCTCCACCCGACCCTGCGTGCGGGCAGCCACCCAGCGGATCTCTTCCGGCACCAGCGTGCCCAAACCCCGCACCTGCCGGATCATCGGGCCCCGCTTGACCGTATCGACCCAGACCAGATTGCGTTCCACCGTGGGCGCGGCGGGCTTGAGCCGCGACAGCAACACCGTCACTCCGACCGTGACGACCAGACCGATCGCTCCGAGGAGCAGTCGGCGATTACGGCGGGCTTTGGCTTGTGAGGGGCGAGGGATGTCCATGCAGACGAGGCGTTCCCCTCCGTTTGCAGCCCCTGTGCCAAGCTCTTTGTTTTTATTAATTCGTTATAAATCAATAACTTAAAACGGCACAGCTGCGAACTCGAACCACGCGAACGGGCGTTCGTGGGATTACGCGGTCCCAAAAGTGGGAAAGAATCACGCCGCCGGCGTGACCTCTTCGGCCCGCAAGTACTTGTATTTGGCCAGACGCCAGGCGGTGACGAAGAACGCGGTGAGCGGAATGGCGAGCACCATGCCGAGCAGACCATCGAGTGCGGTGCCCCAGAAGAAAATGGCCACAATGACCACCACGGGATGAAGGCCGGTGCGATCCGACATGATTTTTGGAGTCAGGAACCAGCCCTCGATGTTTTGCACGACCAACTGCACGCCCAACATCATGGCCACCAGTTTCCATCCCCCGTCCGGTTGAAACAAGGCGATGGGGATCGTCACGACCAGACCCAGGATGGAACCGAGGTAGGGAATGACGTTGAGAAAGCCCAGCATGATGCCGATGAGGGCGCCAAACTTCAGCCCGACGCTGGAAAAGCCGATCGCGTAAAGCACGCCCATGATCAGCCCGATCAACAACTGGCCGCGGAAGAAGGAGACGACGATGGCGATGAACTCGGTGACCAGAAAAACGACATCGTGCCGGACGCTGGCGCTGAGAAAGGGCAGGTGATCCGGCAGGCGTGCGGACGGGTGTCCGCGGGACATCAGGAAGAAAATCAAGTAGATGGGCACCACCGCGAGATGGGTCGCAAACCCCAGCACCCCCATGAGCCCGCTCCCGGCGGCCTTGAGCGACGGCACCGCCAGCTTGAAGAGTCCCTGGATTTCCTGGGTGGCTTGATCGACCAGGGATTTGACCGTGGGATTCTGCAGCTGCCGTTCGGCCATGCGCGCCCATTCCGGATAATTCTGCGCCACGTACTTGGAGGAGTCGGCCCAAATTTCGGGGATGAAGGCGATGAGATCGATGATCTGGTCCACCGCGGGTGGCACCACCATCAGCAGAAACCCAGCGAACAGGATCACCATCGTACCCGCCACCAGAATGACCGCGGGCAGGCGTCGCCCGGCGAACCGCCGTTCGAGGAACTCCACCACGGGGCGCAGGATCAGCGCGATGATGCCGGCCACGGCGATGGGCCAGAGCACCCCCGCAAACTTCGAGACCACCTGGCCCAGCAGGTAGAACCCGGCGACGAGCAGGGCGCCGAGCAGCACAAAGGCACTCGTGGCCAGCGCGGCGGCGACCACCTTGCGCTGGCTCTCGCCAAACAATGCCCCGCGAGGGGGAGGGGAGTCGGTTGCGGACATGGCGCTAACCTCAACGGGAACGGGAACACGGGGCCAGCCCGGTTTTGCAAAAAACGCGGACGGACCTCTCTCGCTGGGCAAACGCACCTCGGGCGCTCCGCAGATTCCGGCCCCTTCTTGCCAACCCGCCCGATTGGCGCACGGTGGGAGCATGTGCGGGCGTTACCGATTCAAGGATCCCAAGCTCATCGCGGAAGCCATCAAGGCCGTGCTCGGGGGCGACCTGACCATGGCGGAGTTCCTGCAGCGATGGAATGTCGCACCGTCGCAGTTCCTGCCCGTGGCGCACGCCCATGAGGGCGTCCCTCAGGTGGTGCCCATGCGATGGGGCTTGGTCCCGTTCTGGGACAAGTCGGAGAAACCCAAAATCGCGCCGATCAACGCGCGCAGCGAGGAGGCCTACAGCAAACCGATGTTTCGCCAGGCGATCCAGCGGCGCCGGTGTCTCGTGCCGGCGGATGGGTTCTACGAATGGAAACGCGTGGATGACAAAACCAAGCTCCCGTTCTGCATCGCCCGTCGCGAGGAGCGCCCCTTTTTCTTTGCCGGGCTTTATGAGGAAAGCGTGGAACACCTCCGCCCGGCCACCTTCACCGTCCTGACGACGGCGCCCAACGAGCTCGTGGCTCAGATCCATGACCGGATGCCGGTCCTGCTGGAGGGCGAGCGGGCCAAGGCCTGGGTCAGGCCGGGGGCCCTGTCCGAGGCAGACTTTCGGGCGACGTGCGTCGCTTATCCCGCCTCCGACATGACCGCCTGGCGGATTTCGTCGCTGGTGAACAATCCCCGCAACGAGGCTCCCGAAGTGTCGGAACGCGTGGAATAAGGGGAACACGGTGATGATCGATCCACTGCGTCTCGTCGCCGAAGCCCGCCAGGCCTACCCCGGCTACTATGCGCGGGCGTCCCCGGGAGAAACGGCACTGTTCGACGGCCTGGTGCTGGCGCGAGCGGCCTACCTGCTCGGCGTGCGCACCCCACGGCAAGGGATCGATCCGGGTGCCCGGGCGGAGTTGGAACGTGCGACCGACCAGATTGAGAAACGGTTTGTCGAGTTCAGGGACAAGGTCCGCCTGACCCTCACGTTCCAGCAACTGCCAGGTCCCGACCAGCGTCGGGCGGAACAGGAACTTTTTGCCATTGAGATGGTTTAGAGCCGGCCGTCCCGCCGGTTCGCCGCACCTTACCGCGGCCCTGCTGTGGACCGGGTCAGTGCGTTCAACGTGTTCTCATGCATGTAGTTTAAGTGATTAATAGCGCGGATCAGCGCGGCTTTTACGTCTGGGTGGGGACGATTTTCGCTCAATGAGTTGGGACCCGGAGCCGAGATTACCCCGTCCGCCCTAAGAATTCTTCTTAGTTGGGGGACATCAGGCCCATGATTGTATCGCCCGTTTCCTCCTCCACCACTGTCTCGCTGCGCACCAAGTTGATCCTCGCGGTCGCGGTGCCCGCCTTTGCCTTGGTGGTGGCCGCGGGAGCGCAGGCGTGGGTGACCGCTTACGTGAAGGAGCGGGTGCAAAAGGCGCGGACGGAGAGCGTCGTGTTTTCCGACCTGGCCCACGAACTCAAAGTCCACGTCGTACAGGTGCAGCAGTTTCTCTCGGATGTTTCCGCTACGCGCGGGCAGGATGGGTTGGACGGCGGCTTCGCCGAGGCCGAACGCGCGGCGGCGGAATTCAGATCGGGACTCGCCCGATTCGAGACTATGTTCCAAGCCGAGAATGCGACTCATGGCCTGGCGGAGATCGCGGCGCTGCGGGCCGCCTTCAACACGTATTTGAGCACGGGCGTGGCCATGGCTCGGGCCTATGTCGAGAAGGGCCCTGCGGGTGGCAATGCACTCATGCCGGCGTTTGATCA
Source organism: Opitutaceae bacterium (assembly GCA_016794625.1). Classification (GTDB taxonomy): domain Bacteria; phylum Verrucomicrobiota; class Verrucomicrobiia; order Opitutales; family Opitutaceae; genus UBA6669. Next base: position 52,547 of record JAEUGY010000074.1, read on the forward strand.
GGCGGCAGTCCGTTTGCTGGAACCGCTCGACGTCTTTCAAAAGGAACAATCCGCAGAACTTGAGCACATGATGATGGGCATCGAAACGAGCACGGCCCTGCTGCGCACCATCAGTGTCATCGCCGCGGCGGTCGTCCTGCTGGGGAGCGTGGTGGCGCTGATCGCCATGCTGCGATCCATTGTGCGCCCCGTGCGTGCGGTCACCGAACAGCTGGCCGCTGGTGCAACCCAAACCGCCGAAGTGGCGGCCCAGGTGTCTTCCTCCAGTCAATCCCTGGCTCAGGGGGCGACCCGCCAGGCGGCTTCGCTCCAGGAAACCAGCGCCTCGTTGGAGGAGATTTCGTCGATGACGCAGCGCAATGCGGAGCACGCCCGGGAGGCGAAGGTCATCTCCGGGTTGACCTGTGCCGCCGCCCAGGCCGGGGCCAATGACATGGCGGAAATGCGTCAGGCGATGGCTGCGATCCGCGCCTCTGGCGACGAGATCTCCAAGATTGTCAAAACGATCGATGAGGTGGCGTTTCAGACCAATATCCTCGCCATCAATGCCGCGGTGGAAGCCGCCCGCGCGGGCGAGGCCGGCGCCGGGTTTGCCGTCGTGGCCGAAGAGGTGCGCAATCTCGCCCAGCGCTCCGCCGAGAGCGCCCGCCAGACCTCGCAGCGCATCGCGGATTCGGTGCAGAAAAGCATTCACGGGGTCGTGGTGGTCGACCGGGTCGGCGCTTCGCTCGGCGACATGATGGAGAAGGCCCGCAAGGTGGACAGCCTGGTGGCCGAGATCGCCCATGCCTCACACGAACAGATGCAGGGCATCCAGCAGTTGAATCGCGCGGTTTCCGAAATGGATGTCGTGACGCAGTCCAATGCAGGCAGTGCGGAAGAGACCGCGGCGGCGGCGGAGGAGTTGAGCGCCCAGGCCGCCTGCACGCAGCAGGCGGTGGTTGAACTTGATCGCGTGGTCAATGGCTCCCGACCCGCGGTGGAGGCTTCCGCGCACGCGGTTTCGTCCCGAACCCCGGCGACCCACTCGATCCGTACGCCTGCCCACCGCGCGCATCGTCCGGCCGAACGCGCACTCAGCTTCTCAGAAACACGTTGAGTTAGCCGGAGGGCGAGGGGATGCTGGTGGATGGATCCGCTTCGCGCCGCCTGGCCTCAACACTTTGGACTGACCACCTGTCCCGCTGACCGTTTGGAACAGGCTTTGCCAGCGGCGGCCTGGGGCGTCGCAGTCATCAGCGGACCGGGTGAATCGGGAGACCTCGTTTATCTCGTGATCGAGTCGCGGGCGGGAAGTCTGTTGAGTCAGTGTCAGCGGCGACTGCAGTCCGGCAAATTGCCGGCCGTGGCCACGCTGTCGGTGGCGTTCAAGGCCGAGGTGCTGGAGGCACCGTCGCCTGAAGCGGTGCAGGCGGCGTGTCGACAGCAGGTTTTGCTGGCGAGCGAGTTGCGTCGCGGCCTGCGTCCGGCGATGCGTTGACCCGTCCCAGGACCTGTCGGCAGAGCGCTTCGCCCCGGGCAAACTCGCGGCAGGTCAGCGGGCGTTGGTCGTAGAGCGTGCAGAGCCGCGTTGCGGGGTCCAGGGCCACGCAGGCGCCGTCGCCTCGTTGATCCATGCACCGTTCGCCCTCGCGTTCCACCACGTAGACGTCCGGCACGTGGTCCTCCGGTCGCAGCACCACCACCCAGTGACAGCAACGGCCGCAGCCGGCACAGGGAGGGATATCGTCAAGGGCGACCATGCCGAAGGCTGCTTCGAGTCCCGGCGGAAAGCGACCCTCCGTTTGCACCGTCACGACCGGTCAGGATTGGGGTTGTGCTTCCAGACCCGGATCAGCGATCCTCGCGGATGAAGAAAACGTTCCCTTTGCAGGCGCCCGGGCGGGACGACGCCCGCGTCCGAGACAAGATTCGGCACGAGATCAATCGCGACGTGCGCCGCCAGCGCCGGCGTCCGTTGCCGGAGGGATTCAATGCCTGGGAATTCGATTGCCGCATCGGCACCACCCAGGAAGCGGCCGAACGATGCGCGCTCAAGGACCTGGGCAAATCAGTCGATCTCGCGGCCGCCGCGGGGGCCACGCAGGTCTACCTCGAAATCATCGGACATCCAGCCCAGCGCTCGAGCCAGGCGAACTGAGCGCCGCCTCGCCGGTGCCGAGGCCAAGCGACCTGCTTACTTCGCGGGCGCCGCACCCGCGACGGCGCCTGCGCCCGGCGCCCCGAGGATCTCCCGACCGAGGTCGCGGTCGTCGACCCGGAGAAGTCCGGGCGCCTCTCCCCCCGACCGTTCCATCCGGACACCGGTCTGCACCTGGGCTTGGATACGCAGCGGCCCCTGTTGTCCGCTGACGGTGGCGGTGACCACGCCCCCGACGAGCGTCGCTTCGGCCGGCACGGCGGCGAAATGGTCCCTCCAGGCTGCAAACGCGTCCGGGGTGATGCCTTCCGCGGCGCGCAGGTACACGGCGAGCGTGGCCCGACCCCGCGGCTCGCCCGCATCGTGGGTGACTGTAAGCCGTCCCGCCACCGCGACCCCAGGATCCCGCACCCAGTGCGCCGGGGCCGGCTCGCCCGTCGTGGTGGTGGCGAGCAGGATGCGCACCCCGATGACGGCGTCGCCCCAGCGGACAAACACCGGTGCCCCGGCGGGCACCGGGATCGAGGCGTCGGACGTATCCGACACTAGACGACGTTGGCCGATCCAGAGCTCGGCCGCGGTGGGAATCGTCAGGTGGGACACAAACGAGGAGAGTTCGCCCGGCTGGTTGCGGGATCCTGGTTTGAGCGGGTCGTCCGACAGCACCTGGAGGACTTCCGGACCTCGCTGCACGGTGGTGATGAACGGGGTGAAGTGCAGCGCCTTGCCGCCCACGAGCTTCTTCAGCCCGTAAGGATCGCCGCGGCCTTCCATAAAGAGCGTCAGCTGCGGAATGGCGGGAGTGTCGCCGAGGTTGGCGACGAGCGTGCGTTCGTCACGGCTGCGTGAGGCGCCCGATGAAGCCAGGCTGACGTGGCGGCCGATCCAATGGACGGCCTGTTCCTCGGATCGTTCGCCCCATTGCTGGACCACGGTGCGTGGGATCCGGGCCCGGATCGCCTCGGTCCAGGCGGGAAGGGGACGCCACAGGACGGCGTTGCGGAAGGTCACCAGATGTTCCCGATCCTTGGAGAGCCAGCCGGCGCCCTCGAGTTCGGGTCGCTCACGCAGCCAGCCGGCCGTCCAGGTGTGGGCCTCGGTGTAGCCGCGTCCGTAGAGGTAGTCGTAGGTGCGGGCATTGGTGCCGCCCATGCGATCGCCGTTTGTCCACCAGTTCGCGGCGAGGTCCGTCCAGATATGGCGGATGGCCCGTTCGGCCTTCGCGCGGGCGGCAGGCTGACGGGCGAATCGGGCGAGAAGCGCGAGCGAGTCGAGGTCGATGCCATAGTAGACGACCGCGCCATACTCACCGATGCCATGGCGGGCCGTGTGGGCATACCAGTCGTCAAACCGCCGGTAACCATCGTCCGCCACGTCCGGGCGTCCCAGCGCCTCGCCCAGCGCGATGAGGCTCCAGGCCTTCATGACAAAGATGTTGGTGTAGTCGATTTTCACGACATGACTCCGCAGACCGCGAATGGCATCCGTCATCATCTGTTCCAGACCGACGCGGGCGGTCGGAGTCAGGTGATTCACCTGTTGCAGGTGAAGGTAGCCCATCAACTGGCTGGCGAACTCCACCGCGTTGAGGTCCTTGACCCCGGACTGGGCGCTGTTCCAGCGAAAGTTGCCGAACGTGGGACTCGCCGGATCCAGATCCTGCAGCGTGCGCGCCCGGGCCAGGGCGGCTTCGACCCGTTCGGGATGCCAGCCCAGACCGTTTGCCTCGACGGCGAAGCGAAAGAGTCCACGGATGCCGACGGCGCGGCCGGGATCGTTGACGATGCCCCACTGGGCCTCGAGGTCCCTGGCCCCGGCCTGCGGATCTCCGGACCAGGAAGGCAGGGCGGCGAAGGCGCCCGACGTCACGGCAAGACAAAGACCGAGGGGAAGCCACCAGGGCAGCGATTTCATCGGGCGCGAGGGTAGGGCAGTGACTGGGAGCGACACAAGGTTGGTGGAGCCGGATGACCGGGCACAGATTGGACTCGGCGCGCACTTATTCGCCGGCCTAGGGTGAGGGCCATGTCACTCGCCTCGCCCCGTTCCTTTCAGCGTTATGTCGCGCTGGGGGACAGTTCGACCGAGGGACTGGATGATCCGGACGGCCGGGGAGGGTATCGCGGCTGGTCGCAGCGCCTCGCGGAACGCCTCTCCGAGGTTCAGGGTGAACTTGCCTACGCCAACCTCGCGGTGCGCGGCTTGACGACTGCGGAGGTGCGGGCGCGGCAGCTCGACGCGGCGCTCGCGCTGAAGCCGGATCTGGCCACTCTGTTTTGTGGCACCAACGACGTCACCCAGGCGCGCTTCGACGCCGATCGCGTGGCGGCCGACATCGAAGTCATGCAACGTTCGCTGACCGCGTCCGGCGCCACCGTGCTCAGTTTCACGCTGCCCGACCTGACCCCCCTGATGCCGCTGGCGCGACTGATTTCACCCCGCATCGCCCGCCTGAATCGTGCGCTTGCCTCCGCCGCGCAACGCTCGGGCTCCCTCCTCGTTGATTTCGCCGCCTATCCGGTGGCGACCGATCCCCGGTTGTGGAGTGAAGATCGGATACATGCCAATGCCGCGGGCCATGCGCGCATTGCCGAAGCTCTGGCGTACGCGCTCCGCTTGCCGGGCAGCAGCGAAAGCTGGCTGCAGCCCTTGGTGCCACCGCTGCAGCGGACCCGGCGGGAGCGGTGGAGCGCGGAAATGCAGTGGTGGACGCGTCACTTTCTGCCCTGGCTGGGACAAGGGCTCCTCGGTCGATCCTCCTCCCACGGCCGCGGTCCAAAGTGCCCGACCTTGACCTCGATGCGCGGGCAGGCCTCGCTCTAGGAGAGAACCATGCGCCTTTCCGTCCTCCGCGAATTTGCGCTCTCCCTGCCGCAGACGACCTGGGTCAAACAGTGGGGCGAGTGCCTCGTCTATAAGGTGGCGGGAAAGATGTTTCTGATCATCGCGCTCGATGCCGAGACAATTGACGGCGTCGTGTTCAAGTGCACCCCGGACGAGTTCGACGCGTTGACGGACATCGATGGCATCACCCAGGCGCCCTACTGTGCGAAGCGACACTGGGTGCGCGTGGGCGACCTCGGCGCCTTGCCCACGCCCGAGTTGAAACGACGCATCCGACGCAGCTACGACCTCGTCGTGGCCAAGCTGCCGAAGAAGGTCCAGGCCAGCCTCGCGGCGCCGCCGGGGCCAGCCTGAAGCAGCGCCCCCGTTGATCGCTCTTCCTTTGCTTTCCCATGACCTCCTCCCCACGCGGTGCCCACCCCGAACTGCGCGCCCGGCTGTCCGGGCCGATGCCGTCCCTCAAGACACCGTTCAACCGGGATGGGAGCATTGATTTCGACGGCCTGCGCAACCTGATTGACTGCAACCTGGCGGCCGGGGCCAAGGCCCTGATGTTGACGGCCGGGGACAGCCACTACGTGGCACTGTCCGAGCAGGAGATCGCCGAGGTGACGCTCGCGACGATCCGGCACACGGCGGGGCGGGCCCTGGTGATCGCCGCCGACCGCTACTACCACACCACGCAGGCGATTCGATTCGCCGAATTCGCCCGCCAGGCCGGGGCCGACCTGCTCATGGTCATGCCGCCCGACTGGGGCGGCTCCTGCACCCCCGCCACGTTGGCGGAGCACTACCGCGCGGTGGCGACCGTGATGCCCGTGATGCTGGTGTCCAACGTCTTCATCGCCCGCGGACCGAAGTTCGGCCTCGACACCCTCCGGCTCGTGCTGGACGCCACCGACCAGGTGGTGGCGATCAAGGATGACATGTGCGGCGAGTTTGCCCGCAAGATGTCCCTGCTCGTCCAAGACCGCTGGGCCGTGGTTTCGGGCGGGCAGAAGCAGAACCACCTCAATAACCATCCCTACGGCTGCGACGGTTACCTCTCGACCCTGATTACCTTCAAGCCCGAGATCGCGCACGCTTATTGGCAGGCCATCACGGCCAACCACCTCGGGGAAGCGCGGCGGATCATCCGGGACTACGACCTGCCCTTCTTTGACCTGCTCATGGGCCTGCCCGGCGGCTTCAACGCCGGCATTCAGGCCATGCTCGAACTCAAGGGCATCGCGGGGCGCTGGCGGCGCAAACCCTACCATAGCCTGAGTGACCAGGAACTCGAGACCTTCGCCCACGGCCTGCGCAAGCTCGGCCTGCTCACCTGAACGCGTCGGCTCCGCGCGCGGCCGGACCCCGGCCCGGCGCAGCGATATTTGGGTTGATCTCAAAAACCCGGACCCGCTACACCCGAGCGTCGGAATCGTCCGACTCGCCTCGTCCGTGCCGTCCTTCCTCCCCTCCCGGTGACAACCCCCGTCCCTGCCTTCGTGTCCTCCCCGGAATCCGTCGTCGCGACCCCCTCGCGCATCCGCGTGGTCGACGCCGATGTGCACCACAACGTCCGGGCCAAGGAGGATCTCTTTCCCTACCTTTCCCGCCTCGAGCGCGATCGATTGCTTGAATACGGCCTGCCCCGAAACACCGGACTCCACCAGGCCAACGGTGGCTGGCGTGGTGCCCGGGCCGATACCTTTGACGCGGGCGAGGACGTTGATCCCCGGTCAAACTTTCCCATGTTCCAGCGGAAGCTCCTCGATGACTGCGGCATCGATCTTGCGATTCTGCAGGTCGAATTGACGCCCTCGCTCGTGGCGCTGGCCGACGTGGACTACAGCGCCGCCCTCATTCGCGCGATCAACGACTGGTCCCTCGAACACTGGGTCGCGAAGGACCCGCGCTACCGGCTGTCGCTGACCGTGCCCATGCACGATCCCGTGCTCGCCGTGAAGGAGATCGAGCGCCTGGGTGACCATCCGTCCGTGGTCGCCGTGTACGTCGTCTGCGGCTCCACCCGGCTCTACGGCAAACGCGAGTTCGACCCCGTTTATGCAGCGTGCGTGGACCACGGATTGTCACTGGCGGTCCACTTCAGCAACGAAGGCTTCGGCATGAATCCGCCGCCCACGGCCGCCGGATTTCCGTCCTATTATGCCGAGACTTACCTGATCCGACCCCAGTTTTACCAGGCGCACCTCTCGAGTTTTCTGTTCGAGGGCACGTTTGAGAAGTTTCCCCAGCTCAAAGTGATTTTCTGCGAATCCGGCTTCGGCTGGGTGCCGGCATTTCGCTGGCGGGCGGATGCGGCGTGGAAGGAACTGCGGCTGCAGACACCCTGGGTGAAGCGGTTGCCCAGCGAGTACATCGACGAGCATCTCCGCTTCACGACCCAGCCCTTCGAGGAAAGCGAACCGCCCACTGCCGTCGATCAGGTCATCGCCTGGATGAACGGAGCCCGGACCCTGTTGTATTCCAGCGATTTTCCCCATTGGGACTTTGACCCCCCGGAGGCCGTGCCGGCGCGCCTCGGGCCCCAGGTCAGGCGCCAGATCCTGGCGGATAACGCCCTGCTCAGCTACCCCAAACTCGTCCCTCTGGCGGGAACCGTAAGGGCATGAGCGAACCCCGCCGCGAAGCCCATCTTGTCTGCCGGGTGGGGGACCTGCCTCCCGGAGCGCGCAAGCTGGTCGAGATCAACGGCCGCAGCATTGGCGTGTTTCGCCTCGAGGACGGACGCTACCTCGCGCTCCGCAACCGCTGCCCCCACCGCGGCGCCCCCCTCTGCGAAGGACGCCGCACCGGCCTCATCACCGCCGAGGAGCCCTACCGCCCCGTGTTCCAGCGCGACGGAGAAATCCTCCGCTGCCCCTGGCACGGCTGGGAGTTTGATCTCACCACCGGCCGCTCCGTGTTCATGCCCGAAGCGATCCGGGTAAAAAGCTATCCGGTCGGCGTGGAACCCGAGACCTCCGTCGAAAAATTCGACGTATCCGCCACGGAGGGCAACGTGGTCCTCTGGACCGCAGACCCTCCCGGCAGCCAGCCCGTTTCAGCCCCACGTCCCGAAGCCTAGGGACGACCCGCCGAAATGGATTTCGTGGGGAGGCGATCCAGCGCGGTCTTCACCGCCCGCAGGTAGTTCGGATGCCAGAGCTCGTGCTCCGCGTCGGGGACGTCGGTGTAGGTGTGCTGCCGATAGAAGTCACGGACGGCGGCGGCGCGGCGGTGCATCTGCTCGTCTTCCAAAGCGCCGACCATGATGTCGGCGGGGGTGGCCACGTTGCCGGCGCGGTAGGAAACCATCCAACGCTCGGGCTCGTCGTCGTCTTCGAGAAAGAAGGGTGAGATCGAGCCCAGGATCAGGTGCCGCGCGCGCAGGGCGCCCAGATGCGCGTAGAGCGCGCCGAGCGAGTAACCCAGCACGACCTTGTCCACCGTTTGGGCCTCGACCTGCGGGAAGATCTCCATCGAGCCGAAGGGCGGACGACGCTCGGGCCAGTCCAGCCGGACAAATTCCGTCTGCCAGCCGCAGGAGTGCACGAACTCCACAAACGGCTGGAAGCGACGCTCGGCACCCGGCATCGGCGGAACGATGGTGAGCAAGGGCATGCGCGCAGGTATGGCCAGGCGCCAAAAAACGTCAACCGGACGGCGAAGGAAAAAATGTCCGATTCAACAAAGCGGACGCAGCGTTCGCGGCAGGGATTTTAAAGTGAACGGTCGCACCTGTGGTCAGCACTCGAGGGGCCTCATCGGGCCAGGTCGGAGGCGCCTGCTTGGTCAACGCACGTAGAGGGGAACGGACCCAGCCGGCCCTGACGATGCACCGGATTCAATACGGCTTGATTCTGAGACCCGGAACCCGGGAGAAGATGCGATCTCGAGTGACCAGGGTCAGACCATGACGCAGCGCGATGCCTGCGATCCAGAGATCATTTTCCCCCATCTCGAAGGCGAGCCTAGCCTGCAGTTGTCCCGCGTAAACAGCGTCCTCCCTCCCCAGAGGCATCGGCGCGTAACCGCGGAAGAAACGTCGTAGCGCCCGCGAATTCGTCACGCCGACCGCGAACTCCCCCAAGGTGACCGTGGTCACCCGTTTGGCGTGCCCGCGATGCGCGGCCAGAAAGCCCGCGACGGGACCGGGTACTCCCTTGGCCAGCTCGTGCTCGAGGTCGATGAAGAAACTCGTATCAAACAGCACGGGGAGCGCGCGTCGACCGCGGTGGGGTGTTCTGCCTCGCGGCCACGCGCTTTCGGCCGGCCGGCGTCAAAACCCCTTTACCGCCGAATTCGGAAAAGAGCTGGTCGAGATGCTCCGATGGATCGAAGCTCGATTCGGCGCGATCTGCGAAGACTCGGCGGACAACGTCCCCGTAGGATTCACGAGGACGCTTCTCCTTCTTTATGAGGTTGAACGCCTCCAAATCCACGCTGACCGTCTTTAGCTTCATCTCCGAATCCACACACGAAAAACACACGAAGTCAAATCGGAGACAGCGACCGGATCTTTTAGCGGCAACGCCCGTTTGAGCCCTTGGATCGACTCGACCCCGTAGATTGACTAAGGCAGACGAGGGCGATGGTGACAGGCTCGACGGGTCACGTGGTCACAACGCTCATTTAGCTCAACGACAGTCCCCGCGCAAAGAACCGTGCCCGGTGAGTGACCTCTGAATACCCTCTGGCTTTGAGGATTTCCTCCACTCTAGCACACGCTCGCGCCAGGAGTCCGCAGAGCTCCGGATCCAAAGGCTCGGAACCGGCGGTGTCTTTCGAAACAACGTGATAAGCTGCGGTCGATTCCCGAACGTAGTACCACAGGGTCGTGCCCTCGAAACTAAAGTCCCGCCGGACCATGCCCAGTTCCTCGAGCGCCATGAGGCAACGATACACGGTCATAAGTTCGCAGGACGTCGACTTCATCAGCTCTCCATAAATCTCCTCGGTCGACACCGGTTTGGACTGTTTCAGGAGATGACCGATCAGGGCAACGCGGGCCTGGGTGATCCGCTTGCCCGCGGAGCGAATCCGGGCAAGTCCTTGTTCGAGCGGAGTTTCCTGTTCTGCGTCAGTCAGGCATTCATTCATGAGCACATCGGGGTGGTACGGTCAGCCTGATCGCATCAAGCCGGAGCCGGCTGGCAATCACCAATGTGGCCGCCGAGGCCCCACAGCCCCACACATGCCGACCCCGGTTAACAAGGGTCGAGCGAGATACGGCGTGGGCGCCGTCTGCGTCCGATGGGCGGGAGCGCGATAGACCGCGCTTCTACCGCGAGAGCCATCCATTTGACGTCATCCACTCTTGAAATCGCTCCAAACAATGGTCGCCGCCGCCACCTTTTACGACGAAACCATGGCCGCCGGTCTGAAAAACGTGGAGCTCGGCGGGTCGCTTGGCTTTTCGCCAGGCTGCAAACAGGGCGAGCGACGGAGATGCGGCCCACTCGTCATCCGCTGCAACGGCGATAAAAAGTGGGGGAGCATCCGGCGGTGGGAGTGGCTCTTCCTTTGCGCCATAGATGGCACCGATGAAGTCGGGACGCGTCTCGCGAGGTCCGTCAACCAGAGCAAGCCCCAGCACGCTCCCTGCCGAGAAGCCGATGAAGCCAACGCGATTTGTTTTCACGTTGAGTTCACCGACAATGTCCCGGATCCGAAGCACCGCCTGACGTCCGTCACGGACCGCCAATTCAATGTAGTTCTGCCCTTTTTGAGGACCGTCGAGGATGATACCGTTCGCATCCATCGGAGCAGGTGGCGGTGGCAGGGCGGGGCCAGGCGGCGGGAGGGGCACGTTCGGATCCACGTAGATCAGACGGTACTTGAGCACAAAGACATGGACCCCGATTGCGGTCAGGAACCGGAGCGTATCGATTCCATTGTTCACCATCAGATTGGTGCAGCCGCCGCCCGGAGCCACGATCACCGCGGTGCCACAAACCTTGGCAGGTGCGGCCGGATAAAACTGCAAAACCGGCCTCACGACATTCTGCGTTACGTTGTTTCCCCGCCGCGTGGTGAAGGTCCGTTCCTCCCAGTCCCAATGCTCAGAGCCGGGAGCTACGCCCTCATACAAAGGAATTTCTTTCGTCGGAGGTGGGATATGGAAGGGAGTTTGAGCCATCGCGCTACAGGCAGACAGACAACTCGCCAGAGCCAACCTGAACTTCCCTTGGACGAAGAAATTCATGAGCATGCATTGCACCGCACATTGAAATACTGCGTTCACATTCGCGCAGCAGCCCTGCACGTTGCCACCGTGGCCAGGTTCCAGACATTTCCACGCTGCTTCGCTTTCCTTTTCTTGCTGGTAGTCTCGATCACGACAACGGCGATTCGAGCGGCTGAGCCCGAGACAAGGCCTGACTCGATTGCGGCGCTCCAAAGGGAGATCGAGTCCATTCTGGGCCGCGCTGCTTCGCGTACGCCGGGAGTTGCCGTTACCGTCGTGAGGCGAGAGGGACCGGAGTGGATCGCGGGTTTGGGCATGGCCGACATTGCGGCCCAGAAAAAGGTCACGGCGGACACCCTTTTTCGCATTGGCTCCACCTCCAAGACGTTGGTTGCCCTCTCGGTTCTGAAGCTGGAGCAGGAGGGGAGACTGCGGCTTGATGATACGCTCAAATCCCGCGCGCCGGATCTCGAATTCTTCAACCCGTGGGAGGAGACGGATCCGGTGCGAATCGTGCATCTCTTGGAGCACACAGCGGGCTGGGATGACATCGCGCTGAAGGAACTTGCCTTCAATCCGGCCGAGGAGGCGTCGTTGCGCGAGGGTCTGTCGCTGCGGCCGGCCACGCGCACCTCGAGGTGGAGGCCCGGTACGCGCTTTTCGTATTCCAACCTTGGCCCAGCGGCGGCGGCTTACGCGATTGAGAAGATTACAGGCCAACGGTTCGAGGACCACGTGAAAGAGACCTGGTTTCGTCCGCTCGACATGAAAACCGCCAGCTATTTTGGGACGCCGGAGGTCAGGCAACAGATCACGCAGCTTCACGGCTCCGACGGGCGGACGACCTATCCCTACTGGAAAATCAGCGTGCGGCCGGCGGGTGCCATCAATGCTTCGGCACGGGACATGGCCGGCTACATTCAGTTCTTTCTGAACCGAGGCGCGTACGGAGGCGCGCAACTTTTGCCTTCCTCGGTTATTGAACGGATGGAGCACCCGACCACGACCTATGCGGCCCGCGACGGGCTTTCGGCTGGATACGGGCTGCACCTCATGATGTCGGTGCATGACGGACGGGCCTGGTTTGGACACAACGGCGGCGTCGTGGGAGGGCTGACCGACTTTGCGTACCTGCCCGAACTCGGTGTGGGCTATTGCGTCATGATCAATTCAGGCAACGGGCGGGTGTTGGCGGACATCGGGCGAGTGGTCCGCAGGTATTTGACCCGTTCGCTGACGCCTCCGACCCTGCCGCCTCCGTTCATCCTGCCGTCACAGGTCGCGAAGGCGTATGACGGCTGGTACGAGCCCATCACCCCGAGGCAGGAGCTAGGGCGTTTTGCGCTGCGTCTTGTCGGAATGAAGAAGGTGACGGTTGGGGAGAGTGGATTCACTCTCCAAGGCCTGGGCAAAAAGAAGGTGTTCGTGGCCACCGGGCCGCATACCTTTCGCCATGCCAACGAAGCGGTCGCCACTGCTGCCCTGATTTCCGATCGGTCCGAGGGAACGTTGATCGAGGTCGGCACGGCTACGTTCCGGCGCCTGCCGCCGGGAGTGGCTCCCTTCCAGATGGCATCGGTGGTGACGATTCTGATCCTTGCGCAGTCGACCCTCGTCTTCGCGCTGGTGTGGGTACCACGCCGATTCTGGGGCGGTTTACGCACGGCCACCCATCTGAGAACACGCACGCTGCCCCTTCTGTCCACGCTGGCGGGACTGGCACTCCTAGTCGCGATTGCGGCAACGATCCCGGATCCCATCGAACGCCTCGGTCATCCCACTGTTTGGTCGGTTTCCATTTTTGCCCTGTCGATCGCCTTTCCCGCGCTCAGTTTTTGGAGTCTCTTTGCCGCCTGGCGGGCGCGTCATATGCCCATGCCACGCCTCGTCTGGTGGCACAGTTTCGCGGCGGCGCTGGCCCTGTCGACGGCGAGTGCCTATCTGGCCTACTGGGGTTTGGCAGGATGGCGCTCTTGGGTGTGAGCTGGAAAAGAGGGATGACCACGCCGTGAAACCCACGCCTGGTGATAGCGTGAATGAGTGACGGCACCGCAGGCCCGGCTGCGGCGGCGCGTCTCTCCTTCCGGATTGATTCTCCCGCATAGAGCCGGAGGCACACCCCGCAAGAGCTTGAATCCCACGGTCTCCGCTCCGAGACGCGGGAACGGCAGAAGAACAAGCTTCACCGGTTGAGCCAGGTGGACGTTCGACGGATCCTCGAAAACCGCGGCGGCTGAAACAGGTCGCGACCACCTGAGTGGAGACGAAGTTCTTCGACTGCGGGGAGAATCACATCCCCTTGTTTATCTGGAATATAGGTGGCGCCCCCACGGGGAATC
>JAEUGY010000091.1 GCA_016794625.1 Opitutaceae bacterium
CAGCAGGCGCTGGGTTTCTTTCACCAGCGGCGTGCCGGCGGTGTCGCGATGCGCCATGGCGTAGAGCCGGCCGCGCTTGCTCTTGGCCCAGCCCTGACCCCAGTCCGAGAAATAGAGGCGTCCATCGGTGCCGAAATCGACATCGGTTGGCAGCGTGCCGGAGACGAACGACTCCTGACGGGCCATCTTGAAGAAGGCGCCATCGGGTTGGAGCTGGTAAAGGTAAATGCCACTGGTGGTGAAGGAGCCCTTGAAGTGACACATGAAGAAGGCACCTCGGAATGACTCGGGCAGTCCCGTGCCGGGGTAGTGGGTCAAACCGGAAGGACCGTCCGCGGTGTTGACGATGGGAGGCAGGAGGTAGGCGGCCTGACCCTCGAAGTAAGGGACCCAAAGGCGTTCGAGGTTCCACGGGCCGGCCTTGCCCAGCGGACTGTGCTGGTAGCCCACGCGCCAGCCACTGTCGCCGCCTTCCACGACATACACGAAACGCTCGACGTCGCCCTGATCGCAGTCGTTGTCACCCGTGAACAGATTGCCGAAGTCATCAAAGGCGAGTTCCTGCGGATTGCGCAGACCAGTGTGGACGAGCTCCATTTCGCTCCCGTCGGGATTGCAGCGGAACACGGCGCCCATGTCGGCGCTGTCGATGACCGTGCCTTCCTTGGTGCGCACCCGCGCGCCGCGGTCGCCGAAGGAGAAGTAGAGTTTGCCGTCGGGCCCCATGATGAGACCGTGGGAGTCGTGGCCGGTGAAACCAAAGCGCACGCCGTACCCATGGCTGATCGAGGTCCGGCCGGTCGATTTTCCGGCCGCGTCAGGTCCCTTCAGTTTCCACAGGTGGGGCATGTTGGTGAACCAGACCTCGCCCTCGCGGGCGAGCACGCCGGACGCGATGCCATCGAGCGCGTCGTTGAAGCCCTCGGCAAAGATGCTGGAGGTGTCGGCCACCCCGTCGCCATTCGTGTCCACCACCCGGCGCAGGATTTCGGATTCCTTGGACAGCTCTGCTTTGCCCTCGGTGCCGAACTGATCGAGGATCAGTTGACTGCGGTCCTCGACGGACCGGGCGGCGAGGTCCTGTTCCAACATCGGCATGTAGTCCCGGATATCGAGCACGCTCGACCGGTAGCGATACGTTTCGGCCACATAGACCGCGTTCTTTTCGTCAAAACCGAAGGCCACCGGATTGGCCAGCAGCGGCTCCGCGGCAAAGAGCGACACCGAAAACTCGGCGGGCACCTTGAAACGCCGCAAGGCCTGCTGCGGCTCGTCCGAAGCGGCCGCCACCACTGGAGCGGCGGCGCGATCCATGACATTGAGCGTGAGAAGCCCCTTGCTTCCAGGAGTTTGAGCTGAGGCCAGGGGGGAGAGGACCAGCGCGACGGCAAGAACGAGGCACGCGCGGACGTGGGGAGAGCGACGCATAGAAGCCGGCGAACCTAGGCAGAGCCGGTGCCAAGGCAAGGAACGGATGCGAAATCCGTGGCTGACAATTTCCGCGGGCCGCGGAATCGGCCTTTCCCGATGGCGCATCGCCTACTGAGGCTTGTGCGCGCCCCGACCGGCGGCCGCGTCGCGCTCGGCGGCGCTCAGGGTGCGATTGAAGGTGGCCCCGAAGCCCACGGTCTGCCGGTAGGGGTAATCTTGCCACGGGTCGCGGCCTTCCACGCGGGGATCACCGGTCTGCGCGAGGTAACCGCGTAGCTGTTGCCAGAGGTTTTCGCGGATCGCGCGCCGCGCGGGATCGGCCGCGAGGTTGTGGATCTGATGGGGATCGTTGCGCACGTCGTAAAGTTCCTCGGCCGGGCGTCGGCCGTAGCAGAGTTCATAGTGCGTAGGAAAGCGCCGCTGATTGGCGGGGTCCTCGAGGAAGTCCTTGATGGGTGCGCCATCGACGTCGCCGTGAAACGTCTTGTTGGACGAGACGAAATCGGGTCCGCCGGTGGGCCAGCGGTCCGGCGCGAAATTGCGAATGTAGAGGTAGTCGGCGGTGCGCACGGCGCGCATGGGGTAGGTCGCTCCGTTGGGTCGGCACCACGTGTGGCGCTCGGAACCAAAATAGGCGTGCGTCCGCGCGGGGTCGATGTGACCGGAACCGGTGGCGCTCAACACCGGGATCAGGCTGCGTCCAGTGAGGCTGGCGGGCAGCGCAAGCCCGGCGGCCGCCAGGAAGGTGGGTGCGAAATCGATGTGGCTGACGAAATCGTCGATCACCCGACCGGCGGGAATACGGCCCGGCCAGCGGACGGCGAGCGGCATGCGCACGCCGGGATCGTAGAGGGTGGTTTTCGCACGGGGGAAGGGCATGCCGTTGTCGCTGGTGACCACGATCACGGTGTTGTCCAGTTCGCCACGGGCCGAGAGGGCGGCGAGGACCCGCGTGAGCTGGGCGTCGAACCAGTCGATCTCCTGGGCGTAGTCGAGGAGGTCGCTGCGGATTTCCGGTGTATCCGGCCAGTAGGGCGGCACGGTGACTTCGGACGGGTCCTTGCCGGCGCGCAGGCCAGCCCCCGCCTCGTACACGCGGTGCGGCTCGGTCGCGCCGAGCCAGAAGAAAAACGGGGCTCCCGCCGGCCGGTCGCGGAGGAAGTCCTCGAAGTTGGCGGCGTAGTCGCGCGCATCGAGCGCGACGTGGGGCGCGGGCGCGTGGAGGCGCGTGTTGTACTCGCGACCGAGGGGATGGCGTTTTAGGCCGCCCGCCTGCCATTCGCCCGGCCCCCAGCCCTTGCCGGTGAAGCCGGTGAAGTAACCGGCATCCTGCAGCAGGTGGGGGAAGAGCGGATACTCGGGCGGGAGCGTGCCGTAGAGCACCCCCGCTTCGCCGATCTGCCAGATGTGGCGCCCGGTCAGAATGGCACTCCGCGATGGCGTGCACGACGGACTCGCGCAGAAGGAATGCGTGAACCGGGCGCCCTCCCGCGCGATGCGGTCGAAGGCCGGGGTGCGCACTGTGCGTCCACCGCCCACGCCGGTGTCGCGCCACGATTGGTCATCGCTGATCACGAAGAGGATGTTGGGCCGGCGAGAGACGGACGTCTCCGCGGCGTGAGCCGCGAGCAACAGCCCGAGGAGTGCAAAGATGTATCGCGTGGGTGGGATCCAGACGCGGAGACGGCGGGCAAGGAGCGCGGAAGGCATGGGGCAGGGGTAGGAGATCGGAACGTCACGAACACCCGGTTCCAGTGCGCACGCAGATGGGCGGGCCGGCAACCGGAATTCCGCGCGCGACCGCCGGTTCCTGCCGTTGGCCGGGCGGCGGCGGATAGAGAACAGAGGTGTGAGTAAGTGATTCAATGTGAGGTATTAAATGACGCTTGGTTTTTTCTGCGCTTCGGCCTCCCCACGCACGCGCGGCATTGGGATCGGAGGAGAATCCGGGCTTGGAGCGTGCCATGATCCCTCGGCGTCGGTGGGCTTCCGGAGCGGACGTGCACCACGCTCAGTTCGTTTCCGCGGAGTCTTGCCGATCCGGAGGAGGGGGCCTAGGCTCGTGCGTTCATGGGGCTTTGTTTCGATTCCTTCGCACCGCTGTGGTGATGACCTCCCTCCACGCATCCCTTCGCTGCATCGGCGCGGCGGCGTCCGAGGTGGTCATCCTTTGTGACGCTCTCGAGGATGTGCCGCTCTGGATCAAGGATGTGGCGGGACACTATCAGTGGGTGAACCGCTCGTTCCTGCTCAATTTCGGGCTGGAGAATCGCGACGAGGTGCTGGGCAAGACGGACTTTGATTTGTGTGCCCCGCAGCTGGCCGAGCTCTACCGGGTCGATGACGAACGGGTGCTGGCGGGCGAGCGGATCGTGGGGCGGGTCGAATTGATCGGCCGGTATGACCACACCTCGCGGTGGTGCTCGACGACCAAGATTCCGTTGCATGACCCGAAAGGGCGCGTCGTGGGCACGGCGGGGATCACGCGTCCGCTCAACGGCGTGGCCAAAACCACCCGGGGCGAGCCGCTCAGCCTGGCGATCCAGCTGATCAGCGAAGGGGTGGGGCGCTCCGTTTCCAATCTGCAGCTCGCGCAGGCCTGCGGGCTTTCCCTGCGGGCGTTCGAGCGCCAGTTCCGGGCCAGCTACCGGTGCACGCCGCAGCACTATGTCCGACAGTTGCGGGTGCGGTTGTCGTGTCACGCCTTGGTCAACACCCGCAAAAGCCTGGCGGATATTGCCACGGAATTCGGGTTTGCCGACCAAAGTCACTTCAATCGCGAATTCCGCCGGTTGTTGAGCGAAACGCCGCGCAGCTACCGCGAGCGACACCAGGCCTGAGCCGGCGCGCCTGTTGTAGGCGGCCTCGTTGAGGCCGCAACGACCGCTCCACGAACCCCGGGGATTCCGGCTTCGTGTTGGCAATGCTCAGCCAAGGCACGATCTAGCCAACAAGGCGCCTCCCTCCCCGGGGTTCGTTCCGCTGGGTGGTGGGTCTGCGACGATACCGCGGGCGCAGAGGGCGGGACCGAGGGTCCCGTCGCGGCCTCGGCGAGGCCACCTCCAACGGGAGTGAGACCCGTTCCGGTGGAGGTGGGGTCGCCGACCCCGCGGGGATGGGCGTGCGATGCCACGATGGGCATATCATGGGACGCGCCGCTGTGTTTCCATGGGCTTGCCGCTATTCTACAAAAAAATGCCGTCGAGATCCTAGCCAAGCGGAGGTCGGTCGGCTAGGGTAGGGTGTCCTTTTCCGGGACCCCTTGCCCCATGCCCCGTCCTGTTCGATGCTGCCGACCTGCAGAGGTGATTCGTCGTTGCCCCTGCTCCGGTCGCTCACCCGATCGGGGCGGACGCGGGTCCAACCTCGTTCGTCGTTCTGATGCGTTCTGTCACTTCCCTGAAAACGGTTAAGTCCAAGGTCCGTCCGCTCGTCGAGGCCGCCCTTGCCGACGGTGGTGGCCTGCTCCGCCTCGCGCCCTGCTGGGTGCCGCGGTCCTTCCTTCAGCCGGGCAAACGCCTGAAGCTGCACCCCGACGCACCCGCGATGGGCGCGTATCGTAGCAATCCATTTTGATAGTGGTTCACCCTTAATCCCTCGTTCATCCTATGCCTCAAAATAACTTCCCCAAACTGCACAATGCGATGTGGCCCGGCCTGGTCGGCAAGGGCAGCCCGGGCGCAGAGCCCTTCATTGACCTCGACACCATGCTCGATCTCACGGCGAAGGCCGAGGTCGGCGGAGTCAAATTCGACGGCGTCGATCTGTTCCTCTACAATCCTCACACGGACATCGACATCAACGACGACGGCATCAAGGCGCTGGCCGCGAAAATCAAGGGCAAGGGGTTTGACGTCGGCTCGGTCGTGGCGCCGGTCTGGTTCGACGCCTCGGCCATGGGCGATGCGACCAAACGCGCCAACTGGCTGACGCATGTGCGCAAAGCGGTGCGCATCGCTGCCAAGCTGCGTGACCTCGGGGTGCGTCCGTACGGCGTCGTGCGCATCGACAGCGCGGCGTCGGTCAAGGACTGGGACAAGGACCCGAAGGGCAATACCAAGCTCATCGCCCAGACGTTCCGCGAGGCCGGCAAAATCGCCAAGGGCGAGGGTGAGCGCCTGGCGGCCGAGGGTGAGATTTGCTGGGGTGGCATGCACAGCTGGAAAAACATGGTTCAGCTCCTCGAAGCGGTCGACATGCCCAAGGTCGTGGGTTTCCAGGCCGACATGTCGCACACGCTCCTCTACACGCTCGGCGAGAATGCCGAGGCGCATCGCATCGTGCCCAAGCAGTATCACTGGGAACCGGAGGCCTTCCATGCCGCGATGAAGAAACTCACGGCTGCGCTCCGGCCCTGGACGATCGACTTCCATGTCGCCCAGAACGACGGCACCGTGCACGGCTCCGGCGAGCACGAGAAGACCGGCCGCCACTGCGTCGCCACCGATCCGCGCGGCAAACTCAACATTGCGCGCGATTCCGGCTACTGGCTGCGCGACGGCAAGGGCAAGGTGACCAAGAAGGTCAAACACATCTGCTGGGACGGCTGCATGTTCCCGAACGAGGTCATGATGAAGCAGCAGACCTGGAACGACATCCTCGCCGCCATGATCCAGGTGCGCGAAAACCACGGCTGGTATCAAAAAGACTAAGACACCCAAACTCCTTCTGACGATGAAACCTCTCAATGTTGGCATGATCGGCTACGGCTTCATGGGCCGGGCACACTCGAACGCGTTCCGCAAGGTGCGCAATTTTTTCCCCGGTGACTACCATCCGGTGCTGAAGGCGGCCTGCGGCCGCGACGGCGCCAAGGCCAAGGCCTTTGCGGATACGTGGGGCTACGAATCGGTCGAGACCGATTGGAAGCAGCTCATCGCCCGCGATGATATCGACCTGATCGACATCGCCGCCCCCAACAATGTGCACGCCGAGATCGCGCTCGCCGCGGCCAAGGCCGGCAAGATGATCCTTTGCGAGAAACCTCTCGCGATGAACCCCGCCGAGGCGTTGCGCATGGTCAAGGCGGTCGAAAAGGCCAAGGTGCCGAATATGGTGTGGTACAATTACCGCCGCATCCCGGCGGTCACTCTCGCCAAGGCGCTCATCGACGAGGGCAAACTGGGGAAGATCTTCCACTACCGCGCCAAGTTCCTCCAGGACTGGACAATTTCGGCGGATGTGCCGCAGGGCGGTCCGGGGACCTGGCGCCTCGACGCGTCCATCGCCGGCAGCGGAGTGACCGGCGACCTGCTCGCGCACTGCATCGACACCGCGATGTGGCTGAACGGCGAGATCGCGACGGTCAGCGCCATGACGGAGACCTTCGTCAAGCAGCGCAAACACGCCGCCACCGGCAAGGTGGCCAAGGTGGAGATCGATGACGCCAGCGCCTTCCTCGCCCGTTTCTCCAACGGCTCCCTCGCCACGTTCGAGGCGACCCGGTACGCCCGGGGTCACAAGGCCCTCTACACCTTCGAGATCAATGGCGAACATGGCTCGCTCTTCTGGGACCTCCACGATCTCCACCGCCTGCAGTGGTTTGACCACCGCGATCCCGGCATCGTCCGCGGCTGGCGCTCCATCCATGTCAGCGACGGCGACCAGCCCTACATGAAGAACTGGTGGGTGCCCGGCTTGCAGATTGGATACGAACACTCGTTCGTGCACCAAGTGGCCGACTTCCTCCAGGGCCTGCAGGACGGAAAGCCCGCCGCTCCGACCTTCCGTGACGGCCTGGGCACCGATCTGGTGACCGACGCCGTGCTCGCCTCCGCGCGCAGCGGCCGCTGGGTCAAGGTCAAGTCGGCCCGGGCCTGAGCCCCGGGACGACACCCGCCGGATGTGTCCGCCGCCGTTCGTCACGTCGCTGCCCTGCGCCGCGCGCTTGCTGAACGCCTGGCCGGCGGACACATCCGACCTGTCCGTTGATCCCCCGCCCGTCGCGGCGTTCCCTCGAGGGCCCCTTTTTCTCAGGATAGCCTTCAATTCCCCGGTGTCGGCGCGGAGGTTTCCGCGCCGATTCCGCCTTTCCTTTCCCTTTTTCGAACCCTCGCGATGATCCGGACCCTCTTTCTTCTGCTTTTGGCCGCCGCCGGCTGGCCCCTGCTGGCCGCCCCCACCTCCCTCGTCCTGCTGCCCCCGGGCGGAGCCAAACCCGTCGCCCATGTCGTGCTGCTCTCGGGTGACGAGGAGTACCGCGGCGAGGAAGCGCTCCCCATGCTGGCGAAGATTCTCAGCCAGCGGCATGGCTTCAAGTGCACGGTGCTGTTCCCGCTCGACCCGGACGGCACCATCAACCCGGACAACCAGAAGTCGTTGCCCGACGCCGCCGCCCTCGAGACGGCGGATGTCATCGTCATGGCGTTGCGTTTCCGCGTCTGGCCCGACGAGGCCATGACGCAGTTCGTGCGCGCGTTTGAGCGTGGCGTTCCGATGGTGGCCCTGCGCACGTCGACCCACCCGTTTAACTTCCCCGCCGGCAATCGTTGGAACGAGTATTCCTGGAATCGCAAGGACGGCCGCTTCCCGGGCGGTTTCGGCAAGGCCGTGCTCGGCGAAACCTGGGTCAGCCACTGGGGCCGGCACAAGGTTGAGGCCACCCGGACTGTGGTGGAGCCGGGAGCAGCCACCAGCCCGCTCCTCCGCGGCGTGCAGGAGATTTTTGGCGACAGCGACGTGTATGAAGCGTATCCGCCCGCGGATGCCACCGTGCTCCTGCGCGGCCTCGTGCTCAAAGGCATGAAGCCCGGGGACGAACCGGCCGATTACCGGAAGAAACGGGCGACCGACAAGGTCGAGCAGGCCGTCAATGCCCCGCCCATGCCGGTGGCTTGGACCCGCCTGCACCGCCATGAGTCAGGTGTCACCAACCGCGTCTTCTGCACCACGCTCGGGGCCGCGACCGATTTGCTGGACGAAGACCTGCGGCGCCTCGTCGTGAACGCCGTTTTCTGGGGCCTGGACCGTCCCGTTCCCGCCAGCGCCGACGTCCGGGTCGTCGATCCGTACCAACCCCTCATGTACGGATTCAAGGCCTACCGCCTGGGCCTGACACCCGCCGACTACGCGCTGGGCCGCGAGGTGCCGCCCGGACATCCACGCCCGTCGCCGACCCCGCCTCCGCCCCCCGCGCCCAAGGCTGCGGTTGCGCCCGCCCCGGTGACTCCGGTCGCCGTGCCTGCGGCGGCCGCCACCGCCCGCACCGCGGTCACGGCCGCCCCGGCGCCCGTGGCCGCCGGGACTGGCTTTCAGTTCAATCTCAACGACCGCGTGGCGTTCATTGGCAACGGGCTGGCGGATCGCATGCAGCATCATGGCTGGCTCGAGACCATGATCCATGCACGCCATCCCTCGCATCAGATCTCCGTGCGCAACCTCGCGGTGGCCGGCGATGAGGTGGTCGATCGCGCGCGCTCGAAGGACTTCGGCACGCCGGACGACTGGCTGACCAAGGTGCAGGCGGATGTCGTGTTTGCATTTTTCGGCTACAACGAAGCCTTTGCCGGACCGGAAGGTCTGCCCCGGTTCCGCGAGAACCTGGCCCGCTTCATCCAGGAGACGCGGAAGAAGTCCTACAATGGACTTGGCGCGCCGCGCCTGGTCGTTTTCTCGCCGATTGCGGTCGAGCGACACCCGGATCCGAATTTTGAGTACAAGCCGGAGCTGCAGGCGAACCTCGCCGCCTACACGCGGGCGATGTCGGAAATCTGCCGCGACCAGGCCGGCGTCACCTTTGTCGACCTCTTCACCCCGTCCCAGGAACTCTTCGCCGAGGCCGCCCGCATGTCGCAGCCGCCCCTGACCATCAACGGGGTGCACTTGAACGAGGCCGGCGAAGGCCGGCTCGCCGCCCGCATCTATCCGGCCCTCCTCGGCGCCGCCGCCCCGGACCTCGCCACCCCTGAGGGCCAGGCCTTGCGCGCCGCCGTGAACAAGAAGAACACCCTCTGGCATGGGCGCTACCGCACGGTCGACGGCTACAATGTCTACGGCGACCGCTCCAAGATCGCCTATGTTTCCCATCCCGATTTGCCCAAGATCACCAATACGCAGATCATGATGGAGGAGATGGCGCAGCGCGACGTCATGACGGCCAACCAGGAGCGGCGCGTTTGGGCGCTCGCCGCCGGCAAGACCGGTCCCGTTGAGATGCTCCCGCTGCCGGTCGTGACGGCGTTCGGCACGAACAAGCCGGGTCCGAACATCGACGGCACCTATCCGTTCATCGACGGCGACGAGGCGATCAGCCTCATGACGCTCGCCCCGGGTCTCAAGGCCAACCTCTTCGCCAGCGAGAAGCAGTTCCCCGAGCTGGCGAAGGCGGTGCAGATGAATTTCGACACCCGCGGACGGCTCTGGGTCGCCGTCTGGCCCAGTTACCCGGAACTCACGCCGACCGCACGCGTGACCGACAAGATCCTCATCCTCGAGGACACCAACCGTGATGGACGGGCTGATACGTGCACCACCTTCCTCGACGGCTTGAACTGCCCGACCGGCTTCCAGTTCTTCAAGGACGGCATCCTGCTGATGCAGGCCCCGGATCTCTGGTTCGTGCGCGACACCGACGGCGACGGCCGGGGCGACTGGAAAGAGCGCGTGCTCATGGGTCTCGACTCCGCGGACTCCCATCACACCGCCAACTCCCTCATCTACGAGCCGGGTGGCGCCATCCTGTTGAGCGACGGTGTGTTTCACCGGTCGCAGGTCGAGACGGTCAATGGCGTCGTGCGCAACATCGACGGTGCCATTTACCGCTACGAGCCCCTCACGGCCCGGTTCGAGACCTATGTACCGTACGCCTTCGCCAATCCCCACGGCCGCGCCTTCGACTACTGGGGCAACGACCTGATCACCGACGCGACCGGTAACAACACCTATTTCGGTCCCGCCTTCAGCGGCAAACTCGACTATCCCGCCAAGCACCCCCGCATGCGCGAGGTCTGGACGCGGCCCTCGCGACCCTCCGCCGGCAGCACGATTTTGACCAGCACCCACTTTCCCGAAGAGTATTGGGGCGACTACCTCAATCCGAACGTCATTGGTTTCCAGGGCATTTTCCGGGTGGAGTTGAAGAGCGAAGGCTCCGGACTCACCGGCACGCGGGAACCCGACGTGGTGCAGTCGAAGGACCCGAATTTCCGGCCCATCGATACCGCCACCGGTCCCGATGGAGCCCTCTATGTGATCGACTGGCACAACCCGCTGATCGGACATTTGCAGAGCCACCTGCGCGATTCCAACCGCGACCATGTGCACGGCCGCATCTACCGCATCACCTACGAGGGCCGTCCCCTTGTCTGGCAGCCAGTGATCGACGGCGCTCCGATTCCCGATTTGCTCGACCTGCTCAAGCGCAAGGAAAACCAGATCCGCAAC
This sequence comes from Opitutaceae bacterium, assembly GCA_016794625.1. GTDB lineage: Bacteria > Verrucomicrobiota > Verrucomicrobiia > Opitutales > Opitutaceae > UBA6669. The sequence goes on from JAEUGY010000091.1 coordinate 10,813, forward strand.
CTGGCGAAGATCGAGCTCGGCAAGCGTGACTCCGCGCAGGTGATTGCCGCGACCAAGGCGTGGGAACGCGCGCTCGTTCCGACCGACCCGGACTTTGCGCACCACCAGCTGGAGGCGCTCTGGGTCCATCAGTGGCACAACCAGGTCGACCTTGATCTGCTCGGGCGCGTCCTGCGTTCCGGGCGTCCGGAGGCGCGGGCGGCCGCCGTGCGGGTGCTGTGCTACTGGCGCGACCGTTTCCCCGGGGCGTTGACCGAGCTGCGACGCCTGGTGGACGATCCCAGTCCCCGCGTGCGCCTGCAGGTGGTTCGGGCGGCCAGCTTTTTCCCCTCAATCGAAGCGGCGGAGGTGGCTCTCGCGGCCACCCGCCACGAACTCGATTATTACCTCGACTACACCATCGGCGAAACCCTGCGCCAGCACCGCCCCTTGTGGCGGGAGAGCCTGGCGCAAGGCCGGAAAATCGCGAGCGGCGATCCGGCCAGTCTGCGGTACCTCCTGCGCCTGTTGAGCACGGATGAAGTCATCAAGCTGCCCCGCACCGTCGAGGTGGCGGAGAATCTGGTCGGCCGGCCGCGCGTGCCGGATGCCGTGCGGGCCGAGGCTCTCGATGCGTTGTCCAAACAATGGAAGCGGACGCCGGTCTCCACCGTCCTGACCGTGTTGGATGGTCCGGGTGAGTTTGACGCCGCCGCGGTGGGCAAACTGCTCCTCGCGCAGCCCCCGGAGGCGCTGCGGGCGGAACGGCCCGCGCTGCTCAAGCTGGCGCAGACCAATACCTCCGACAACCGTTCGCACGGCTGGGCCGCGCTGGCGCTGGCGGACAACTCCCTCGACCGCGTCTGGTCGGAGGCGGCGGGTTCGCCTTTGTCCCTGCAGAGTCTGCTCGGTGCCATTGTGCTGATCCCCAATCCCACGCTTCGGGCGGGCGCGTATGAGCGGGTCATGCCGTTTCTTTCCCGGCCCGTCACCGATTTCCAAGGGCCCGATCAAATCGTGGCCGCCACCCAGCGCGACGCCATGCGGGCGGTCGTCAGCACCCGACGCGAGCCGGCGGCCGTGTTTGCCGCCCTGGCCGGTGCGATCGAACGGGGCGTGCAGATCTCCACCGCCGCGCGTGAAATGCGTTCCATCCCGCGCCCGGCGTGGGGCGCGGAGCCGGCGGCGCGCGCCGCCCGCGCTCTGGTCGCGTGGGCGGCACGGGTGCCGGCCGGAGAGCGGACGCGGCGTGACTACGTTGATACCATCCAGGTGGCCGACGATTTGATCGCGGTCATGACGACGGACGACGCCGCCGGCCTGCGCCAGACGATCCGCGGACTGCGCGTCCCGGTCTTTGTCATTCGCACGGTGGTTGAGGAAATGCGCTACGACACGCCGCGCATCGTCGCGCCGCTGGGCCGGCCGATCGAAATCATTTTCGAGAATCCGGACGTCATGCCGCACAACCTCGTCGTGGTGAAGCCCGGCAGCCGCGAGCGCCTGGCCACGGCGGCGCTGGGCCTGCCTCCGGAACATCTGGACCGCGCCGGACGGGCCTGGGTGCCCGAGTCGCGCGACCTCGTCGCCGCGACCAAACTGCTCGAGTCCGGGCAGAGCGAGACCCTGCGGCTGCCCGCGTTCACGGAGGAAGGTGTTTATGAATACGTCTGCACCTTCCCGGGACACTGGTTCGTCATGTGGGGTCAGCTCGTAGTCACGGCCAAACCGGATGCCCTGCCGGCCAATCTCCCTCCTGCGCCGTCTCCTCCGGCCGCCGCCGCGGCCCCGGCTCACGCCGCCCACGGCCATTGAACGGCCTTCCTCCCGCCTGCCTTCGTCCCTTCCGTTTCGTTTCCCTATGCCTCCCATGCTCTCTGCCTTTACTCCTATGCGTCTCCTCGTACTTCTCCCCCTGCTCGCGGTCGCCCTGCGCGCCGCCGATCCGACTCCCGCTGGTTACGTTTCCCTCTTCGATGGTTCCTCCCTCGCGGGCTGGGAGGGAAATCCCGCCCTCTGGTCGGTCGAGGACGGCACGATCACCGGCCGCACCCGGGCGGAAGCGCCGCTCAAGTCGAACACCTTTCTGATCTGGAAGGGTGGGGAGACGAAGAATTTCGAGCTCCGCGCCCACTTCCGCTTTCTCGACAACAACGAGAAGAAGACCGCCAACTCCGGCATCCAGTACCGCAGCAAGGTGATCGATGCGAAGGGCTGGATCGTGGGTGGATACCAAGGCGACATCGACGCGGCGGGTCGCTACGTCGGCATGCTCTACGAGGAAAAGGGACGTGGCATCCTCGCCAAGCCCGGCGAGAAAGTGCGCCTGGTCGCCCCGCCCGCCGGCGAGAAGACCAAACCCGAGGTCACCGGTCCCTCCGCGCCGGCCGCGGCGGTGGCGGTGGCATTCCAGCCGGACGGCTGGAATGAGCTCATCATCCGGGCCGAGGGGAATCACCTCCGCCACTACCTCAACGGTGTCGCCACGGCTGACATCATCGACCTCGATGCGACCAAGGCCGCGTCATCCGGTGTGCTCGCCCTGCAGATTCACACCGGCCCGCCCATGACGATCCAGTTCAAGAACCTGTTCCTCAAGACCCTGCCCTGAGGTCTGTTCCGACCTCCGTCCGACCGCCCGGAACCGTCACTCCCCCATGCTCACCGCCTTTCTTCGTCACCCACGATTCGCCGTCCGCTTCGCCCTCGCTGGTTTCGCCGTTGTTGCCTCTCTTTCGGCCCAACCGAAGGCAAAGTCCTCGCCGGCCGACCCCGCGCCGGCCACGCCGGTGGAGCAGTTGGTGGTCGCTCCGGGATTCCAGGTCGAATTGCTCTATACGGTGCCGAAGGCGGAGCAGGGATCGTGGGTGGCGGTGACGGTGGATCCCCGGGGACGGCTGATTGTGGCCGATCAGTATGGCAGCCTGTACCGCTTGAGTCCGCCGCCCTTGGGCAAACCAGGTCCGACGGCGGTCGAGCGCCTGTCGATCGATCTTACTTCGCAGCCCTTCCGCGGCAAACCGCCGGAGCCGGGCACGAAGAAGAGCGAGATGTCCAACTCCGTGGCGGTCGGGGCCCACGGGCTGCTCTACGCCTTCGACAGCCTCTACTTCATGGTCAATGAAAACCGCGGGCGGACCGGGCTGTGGCGGGCCCGGGACACCAATGGAGACGACCAGTTCGATGAGCTGAAGCTGGTGCGGGAGATGATCGGCAGCGGCGAACACGGCACGCACGCCGTCGTGCTCTCGCCGGACGGACGCTCCCTCTATTTCGCCAACGGCAACCACACCGACCTGCCCGTCGGGATGGAGAAATCCCGTCCGGTCGCCTGGGGCGAGGACCACCTGATCCCACGCATGTGGGACGCCCGCGGGCACGCCAAGGACAAGTATGCGCCGGGTGGTTACGTCGGGCGCATGGATCCCGAGGGCCGCGCGGTCGAGCTCTTTGCGCTCGGTTTCCGCAACCAGTATGACATCGCCTTCGATCAGAACGGGGAGATGTTCACCTTTGATTCCGACATGGAGTGGGACATCGGCACGCCGTGGTATGTGCCCACCCGCATTAACCACGTAGTCGATGGCGGCGACTACGGTTGGCGCAGCGGCGCCGGACGCTGGCCCGCATACTACGCCGACAGCCTGCCCGCCGTGGTCGACATCGGCCCAGGCTCGCCCACGGGAGTGGGCTTCGGCACCGGCGCGCGTTTTCCCGCGCGCCACCAGCGCGCCCTCTATGCGGCGGACTGGACCTATGGCACCCTGTACGCGGTGCACCTGACCCCCGCCGGGGCGAGTTTCCGGGCCGAGCTGGAGGAGTTTGTCACTGGAAAACCGCTGCCGCTGACCGACATGGTGGTCAATCCGCTGGACGGGGCCTTCTATTTCACGACCGGTGGACGGCGCACCCAGTCCGCCCTGTATCGGGTGACCTATACCGGAACCGAATCCACCGCCCCGATCGGTGCGCTGCCGCCGACACCCGAGGCGGTGCAGCGACGGAAGCTGGAGGCGTTGCATGGCGACGAGGTCAATCCCGCGCACGTGGCCGCGGCCTGGCCCTTCCTGTCCCATCCGGACCGCTTCCTCCGTTTCGCCGCACGGGTGGCGATCGAGAAGCAGCCCGTCGGCTCCTGGCAGGAGCGGGCCTTGACGGAGTCCCAGCCCACGGCGGCCGTGGAGGCGCTCATCGCCCTCGCGCGCCGCGGTGACCCGGCACTGCGCCCCAGGGTGATCGCCGCGCTCGAGCGTCTCTCCTTTGCCGCGCTGCCTGCGGACCAGCGCCTGCCGTACCTGCGTGCGTGGCACCTGGCGTTCACCCGTCTCGGCCAGCCTGACGCCGCCACCCAGGCGCGACTGGCGGCGCGGTTTGAACCGTTGTTCCCCGCGGCGGATGCGCTCGAAAACCGGGAGCTCGTCGCGCTCCTCGTTTATCTGCAATCGACCCAGGTGGTCGCCCGGACCGTCCCCCTGTTGAGCGTGTCGGAACGTGCGACCGCGGAACCCGGATCCGCGAGCCTCATTGCCCGCAATGACCACTATGCCAGTGCGGTGTCGGCGGCGGCGGTGAGCCGTCCCGATCGACAGCAGATCGCCTACGCCTATGCGTTGCGTCACGCCAAGACCGGCTGGACGCCGGCCCTGCGCCGAGAGTATTTCGGCTGGTTCAGCCGCACCCGTAGCTGGCGCGGTGGGGCAAGTTTCGCCGGATTCATCCAGAATATCCGGACCGAATCCCTCGCGCAGGTGCCCGCCGGCGTGGAGCGGGCTGCGCTGGACGCGCTGTCCAAACCCGCGCCGCCGTCCTTTGCCACTGCGGCGGTGACGCCCCAGGGCCCCGGCCGGGCCTATACACTGGCGGAGGCCGTGACGGCGGTGCCGACGACCCTGACCGGGCGTGATTTCAACCGGGGCAAGGCCATGTTCACCGCGACCGCCTGTGTTCTTTGCCACCGTTTCGGTGAAGACGGAGGCGGCATCGGGCCCGATCTGACCGGGGCCGGAAGTCGTTACACCGTGCGTGACCTGCTTCAGGCGATCATTGAGCCCTCGCACGTCATCAGCGACCAGTACGGCAGCGAGCAGATCGACCTGGCGGATGGGTCCACCCTCGTTGGACGTGTGGTCGGTGAGGCCAATGGCGAGCTGCAGGTCATGGCCAACCCGTTCGTTCCCGACGACAAGACCCTGGTCAAGGTCGCGAGCGTGAAGTCGCGCCAGACCTATCCGGTTTCCCTGATGCCCCCCGGCCTGATCAATGGATTGAACGAGGAGGAATTGAAGGACCTCGTGGCCTACCTGCTCTCCGGCGGGAACCCGAAGGCGGCCGCCTTCAAGCCGGTCGCGAAATGAATGTTCACACGATATGGCGGGACCGGGTGTATTAGACTTTTCTTCACGTACACTCCCGCCTATCGAGGGTGGCGTGATTGGTTCCCGCCACCCCGAATCCTCACCCCCGCGGCGTTCCGGGCCGTTCGCGTCGCCCGCTTTTAGTGAAAATTCATTCGGTGAGACCCCGCGGACCCGCCCGAGCCGGTCCGGCTGGGGGGTGGTGGCGGCGCTGATCGTGCTAGCCGGTTGGGCCACGGGTTGCGATCGCCGGTCCACGAGTACGGAGACCGGGGCGGCAGGGCAGGGGAGCCGCGTCGCGTCGGTGACACCGGCCAAGGTGACGTTCAACGCCCACATTCAGCCCATCCTCGCGGAGAACTGCTATCATTGTCACGGACCGGACAGCGGATCGCGCAAGGCAGAGTTGCGCCTCGACCGGGCGGAGTACGCCTTTGCGCCGCACCCCAAGCGCGGCCCGGCCATTGTGGCCGGGGCGCCGGACAAGAGCCCGCTGGTCACGCGCATCGAGTCGACCGATGAGAAGGAACGCATGCCGCCGCCGGAGGCGCACAAGACCCTGACCCCGGAGGAACTGGCGCTGCTGCGGCGCTGGGTGCAGGAAGGGGCTGAATACGAGGAGCATTGGGCCTTCATCGCCCCGCGCCGGCCCGCCCCGCCGTCGACCGGGCTGCCTCCGGGTGGACGCAATCCCATCGACGCGTTCATCCGGGCCTCCCTCGCCGGCACCGGGCTGACCCCCGCGCCCGAGGCCGACCGCACAAGTCTGATCCGGCGGGTGACATTTGACCTCACCGGACTGCCGCCGACGCCGGAGGAAGTCCGGGCCTTCATCGCCGACACCGCGCCCGGGGCCTATGAGCGCGTGGTCGACCGCCTGCTGACGAGCCCCCGCTATGGCGAGCACCGCGCGCGCTACTGGCTCGATTATGTCCGTTATGCGGATACGCACGGCCTGCACTTCGACAATGTCCGGGCCATCTGGCCGTATCGCGACTACGTCATCAGCGCCTTCAACCGCAATCTCCCGTTCGACCAGTTCATGCGGGAACAGCTCGCGGGCGACCTGCTGCCGGCCCGCACCGTGGATGAAGTGGTGGCGACCGGCATGCTGCGGTGCAACCTCACCACGAACGAAGGCGGCACCATCACCGAGGAGATTTTCGTCAACCAGACCCGCGACCGCGTCGAATCGTTCGGCGTGGCCTTCCTCGGGCTGACCACCGGCTGCGCGGCCTGTCACGACCACAAGTTCGATCCCGTGACGCAGAAGGATTTCTACAGCCTGGCCGCCTTCCTCGGCAACACCGTCGAAAAGCCGTGGGATCTCAATGCCCCCGATCCCGTGCCGGTGCTCCGCGTCCCGGCCCCCGCACAGCGGGCTGCGGTGGAGGCGGAGCTGGCGCGACGGGCCGCGGTGCAGGAACGCCATGATGCCCGCCGGGCCTCGGCGCGCGACCTCATGGCGGCCTGGCTGGCCTCCGGTCAGCGTCCGCGGACCGTGGCGGCTGACGCTTTGGAACTCCGGCTCCGTCTGGATGAGGGCAAAGGCGAGACCCTGCGCAACCACGCGACGGGTGCCGCGCCGGCCACGTTCGTCGCCGATACCAACCCGCTCGTCTGGGGTGAGAACACCTGGGCCTGGCCGGCCATGCGCATGGACATCGCCAGTCGGATCCCGCTCGGGACGGTGGGCGACATTGATACGACCGACGCCTTTTCCGCCGGTGGCTGGATGATGCTGCGTCAGAAGACGGGCGGTGGCGGCACCGGCAACGGCTCGCTCCTCGCCCGGCGTGGGGACGACCGCCGCCTCTCCGGCCGCGGCTGGGACCTCTACCAGCGCGATCTCAAGCTCGAGCTGAATCTGGTCCATACGACCGGGGAGCATGCCATCCAGCTCGTATCCAAGGAAAAGATCGCGCGCTACGAATGGGTGCACCTCTTCTTCACGTACGACGGTTCGGGCCGCGCGGCCGGGCTCAAGCTCTTCATCAACGGACGCCTTGCGGACACCGAGGTGAAACTCGACACCCTGCAGCCCGGACAGAGCGTGCGCACCGATGCGGTCACCCACCTCGGTCGACGCGACGACGCGGAACCCCTGCGCGAAACCAGTTATCAGGACGTGCGCGTCTACCGTCGCGCCCTTGCGGCGGACGAAGTGGCGCGGCTGCCCTTCGAGGACCTCGCGGCGGAAATCGTCGCCCGCCAGCCCGATCCCCGGCAGTGGACCACGGACGAGGCGTTCATCGCGGCGGACCGGTTTTTCTTTGGCGAGATTGACCGCGAGGGCCGGGAACTCGCGCGCGAGCTCGCCGCTGCAGATGCGGCGGTCGAGGCCCTGACTCGCAAGGGCCCCGCTACCCTGGTGATTCGGGAAAAGCCGACCCCCGCCTATTCCGACGTGCTCAAGCGGGGCGATTACTTTGCCCGCGTCGAGCGCGTCGAACCCGGTGTGCCGCACTTTCTGCCACCGCTGCCGGCGGGAGCGCCGCGCAACCGCAAGGGTCTGGCCGACTGGCTGCTCGCCCCCGAGCAGCCGCTCTTCGCCCGCGTGACGGTCAATCGCATGTGGCAGGAAGTGTTTGGTACCGGGTTGGTGGACTCGACCGGCGACTTTGGCGTCATGGGCTCCAAGCCTTCGCATCCCGCGCTGCTCGACTGGCTGGCGGTGGAGTTTCGCGAGAGTGGGTGGGACACGCGGAAGTTCTATCGCCTCCTGGTGACGTCCGCCACCTACCGCCAGAATGCCCGTGTGACCCCGGAGCACCTGACCCGGGATCCCGCCAACCGGCTGCTCGCCCGAGGCCCGCGCTTCCGCATGGATGGCGAAACGCTGCGCGACGCCGCCCTCGCCGTGTCCGGTCTGCTCGTGGAGCGGGTGGGCGGCCCCCCAGTGAAGCCCTATCAGCCCGCCGGCATGTGGGAGGAAGTGGCGATGCCGGAGGCCAACACCAAAATCTACGAACCGGGCACCGGGGAGGATCTGTATCGGAGGAGCATCTACACGTTCTGGAAGCGCGCCTCGCCGCCTCCGAGCATGGAGACCTTCGACAGTCCCTCGCGCGAGCTGGTCTGCGTGAAGCGTCCGCGGAGCAACACCCCGCTGCAGGCCTTTGTCACCCTCAACGACGTGCAGTGGGTCGAGGCGGCGCGCAAACTGGCCGAGCGGGCCCTGCACGGTGCGTCCGACGAAAAAGCGCGGTTTGCTTTCCTCGCCACCACCACGTTGGGACGCGCCCCCTCCGAGCGCGAGCAGCGCGTGCTGGCGGCCTCTCTCCAGCGCTTTTCGACCCATTTCCGCTCCGATCGCAATGCCGCGATCCTGTTGACCGGGGTGGGCGAGGCGTCGTCGGATCCGCGCCTCGATGTCTCCGAGCTTGCGTCCTGGACGCTGGTGGCGAGCCAGTTGCTCAACCTCGACGAATTTCTCACCAAGTAGCCGCCCGCCTGTTTCACCGCGCTGTCACCCGAGGCCCCATGCACGATCCCTCCTGTCACGATCCCCATGCCCACCTCTGCTCGGACCATTCGGGTGAAGGGCCGACGGTGTGGGACCTGCCCATCCCGCAATCGTTGAAGGACGAGTGGCTGCGCCTGGAGACGCGCCGCCATTTTCTGGGTCGCTCCGGCAAGGCCCTCGCCTGGGCCGGCCTCGCGAGCATTCTTGGCCGCAGCCTGCCGACGGCGTTTGCGGGCCAGACCTCGCCCGCGTCCCTGGTGCCGCACTTCGCGCCGAAAGCGAAACGTGCGATCTACTTGTTCATGGCCGGGGCTCCTTCGCAGCTCGACACGTGGGACTATAAACCGGGACTGAAGGACCTGTTCGACAAGGACCTGCCAGAGTCGGTGCGCGGCGGTCAGGTCCTGACCGGCATGACCTCGAGTCAGGCGCGTCTGCCCATTGCGCCCACCCCGTTTGGCTTCAAGCGCGTCGGAAAGGCCGGGCACTGGGTCTCGGATCTTTTTCCCTGGACCGCGAAGATCGCGGACGAACTCACGGTCATCAAGTCGCTCTACACCGAGGCCATCAACCACGAGCCGGCGATCCTGCAGATCACGACCGGCAACATGTTCTCCGGCAAACCGTCGCTCGGGTCGTGGCTTTCCTATGGACTCGGGGCGATCAACGACGAACTGCCGTCGTTTGTCGTGCTGACGTCGAAGATGCCCGTGACCAAGAACGTGCAGGCCTTGTCCAACCGCCTGTGGTCCTCGGGTTTTCTTTCGCCCGAACACGCGGCGGTCACGCTGCGCCCGGGCGGCGATCCCGTGTTGTACCTGAACAACCCGGACGGTGTGACCTCCGATGTCCGGCGCTCGATGCTCGACGGCGTCAACGCCCTCAATCGCGACCTGTTTGAGCGGGTGGGGGACCCCGAGATCAACGCCCGCATCGCGCAGTATGAGATGGCGTTTCGCATGCAGACCTCGGTCCCGGAACTGACCGATGTCTCCAAGGAGCCCGCCTCGACCTGGGACCTTTATGGCGAGAAAGCGAAGGAGCGCGGAACCTTTGCTTACAACTGCCTCATGGCCCGGCGCCTGGCGGAACGCGGCGTCCGCTTCACGCAGATTTTTCTCCGCAGCTGGGACACCCATGGCGACCTGCCCGGACGCATCCGCCTCCTGTGCGAGGACTCCGACCGGCCCACCTATGGCCTGATCACCGACCTGAAACAGCGCGGACTGCTCGATGACACCCTCGTCCTTTGGGGCGGAGAATTCGGGCGCACCGTGTACTCCCAAGGCGGGCTCCGCCCGGACAACTTTGGTCGCGACCACCATCCCCGCTGCTTTAGCATGTGGATGACGGGGGCCGGCATCAAGCGGGGCCTCAGCTACGGCGAGACCGATGATTTCTCGTACAACATCACGAAGAATCCGGTCCACATCCGCGACTTGCATGCCACGCTGCTCCACCAGTTCGGCCTCGATCACAATCGCCTGTCCTTCAAGTTTCAGGGTCTGGATCAGCGGCTGACCGGGGTATTGCCGGCGAATGTGATTCACGACTTGCTGGTCTGACGTCTTTCGGGAGGATCTGGACGTGCCGTCCCCTTGAACGGCCCTTCGACTTTCGTTTATGTCTTCGCCCGCGCTGCCTCCCTCACCGAACTCCGATGAAGCTCCGCCCCCGTCGTACCGCCTGTTGACGGTTCTGATCTGGGTCCTCGTCGTGGGCTCCATGGCGGCCTTGCCGATGCTCTGGCCGGCGGATGGACAGGAACGCTCGACCTTGGCGCAATTCATCGGACGTTTTCACCCCCTCGTCCTCCATTTCCCCATCGCCCTGCTGGCGCTCGTGCCGCTGCTCGAGCTGGGTGGCCTGTCGTCCCGGGGACGGCAAATTCGTGGAGCCGCGGGATTTGTGCTCACCCTGGGCGCCCTCAGTGCCGTTGTGGCCAGCCTGGCGGGCTGGCTCCTCGCCTGGGCGGGGGGTTATGCCGGCGATCTGGTCAACCAGCACATGTGGGCCGGTTGCACCCTGGCGCTGGCCAGCCTGCTCGCGATGCTGCTCCGCCGGGTCTGGATCAGTCGCGGCTGGTTCAGCGTGGGAATCTTTTACCTGCCCACCTTGATCGCGTCGCTGGGCCTGATGACGTGGACTGCGCACCAGGGCGGGCAGTTGACCCACGGGGAGAAATACCTCGAGGAGCACATGCCGGCCACCTTGCGTGGATGGCTCGGTCTGCCGCCCCCGACTCCGAAAAAGAGACCTGCCGCCGCGGTGGCCACGGGTACGGGTGCGAGCCCGGCGGCGACGCTGAATGCCGCGGCCACTCCCGTGGAAACAGGGCCCGGCGCCGGGGCCGCTGATCCTTCGTTCTTCTACGATCGCATCATGCCGGCGCTCGATCGCACCTGCGTGTCCTGCCACAACCCCAACAAGGTCAAAGGGGGACTTCGTATGGACACTTTCGCCGAACTGATGAAGGGCGGGGACAGCGGATCCTCGATCGAACCGGGCAAACCGGAGGCGAGTGAGCTCTACCGTCGCATCACCCTGCCGCACGACGATGAGGAATTCATGCCGAGTGGTGGAAAGAAACCGCTTTCGGAGGAAGAGACCCGTCTGATCGAACGCTGGATCAAAGCGGGCGCGTCGGAGACGGCGCCATTGAGCGAATTCGGGCTGCTGCCCACGCCTCCGGTCCCCGTGGTGAAAGTGGAGACGCAAGCTCCGGATCATCGCGACCGGGCCGCGGCCGTGCAAGCGTGGGAGAAGGCCTGGGGCCTGCGTTTGGTTCCTGTGTCCCAGCTTCCCATGGATGGACTGATTTTGCGTACGGCAAGTGCGCCGTCCCGTTGCACCGACGAAGCCCTGGCCGCACTGGCCCCGGTGGCCGACTTGATTGTCGACGCGGAACTGGCCCGGACCCGGGTCACCGACGCCGGGTTGGTGTCGCTCGCCGCCTGCCTCAACCTGCGCCGGCTCGATCTGACCCAGACGGCGATCACCTCCAAGGGCCTGCAGACCCTTTCGCCGCTGACGCGGCTGACCCTGCTCAACCTGACCGGCACCGGGGTGGACGAGGCCGGGCTGGCGCCGTGGCGGACGCGGCCGGCCTTGAGTATTTACGCAGCCCATACGGCAGGAGCGGCGCCCTGAACGGGGTAGCGGTCTTTTCCCTGGTCATGCCCACCACGGTCAGCGTCCGCGATCTGCGCAAGCGCTACGGCTCCGTGGAGGCGGTGCGGGGGGTCAGTTTCGAGGTCCGTCAGGGTGAGGTGTTCGGATTGCTCGGGCCCAATGGGGCGGGGAAGACGTCCACCCTCGAATGCCTGGTCGGCCTGCGCCGGCCGGACGAGGGGGTGATCGAGGTCTGCGGTCTGGATGCCCGGCGGTCGCCCGATGAAGTCAAGCAGCGGATCGGCGTGGCCCTGCAAAGCACGTCGCTGCAGGACAAAATCACGCCCCGCGAGGCGATCCGGCTGTTCGCCTCGTTCTACCGGTCCGCCGTCGCACCGGCGGACCTGCTGCGGCGGTTCGCGCTGGAGGCTCGGGCCGATGTCGCCTTCGACACGCTCTCCGGGGGCGAACGGCAGCGGCTGGCGCTGGCGCTCGCCTTCGTCAACCGACCCGAGCTCGTCGTGCTCGATGAACCCACGACCGGGCTGGATCCGGCGTCGCGGCGCGACCTGCACGACGAAATCCGCCGGATGAAGGCAGACGGTTACACCGTGCTGCTCTCCACCCACTACCTCGAGGAGGCGGAGGCGCTCTGCGACCGCATTGCGATCATTGACGCCGGTCGGGTCGTGGCCACGGGCACGCCCGCCGAGTTGACGGCCGCGGTGGAGACGCGCCACGCCGTGACCCTCGTCACGCGCGAGGAGGCGCCCGCGGATTTCCTCGACGGTCTCGCGGGGGTGGAGCAACTCGTGCGCGAGGGTGCGCGCCTGCGTTTCCAGACGTCGACGCCGGAGCGCATCCTCGTGGAACTGGCGGCGCGCCTCGACCGCGCGCAGCTCGGGCTGATCGACCTGCGCATCCAGCGCGCCTCGCTGGAGGATGTGTTCCTGCGCCTGACGCATCCGGCGGATGAGACGGAGGGCGGACGATGAAGGCGTGGGGCGAGCACCTGGCCATGTCGATCCGGCTCCACTTCCGGAACCGCATGGCGTTGATCTATGGATACCTTTTTCCCCTGATCTTCCTCGTGGCCTTCTGGGTGCTCTACCGCCATGAGAACGTGCCGCTGCTGCGTCACCTCGGCGAGCTCCTCACCGTCAGCGTGCTCGGCGGGGCCTGTTTTGGCCTGCCCACCACCCTGGTGAGCGAGCGCGAACGTGGCGTCTGGCGTCGCTACCGGCTGACCCCGCTGCCCACCTGGGCGGTGGTGGCGAGCACGGCGGTCGCCCGCTACGTGTTGATCCTGACCTCCGGGCTGCTGCAGCTGGTGCTGGCGTTTGCCTTGGGCATGACGGCGCCCGCGCACGGGTTCGACCTGTGGGTCGCCTTCACGCTCGTGGCGTTTGCGTTCATCGGACTGGGACTGGTCATCGCCACCCTGGCGGACACGGTGCCGGCGGTGCAGGCCCTCGGTCAGTGCCTGTTTCTGCCCATGCTGATCATCGGGGGCGTGGCGGTGCAGCTTTCCCGGCTGCCGCCCTGGGCGCAGCATGTGTCGGCTTTTTTCCCCGGCCGCTACGCGGTCGAGGCGATGCAGACCTGCGTGACCGGCGGCGGGCTCGGTGAGGCGAGGTTTGCGCTGGCGGCGTTGCTGGTGATCGGCGTGGTGGGCTGCATCGCCGGGGGCCGGTTGTTCCGCTGGGATTCCCAGCAGCGGTTCTCCTGGTCGCGCAGCCTGCCCTGGCTCGTGCCCGTGGTGGCGGTATGGGTGGCCGTCGGGGTCGCGGCGGAGGTGCGCGGGCGGGCGCTGGTGCCGCCCACAGGCGTGCTGGCGAATCCGTCCGCCGCTCCGGCGGGTGGCCTGTTGGCGGCGGTCGGGCCGGAGGTGACCCCTCGGCCGGCCGCCCCGGGGACCAAGACCGGGACCGAACCCGCTGTCGCCACCACACCGACGCCGACACCCACGCCCACGCCGATCCCCACGCCTACGCCGGTGCCGCCGGTCTGGGCGGCGATCACTCCGGAGGACACCGCCGCGCTCCGCTGGGACGTGCCGCCGGATCGCGGGGTGGTGGCGCCGATCGCGGGTGATGACGAGACACCGGATGAGTACACGGAAAAGGAGGTGCAAACCGTGCGGCGCAACCTCATCACCTGGAAACCCGGGTTCGACCGCGACGAAGTCCAGCGCGTGCGCAACCTGCTGTACGTCGCGGCGGTGCCCGACTCCGTGCAACTGCCCGTCGAGCGTCACCTGCCCATGGTGGTGTACACCCATTTGACGGATTTGTACGGGAAGGAAAAGCTGGTGAAGATCCTTACCTACATCGCGAAGAATCCCGAGGACGGAGGCATCATTCTCAATCTCAGCGACCTCGGTCTAGAGGCCGTGGCAGGGGATCCGTGGGTCGTGCGGGAGCGCGCCTACCTTTATGCGATCAAGTTCCTGGCGCGCCTGACCGGGCGTCCCGTGGGCTGAGGTGAGATCCGACGCAGACCCGCCGATGCCGGAACGTCCGGGTTGCGCTTTGTCCGGTCGTGACCACGGTGGTGCGGCGAGATTCGCCCTGCATGTCGTCCCCAGAAAACCGCCGCTCCCGGACCGTGGTTCGCGCCACGCTCTTCATCCTCTTTGTCTGCGCCCTCGTGTGCCTGCCGTTCATCCTCTGGGGCGAGGAATTTGTGCTCCCCCTCCTCGTGGAACGGGAGCAGCAGGCCGGCTGGTTGACGGCGGTTTCGGTCGTCCTGCTGGCGGCGGACTCGGTCGCGCCGGTGCCCGCCACCCTCGTCATCATGTTCCTCGCGGCCAAAGCTGGCATCGTGGCCGGCATTGTGGGCGGCACCCTCGGCATGACCGCCGGAGTGCTGGCGGCGGCCTGGCTGGGCCGGGTCGCGGTCGGCCGGCTCGCGCCCCGGTTTTTTCCTGAGGAAGAACTCGTGCGTCTGCGCGAGGCCCTGCAACGCCAGCTGGCCCTCACCCTGGCCTGCCTCCGTAGCGTGCCGGTGCTGGCCGAGACGTCGGTCATCGTGGCGGCCGCGGCCGGCATTCCCCTGCGTCGCATCGTGCTCGCCACGTTTCTGCCCAATCTGGCGGTCTGCACCATCTACTCCCTGGCCGCGGACGATTCCCTGCTCACCGCCAGCCTCGCCTTTCTAGGCACCCTCGTGGCCTCGTTCATTCTCTGGCAATGGCTCCGGATCCGGCCCGGCCGCGGGGCCTGAGCCCGGGAAAAGTCGTGGGGTGGAAACCGCTCCCGGGTGCCGTGGAGGTGCTTCCATTTGGGTTCACATCTATTTTGTTTGACGAAACGATCGTTCCATATGGTGAAATAGGGGACCGCGCCGTGCGGCCCGATCCGGGCCCGGATTGATCGGTGCCGGTTCCTTTTCCCATGCCCTATACGTTCACCCGCTCCCAGGAGCTGTTTCAGCGTGCCCAAGGTTCGATCGCCGCCGGCGTCAACAGTGGCATTCGCAAGATGGAGGCCCCCGTGCCGCTCTATTTCGCTCGGGGTCAGGGGCCGAATCTCTGGGATGTCGATGGCAACCACTACCTCGACTTCCAGTTGGGGCAGGGGGCGCTGCTTTATGGGCATGCCCCGAAGGGCATGGCGGACGCCCTGGGAGCGCAGGCGCACCTCGGCACCCACTGGGCGGCACAGTGCGAACTGGAGATCGAGGTGGCGGAGCGGATCCAGAAGATGATCCCGTCGGCCGAGCTGATCCGCTTCAACAATTCCGCGACCGAGGTGGTGACGGCGGCGTTTCGTCTCGCCCGGGCGCACACCGGACGGCCGTTGATCCTGCGATTTGAGGGACACTATCACGGCTGGGCGGACGAGGGTTTGGTGGGGTTTGCCAATCCCATGGATCGGTGGGGTGACGACGAGGATCCGGCGCGGCTGCATCCCAGCAAGGGTGTGATTCCCGAGGTCCTGGAGAAATTTGTGATGGTGCAGTGGAACGACATCGCCCACCTGCGCCGGCGCGTCGACCAGTTCCGCGGACAGATCGCCGCCATCGTGTTTGAACCCGCGCTCTGCAACACCTGCTGCATCGAGCCGGTGGAAGGCCTGATGGCCACGATCCGCGAGCTGTGCGATCGCGACGGCATGCTCATGATTTCCGACGAGACCATCACCGGTTTCCGTTTCGGCGCGAGCTGCGCGCAGGGGTACTACGGCTACCGGCCTGACCTCACCATTCTGGGCAAGGCGATTGGTGGCGGCACCCCGTTTGCCGCATTGGCGGGGACCAAGGCGGCGATGGCGAAAATCCTTTCGGGCGAGGTCGTGCATGCCGGCACCCTCAACGGCAATCCGCTTTGTCTGGCCGGTAGCAAGTGGTGCCTCGACCAGGTGTTGGCCCTCGGGGCCGACCATCCCCGGGCCAGCCAAGCCCTCGGTCGACGATTGATGAACGAGCTCGCCGCGCTCGCCGCCGAGCACGGCGTCCCGCTCCGGCCCCAGGGGCCGGGACTCATTTTCCACACGGTCATGCTCAAGCCCGGTGCGGCCGAAGGCCTCGTGCGCAACTACCGCGACTACGTCCGCCGTCACGATGCACCCCGCTGGGCGCACCTGCGGCGCTGCCTGCTCGAAGAAGGGGTGCGCGCGATTGAGCGCGGACTCTGGTCGATCAGTCTGGCGCACACCTCGACCGACATCGACGAAGCGATGGTGCGCGCCCGGCGCGCGTTCGCCCGTCACGCCGCCACCTGGGTGCGGCCGGCCTGAACCGGGAACGTCCCCGACCGCCCATGAAGCCGCGCATCCTCTTCGGAGTCCTTTTTCACGAGACCCACACGTTTCTCCCGGATCCGACCCGCTGGTCCGATTTCGCCGTCGCCCGGGGAGATGAGATTCTGGCCAAGGAAGGCGACGAGTCGCCGACCGCAGGCTTTCTCGAGGAGGCTCGCCGCTATGGCTGGCAGGTGGTGCCGACGATCGACGCCCGGGCGGTGCCGAGCGGACCGGTGGAGGATGAGGTGTTTGAACGCTATTGGACGGAGTTTTCCGAGCGGGCCAAACCTGCGTTGGCCCAGGGCGTCGATGCCATCTTCCTTGTCCTGCACGGTGCGATGGCGACCCGCTCAATCGACGACGTCGAAGGCGAACTCCTGACCCGTCTCCGCGCTCTGCCCGGAGCGGCCCGCCTGCCGCTCTTTGCCGTGCTCGATCTGCATGGCAATGTGTCGGCCCGCATGTGCACCCAGGCGAACGGCCTCGTCATTTATCGCAAGAATCCGCACACAGATGCCAAGGAGACTGCGCTGCGGACCGCCGCGCTGCTCGACCGCTGCCTGCGCACCGGGGTCGTTCCGGAAACGCGTTGGTGTCGCGTGCCCGTGATGTGGTCTCCTCCCGGAACGGGCACCCATGCCGACCCGATGAAGGCCCTGACGGCCTTTGCCGCGGCGCATGAAGGCGGTTCGTCACCCATCTGGGCGTACAATATTGCGGCCGGCTTTTCCTTCGCCGACACGGCCGAAACCGGAGTGACACTCTGCATCGTGGCGGAGCCCGGCAGCGCTGCGGCGCGCCAGCAGCTGGAAGAAGGCGCGCAACTGGCGTGGAACCTTCGTGAGGCCGGGGCGGTGGTGTACCCGTCCGTGGACGAGGTGCTCGACCGCATCGGCCCGGCCCCGAAGGGACCGGTGTTGCTGATCGAACCCGCGGACAACATTGGAGGCGGTGCGCCCGGTGACTGCACCGGCATTCTGCGGGCCCTGGTGCAGCGCGATGCCAAGAACGCCCTCGTGGCCATGAACGACCCCGAGGTCGTGGAGCGGCTCTCCCGTCTGCCGATCGGTTCCGTCAGCCGCCAGGCCATTGGCGGACGCCGCTGGCATGTCGATCCCGGCCCGGTTGAAATCGACGTCGAGCTCGTGTCGCTGCGCAGCGGCGCCTTCGATCTCGTGGACCTGCACAGCCACCTGGCTTCGATGAATGGCTCGAAGTTCGACATGGGCCCGTGCGCGGTGGTCCGGCACCGCGGCATCACCGTGCTCCTGACCAGCCGCAAGACCCCGCCCTTCGACCTCGGCCAGTTCAGCAGCCAGGGCATCGACGTGCGGACCTTCACCTTCATCGGAATCAAGGCGGCGGTCGGGCACAAACAGGCCTTTGACCCCATTGCCGCCGCGTCGTACTACGTCGACACCCCGGGGCCCTGTTCCAGCAACCTGGCCACCTTTCCCTTCCGGCGGCTGCGCCGGCCGATTTATCCTCTCGATCCCATCACGCAACCGCGTTTCCTTTACTCATGAGCACTGGCATTCTTTATCCAAAAAACTCCGACACGCCCACGTCCCATCTGCCGTTCAGCCCGGCCGTCCGGGTCGGGGACCTGATTTTTGTCTCCGGGCAGGCCTCCGTGGATGCCAAGGGCGCGATCGTGCAGGACACCTTTGAAGGCGAGTTCCGCCGTTCCCTCGAAAACCTGCGCAAGGTGCTGGAAGGTGCCGGCAGCGACCTCAAGCACGTCGTACAGACGCGCAATTACATCCGCGATGCCTCCAATGGCGTCCGTTACAACGAGCTCTACCGGGAATACTTCTCCGAGCCCTATCCGGCCCGCACCACCATCACCAACTGCCTTCCCCCGATCCTGCACTATGAGATCGAGTGCATCGCGGTCGTGAAGCGCACCTGAATTCCACCGCTTTTCCCATGAAGATCATCCGCTACCGCGACCCAGCCGGCGCGACCCATTACGGTTCCGAACAGGCCGACGGCTCCGTTCTCCGCATCGAAGGCGATGTGTTTGGCGCCCATCGGGTGACCACCGACCGCGCCACGGTCACCAAACTGCTCGCCCCGGTGGTTCCGGCGCAGATTCTCGGTGTGGGCCTGAACTACCGGCACCACGCCAAGGAATCCAACCTCAAGGTCCCGGAGCTGCCGGTGTTGTTCGTCAAGGGCGTGAATACCCTGCAGAATCCGGGGGATCCCATCCTCCTGCCGACCCACCTGCCGAGCACCGAGGTCGACTACGAGTGCGAACTGGCGGTGGTCATCGGCCGCGCCTGCAAGAACGTCTCCCGGGAACGCGCCCTGGATTACGTGCTGGGCTACACTTGCGCCAACGATGTTTCGGCCCGCGACTGGCAGATCCGCAAGGGCAGCGGGCAGTGGTGCCGTGGCAAGTTTTTCGATACGTTCTGTCCGCTCGGACCGCGGCTGGTCACGGGCGACGAACTGCCCGCCGGACCCAACGCGCTGAAGATCGCCACGCGGGTGAACGGCGAGACGCTGCAGGACTGGACCACGTCCGACATGATTTTCGACATTCCGACGCTGATCGAGTTTCTCAGCGGCAGCACCACGCTCGTGCCCGGCACGGTCATCCTCACCGGCACGCCGCATGGCGTCGGCATGGCGCGCACGCCCCCGCGCTGGCTGGTGGCGGGCGACGAGGTCACGATCGACATCGAGCGCATTGGCTGCCTGACGAATCCGGTGCGCCTCGAGTCCGCCGCCGGCAACTAGGCGGCCGGCGTCCGCGCTCATGTCACGGTTCCCCGGAGTCGACGTTTTCCAGGCCATCCCCTGCGCCCTCGGCGAAGGGGTGTGCTGGCATCCGGGACGACGCACGGTGTGGTGGATCGATATTCTCGGGCCCCACGTCTACGAGGCGTCGCCTGACGGCGAGCGCGTGCGGCGCTGGCCGTGCGACCAGCTCGTCGGGGCGGTGGCGCCCACCCGGTCGGGCGGCGTGCTGGCGGCGTTGCGCGATGGCATTTATCGACTCGATCCCGAAACCGGCGCAACCAGCCGGTTCGCCACGCCACCGGAGCACGACGCGAGTGTGTTTCGTTTCAACGACGCGAAGGTGGATCCGGCCGGGCGTTTCTGGGCCGGCACGCTCGCCCTCGACGGACGGAAGCACCAGTCCAGGCTGTACCGGATTGACGGTGACGGCCGCACCACGGTGATGCGTGAAGGGATTTCCATTTCGAACGGCATCGCCTGGTCCATCGACGGCCGGGAGATGTACTACATCGATTCCTGGGCGCGGTGCGTGCAGGCGTTTCCGTTCGATGTCGAACACGGCACCCTCGGAGAACCCCGGGTGGCCGTGACGTTCGAGCCGGCGGACGGTCTGCCGGATGGGTGTACACGCGACGCCGAAGGACACCTGTGGGTGGCGCATTGGGGAGGAAGCAGGGTCAGCCGGTGGGATGTGCGCACCGGGCGTCGTTTGCAGGAGATCCACCTGCCGGTGCGGAATGTCACATCCTGTGCCTTCGTCGGCGAGCGACTCAACCAGCTGGTGATCAGCACCGCACGGGACGAAGCCGGCACGCCCGCGGAAGCGGAGGCAGGGTTTGTCTTTCTGGCTCGGCCTGACACCGTCGGAACCGAGCCCACCTGTTTTGCTGGAGCGTAGTGAGGGCGCCGTCCCCCGGCGCCGGCCGTTGTCCGAGGAACCGACCATGAAGTCATTACCCGTCATCCTATCCGCCGCCCGCACGCCGCTCGGCGCATTTCAAGGCGCGCTGGCCTCCCAATCCGCGGCCCAACTCGGTGCCGTGGCCGTGGCGGGCGCGCTGGCCCGGGCCGGAGTGGGGGCCGACGCGGTGACCGACCTGGTCCTCGGTCAAGTCCTGGCGGCCGGACAGGGCCAGGCACCGGTCCGCCAGGCAGCGCTCAAGGCGGGCCTGCTGCCGTCGACGCGCACCGTTTCCATCAATCACGTTTGCGGGTCCGGCCTGCACGCCGTTCTCCATGCGTCCCTCCTGATCGCGTCCGACCAGGCCGGGGTCTGCGTTGCCGGCGGCATGGAGAGCATGAGTCAGGCGCCCTACCTGCTGCCGAAGGCGCGGGATGGATACCGACTGGGCCACCAGACCGTGGTGGACTCCCTGATTTCTGAAGGACTGTGGGATCCCCACCACAATCTGCACATGGGATCGTGCGCGGAGCAGTGTGCGACCCGCTACGGACTGACGCGCGAGGCGCAGGATGCGTATGCGGCCGAGAGTTTCCGCCGGGCACAGCGCGCCCAGGCGGAGGGCCGGTTTGCGGAGGAGATCTGCCCGGTGGAGCTAACCGATGCCAAGCGACAGACCACGAAGGTGGAGCACGACGAAGGGCCGGGCCGCGTGAAGTTTGACCGGATGGCGACGCTCAAACCGGCGTTTGCTCCGGAAGGCACCATCACCGCCGCCAACGCCTCCAGTCTGAACGACGGAGCGGCGGCGCTTGTCCTGGCGGACGAGGCGTGGGCGCAGTCGCGTCACTTGAAAGCGGTGGCCAGTGTGGTCGCGTTTGGTCGCGCGGCGGTGGAGCCGCTGTGGTTCACCACGGCCCCCGCGCCGGCGGCGCGCGAAGCGCTGGCGCGTGCGGGGTGGAGCGTCGGGCAGGTCGATCTCTGGGAGGTCAATGAGGCGTTTGCCGTGGTGCCCCTGGCGTTCGCCCGGGAACTGGACGTGCCCCTCGAACGGTTGAACGTACGCGGCGGGGCGATTGCCCTCGGTCATCCGTTGGGCTGTTCCGGTGCCCGGGTGGTGGTCACCCTGCTGGCCGCCCTGCGCGAACGCGGGCTCCGGCGTGGCGTCGCGGCGCTGTGCATCGGAGGCGGCGAAGGCATCGCCGTCTGCATTGAGTGTCTCTGAACGCGTTTTCACCGTGAACAAAGTCTACCCCAACGCCACGGCCGCACTCGACGGCCTCCTTCGCCCCGACCTCACCATCGCCGCCGGCGGTTTCGGACTCTGCGGCATCCCCGAGAACTTGATCGAGGCGCTCCGCGCCAGCGGCGTGGGGGGGCTCACCCTGGTCGGCAACAACGCCGGCGTGGACGGTTTCGGCATGGGACTGCTCCTCGCCAACCGCCAGGTCCGCAAGGTGCTGGCCTCCTATGTCGGCGAGAATCGCGAGTTTGAACGCCAGGTGCTGGCGGGTGAGCTCGAGCTCGAACTCGTGCCCCAGGGCACGCTGGCCGAGCGCCTCCGCGCCGGGGGCGCGGGCATTCCCGGATTCTTCACCCGGACCGCGGCGGGAACGCTGCTGGCTGCGGGCAAGGAGACCCGGTGTATTGATGGGATCGACTACGTGCTTGAACGGGGCATCCGGGCGGATCTGTCGATCGTCAAGGCCTGGAAGGGCGATACCGCCGGCAATCTTGTCTACCGCAAGACGGCCCGGAATTTCAACCCGATGGTGGCCACCTGCGGAAAGGTGTGCGTGGCCGAGGTCGAGGAGCTGGTCGCGCCGGGAGAACTTGATCCGGATGAGATTCACACGCCGGGCATCTATGTGGACCGGATCCTGCAGGGGGCGCGCTACGAGAAGCGCATCGAGTTCCGCACCGTCCGCGGCGGAGCGGTGTCCCGCAAGGAGAGCCCTGTGCGCGACTGGATGGCGAGGCGGGCGGCGCAGGAGTTGCGGGATGGTTACACGGTGAACCTGGGCATCGGTATTCCCACGCTGGTGGCCAATCATCTCCCGCCCGGGATGGATGTGACGCTACAGTCGGAAAACGGTCTGCTCGGCATCGGTCCGTTTCCGGACGAGGCTTCGGTCGATCCCGACCTGATCAATGCGGGCAAACAGACGATTTCCACGCTGCCTGGCTCCGCGTTCTTTTCCAGCGCCGACTCGTTCGCCATGATCCGGGGCGGTCACGTCGATCTGTCGATCCTGGGCGCGCTCGAGGTGTCCGAGTCCGGCGATGTGGCCAATTGGATGGTGCCGGGTCGCATGGTCAAGGGACCGGGCGGCGCGATGGATTTGGTGGCCGGAGTGCGACGCGTCGTGGTGGTGATGGAGCACTGCGCCAAGGATGGGTCGCCAAAAATTCTGCCGCAGTGCACCCTTCCTCTGACGGGCCGGGGCGTGGTCAGCCTGATCATCACCGACCTGGCGGTGTTTTCGGTGAAGACCGGCGGTGGACTCGTGCTTGAGGAATTGCACCCCCAGGCGACGCTCGCGGACGTCCGGGCTCGCACCGGATGCGGATTCACTCTCGGCGCCGGAGTGCGGGAGGGCACGCCATGAAGGGCCGGACCGCCTTGGTGACCGGTTCCACCAGCGGCATCGGGCTCGGCATGGCCCGGGCCCTGGCCCGGGCGGGGGCGAATGTGATGCTGCATGGCCTTGGGGCGGCGGACGAGGTGCGCCGTCTCCGCGAGGACCTGGCGCGCGAGACGGGCGTGCGCGTGGAAGTGAGCCAGGCCGACTTGCGCGTGGCGGGGGAGGTGGAAAACCTCGTCCGGGAGACGGAGCAACGCCTGGGTGGCATCGACGTGCTGATCAACAATGCCGGCATTCAATTTGTCTCCCCGGTCGAGTCCTTCCCGGAGGAACGCTGGCAGGCGATTCAGGAGATTGTGCTCGGGGCGAGCTTTCGTGCGATCCGTTCAGTGGTGCCGGGCATGAAGCAACGCGGCTGGGGTCGTATCATCAATCTGGTGTCAGCGCATGGCCTGGTCGCCTCGCCCTTCAAGAGCGCCTACGTGGCGGCCAAGCATGGCCAGGTGGGCCTGACCAAGTCCGTGGCGCTGGAGCTCGCGGAGACCGCGATCACCTGCAACGCGATCTGCCCGGGGTATGTGCGCACCGCGTTGGTCGAGGGGCAGATTGAGAGCCAGGCCGCCACCCACCGCCTGCCGCGTGAGCAAGTGATCCGGGATGTCATCCTCGCGTCGCAGCCCACCAAGCGCTTCATCGAGGTGGAGGAAGTGGCGGCGCTCGCCCTGTTCCTGTGCGGCGAGCACGCGCGTTCGATCACCGGCGCCGCCATCCCCATCGACGGCGGCTGGACCGCGCGTTAGGCGGAGCCGGGGGCGCCGACCCCGCCTACGACGCGCCGGCGGACTCGTTGCGGAATTGCTGCAGCACCCAATCCGAGACGGCTTTTTCGGGATTGGCCACCACCTCGCGCGTGATGGTGAAGCGACGCGGACCGGCATCCCGGGCCAGCAGTTTGAGTCCGTGATGAAACGTGCGGAACGCCTCTTCGCAGATCGCCCGGATCGTTTTGTCGCTGGCCAGGCTTTGCTCGATCAGCGCAGCAATCGCGCCTTCGTCGAACACCAGTTCGAAGCCATGGGCTTCGAGAAAGCGCGCCGCGAAGGCGTCGACCTCGGCCTTAAGCACGTCGCGTTGCCGCGCCGCATTCTCGCGGAGCAGCTGCAGCAGGGTCTCGCGGGGCTGGGCCACCGTGGCGGCGTCGATGCGGAACGACTTGATGCCGGTCGACGGCAGCTCGAACTTGAAATCGCGAAACACCCGCTCGAGCACGGTCATCAGGCCACGCGCCCCGGTGTTCTCCTTGTGCGCCTGGCGGGCGACCTCGCGCACGGCCTCGGCGAGGATCTCGAAGTCGATGCCGTATCCAGAAAAGTCGGCTCGATACTGGGCAAGGATGCTGCCCTCGCTCGTGAGCAGAATGCGCTCCAGATCGTCGGCGGTGAGGGCCTGGCAGGCGACGCGCACCGGCAGGCGGCCGACGAATTCGGGCTCCATGCCGTAGTCGATGATGTCCCGCGACTGCGCCAGCTGCAGGTAATCGCTCTCCTGCTCAAACGAGGCGGAGGCGGCGCCGGCGGAACCGGCGGCGAAGCCGATCGAGCTCGATTGCAGACGGCGCTTGATCGAGGTGGCCAGCCGGTCGAAGGCGCCGCTGACGATGAACAGAATGTGCCGCGTGTTGAGCGTGCGTGGCCGGGGTTTGCCCGAACGTTGGAAATCCATCATCGCCTGCATCTGGGCGGCGAAATCAGTCTGGCTCGCGAGATTGACGTCGGTCTCCTCCATCAACTTGAGGAGATTGATTTGCACTCCCCGCCCGCTCACGTCCCGGCCCGCCGCGCCCCCGGTGGCCGAGGAGGCGGTTGCGATCTTGTCGATCTCGTCGATGTAGATGATGCCGTACTGGGCTAGTTCGGTGTCCCCGTGGGCCGCTTTGACCAAGTCGCGGACCAGGTCTTCCACGTCGCCCCCGACATAACCCGTCTCAGAGAATTTGGTGGCGTCGGCTTTTACAAACGGCACCCCGATCAAGCGGGCAATGCACCGCATCAGGTAGGTCTTTCCCACGCCCGTTGGCCCCAGTAGCAAAATATTTTGTTTGGCGTAGTCGGTCTCCCTCAGCTCCGGCCGCTCCAAACAAGCACGTACATGATTGTAGTGGTCGCAAATGGCCACCGATAGCACTTTTTTTGCTTCAGTTTGTTGAATGACAAAGCGATCCAAATGATCCCGAATCTCACGTGGACGCAGATTAAAGGTCCTGATCCGGTCCAAAATCGCAGCATTTTCGGGCTTCGAAGTGCCTCCTTCGGACTTGGTTTCGGGCGCTTGGGCACCCATGGAATTCGTAAAAACTGCACGAAATGGGGAACCTTTCAGCAGATCTTGTATCTGCTTAGGCAGTTGCTCCAGTGGACTTTGTGGTTCTCCCTGACTCATGATTTAATTGAAAAAACTGACCTTAGTGGTTGACGAATCGACGGAACGGTAAAACGCTTTGGAGACATCTCCCCTAACCTGTACAGAAACAAAAGGATAACTTCCATGACAACCAACCTGACCAACCTCACCAAACGTGAAATCGTACTGGAGATCTACGAGAAGACTGGCTTTCCGCAAAAGGAGATTGTGCACACTGTGCAGATGACCCTCGACATTGTCATGCGTGCCCTGGCTGAGGGCCGAAATGTCGAATTGCGTAACTTTGGCGTTCTCGAAGTCCAGCGTCGCAAGGCGCGCATCGGCCGCAATCCGAACAAGCCGGAAACGGAAGTGGTGATTCCGGAGCGTGCGGTCGTGAAGTTCAAATCGGGCAAGATCCTCAAGCAACTGCTCAAGAAACTGGATATCCAGACACTCTGACGTCGTTGCGGCGAGATTGCCACCGGCACCTGTCTTTTGGCAGGTGCTTTTTTTTGCCCGGATGACAGGGGGTGGTGCAGGGGCGCCGGTTTTTTGTGGCGCGTGCGCGTCACCCTTGGCATTTCCTGCCCTTCCATGGCCTCGTTTCAAACCCTGCCCGGTTTTCGTGAGTTCTATCCGGACGCGCTGGCGCGTCGGAATCACCTGTTCCGTCTGTGGCGGCAAACCGCACACACGTTTGGGTTTGCTGAATACGACGCGCCGGTGCTGGAACCCCTCGAACTCTACAAGACGAAGTCGGGTGACGAAATCGAAGGGCAGCTCTTCAGTTTCACGGACAAAGGCGGGCGCGAGGTGGCGTTGCGTCCCGAGATGACGCCCACCGTCTGCCGACTCGTCGGCGAGCGGGCCAATGCGCTGAAGCGGCCGATCAAGTGGTTTAGCATCGCGGAGTTCTATCGTTATGAGCGCATGCAGAAGGGCCGGGGACGCTGTTTCTTTCAGTTTAACGCCGATATCTTCGGCGAGCCTGGCATCGAGGCCGAGACGGAGCTGATCGCCCTGCTGGCGCAGAATCTCTGTGCCTTTGGACTGACGGAGCAGGACTTCTACATCCGGCTCAGCGACCGTAATCTGTGGTTTTTCTTCCTCGAGGCGCTCGGCTTTGATGATGCCCGGTCGCGGAGCCTGCTGACTGCGGTGGACCGATTTGAGAAGTTGGGGGACGACGCCTTCAAGCCCGATGCGGAGCAGTATGGAGCCCTGGAGCCGTCGAAGCAGGCGCAGATCTTGGCCTTTCTCGGCATTCGTTCGTTGTCCGCGCTGGAGGCGCAGGTGTCGTCGTTGGGTGGAGACAAACTCCGTGCACGGCTCGACGACTGGCGCCGGCTCTTGCGCAATTTGGAGGCAATGGGCCTGTCGCGCCTGGTCGAGGTGGACCTCGGCGTGGTGCGCGGACTGGCCTACTACACCGGATTTGTCTTCGAGGCCTTCGACCGCAAGGGCGAACTCCGTGCGTTGGCGGGGGGCGGACGTTACGATAACCTCGTGGGCAAGTTGGGTTACGCGGAGTTGCCGGCCGTTGGCTTTGCCATTGGCGACATGACCTTCGCCTTGTTGCTGGAACAGCGCGGACTCATGCCCAACCTCGTGCAGGCGCCGGATGTGTATGTGGTGATTGGAGGCCCAGCCGAGCGGCTGGCGGCCTTCGGCGACATCCAAGCCCTGAGGGCCGCCGGTTACCGCGTCGATTACCCGATGAAGGAGCTGGCGTTCGGCAAACAGTTCAAGGCGGCGGCGGAATCCGGGGCCAAGCTGGCCCTGATTTACGGAACGGATGAGCTAGCCAAAGGAGTGGTCAAGGTGCGCGATCTGGGCGAGCGCAGCGAGCGCGAGGTCCCTGCGGCGCAGCTCCTGGCCGAGGTGCGCGCCTTTTTCACCGGTGGCGCGTGAGGGCGCTCACTCGGATTGCAACTGGGCCGGACCGAAGGCCGCGGGCAGCAGGGCGTCCAGCGTGGTCTCAATGGTCTCGTCGCTGTCGCACAAACAAAGCACCCCGGCCCCAGGTCCGAATTCATTGATCACCTGCCGGCAGGCCCCGCAGGGGGTCGTGGCGGTCGCGGTGGGCGTGTAGACGACGACCCGGGTGATGCGCTCCTCGCCGGCGGCAATGGCGGTGAAAATCGCCGTGCGTTCCGCGCAGTTGCAGAGTCCGTACGACGCATTTTCGACATTGCAGCCGGTGTACACTTTGCCGGAGCCGGCGAGCACGGCGGCGCCGACACGAAACTTGGAGTAGGGGGCGTAGGCGCGCCGCGCCGCCTGGCGGGCGCCGGTGGCGAGGCGTCGTTGCAACGTGGAAGACAGGGCTTTGGCCATCACTCGACCGTGCCCAGCGCCGGGCCGGGGGCGAACCAAAACCACCCGTGCGCTTCCGGCTCCCTTCGAGCGAACTTCGAGCGTTGTAACCTCCCGAAATCGAGGAATTACCGTGATCCGGGGTGTTTTTGGGATCGCAAGCCCTGATTGGGTGTCGGTTTAACCCTTGCCGCGCCGATGAGGAACGGTCGGTCCGTTTCGTCCTTCGATGGTGCAACCTCCGTCTGTATCTCCTGTGCAAATGACCCGTGTTTTCCGTGCTGTCTGGACGATTGGAATGGGCCTCGTGGCCAGCCTGCTCCCTGCCGGGGGGGCGTCTCCGGCCTCGACCGTGACCGACCTGGAGCTGAGCCGCGGCTACCGCATGGGACGTGTGCTCGTCAAGGTGCGCGACACCTCCCTCGCTGCGGTCGCGGATCGTAGCGTGGCGCTGCGGCAGGCCGAGGCCCGGGTGGGGGTGCGCCAGCGCAAGGAGTTCCGCCACCTGAAGGGCCAGCAGTTGCTCGAGCTCGATCCGGGGGTCTCGGTGCCCGAGGCTCTGGCGCAGCTCCGGGCGACCGGGCTCTATGAATTTGTCGAACCCGACTACCTCCGCTTCGCGCAGGCGGTGCCCAACGATCCGCGTTATGGTGAACAGTGGTCGCTGAACAACAGTGGTCAGGCAGCAGGCACACCCGACGCCGACATCGATGCGCCGGAGGGCTGGGACCGGAGCAGCGATGCCTCAGCGATCACCGTGGCGGTGATCGACTCCGGCGTGCGCCTCACGCACGAGGACATCGTCGACAACCTCTGGCGGAACCTGGGCGAGATCCCGGGCAACGGGCTGGATGACGATGGCAATGGATACATCGATGACGTGCACGGCATCAACTCCATCCTGCCCCGGAGTCAGGCCGGCGCGGGCAATCCCAGTGATGACAACGGTCACGGCACGCATGTGGCGGGCATTGTCGGTGCGGTGGGCAACAATGGTCGCGGCGTGGCTGGCGTGGCCTGGCGGGTCAAGATCATGGCCCTCAAGTTTCTGGCAGCCGACGGCCGCGGTTCCATCGGGGACGGGGCCGAGTGCATCGACTACGCCATCGCCCAGGGCGCACAGGTCATCAACGCCAGCTACGGGGCGCTCAGCACCGGGCAAAGTCCCTCCCAGACCGAAATCGCAGCGATCCAGCGGGCCCGCGACGCCGGCATTGTCTTCGTGGCGGCTTCGGGCAACGACGGTCTCAACCTGGACGTGGCCCGCACCTTTCCCGCGACGTACCCGGTCGACAACATCATCGCGGTGGGCAATACCACCCGCCTCGAGGACCTCGCCCCGAGCTCCAACACCGGCTCGGGCGCCGTCGACCTTCTCGCCCCCGGGACCGAGATTCTTTCGCTCTCCTCCAGCTCCGACAGTTCCTACGTGGTGCTGAGCGGCACTTCGATGGCCGCGCCGCACGTCAGCGGGGCCGTGGCCCTCGCCCGCGCGCGCTTTCCCGGCGAATCCTACCGGCAGACCATCAATCGCGTGCTGCGGAGTGTGGATCCGCTTCCCAAATACAGCGGCCGGGTCCAAACGGGCGGGCGCCTCAACCTGGACCGCCTGCTATCCAGCACCTCCACGCTGCCCTTCAACGATGATTACGCCTCCCGGGCGCGCCTGGCTGGCGAACTCATTCAGGTGCGGGCGAGCTCCACGGGTGCGACGACCGAGTCCGGCGAACCCGCGCACGGCGGGGGCGCGGGCGCCTCGGTCTGGTGGACCTGGACCGCGCTGACCAGCGGCACGGTCAATATCGACACCCAGGGCAGCGCGTTTGACACGGTGCTCGCGGTTTACACCGGCCCCTCGCTTGGGTCGCTGACCGTGGTGGCATCAAATGATGACGCGAATACGCAGGGTACAAGCAGTGTCAGTTTTTTTGCCCAGGCCGGAACGACCTACCAGATCGCCGTCGGCGGCAAGGGCGGCGCCGGTCTGGTCTTGCTCAATCTCGGATCCGTGCCGGCGAATGATGACTTTTCCAATGCCTCGCTCCTGACGGACCGCAACCCGATTGTCACGGCCACCAATGCCAAGGCCTCCAGCCAGTCCGGTGAGCCGGCCCATGCGGGCCGCAGTGCGAGCCGTTCGCTCTGGTACCGCTGGGTCGCGCCGACCACGGCCCGCTATCACGCCGCGGCAGCCAGCGCCCAACTCAATCCCGTGGTGGCCGTCTACACGGGCGGCACGCTGGGAAGCCTGACGCCGATCGCGTCCAATGTGAGCACGGCGATCGACGCGGAAACGAAGAGCGCGATCGCCAGTTTCGACGCCACCGCCGGCGTGACCTACCTCATCGCCGTCGACTCCGCCGCCCTCGGCACGATCGAGATCAACGGGGAATTCACCTTCACGCTGACCGATGCGGCGTGGATCGCCCGCACGGATGACAGCATCACCAGCTCCGCCGCCGTCGGCGCCGACGGCACGGTGTATGTGGGTTCCAACGACAGCGGACTCTACGCCTTCAATCCCGTGAGCGGCCAGGTCAAGTGGCGCTACGCGATCACACCGGTGACCATCATTGACACGGGCAGCGCAGCGGTCGGCGAGGACGGTGCCATCTATTTCGGCGCGTCCAACGGCAGCCTGTACGCGATCCGCGATGAAGGCACGCGCGGCACGGCACTCTGGGTGACGCCCCTGGGAGGGCCGATCACCAATGCGCCGGCCATCGCGGCGGACGGCACGGTTTACATTCGCATTGAACGCGGTGCGACCACGGCCAATGCCGAGGCGCAACTCGTCGCCGTCCGGCCGACCGACGGCGCCGTGCTCTGGCGCTACACCTTCGGAGCCGAGACCAGTTACGCCGCGCCCTCGATCGGCAGCGACGGCACCATCTATGTCGCCGGCGGTGACGCGGCGCTCCATGCGGTCACCCCCAGCGGCACACGCCGGTGGCGGTTTGTGGCGGACAACCAGATCTTCACCTCGCCGGCGATCGATGCGGCGGGCAATGTGTACATTGCTTCGCTCAGCGGCACCGCCTACTCGGTGACGCCCGGCGGTGCCCAGCGGTGGCGGTTCAGCGCCGGCGGATTTGTGACGTCGTCGCTCGCGCTCAGCCACGACACCGCCTACTTCGCCAGCTACGATCGCAAACTGTACGCGCTCGCGATGGCCACCGGAACCCTGCGCTGGACCTACGCCCTGGGGGATGAGGTGCGGGCCTCGTCACCGGCGGTGGCGGAGGACGGCACCGTCTTCATTGGCTGCTATGATCGCCGGGTGCATCAGGTGAATGGTGATGGCACGCTCCGCCGGACCTTTGCCGCGGCCAATTGGTTCCGCTCCTCCCCGCTGCTCGCGGGCGGGAAGCTGTACATCGGCAGCAACGATGGACGCTTTTATGCGCTCGACGTCGGTGTCCGCGCGTCGTCCGCCGGCACCGGACCCTGGCCCCAGCTCCGTCACAATGTGCGCCGGACCGGGCGAGTGGTCACCGGACTCGATGACGGCCCCGTCCTGGGCGACGACCATGGCAGCGGCCGTCTTGCCAATCTTTCCGTGCGCACCGTGGCGGGCACCGGGGAGGACTCGCTCATCACCGGATTTGTAGCGACGGGAACGCCCGCCACCGCGACCAAAACCCTGCTCGTGCGCGGCATCGGTCCGGCCTTGGTTCCCTTTGGGGTGACCGGAGTGGTCACGGATCCCGGGCTGCGCCTGGTAGGACAGGGAACGACCACGCTGGCGAGCAATGACAATTGGGGCGGCAACCCGGAGGTGACGGCGCTCGGACTCCAGGTGGGAGCCTTTGCCCTGGCCAACAGTCAGAGCCTCGATGCTGCGCTTGTGACCAGCGTGCTGCCCGGTCCCTATACCGTGCAGGTGTCGCCCACCCAAGGGGCGGCCGGGGTGGCCCTGGCCGAGGTGTATGATGGGACGCCTGCCGCTGACGTGCCCGCCAGCGGAGTCCGGCTGATCAATCTCTCCGTGCGCGCCCGGGCGGGCACTGGCGAGGCGGTGCTCATAGCTGGATTCGTCATTGCCGACGGACCCCGCCGCGTGCTGGTACGCGGCATCGGACCCGCCCTCAGTGCGTTCGGGGTGGGCGATGCGCTGGCGGACCCGACCTTGGAGCTGTTTCGGGATCAAACCCGGATCGACGGCAACGACAATTGGGGTGGCTCCGGGCTGATCAGCCAGGCGGCGACCCGGGTGGGAGCGTTCGCCCTGCCGGCCGGCTCGCGCGATGCCGCGCTGGTAGTGCTGTTGCCGCCCGGCGGATACTCCGTGCAGCTGCGCGGGGTGGGATCCTCGACCGGGGTGGCGCTGGTCGAGGTGTACGAGATTCGCTGAGACCGAGCGCGAGCGCGATGATCAGGGACCGCGCAGGACGACCGGACCCGTCGGCCGCGCCGGCCGGTTCTGCCGCGGTTCCAGCGTGATCAGCACTTCCGAAGGCGTGGCGTTGCCGGCCGGCAGCTCATAGGACACACTGCCCGATTTTCCGTAGTACTGAGGCGGAACCAGACCCACCGGCTGGAACTCGGCACTGCCGGCGGGTTTGACCCAGACCTGCAGGGTGTCGGTCGGGGCGACGTTCGGCAGGTTGTAGAGATTGAGGTAACCCCGGTTGTCCTTCTCGTCGAAGACGGACCACGCGTAAGGCGCTTCAGTCGACGTTGAGGGTGTGCCTCCACCCGGAAGCAAGGAAGGCACTTCCGAGACGCCGACCTCGCCTGGGCCACCGCGGCCTGGGTCGACGACCACAATCCCGGGTTCGGTGAGAAGGTCGCGGGCCAGGTTCATCAGCCCCTTGCGGTCGCCGCGCGCGTAACTGTTGGCATCGACCAGTTCCATCGCAGCGAGCCGGCCGATGCCCTGCTCGGTCAAGGCACGACGGGCGAGTTGCTGCAGGGCGACGTTGTACTGCTGATCGAGACTGTCTCGCGCCTGTTTCAGCATGGCGTAGTCGCGGCGCAGTTCTTCCAGCCGGGCAAACTCGGCCGTCAAGCGGTCCGGTGTCCCGGTCGTGCTGTTCGACGAGGTGCCAGCGGACGCGGAGGTCAAGCCGGTGGGAGACGGCGAGGGGATGCCGCCGCTGGTCGTGGTCCGTGCGGAGGCGGCGGACGCATCCGCGAGTGAGGTGCCCGGCGTGGTCCCGGCCGGTGGCACGCCTCGAGGAGCAAGAAACTGGAGCAGGTTCAGCGCGACCAGGAGCGCGGCCGCGATGGGCCAGGCAAGCGCGCCCCAGGCGCGCCGGCGGTTGGGCACGGGCACCGCCGCGGGCCGGGCCCGGGCGAGGATGGCCGCCAGATTGGCTTCGCGTTCGAATTCGGACACGGGGCGGGGGGCGGCGGCGCTGATCGCGAACTGGGTGAGGGAATCCGCGCAGTCCTTGAATGCCTGCGCTGCGACCGGATCACGCGCCATGCGTTCAGTAAAGGCCCGGTGCTGGTCGGGGTCCATCTCGCCGAGAAGGTAGCGCAGGGCGTCGCTGGTGAAGTCGTCAGTCATGGCGCGAGGCGAGTTGACGGAGTTTGAGCAGTCCGCGGCGCAGGTAGTTTTTCACATTCCCCACCGGGGCGCTCATGGCCTGGGCGATTTCGTGCTGCGAGCAGCCGTTGAAGAAGGCGAGTTCCAGCGCGCGACGCTGTTCGGTGCTGAGTTCCGTGAGCGTGTGGGCGAGCAGATCGCGCCGTTCTGCGTCCTCGTGGGGCGCGGGTTGGAGGTCTTGCTCGCCGGCCAGATCGTCGGCGAGCCCGGCCACGGCGTGGGCGCGCCGGGTGCGCTGGCGAAGGCGATCGATGGCGGTGTTGCGGACCATGAAGACGAGCCAGGCTGAGACTTCTCCCCGTTCCGGACGGTACTGGCCGGCCTGATTCCAGGCCTTGACGAAGGTGTCCTGGACCACCTCCCGCACATCCTCGGGATCGTGCAGGATGCGACGCGCGATGCCGAAGAGGATGGAAACGTAGGCATGGTGAAGCTCGGTCAGGGCCTCCGCGTCGCCGGAGGCCATGCGGTTGACCCAGATGCGGTGCTGACGGAGCGCATCGGCATCGAAAGGAAGCACGAACGAAGGAACTAAGGCCGGGCGGAAGGCAGTTCAACCCTTGGTCCATCCGGTTCTGAACGCGGGGGGAGCAGGGCGAGCACGCTGGAACGACACGGAAGGAAGACGGGGCCGCGGCCAAAGGGGAGCGGATGCTCGGTTTTCATCCGTTTCATGGGTCGGGGTTGAGCCCGCCAGTGAGTCCCGTTTCGCCGCGGCCCCACGTGGGAGCCACGTCGTTTCTCCAGTTAGCCGAGAAGGGGTGGATACGTGTCGAACTCGTAGAGCTCGACCAGCACTTCGCCGCCCTGGCGGGATTCGTCGTTCACGACGACGGTGTAGGTGCCCGGGGGGAGTTCGAAGGTGTCGAAGGCGAGGTTGACCCGTTCGCCACCGGTCAGGGGGAAGGCGCCGGCCTGGCGGAACAACTCGTCCCAGTAGCGCTGCGGCAGAACCAGCGTGATCCGCACCACGTCCAGCTCCTTGCCATCCGCGGTGTAGATACGGAAACGAGGCAGGGAAGCGGGTTGGGTGATGCCGAACTGACGCAACGTGGGTCCCACCGCACGCACGAGCATGCGCTTCGTTTCCTTGCCGGTGATGGTGTAGCCGACGACCTGGCGATCGTCGCCGGGGGCGAGTTTAACCCGGGCCGAGAAATTGCCGAAGCGCCCGAGCGGCACCACGTCGAGCGTGATGCGGGTGGGGATGGTCGGGAAGGGAGCGTTGGACGCGATCGAGTAGGTGCCGCTGTCGAGCGGGGTGACGGACGGAAGGATCAGTTCCGGATCCGTTGCGCCAGGGATGGCTTCACCATTCTTGGTCCATTGAATCGCGGTCGGCCAGTCGGCGGGAGCCGAGATGCGCACCTGTTCGCGGTTCAGAATCCAGACCCGGGCCGGATTTTCTGGAGGAGCGAAGCCATTGGCGATGTCCCGGGCGATCCGCAGCCGGGTCACACCGGGCATTCCGGCATTCTTCGGTGGTTCAGACTGGATGGGAGTCGGGCTTGGCACATCGACTTGGACGTCGGTGGTAATGACCGTTTGTGCTTCCGCCGGCGTGAGCGAGCACGAGCCGACGAGCAGAAAAACAGAGGCAATGGGTGGGAGTTTCATAGGCATGGATCCAACCCGCTGATCGGGTGGTTTCATCAGGTACTACGCCGCTCCGGGCCGGAATGAGTCAGAGCGAGTGAAGGAATTCTTAAGTGGTTGTTATCCAGTGGAATGAACTAGATTGCAACGGGAGTCGGCTCCGCACACAATCGCCACCGCCACCCGGGGAGACCCTCCACCCCAGATTCGCCTCCGTAGGAGGTAGACTCGCAGAGCCGCCTCCGTTGGAGGTGGCCTCGCTGAGGCCGCGACGGGACCCTCGGTCCCGCCCGATTGCCCGATAAGGGGCATGCGACGCCAAACTCGCGGGGTCGGCGACCCATAAGCTCCAACTTAAGACGTAGGTGGAGCTCTCAGTTCGACTGAAGCCACGCCGGATGGGCTCGGGTGGAGGGCGTCGCTCCGTCGACGCCGGGGGACGACCACCGCAACCGTGCGTCTGTACGTTCTGGGTTACCGCAACGCGCAACCGCCGCCGACGGAGCGACGCCCTCCATCGATCCTACGCTCACCGCGGCGGTCTCAGCCACGTTGTTTTTCAAAATGATCGCCGATGGGTCGGCGACCCCGCCTACAACGGAAAGGATCCTCCCGCCTTCGCGCCGCAACCTCGTGGA
>JAEUGY010000029.1 GCA_016794625.1 Opitutaceae bacterium
CAGCTGCTGCGTCCCTTCATCGCCCTGACCAAGGGCCAGATCGCCGCCGAAAGCGCCCGTCTCGGCGTGGACCTTGGCCGGACCTGGTCGTGCTACAAGGGAGGCGCGCGTCACTGCGGCCGCTGCGGCACGTGCGTGGAGCGCCGCGAAGCCTTCGCCGAGGCCGGACTGCCCGACCCGACGGTCTACGACCAACTCAGCCCCCTCCCGCCCAAGCCCGCCGCCTGCTGAGGCCACCGCCGTGTCGACGCTGCTCATCTCCGAACTCTTCTACTCCCTGCAGGGAGAGGGTGAACTGACCGGGGTCCCCTCGGTCTTCATCCGCACGAGCGGCTGCAATCTGCGCTGCACGTGGTGCGACACCCCCTACGCCTCGTGGAATCCAGAAGGCACGCGGCGGAGCCTCGACGACCTGATCGCCGCGGTGGAAAACCACCCGCGCGCACGGCATGTGGTGCTGACCGGGGGTGAACCCATGATCGCGCCGGGGCTGGCGGAGCTCGCCGCCGCGCTGCACGAGCGAGGCTACCACCTCACCATCGAAACCGCGGGCACGGTCGCCCCGGGCGGCATCGCCTGCGATCTGGCGTCACTCTCCCCCAAGCTGCTCAACTCGGCCCCCGACGGCACCGCCCATCCCACCTGGCGCAAGCGTCACGAGGCGACCCGCTGGCAGCCCGAGGTCATCCGGGCCTGGCTCGACCGCACGGCCGGCACGTACCAGTTCAAGTTCGTCGTCGCCGCACCGGGCGATGTGGCCGAGCTCGAAGGCATGCTCGCCTCGCTCCGCCGCGACATTCCCCCGCACAAGGTGCTGCTCATGCCCGAGGCCACCTCGCTCGACACGATGCGCCAGCGCGCGTCCTGGCTGGGAGAAGTGTGCAAGGAGCGTGGATACCGCTACGCCCACCGGCTGCACATCGAGCTCTACGGCAACAAGCGGGGCACCTGACCAGGCCGGCGCCCCGCCGCGGCGTCACTCGTGGGCGTCCTCGTCCTCCGCCTCGTCGCCCAGAACCGCGCGCACCGGGCGGATCGCCTTGCCGAACAGGAGGGCGTTGAAGAATACTTTGTTACCACCGAGCCAATACCCGCGGAAGTTCGGATTGTCGGTCATGGCCACCACCACGCCCTGTCCGAGCGGCTGCGCCACCGCGGCCGCCGTCCGTCCGAGCACGCGGAGGTTCTGCTCGGAGATGTACCCCGCCAGAAGCGGCTTCTCCGTGTAGATCATCGGGGTCTCGTAGGGCGATTTCGACGGCTTCATGCGCAGCATGCTGGTGCGAAACACGGGCAGGCTCGCCTCGGTCCCACCGGCGTCCGGCACAAATCCGTACCCGAGCGGATGCGTCACATCGATCGTGGTTTCGAAAATCGCCCCCGCCACCAGCTTGAGCGCCTCGAGGTCGTCCCCTTTCGCATAGGGCAGCCGGCGGGAACTGTCGGGGCGCACCGCGGTCTTGCTGGTGTCGGCGGAAACGGCCGCGGACGAGGCCTTGGCCGGCGCGGACGACTTCGTGGACGACGGCTGGTGCATCCCGTCCACCAGAGCCTTGTCGAATTCGACCTTGATCAGTTCCTTCTTCGCCGCCCATT
This sequence comes from Opitutaceae bacterium, assembly GCA_016794625.1. Taxonomy (GTDB): domain Bacteria; phylum Verrucomicrobiota; class Verrucomicrobiia; order Opitutales; family Opitutaceae; genus UBA6669. The sequence continues at coordinate 1,597 of JAEUGY010000029.1, forward strand.
CGGAGGCCTTCGCCATCGTCACCAGCGTGCCGCCGGAGCGGATCCAGCGACGCAGAGACTCGACCGTGGCATCGGAGATCGCGTCGTAGGTCCCGTCGACCATGACAATGGCCGTGTAGCGTGCCAGTTCCGCCCGGGCCAGCACCGGCAGATCGATCAGGGTGACCGCCGTGCCGACGCGTGTGTCGAGCGCATGCCAGGCCTCGCCGGCGTCGTACGCGTCGACGCCCTCACCGGTCACCAGGGCGACCGCCAGCGCCGGCAGCGGCACGAACGAGGCGCTGCCCAGGTCCACGCCGGAGGGCGTGAGCCCGGTCGAGGCGGCGTAGACGGTGACCCCGTCCTCGCGCACCAGCTCATCGATCACGGCCTCGATGATCGCCGCGCGTCCCGCCTGCATGCCCACGGGCACGAGCACGGAACCGTAGTCGAATGTCACGGACGTTCCGTCGGCCACCACGGCCTGGATCGGCGAGGTGAGCACCTTCGTGCGCACCCCGGCCTTCTGCAGCCGGTGGAGGGCCCGCGGCGCGTAGTAGCCGTGCCAATGAAACAAATACGCATAACCGCTGCGTCCGCCGACACGTTTGCCCGCGAGCGCCGGCGCCGCCACCAACGCCGCCCCGGCGCCCGGCACCGACTCCAGCTCCGCGTGGGGCACGTTGTAGGCGAGCGGCAGCGACCAGGCCGACACATCGTAGAACACCGAGTCGACAAATTCGGTCCGCCGTCCGAACACCTCGGTCACCAGGCGGTACTGGGGCTGCTCGACCGGGACGATCCACGAGGAGCCGACCGGGAAAACGCGATCCTCCACCTTCAGGTCCGACGTGACCGGCCGGACCTCGATCCGGTGACGACGCAGCAGCTCGATGAAGGCGGCGCCCCGCGCCGGATCTCCACCGTCGGAGAACACGTAGGCCTTGACCCGCGACTGCCGGGCCAGCGCGAGCGAGGACGGCGTGAACGCCTTCTGCAGGGCCAGCAGCTCGCTCCGCAGCGCCTGCGCGGCGGCCAGCGTGCTCAGGGAGGTCAGCACCTGGTTCCGAATGGTGAAGGCAAACGTCAGCAGGCCGTTTTCGCTCTCCTGCACGTGGCCGCGCGAGCTGGCCTGTTCAAAGAGGATGCCGACCGACCCGTGCAGATCGGGGTAGGTCGAGCCCTTGCCGGGGTAAAAATCGTCGAACCCCTGTTCGCTGTAGTAGAAAAGCCCCTTCGCATCGAGCGCCCGGGTGTGGAACGCGGCGATCTTCGCGGTCAGATCGAAGACCTCCTTCGGCGTCAGCGGGTTGTTGCGCGACGGCACGCCCGGCTGGAAGAAAAAGGTGTTGTTCGTGCCCATCTCGTGATGGTCGGTGAGCACGTTCGGGCGCCACCGATGAAACAGTTCGGCGCGCGCCTTCGCCTCCGGATGCACCAGCGGCAGCCAGTCGCGGTTCGGATCGAACCAGTAGTGGTTCGTGCGCGACCGCGGCCAGGCTTCGAGGTGCTCGCGCGAGGCCGGATCCGCCGACAGCGTCTGGCTCCGGTTCCCGTTCGCCCATTGCGCGAACCGATCGCTGCCGTCCGGATTGCGCAGCGGCTCCACCAGGATGATGCTCGAGGCGAGCAGTGCATCGATCTCGCTCCCCCGCGCCGCCGCGAGGTGGTAGACCACCGCCGGCACCGCATTCACGCCACTCGGCTCGTTGCCGTGAATGCTGTAACCCAGGTTCACCACCACCGGCATGGAGGCGACATCCATGGCCGCCGCCTTCGCCGGATCAAGCAGCGCCAGATGGTTCAGTCGCAGCTTCTCCAGATTGCGCTGATTCTCCGGGGACGTGATCGTCAACACCACAACCGGCTTTGCTTCATGCGTTTGCCCAATGACCTCAAACACCACCCGCTCCGGTGCCGCCGCGGCGACCGCCCGGAGGTAGGCGTTGAGAAGTTCGCTCCGCAGATGCCACTCCCCCAGCTGAAAGCCGAAGAACTGTTCGGGCGTGGGGACCTTGGGATCATAGGACACCCCGGCCGGCAGGTAGTAATCAAGGGGTTGACCGGCAGCACGGGCGGACGACAGACCGGACCCGGCAGTCACGCCGGCGACCATGACTGCGGTGAGAAAGAAGGTACGGAAACAGCGCATGGGAACCATGAGAGCAGATTTTTCGCCGACGGAAAGGCTGGTTGCCGTTCTTCTGTCGCGGCTTGCCAGGTTGCAGGCGAACCGCCATGCCGGAGCGATGTCCAGCAGCCTCCCGACTCAATTCGCCGGCGTGACGGTGCACACGAAGGCCAACGTCTATTTCGACGGCAAAGTCGTCAGCCATACCGTGCTGATGCCCAATGGCGCCAAGAAGACCCTGGGGTTGATCTACCCGGGCTCCTATCATTTTGGCACCGGTGCCCCGGAGCGCATGGAAATCGTCTCCGGCACGTGCCTGGTGACCCTCGATGGCCAGACGGCGGAGAAGGGCTACGGACCCGGTTCTCATTTTGATGTCCCGGGCAAGAGCGGCTTCACCATCGAAGTCGAGTCGGGCATCTGCGAGTACATCTGTTCGTTCCTGTAACGCGGGGTTGCGCCGGCCGCACTGCGACGGTGGAGCGGAACACAGCACGTCCGGCGGGATCACGGAGCCGGGACGGGACGTGACGACTTTTGCTGGCGCCCACCGACGGCTCCGGCAGGCTCGGTCACCATGCGCTTTCTCCGACCCCTCGTGTCTGGCTGCCTGCTGACCCTGGTCCTGACCTTCGCCCGTGGCGCCGAACCCGCCCCCCTGCCGCCCGGACTTTACGCCGAGATCGGCACGCCCCACGGGGCGGTGATGGTGGAGCTCTTTTTTGAACAGACGCCCCTGACGGTCTCCAATTTTGTCGGCCTGGCGGAAGGCACCCTCGGACCCGCCCCGCGCAAACCCTTCTTCGACGGCCTGCGCTTTCACCGCGTCGTTCCGGGGTTTGTCGTGCAAGGTGGCGACCCCCTGGGCACCGGGGAAGGCGGCCCCGGCTACGATTTTCCCGACGAGTTCCGGCCCGGCTTGAGCCACGACGCGGTGGGAGTGCTGTCGATGGCGAACGCCGGTCCGGACACCAACGGATCCCAGTTCTTCCTCACACTGAAACCGGTTCGCCGGCTCGACTTTCTGCACAGTGTGTTCGGACGCGTCATCCGCGGCGTCGAGCTGCTGCCCCGGATCCAGCAGGGCGACGCCATGACGGTCAAACTCCACCGCGTGGGCCCGGCCGCCGAGGCGTTCAAGGTCGACGAGGCCCGCTTTGCCCAGCTCATCGCCGCCACCCCGAAACACCGCGCCGCGTACTTTGACGACGCCCAGCAACTTCTGCCCCAGTCTCCGCCCCGGGCCCGCGGGTTCTCCGCCAAACTTGAAAACGTGGCGCGGTTTACCCCCCTCCGTCTCTACGTCCGTCTGTACGAAAAGCGGGAACCGGCCGACGCCGACAAAAAGCCCGGGGAGATCGCCCGGCAGGCGGCGGAGACCTTCGGGGTGAAGGATTCCGGCGTGGTCGCGCTGTACTTCGCGGAAAAGGACGAATGGGCGCTCTGGGTCGCCGAACCACTCCTGGCCCGCTTCAATCCCACCAACCAGACGCTGCACGATGCCAAGCAGGCCTTCGTGGCCGCCGCCCGGGAGCGGGCCCAGGCCGTGATCGCGGAGATCGCCCCCACGCTGCCGGCCGAAAGCCCGCTCACCGGGCAACAAAAACTCAAGCTGATGACCGACGAGATCATCGACGGCCTGATCGGTCGCCTCCTGCCGCGGCCGACTCCCTGACCCGTCCCAGCGCGCCCAGCGTCGTTGATTTTGGACTACATCCGTCCCGGCCGGCGGCCGCGCCACGGGTCGGGGCGGCGGTGCTCAGGGTTGCGTTTTCCACCACTCCTCGCATAGGTTCGGCCCCTCTTTTCTCCATGCGCAGCTTCCTTATCCTTCTCCTCCTGGGTGTCATTCTGGGCACGATCGCCCTCGTCGTGCGCTCCGGCCTGCTCGCCCGCAAGGATCCAGGCCGGCCGATCAACAGCGCCATGCGCGAAGCCCTGGCCAAGCAGTCGCCGCAATGGAGTCAGGCGGAGGCCGCCGTGCTCGCCCGCGACTTTGCCAATGCCCGCGAGACCAAGACCGGGATGCGGTACTTCATTCGCAAGCTAGGCGAGGGTGAAGCCACCCCCAAACCCGGCCAATGGGTCACCGCCCACTACGATGGGCGCCTGTTCGACGGGACGAAATTCGACAGCAGCCATGATCGCGGTCAGGGGCCCTTTAACTTTCAGGTCGGCATGGGCAAGGTCATCGCCGGCTGGGATGAGGCGTTCTTGCACATGAAACGCGGGGAAAAGCGGACGCTCGCGATCCCTTACTGGCTGGCCTACGGCGAGCGCGGTTCCGGCGGGAAAATCCCGCCGAAGGCCGGTCTGATTTTCGAGGTCGAATTGATCGACTTTCGCTGATCGGCGGTCCGACCGGCCTCCCGCCAGTCCGGTCCACCGCGCGATCACCCTTGCCGCCGCGCCGACAACCGCGACACTCCTCCGCATGAGTCTCAAGCTGTCTGGAGCCGAAAAAAGCCGGTTGCGTGGCCGCGGCCAAACGTTGGAGGCAGCCCTGAAGATCGGCCGCGAAGGAGCCTCCCCCGCGGTCATCGCCGCCCTCGACCGTCTCTTGACGGCCCATGACTTGGTCAAAGTGCGCTTTATGGGCGCCGACCGGGACCAACGCGCGATCCTCACCTCCCAACTGGTCGAAGGCACCACGAGCACGTTCGCCGGTTCGGTCGGCTCCACCGCGCTTTTCTACCGGCCCAAGGTGGAAATCGTTTAGGGTTCCCTCTCAGCTTTGCGGGTGATCGGCGGGCTATGACCGCAACGCTTCAGTCGTTTCCTCCTCTGCAGGTGCTCTCCGCGGAGGATTGGCAGGCGCAACGCCACGCCCACGAGACCCGCGTCCGCGTCTGGACCGACCCTCATCAACAGCGGGCGGCACGCGGGGAGAGTCATCCGGTCTGGGACTTTCTCTTTTCTTATTACGCGTTCCGACCCGCGTGGTTACGTCAATGGCACCCCGGCCCGGACGTCGAGCTGACCGGCGCGGAGGCCACGGCTTTCCTGCGCTGGCCGGAATACCGGCGGACAGCCACCGGCGTCGCCTTGGACGTGGCCGCCCTGCGCCCCCAACGCCGCACCTTTGTCGCCTGGCTGTCCGACCTGCTTCGAGCCGTTCGGGCGCGTCCCGCCTTTTTTGGCTGTTTCGGTTTACACGAATGGGCGATGGTTTACCGCCAGACCCCCGAACAGATCCGCCACGCCCGCTGGCCACTCCGGGTATCGGCCGAGGCACTGGCTGGGATTGTTGAGAACAACAGCCTCTGCTGCACGCACTTCGATGCATTTCGGTTCTTCACCGAGCCCGCCCGTCCCCTGAACCGACACGCCTTGACCCGGGAAGGCGCCCCTCGCCAGGAACAACGCGGCTGCCTCCATGCCAACATGGACCTGTACAAATGGGCCTTCAAACTGGCTCCGTTTGCGCCCTCGACGCTCATCGCCGATTGCTTCGCGCTCGCCTGGGACATCCGAGCGGTCGACATGCGCGCCAGCCCCTACGACCTGAGGTCGCTCGGCTTCGAGCCCATCGCCATCGAAACTGCCGAAGGAAAAGCGTGTTACGAAACCCATCAACGCGACTTCTGCGCGCGAGGCGAACCCTTGCGCGAACGCTTGATCCAACTCTGCGATCGCCTGATCGCTTCTGAGGCTGAAGACCGCGCGTCGTAGCCGGTCACCGCAACGCTCAGTCCAAAGCCTATTCCGAAGGTGGCAGGGCGGCAGAGGCGGGACCGAAGGTCCCGTCGCGGCCTCGGCGAGGCCGCCTACAGCGGGGGCCGCGTTGGTTGCCGGCTCCCGCCGTCGCGCAGTGCGCGCAAATTTACGTCGTCGCAGATGTACCTTGTTGATTAGGATTAGGTTACCTGGAGGGCGTCGCTCCGTCGACGCCGGTTGCGCGTGGCAATCCCTTCCCGATCCAAGGTGTTTTTTCGCGTCGAGTCATACATGCCGGCGCAGGAACACGGTGTGCGTCCCCGCGGCGCCGACGGAGCGGCGCCCTCCACCGAAACCGAACCGTGGTTTCCACCGCGGTACGGGTTCCGCTTCGGCCCTGTCCTTAAGTTGACTCGCCTGCGCGGTCGCGGCCTCGGCGAGGCCACCTCCAACTCGGAAGGGCTTCAGTCGGAACAAAAAAAAGACCTCCGCGACAGGCGCGGAGGTCGGGCAAAGGAAACGCAACGGCCGAGGGGGCCGCAGGTCGAATTTAGCTGGCGGCGGGAGCCGGGGCAGCCGCCTTCGGGCGGGAGTGCTTGGCTACGTGGCTCTTGGCGCGGGAAGCCGCATTGCGGTGCACGACGCCTGACTTCGTGGCCTTGTCCATCGCCGAGGCATAAGCGCTGCCGGCAGCCTTGATCACCGCCAGGTCTCCGGCCGCGACCGCCTGCTCGAACTTCTTATGCAGCGTCTTCAGACGCGTCTGAGTTCCGCGATTGCGAATGGTGAGACGGGCGGATTTACGGGCGGCCTTGATGGCAGATTTAGTATTGGCCATGACAGATGGTGAGATTGAAAGCCGGCCAAAAACCCAGACACCGCCCCCGGAGTCAAGGGCAAAGTCCAAACTCCCCTCCAAGACAACCCGCCCCGGCAGCGTTCACGGCGTCCACCCAGTTGAGTCGTCCGCCTCCCGGTCCGACCACGTCAGCGTCAAAAACCAAGCGTTCACCGTTCAACGTCCGCCCATTGTCTCATTGTAGGGCTGGCCCTACAATAGAAGCCCCCGTCATTCGTCATTCGTCATTCGTCATTCGTCATTCGTCATTCGTCATTCGTCATTCGTCATTCGTCATTCGTCATTCGTCATTCCGCGCCCGCTCCGCGGGCGCGGCTGGTTTTGGGGCCGATAAGCCGGATTATGTTCCGTGCCTTGCGGCACTTCGATTGTCATTTCTCTCAGCAACTTGCGTCACTGTCCCGCCGAAGCGGGATGCGGCATACCCGCGACTATCGGACGGGCCGTCCAGTCGCCTATTTTGCCTTGCACCCGAGTGGGTTTTTCGTGCCGCCGTTCTCACGAACGACGCGGTGGGCTCTTACCCCACCTTTTCACCCTTACCGGTCTGGGATTTCAGATCTCAAATTTGAGATCTCAAATCCAGACAGGCGGTTTGTTTTCTGTGACACTGTCCGTCGCGTCGCTTTGAAACGACGCTCCCGCACTTGGGTTTAACCTCGTGCGGCCTCGTGCCCTGCAGTGTCCGGACTTTCCTCTCCACGCATCTGTCACCACCGACCGAGTGACCGGCCGGCAGGAATCAAAGAACGAGGAGCGACAATCAGGCCCCAAAACCAGAACCGCATCCACCCGAGGTGGCGGCGGGAGGGACAGCTTCACCGCCGACGACGGCGAAGGCAAGCTACGCGTGATGACCTGGCCGCAACGGCCCGCGGGGGGCTTAAAGCGCCGATTCCCACCAGACAATACGACCGCACTGGTCACACGTCGGCAGGGCTGACGTGGCGTCGCCCTTGCCGCGCGCGCCCGATTCGACGTCGGAGGAGACCTTCAAGTGGCACCCTCCGCATTTGCCTCCCCGGAGCGGGACGCAGACGGGCATCTGTCGCACCGCAATCCGGTCATAGAGTCGCAAAACCGGCTCCGTCAGCGGCGTGCGGGCGTCCGTCACCTCGGCGCGCGCGGTGGCGAGTTCCGCCATCAGCACACCCTCGCGCTCCTTGAGCACGCGGATCTTGGTTTCATGCCCTGTGATATTGGCCTTCAACTCGGCCTCGGCCGCGGCGAATTTGGCTTTCGCGGTTTCGATGGCGTAAAGGATCCCCAGTTCCTCCTCCTCCAGTTTGCCGATCTGGGCCTCGGTGGTCTCAATTTCGTGCCCCAAAGCGCGGTATTCGTCGTTTTTCCGCACTTCCAGCTGCTGGGTCTTGTACTTGGCGCACTTCTGCTCAGCCGCCCCGATCTCCGTTTCGAGCAGCTTTTTCTTCGCCTCCAGCTGCTGCCACTCGAGTTTGGCCGTTTCGATCGCTCCGCGTTCGGTCGCGATCTTCTTTTCCACGGCGGCGACCTCACCCGGAACTGCTTTCAGATGCGCCTCCAGTTCAATCCGACGGCGGTCGCGAGCTTGGAGGATGAGCAACTTTTCGAGGACTACGGGAAGCATGGCGGCAAAAAATCGATGGGTTCAAAGGCTTCCCGGCCGGCGCGCCGGGCAGGAGCTTCAGATGTAGTACATTTCGTCAGTCGGTTTGAGGGCAAACTTGTCGAGGGTGTAATCCTTGCAAAGGATCTCCAAGCGTCCACGCACCTCCGCCCAGATCTGACTCACCCGGCGCCCCGACTGACCCTCGCTCGCCATGTTGATTTCCAGGAGGTCGCCCTCGATCACCTTCACAATGTCGTACAGGGTGATGTCCTGCGGTGCCCGCGCGAGCGCATATCCGCCCTGCTTGCCGCGGCGGCTGGTGATCAAACCGCCATTGCGCAGTTCCGTGAGAATCTGGACCAAATAATTGGCCGGAACCGACTCGATGCGCGCCAGTTCTTCAATGTGCGCCAAGGCATCCGTACCGTGCAGCCGCGCCATGCGCGCCAACACCCGGCAGGCATAATCGACTTTGACCGAAAGCTTCACGGGCGCACACGGTATGGGCGAATCTTAGGTCGGCAACCTAAAATAACTGCGATTAAGCCTTTTGGGCGGGTTTTTGCCGGGGTGGACGCAAGCCTCATTCACCTCGGATTCAGGCACAGAAAACCGTTGTCCCCGCCGGGGAATTCGGATGCAATTTTCCCTTTCCCATTTGTCACGTTTTCCCTCCGACATGTCCGACACACCCGAACCGCAAAACCTCTCCAAAGCTCAGGCCGGCGCCGCTGATTACGACGCGTCGAAGATCCAGAAACTCGAGGGGCTGGAGGGCGTGCGCAAACGTCCCGATATGTACATCGGCGACACCAACGAGCGCGGTCTGCATCACTGCGTGTTCGAGGTGGTCGACAATTCGATCGACGAGGCCCTCGCCGGATTCGCCAACCTCGTCCGGGTCACCGTGCACCTGGATGGCTCCTGCTCGGTGGAAGATGATGGCCGCGGCATTCCGGTCGACATGCACCCGGTCTATAACATTCCCGCCCTCGAGTTGGTGCTGACCAACCTGCACGCCGGCGGCAAGTTCGGCAAGGGAGCCTACCAGGTCTCCGGCGGTCTGCACGGCGTCGGCGCCAAGTGCGTGAATGCCGTCTCCGAATGGTTCGAAGCCGAGGTCCGGCGCAACGGCAAGGTTTACCAAATGCGCTTCTCGCAGGGCGTCACCACGCAAAAAATGCAGGTGATTGGAGACACAAAAAAGACCGGGACCAAAATCACCTTCAAGCCGGACCCCGAGATCTTCAAAACCACGCGCGAGTTCCAATACGACATCCTGGCGAAGCGTCTGCGCGAGCTCGCCTTCCTCAATCCCGGCATTCGCATCGAGCTGAATGACGAGCGCTCGCAAAAGACCGACTCGTTCTTCTTCAAGGACGGCATCACCGAGTTCGTCCGCTTCCTGAACACCAACAAGAACGTCGTTCACGAAAAGCCTATCACGTTCAGCGACAGCGCGGCCAACGAGACGAATCCCAACCTGCCGAACATCGTGGTCGATGTGGCGATGCAGTACAACGACAGCTACAACGATCAGGTTTTCGCCTACGCCAACTCGATCTACAACATTGAGGGCGGCACCCACTTGAGCGGTTTTCGGACCGCCCTGACCCGCGTGATCAACACCTACGCGCGCGGCAACAATCTGATCAAGGAGAAGGATCCGTCGATCACGGGTGACGACGTGCGCGAGGGCCTGACGGCCGTCATCAGCGTCAAGGTGCCGGAGCCTCGGTTCGAAGGGCAGACCAAGACCAAACTCTCCAACGGCGAGGTGGATGGCATCGTGCAGCGCATCGTGGGCGAAAAACTCAAGTTCTTCCTCGAGTCGAACCCCGCCATCTCCAAGCGCATCATCGACAAGACGCTCAACGCCGCGCGCGCCCGCGAAGCCGCGCGCAAAGCCCGCGAAACCGTGCGCAAGGGCGCCCTCTCGGGCGGCGGTCTGCCCGGCAAGCTCGCCGATTGTTCGGAACGCGATCCCGCTCTGACGGAACTCTACATTGTCGAGGGCGACTCGGCCGGCGGCTCCGCCAAACAGGGCCGCGACCGGCGTTTCCAGGCGATCCTTCCGCTGCGCGGCAAACTGATCAACACGGAGAAAGCCCGCATCGACAAGGTGCTGGCCAACGAGGAAATCCGGACCCTCATCACCGCCTGCGGCACCGGCATCGGCGAGGGCGACGACTCGGTCGGCGGTTTCAACGCCGACAAGGCCCGCTACCACAAGATCATCATCATGACGGATGCCGACGTCGACGGCTCGCACATCCGCACGCTGTTGCTGACCTTCCTTTACCGCCAGATGCGCGGGCTGATCGAGCGCGGCTACATCTACATCGCCCAGCCGCCCCTCTATAAAATCAAGCGGAAGAAGCGCGAGCAGTACGTCGACAACGATGAGCAGCTCAATCGCATCCTGCTCGAACTGGGCTCCGAGGACGTCGTCCTGGCCCGGCTCTCCGACCAGCACGTTTACGATCCGACTCAAATCGACCGCATCGTGGAGTCCCTCGCCGCCCTCGACAAACTGGGCGGCGGCGTCACCCGCTACGGCGCCGATCTCGCGTCCTACCTCGACCAGCAGGACCCGCAGACGCGCGCCCTGCCGCGCTATATCGCCCGTATCCGGGAGGGGAACAAGGAAGCCCACGAATTCCTGCGCGACGAAACCGCCCGCGCCACATTCGTGCAGCAGCACGGACTCGACGCCGACCTCTTTGAGCAGACCGAGCCCCTCGCCGTCGGGGAAAAGAAACCGGCCGGGCCGGCCAAGCGCATCACCCTGCACGAAATCTTCGAGGGCGCCGAGATGACGAAGCTGCTCAACGCCATCGCCACCGCCGGTTTCGATGTCAGCCGTTTCAGCCGCACGGAAACGCCTCGTTTCCTCATGACCGAAAATCCCGGCCAGAAGTCCGAGAACCGGATCGAGCTCCACTCCGCCCTCGACATCGTCGCCCAAATCCGCGCCAACGGGCGCAAGGGCCTCAGCATCCAACGCTACAAGGGCCTCGGGGAAATGAACCCGAAGCAGCTCTTCGAAACGACGATGGATCCCGAAAACCGCCGTCTGCTCAAAGTCTCCATCAACGACGCCGCCAAGGCCGACGCTCTCTTCACCCTCCTCATGGGCGACGAAGTTCCCCCGCGCCGCCAGTTCATCGAAGACAACGCCCTCAACGTCCAATACCTCGACGTGTAAAACATCCATCGAGCAAAACGCGAGGGCGCGGAGACGCGAGGTTATGAAACGGGTACTGAACCTTGATTTCCAGTCTGAAGTTTCTGCCACAGCTGCTCCGACATCGCCCGTTCTCACCTCCGCATCCCCGCGTCTCCGCGTTTAGCTCCCCTCTTCCCACTTCATGTACACCGCCAACGAGAAGCTGTTCACGGCGAACATCACCGACATCATGCAGACGGCCTACATCGATTACTCGATGTCGGTCATCATCGCCCGCGCCCTGCCTGATGCCCGCGACGGCCTCAAGCCGGTGCAACGACGCATCCTTTACGCGATGCTTCGTCTCGGCCTGCTGCACAACCGCGCCTTCAACAAGTGCGCCAAGGTGGTCGGAGAGGTGCTCGGCAACTACCATCCTCACGGCGACGCCTCGGTCTACGACACGCTCGTCCGTCTGGCCCAGACCTGGGTGGTCCGCTACCCGCTGATCGACCCGCAGGGCAACTTCGGCTCGGTCGACGGCGACATGCCCGCCGCCTACCGCTACACGGAATCCCGCCTCGCCGCCTTCGCCGAGGAACTGCTGCGCGACATCGACGAGGACACGGTCGACTTCATCCCCAACTACAACGAGGAGACGACCGAGCCCACCGTCCTGCCCGCCGCTCTGCCCAACCTGCTGCTCAACGGCTCGACCGGCATCGCCGTGGGCATGGCGACCAACATCCCGCCGCACAACATCGACGAGATCATCGACGCCACTTGCGCCATCATCGACCGGCCTGGCATCACCCTCGACGAACTCGTGCTGATCGTGCGCGGTCCCGACTTCCCGACGGGCGGCGTCATCGCCGGGCGCGACGGCATCGACAGCTACCTGCGCACTGGCCGCGGCATCGTCCGTATCCGCGGCAAGGCCCACACCGAGGAGCTGAAGGGGGGCATGGAGCAGATCGTCATCACCGAGATCCCCTACAACGTCAACCGGTCCAACCTCGTCACCCGCATCGCCGAACTGGTCGGCGAAAAACAGATCGAGGGCATCCGCGACCTGCGCGACGAATCCGACGAAAACACCCGCATCGTCATCGAGCTGAAGCGGGGCGAACAGTCCCGCGTCGTCATCAACCAGCTTTTCCAGAAGACCGCCCTCGAGTCCTCCTTCGGTGTCAACCTGCTCGCGCTCGACAAGAAGCGCCCGAAGCAGATGAACATCAAGGAGCTGATCGAATGCTACATCGAGCATCGCCGCGATGTCATCACGCGGCGCACCCAGTTCCGCCTGCGCGAGGCCGAGGACCGGGCCCACATCCTCGAGGGCTACAAGATCGCCCTGGACAATCTCGACGACTTTGTCCGCATCATCCGCTCGTCCTCCAGCCGCGACGAGGCCAAGGAAAAGCTGATGGCGAAGTACCCGCTCTCCGAGCGGCAGACGATCGCCATCCTTGAACTGCGGCTCTACCAGCTGACCGGGCTGGAGCGCGACAAGATCGAGGCCGAGTACCTGGAGCTGATCAAGCTGATCGAGGAGCTGCGCTCGATCCTGGAATCACCGGAGAAGCTCAACACGATCATCAAGACCGAGCTGCTCGAGATGAAGGCGAAGTACACCTCGCCGCGCCGCACGGAGATCATCGGCTCGCTCGGCGAGTTCCGCATGGAGGACGTCATCCCGAACGAGGGTTGCGTCATCACCGTCTCCCACCTCGGCTTCATCAAGCGCACACCCGTCGCCGAATACCGTTCGCAGAAACGCGGCGGCAAGGGAGTCATCGGCACCGAGACGTACGAGGACGACTTTGTGGAGCGGCTCTTCACCGCCAGCACCCACGACTACATCCTGTTCTTCACGAACAAGGGTCGTTGTCTTGCGAACAAGGTGTACGACGTGCCGGAGGGCACCCGCACCTCCAAGGGCAAGTCGGTCTCCTCGTTCCTGCGGCTGAGCGAGGGCGAGAAGATCGCCTCCATGCTCTGCGTGCAGGACTTCGCCGCCGACCGCTACCTCGTCACCGCGACCAAGAGCGGCACGATCAAGAAGAGCGCGCTCTCCGACTTCACCAACGCCACGCGCGAGTCCGGGTTGATCGGCATCAATCTGGCCGAGGGCGACACCGTCATCGGCACGGTGCTGACCTCCGGCAGCGACGAGCTGATCCTGGTCTCCCACCAGGGTCTGGCCGTGCGCTTCCGCGAGCGCGATCCGGAGTCCGGCGACGAACTCTTCCGCGCCACCGGCCGCGCCACCGCCGGGGTCACCGGCATGCGCTTCAAGCTGGAGAGCGACTACCTGCAGTGTATCGAGGTGGTGGATCACACCGCCAAGTTCCTCGTCGCCAGCGAGGCCGGGCTGGGGGTGCGCACACGCTTCGAGGACTACCGCCTGATCAACCGCGGCGGCAGCGGCGTGTGGGCGATCGACCTGCCGGAGGACGGCTCGATCAAGCTCGTCGGCGCCCTGAGCGTGAAGGACAACGACGAGATCATGCTGCTCACCGCCAAGGGCCAGAGTGTGCGCTGTCCCGTCAAGGACATCCGCGAGACCAACCGCGGAGCCAAGGGCGTGAAGCTGCTCAGCCTCGCCGACGGCGACAAGCTGCTCAGCATCGCCCGCATCGTCGAAACGGTCGAGGAACTCGACGCCGCCTCCGACGGTCAGGCTCCCGCTGACCCCGCCGGCACCTGATCGTTCGCCGTCCTCCACCTCGTTCCACGGCGCCCCGCCACGGGCGCCGTTTTTGCATCGCGCCCCCGGCCCCGTTCGTTGGAGCTGGCCTCGCCGAGGCCGGGACGGGACCTTCGGTCCCGCCTCCGTCGGCCGCTCTCTTCACGCGACGCCCGTCCCCGCGGGGTCGTCGACCCCACCTCCAACGGGCGGGGAAGTCCCGCCGCGCCCCGGCCGGGCGATTTCGCACGGGCGCAGGATTCATCGGTTTGCCCTTTCCCGCGGTCCGGGTCACCGTCGGATATGCCGGCCAACCCCGCAGGCGACGTCCCGCCCCACGAGATCCCCATCACCGGTGAACTGGACCTGCACACGTTTCGACCCGAGGACCTCAAGGAGTTGCTCCCCGCCTACTTTCAGGCCTGCCTTGCCCGCGGCCTGACGGAAGTCCGCATCGTCCACGGCAAAGGCACCGGCACACTCCGCGAAACCGTCCACCACCACCTTCGCCGTTCACCCTTCGTCGCGCGCTTCCGCAGCGGCGACACCGGAACCGGAGGCTGGGGCGCCACCCTGGCCACGCTGGTCCCACCGTATCCAAAATAGTATCTACGCACTGCCCCTGACCCGAACGCGCTCCGGGGGTGCGCGCATTGTAGGCGGGGTCGCCGACCCCGCAGCGTTGACGTTGAGAGATAACGCGGCGGAGACCACCGCGGTGAGCGTAGGATCGATGGAGGGCGTCGCTCCGTCGAAGCCGGGTGCGCGTTGGGTTAACCAAGAGCGTAACTTAGCCGGGTTGGGGGGGTCGGACCCCGGCCGCGGCGGAGCGACGCCCACCCTCCCAGCCGAGTCGGCGGGGCC
>JAEUGY010000117.1 GCA_016794625.1 Opitutaceae bacterium
GGGTGGATACACCGTGCAGGCCTCCGGGGCGGAAGGAGGCACGGGCAACGCAATCGTCGAGGTTTACGAAGTGCCATGACCTCGAGTCCGAGCCAACGGCTCGCCGGCCGAGTGAACGTCTCGGAAAACACATCGACGGCCTGACCGCGGCGCATCACCTTTCGGTGGTGCCCCCTCTCACGCCACGCGTCTGGCTGGTGATCGCGATCGGTCTGGTCGCGACCTTGGGGAGCGTGGGCGTGCGGGGACAGTCACTCGCGAAGGGGCCCGCGGTGTCCCGCGAGGAAACGCTCTGGAAACACCCGGTCGACTGGTACCCCGCGTCGGTCCAGCGGTGGTTTGCCGCACTGCCCCCGGCGCTTCGCTACTCGCAGCCCCGTTTCCGCGCGGGCGACGACCCTGCCTGGGCCGCACCAGCTCTCGATGATTCCTCCTGGGAGCCGCGCGGACTACTGCAGATTCCTTCCCGGACTGGTGTTCACTGGATTCGCTTCCGCGTACGCATGGGATCGGAGGGCCTCGTTCCACCCCCCTCCGGCATAATGCTGACCAGCCTGCAGGCGTACGACCTGTACTGGGATGGGGTGCTGCTCGGCAGCTCGGGCGTCCCGGGCGCGAACCGGGCGTCCGAACGGGCGGGTCGGGTCGATCAGTGGTTTTCGATTCCCACGGCCTTGTGCGGGGCCGGGGAGCACTTCGTCGCTCTTCGCGCGTCCAGTTATCGCGTTGGTTTTCCGAACGCCGTTTCCGGGGTGCGTTTCCTCATCGACGAGCCGTCCGTGTTGCAGGGCATTGCGCTGCAGGAGGCCTTCGTCCCCACCTTGGCGGCAGGCGCCCTGTTCATGATCGGGCTGACCAGTCTGATCCTCTGGGCGCTGGCCGCCCACCGCACGCCTCTGTTGCTCCTCGGCGGCGTGTGTCTGGCGGACTCACTGATGCAGGGCATCCAGGCGGCGCGCTGGTTCTTCCACTACCCGGCCGACTGGCACTACCCGGCCTACGTCGCCATGGCCGCGCTGGTGGCGGTGCAGAGTCTGCTCACCCTGGGGTTCGAGATCACCCATTTCCGCGTGCCCCGCGGGCGTTGGCTTCTCCTTGCCCTCGGGGGACTGCTCGGGGCCGTGGTGGCGCTCAATCCGGACCGCCTCGTGGGCGTGCGGATGCTCGCCGCCGGCATTGCCGCCTGCCTGATCACCGCCATGTGGGCGGTCGGAAACGGGCGGCGCGGCGCGTGGCCCGTCGTCCTCGGATTGCTGGCGAGCGCCCTGCTGCTGGCCATGAATCCGGAGGAATACCGCGCAAGTTTCTTTGTCACGTACTTTCCCACCCTGTGCGGCCTGATCTGTTCGCTGGCGATCACGCTGCGCGACGAACGCAGGGACGCCCGCGCGGTCGAGCTGGCCGCCGCGCGGCTCGAACTGGAGTTGCTGAAGAAAAACATCCAGCCGCACTTTCTGCTCAACACGCTGGCCACGATCATCGAAACGATCGAACAGGAACCCAAGACCGCCGTGGACATGGTCGAGTCGCTGGCCGGTGAATTTCGCATCCTCTCGCGGATCGCGGGCGAGAAACTCATCCCGCTCCATCAGGAGCTGGAACTGTGTCGCGCGCATCTCCGGGTCATGAGCCGGCGTCGGGGCGTGCAGTGCGCGCTCATCACCACCGGCGTCGACGAGCAGGCGCTGGTGCCTCCCGCGCTGTTCCACACCCTCGTGGAAAACGGACTTACACATTTGCGGCCACGGGACGGACGCATCGACTTCGAGCTGGTCGCCTCAGCGGTGCCCGGTGCCACGCGCTACCGCCTGATCGCCCGCGGCCAGCGTCAGCCGGAGGACCTCGAGGGGGGACATGTCCCCAAGACCGGCACCGGTCTTCGTTACATCGAGGCCCGGCTGGAGGAAAGTTTTCCCCAGCGGTGGTCGCTACGCAGCGAACCGACGCCCGAGGGCTGGCAGACCACGCTGGAACTCTCCTCCTCCTCCGCGCTGAGAGGGTCTGGGGCCTGAGGGTCCTGCGACGACGTCGTCGCGGCCGAGCGCTAACCTTGCATCAGCGGAGCGGTTACGTCTCCGATCCGGCAAGGGACCGCACGGCCTCGACGAATGCGTCGATCTCCGCCACCGAAGTGGGCAAGCCGGGGGTGACCCGGACTGCGCGGATGACGGGGTGGTTCACGGCATTTACAAATATCCGATGCTCGTCCAGCAAACGTCGGACCACGGTCTCCGGCTCCATCCCGCGCACCGCGAAGGCTCCGATGGCGCCATGTCGGGCGGGATCGGCCGGGGTGAGAAGCTCGATGCGGGGAAAGGCCCGGAGGCGGGTCGTCCACCGTCGCTGGAGAAAACTCAGCCGGGCCTGTTTGACCGCGGTTCCAATCGATTCATGCCAGCGGATCGCCTCGCGCAGGCCGAGGTGCGCCGAGTCGGGACGGTTGCCAAAGTGCTCGAGTTTGCGGATGTCCGTCGCTGGCCGGCGTGTATCCGGAAACAGCGGGACCAACGATGCGATCCGATCGCGGCGGACATAGAGGAGACCTGTGCCGAGCGGCGCGCCGAGCCACTTGTGCAGGCTGGAGCCCAGGTAGTCACAATCGAGGTCCTGCACAGTGAACGCCAACTGCGCGAAGGAGTGCGCCGCATCCACAATGACCTGAAGGTGGCGTCGACGCGCCATCTCCGCCACCGCCCGCACGGGCAGCACCTGGCCGGTGTGGTTGATGACATGAGTGATCACGATGGCGCGGGTCTTCGGGGTCACCGCCGCCTCAAAACACCTCACCACCTCATCATCGCTCTGCGGATGCAGGGGCAGCCGCGCGGTCTGCATCACCACCCCGTCGGTCCGGGCGCGTTGTTCAATCGCCTCGACCACGCTCGGGTAGTCCTGATCGGAGTGCACAATGCCATCACCGGACGACAGCGGGATTCCAAGGAGGACGATCGCCATGGCCTCCGTCGCATTCCGGGTCAGGATAACCTCCTCCGGATCCGCCCCCGCCACCCGGGCGAGGTCGATCCGCGCGGCCTCGCGGTCCGCGTTCATTTCGCCCCGCTTGTAGTGAGATCCCCGAAGTTGCCCCTGCCGCATCGCCTCCATTTCGGCCGCGAGCACCCGCTTCGCGACCGGATGATACCAGCCGTATTCGAGTTGGATGAAATCTTCCGGGACTGCGTAAGCCTCACGCACGGCCCGCCAGTAGCCCTCATCCTCGGCCCTCGCACCAGGCGTCGCCCGCGATCCATGGCCGCGGCCACTTAGGTCGCTCTCAAGGGATCCGGGGAGAAAGGGATTCATGTCCCCATCCTCCCACCGGCGCAGGGTCAAGGCCAACCCGAAACTCCCGGCGGGCCGGCACAGCGGTGAAGAGTAAAGGACGCAGAGTGACGCGCAAACGGTCAAAAGAGGTGCCACGTCGACTGGAATTGGACTCCGATGGAGGGCGTCGCTCCGTCGACGCCGGGGGGCGATCCAGGTTCGACCACGCTCGACCGTACGGGTGTCTCCCAACAGCCCGGCCAGCACGGTCACCGCCTGCCCCGCTCAAGGCGGCGGCGTGGACGCTGCGGCCGCCGGTACGGCGGAGGCGGCGGGGGTCTGACCCGCGGCGGGCGGAGTGCGGCGGGAGCGCTGCGCGGAATAGGCATCGCGGAGCGCGACATACGCGTCGATCGATCCGGCCTTCAACTGATCGTAGGCGCGCATCTGCTCCGGCGATGCATTGACGATCTCCAACCCCGTGCCCACCGCCCGGTACTCCCACTCCTGCAGGTAGCGCACCGGATCGAGGAAATAGCCGCTCAGCCCGAGCCCGACACCGTCGCGCAGACTGGAGGGACCGAGCAGGGGCAGCACCACGTACGTGCCATGCCCCATCCCCCAGGCGCCAAACGCCAAGCCCAGGTCGCTGGGACGTTCTTTTAGTTTGGGGAAGTGGTCCGCCGTCGCGACGAACCCCAGGCTCGTGACCGTATTGACGACAAAACGGGCGGTCTCCGTCCCCGCGGCGCCCACCTTGCCCTCGAACAGATTGCCGACCAAGCGGGTGGGATACGCCAGGTTGTGAAAAAACCGCCCGACTCCCCGCCGCACCGGAGCCGGCACCACCGCGCCATAGACCTTGGAGATCGGACGCAGCGTGACCTTGTACAGGCCGTCGTTGACCTTGAACAGAGCCCGGTTGAAGCCCTCGATCCGGTCCGGAATCGGCGGGGCCGTCAGCGTCGCCGGATCCTCGTCAAAGATGCTCGCCGGTGCCTGGGCCGCGAGCCGCGTCGGCGCCAGCCAGAGGCCGACGCCCAGCAGGGCCAAGCTCCACCCACCGCGACGAAAAAGACGGTTCACGCGTCGCCCGTTCATTCCGACTTGCCCTTCTCCTCGGTCGCCGGCGCGTCCAACTTTGCCTTCAGCAGCGCGAGCAGTTCATCGGCCGACTTCTTCACAAAGTGCGCGTCGAACTGCTGGCGATAGTTGCCGACCACGCTGACGTTTTCCGCCAGCACGTCGTACACCTTCCACTGGCCGTCGATCGGGGCGAGACGGTAGATGACATTCACCACCTTGCCGTCCTGCGCGGCGGTACTGACAATTTCACGACGCTCGGGCCCGATCTCCCGCGAAGCGGTGACCGCCAGCGTCGGGCGCGAACCGGAGGCGAGCTGGGTCGCGTACGTGCGGATGATGAGATTGCCGAGCAATTCGACCGCCTGCGCCTGCTGGGCGGGTGTCAGCTTCGTCCAGTTCCGCCCAAACGCCCGCTGCACGATGGCGTCGATGGCGAACGACTCGCTCATCTTGGTCCGGACTTGTGGGAGGAGGGAGGTGATGGCATCGGGCGACTTGCCGAGCACCAGGTCAATGACCTTGTTGATCACCGCCATCAGGGCGGGAGCCGGATCGGCCGCGGGAGCGGCCGCCGCCGCCGGGGCCGCGACGCCGACCGGAGCGAGCAACGCGACGCCAAGGAAAAGTACGGCAGTGATCCGCAGGAAGGCAGAAGGAAATAGGTTCATGGGTGGGGTGGGAACGGGCGACTACTTTTTGTCCACGGATCCGAAGGCAAAACGGGAGATCAGGTCCTCGAGGTCGACAGTGGATTCCGTATCCACAATCGTGGCGGCGGGCTTCAGGGGAACCCCGGAGGCTCCGGGTTTGAGCGAAATGAACTTGTCGCCCAGCAGCCCGGAGGAGCGGATCGCCGCCACCGTGTCATCGCTCAGGTTCAGGTCGGGCTCGATCCGGAAGGTGACCCAGGCGGAGAGGTCGTCGCGTTTCAGTTCGATGGTCTTGACCTCGCCCACCGGCACTCCCGCGATGCGCACCGTGCTGCCCGGCTTGAGACCGCTGGCATTGGTGAAGCGGGCCGTGACGACGTGCATGCCGGGACGGGTCAGCGTTCCACCGGCGACGGACAAGGCCAGAAGGACCAGGGCGGCGATGCCAGTGAGGACGAAAAGTCCGACGGAGATCTCAATCGTGCGAGTGTTCATGCGGGCGAAAGGGGGGCGGCGACGGCGGCTTGATCTTCAAGAATCCAAAGGGAGGCGGGGTTCGGCACGTCCGCGAGCAGGTAGGTGCGCGAACTCCAGCGGTAGCGGGTCACATGAGCCTGCGCGGTCTGGGTGTTCACCGCCTGCAGTGCGGCGTCGACATCGGCGGTGAGGGCGGCGACGTCACTGCCGCCCAGCCCGAAACCAAAGTGCCGCTCATCGAGGAAGTAAATCTGGCTGTGCTTCTGGGGCAGCGCCGTGATCGCCGCCACCGCGGCCTGGTAGCTGGCAAACCGGCGAAGGCCGAGGTCGGAGCCGGGGCGGCGGCGTTCCGTCTCACAGCTGGCCACGACAAAGTGGTCGTAGGAGCGACGCAGTTCCGGCCAGTGCGCGAAGAGCGCGGTCCGCCCCTGCTGGCCCGCGAGGTCGCTCAGCAGCTCATTACGATGGTGAATGAACTCCAGCAGATTGGGATCGCGGGCGAGTTCGAGATCGGTCGGCGCCCCGCAGAACCGGATCTGGCCCCGGTCCATCCACGCCACCCGGTCGCTCACGAACAGCGCCTCCGGGATGTCGTGGCTCACCATCAGCGCGGTGAAATCGAAACGCTTGCCATACTCCGCCACCATCGTGAACACCCCGTTCTTCCGCTGCGGATCCAGACCGGCGGTCGGTTCATCAAACAGGATCAGCTGCGGCCGCGTGATCAGCGCCCGGGCGAGGGCGACACGCTTCTGCATGCCGCCGGAGATCTGGCTTGGGTACTTGCCCGCGATGTCGCCCAGGTCGAGCTGCTCGAAGAGTTTCAGCGCCTGCCGGTTCGCCGCCCGGGGCCGGATGCGGGTGGTTTCCACCAGCGGCAGGGCGACATTTTCGAGAGCCGTGAGCGAGTCGAAGAGCGCGTTGCCCTGAAACAGGTAGCTCAGGCGCGGGCCGTCCGGACCGCAATGCGCGCCCACGCACGGGCGGCCGTCGATCAGGATCTGGCCTGAATCCGGTTGGTGGACACCGGCGATACACTTGAGCAGCACCGATTTTCCGATGCCGCTCTTGCCCATGATCGTGGTGATGTGACCACGCTCCACGTTGAGGTCGATGCCATCGAGGATGGCTTTGCCCCCGAACGACTTCTTTACATCCTGAATGCTGAGGAACGGGGTGCTCATCGTCGCGTCAGTGCTGGATCGCCGTGATGAGATAATCGAGCGTGAGCACCGCGATGCTCGAATAGACCACGGCCCGCGTGGTGGAGGCCGAGACTCCGCGCACACCGGGCTCGGTCGAACGACGGTGCGTATTGAAACCCTCATACGCGCAGATCGCGGTCACCGTGAAACCAAAGGCGACCGACTTCACCAGGCCGCCGTAAACGTCGTCGGCGGTGAGACCGGACTGCACACTCTGCCAGTACACCCCCGGCTCCTGGGAAAGGATGACCACACCGGAAAGGAACCCCCCGAAGAGCCCGATGAAGTTGAAGAAAACGGTGTGGAGGGGAAAAACGAACAAGGCGGCGAGCAGGCGCGGGGTGACAAAGTAGCCCAGCGGCTCGATCCCCATCGTTTGCAGCGCGTCGATTTGCTCCGAGTTGCGCTGGATGCCCAGTTCCGCCGCCAGCGCCGAACCGGCCTGCCCGACAATCATCAAGGCCGCCAGCACCGGCGCCAGGCCATTGACCAGCGCCACCGCCACCGACGACCCCAGCGCCCCTTCGGATCCAAACCGGGCCAGCGTGCGGTAGCCCTCCAGCCCCACGATCAAGCCGGTGAAGCAACCAACCGTGAGGATGATCGGCACGCACCGCACCCCCATCTCAAAGGTCGTGCGCACCAGCTTCCGATAAAAGGACCGGATCCGCGGCAGGGAGGCCAGCCCGCGGCCAATGAAGAGCGAAAATCGCCCTAATTCGGCGACGGACTCGATGGTGAAGCGACCTAGGCTGGCAAGCATGGCGGGTGGGGATTCAGCGCAGGGACGAAGCGGGCAGACCTGCACAGGCAGCCAAGGACCAGAAAAGTTCCCCGC
>JAEUGY010000056.1 GCA_016794625.1 Opitutaceae bacterium
AAGAGAGCCAATTCCTGGTGATTATATGCCGGGGGTCCCACCCGTTCCCATCCCGAACACGGCCGTTAAGCCCCGAGCAGCCAATGGTAGTAGGACGTTAGGTCCCGCGAGAGTAGGTTGTTGCCAGGTTTATGACCCGGACTGTGCTAACGCACGGTCCGGGTCTTCTGTTTTCTGGGTTTCGCGCTCGATCTGGGCATGGGCAGGTTCGGTCGTGCCGATGGCGCACGCCGACCGTGAACCTTCGGTTGAGTGCTATCGCCCCAGGGGGCATGGCGACGGCGGTGCTGAATTTTCGTAAAATCGAATTCGGTCGATCATGGGGCCGCTTCCCGCTTTTCAAACGGAGTCCGCTTCGACATGGTCGGGCCATGCTGAGTCGTCCGTTTTCGTTCGGTGTCAGATTCGGTACCTTCCTCGGGCTGCTGCTGCTACCGGCATTCGCCCTCGCCGCCACGCCCCCACACCTCCTGGCTGAGCTTCGGACCAAGGCGGAAAAGGGTGACGATATCGCCCAATACAATCTTGGTCTGGTCTATGCCGACCCCGACGAACCAACGGCTGATCCGCTGGAGGCGTATGTCTGGCTGAGCCTTGCCGCTGAACGTGGCACCAATGATCTGGTTCTGCGAAAGCTGACCGAACGGCTGACTCCTGCGCAGGTGGTTGAAGGCAAACGTCGCCTCGACGCACGCCGCACGACGCTGGCGCAGGCTCGCGCCGTGATGTCGAGTCCGATCCAGCCTGCCTCGGGTACCTCTGCCGAGCGCTCTCCCTTCGTCACGCCCAGTGCGTCCACGGGTCCTTCGCGCGCAGAGATTCTCGCTTTGGAACTGGAAGTGTCCCAGCTCAAGTCGGACAAGCGGCAGCTGAGCACCGAGTTGTCCAACGCATGGAAGGAAACGGAAGCCGCCAAATCCGCTTCCATTTCCAAGGTGGCGGAGCTCAACCAAACCATCGCGCAGCTCCAAGCTCAGCTGGCCGCAAAGCCCGCCACTCCGGTGGCGAAAGATTTGACGGTCGAATACGAGGCGAAAGTGCAGGCCCTGAAGCGGACGGAAGAAACGAAAGAGCAATTGTCGCGCGATCTCGCCGCCCTCTCGGTGGAAGCAGCGAGTCTTCGGGGACAACTTGCGGCGGAGCAGCGGACCCGAGCGGATCTGGCGGCAAAATCGATGGCCGCCACGGATTCATCCGGGCGATCCGCCGCCGAAATCGAAGCGCTCAAGCGCGAATTGGCCGCCGTCACAACGAACCTTCGTCAGGAACAGCGTGAAAAGGAGGAGCTCGCGGCCCGTTCCGCCGCGGTTCAACAAGAGAAGTCGGATCTGGAAAAGCAGTTGAAGGCGGCTGTGGCCAGGAACCGCTCCGTGCCGGCGTCGGAACAGGAAATCAGCTCCCTGCGTGCAGCCCTGAGCGAGGCCAAGGATGAAGCGGCGAGGCTTCGCACCGAGGTGACGAAGGCCCAGCAATCCGCCGCCGCCACTCAACAGACCGTTGCTTCTGAGGCCGTGGTCTTGCTGCAGACGCAACTGGAGCAGACGCAACGCACGCTGCGCACCGTCG
The DNA here is from genome assembly GCA_016794625.1 of Opitutaceae bacterium. Taxonomy (GTDB): domain Bacteria; phylum Verrucomicrobiota; class Verrucomicrobiia; order Opitutales; family Opitutaceae; genus UBA6669. The sequence continues at coordinate 1,567 of JAEUGY010000056.1, forward strand.
AAAGCGAACGCGACGGTTTTAAGCAACAGCTCGCTGCCGCTCCCGTCGCTTCGGGCACCGGGGAATCCGTGGAAACGCTGACCCGCCAGCTGGCTGAATCAGAAACGAAATTGTCGACCGCGCTGCGCTCCTACACCTTGCTCCGCGAGGAACTGGATGCCGCCCGCAAGACCATGGGGGACTTGGAGTCGGAACGGGCTTCGCTTCTGGCCAAGGTGGAGGCGGCCTCCACCGAGCGCGCTTCGCTTTCGGGTGAATTGACCGCGAAATCGGCCGCGGCGGCCGAAGTGGATACGATGCGAGAGCAACTGAGGACCGCCCTGGCTGAAGTTGCGGCCTTGCGCACGACGACCGCGCAGTTGACCCCAGCGGCGACTGAAGCGGCGATTTTGCGGGAGCAACTTCGGCAGACCCAGCAGCAAGGTGCGGCTGCCGCCTTGGAACTGAGTCAACTCCGAACCCGCCTCGCGCTGCTGGCTCCCGCGTCGACGGGTTCTCTCGCCGCACCGACGCGGCCCGGCACGCAACCCGTGTCGTTTTCCGCACCGCCGCCTCCTCCTCCGGCCGAGGTGCGGACTCCAGCCGCATCCCCTGCTTCGGGTAGCGTCGCTTCCGGGACCGCGGCGCCGGCTCCCGCCGGAACCAGAACCCATGTGGTTCAGGCCGGGGATACGCTGAGTCGAATTGCCACGCGTTACTATGGAGACGCGAAACGCTGGAACGAGATTGTCGACGCCAACCGCGAGTTGATCCCCAGTCCGGATCGGTTGGCCGTCGGAATGACGTTGAAGATTCCCTAGTCGTGTCGTGGCGCTCGGGGCCACTCCGACTCACGGGCGCTTCCGGGTGGGTTTAGCAGGTCTCCGATGAGACTTCCGCGCGCGGAAGCAAGGGGGAGTTTTGGGGTGTGAGCGGGTTGTGAGCTTGCCGAGGCCGCGGGCGGAGCGTCGACTGCCCTCCATGCCCATTCGCGATCTGGCCATCGGCTTCGATGCTGACGACACACTCTGGCACAACGAAAACATTTTCGAACATGTGCACGTGCGCTATCGCACCCTGCTCTCCCGGTTCCACGATGCGGACACGGTGGACCGGACTCTCTTTGCCACGGAAATGCGCAACCTGGAGCGCTACGGATATGGCGTGAAAGGATTCACACTCTCCGCGATCGAGACTGCCATCGAGTTGTCGGCTGGACAGATCAGCGCCGACGAAATCCGCCAGATTCTTCAGCTGGGTCAGGACATGCTGGCGCACCCCGTGGAATTACTTGATGGCGTGGCGGACGTGATCGGTCCGCTGGCCTCGGCGCATCGGCTGCTGCTCATCACGAAGGGGGATTTGCGTGATCAGGAGCGCAAACTCTCGAAGAGCGGCCTCTCCGTGCATTTCAGTCACATCGAAATCGTTTCCGAAAAGGACCCCACCACGTATGAACGCATCTTGCGGCGTCATGGCGTGGCACCGCAGCGCTTCCTCATGGTGGGCAACTCCCTCAAGTCGGACATTCTCCCGGTCCTCGCCTTGGGAGGATCAGCCGCGTATGTGCCGTATGCGATCACGTGGGGAGCGGAAAAAGTCGATACACTCCCGAAGGCGGAAGGGCGTTTTTTTCAGCTGGCCTCGGTGCGTGACGTGCCGGCCTTGGCCCAGATTCTGGCGACGAGCTGAGTCGTTCGGGCGTCGCTCCGCGGCCTGAAACTAAAGCGCGGGCAGGCTGACCACGAGGCGCAGTCCACTCCGCTCGGTTCGATTCTCGGCGTGGATCGTGCCCCCGTGCAGGTCGGCAATGCTCCGACAGATCGCCAGTCCGAGACCTGTGCCCGAGTGCACCTCCTCGCTCTGGGTGTGACGGTAGCGGGCGAATTGTTCAAACACCCGGTTCAGCTGGTCGGAGGGGAGCCCGGGACCCTCATCTGTCAATCGGAGGTGCCACAGGCCCGCGTCGATCCACGACTCGAGGGTGATGGTGCTTCCTTTCGGACTGACGGCCAGCGCATTGGAGAGCAGATTGAGCAGCAGTTGTCGGATGAGATTGGGTTCGACCCGCACCAGACCGGCCTCGTTTCGACTGAGTTGAAAGACCACCGTTCGATCGTGGGCGAGCAGCTGGGCATCTTCGGTGAAGCCGTGGAGGAAGTCTTTCGCGTCGACGGCCTTCAACTCGATGGCCAGCGCACCACTCCCGGCTTTGGCGAGAAAGAGAAGGCTCTCGATCAGGCGGTGCAGCCGCGAGGTTTCCTCCATCAAGTCGCCCAGCGCGGATTGCGCGATGGGATCATGTGAAAAGTGACGCTGCAGTTTCTCCGCGTTCAACCGGATGAGGGAAAGCGGTGTCTTTAGTTCGTGGGAGGCGGTGGCGGAGAATCCGCGAACCTGCCGGAAGGACGCCTCCAGTCGGTCGAACATCTGATTCAACAACTCGACCAGGGCGACGAATTCATCCCGTCCCGCCGGCACGGGAATTCGCTCCGAGAGATGATCTCCGCGAATACGCAGCGCGGTCTCCCGGATGGCCCGCACGGGGCGCAGGGTGAGCCGGGCGAACCCGTATCCGAGTCCCACACTCGTCACGGTCACGAGCGCCAGCAACAGACCGCTCACCTTGAGGTAGTCCTTGAGCAGCCGTCGCAGCGGCGCCACCGGACTCGCGATTTTCAGGTGCCAGGGTGCAAAGTGAAACTCGGAGATTCGCACCGCCCCCACCGAAGGCACCTGCGCGGTCCAGTGATCGGCGCCCCCGGCGAGATCGGGCAGCACCGTGTCCCCAAGGTTGCTGGAACGGAAGAGAACGGTGCCGGAGTCGTTGTGAAGCTGGATGTAGTAGAGAGCGGCGTCGGCCTCGGTGTCGGTGCGAATGCGCGTGCGGATCTCCTCGGCCGTCAACGCGGGATTGGGTCCGATCATTTCCCGCAGCTCGTCGAACTCGATCTCGTGGAGCGTCTCCAGACTACGTACGATCTGCCGGTCCAGTAGCCAGCCCCCGCCGGCCAGAACGATGGCCGTGGTGGCGGTGACGAGTGCGGCGAAGCGCAGGGCGACCTGCAGCGTAAACGACCCGCCGCGCGGCAGAAGGGCATAGAGTCGTTTGGGCATGGCGGGTCAGGTCAGCTGATAGCCGACACCCCGGACGGTCTTGATGGGCAGACCGCCACCGTGCGCCTCGAACTTCTGCCGGAGTCGCCGGACGTAAACATCGATCAGATTCGTTTCCAGATCGTACGAGGCCTCCCAGACCTTCTCGGCGATGAGCGTGCGGGTGAGCACGCGGCCCGCATTCTGCAGGAACAGCTCCAGCAACGCCAGCTCGCGGCTGGTGAGCTCGATGGCGTGGCCGGAGCAGGTGGCGGAACGGGCGAGCAGGTCGAGCTTGACGGTTCCATGGGTCAGCACGGTCTGTTTTGCACCCGCATGGCGGCGCACCAGCGAACGAACGCGGGCCAGCAGTTCGTCGATCGAAAAAGGCTTGGGCAGGTAGTCGTCGGCTCCAAGATTCAATCCCCGGATACGGTCCTCGACGGCGTCGCGCGCACTGAGAATCAGCACCGGCTCGTTGAAGCCGCTGGTGCGCCACTGGCGGAGCAATTCAAGGCCGTCCCCATCGGGCAGGCCGAGATCCAGGATGATCGCGTCGTAGGGAGACTCCGCGAGGGCATCCCGGGCCTGGGCGCAGGTGGTCACCAGCCGGGCCGAATAGCTTTGTTCGCTGAGGGCCCGCTCGATGAACTGGCCCACGCGGCGCTCATCTTCGACGATCAGGATTTTCATGGGGGAGGGCGACGGGCGGCATAGAGGGCATCCACCGCGCGGGCGAGGGAAACCACCGTCGCGTCATCCAGGTATTCATGCCCGGCCATGGCGGTTCCTGGCACTCCGAATTTGATGATGCGGGCCAGCACCAGGGTGCGGGCCTCGGTCGAGAGACCGTCCGGCACGTGGCGCCAGGTGGGTTGACGAAAGTCGGGCGGGCGCTGGCTCAGCCCGGCGGCTGCGGGGCCGTCGCCGTGTCCCGCTGGCCCGTGGCAGGGGGCGCAAAGGCGGGCAAACTGAAGCCGTCCGTGCGGCAGCGCGACGTCTGCGTTCGACGGTGTCGCGATGGCGGGCCGCCACTGCGCCGCTTGCTGCAGGCGCTCGCCCAACGTGCTTGTGCCAAGGCTGGCGAGATAGGCGACCAAGGCGTCGCCCCGCGGGTCGCCGTTGTGAAAGAGGTGGTCGTAGGCGGGCATCCGGGATCCCGGACTGAAGCGCTGTGGGTGCATCAGGTGCAGCCGGTTCCACTCCGGCGTCCGTCGGTTGCCGACCTGGGTGAGATCGGGACCTTGGCGTCGATTGCCAAACAAAGGCGGACGTTCCAGCAGGCTCTCGGTGAGGGGCCGGACCGGACCCCAGCGCTCGACATCCGCAGCTACGTGGGGACGCACATACTGGGAGTGGCAGTGGATGCATCCCTCCGCCACATAGACCCGGCGTCCTAACGCCACGGCCGGGTCCGACCCCTCGGCCGCGTACATTGGCGAATTCGTTCCCCACCCAAAGCCCCCCAGACCGATCAAGCAAACCGCGGCTTTGACCACGGCACGTCGCAGCCAGGACCACCGGGCGGCCAGGGCGCCAATGACCAGCACTCCGGCGAGCGCGATGAACCACAGCGGCACCGCGTGCAGATCCTGCGCCAGTCCGATCCCCAGACCCGAGCCGATCCATCCCGCCAACGCGTAAACGCGCGCGGACAGCCACGGTCGTCCGCCGTGGGCTGGATAGGTGATCAGTGCGGTGGAGTAGAGCGACACCCCTGCCGTGTAGAGCACTTCGACCCCGAGTGCGTGGTTCTCGCCGTCTCCGAGCCAGCTGCAAGCGGTGCCGAGCACCGCCAGAGCGAGCACGACCACCACTGGTGCGCCCTGGCGATCGATGAGCAGGCCGGCCGCGACCGCCGCCACGAGGTGCATCAAGGCGTTGCCTCCGAGAGTCCACGCGCCCGCCCACGTGGCGGCGCGCAGGGGCTCGGTGTGCTGGATGATGTAGAATGCAGCCGAGTCCAACCAGACCAGAGCCAGCAGCGCGGCGACCCAAAACCACGTGACCGCGGGTTCGTAGTCGCGGGTATCGGAACGCGGAGGTGCCGTCAGATCGAGCCAGATGGCCGCGATCGCACCCCCGACCGCGACCAGCGCGGCGAAAATCGTCTGGGCGGCCGGGCTCGCCTCGAACACCCATGGCAGGTTGCAAACCGCATAGGCGGAGCCGGTGGAAATCCCCGCCCACAGGCCAAGCCGTTTTCCGCCCAGCACACCACGCAGGCCGCTGACCAGGGTGACAGTAAGCCATCCCAGACCAAGGCCGACGCAGAGCGCGGCCAGAATCATCATGAGCCAGGACTTCGCGAGCAGCACAAACGCGGCCCCCGCCCCGCAGGCCCGAAAGCCTGTGCCAACCGCCCGCGCATAACGCTCAAAGCGAAAGGAACGCGCCGCGAGAAAACTGCCCGCCACCCCGCCCACCGCCAGCGTGCCCATCAACCAGCGAAGCCGACCCTCCGCCAAGGGCTTGGCCAGCTCGATGAGCGCGAACTCGGCGAAGATGAGAAAATAGATGTACGTGGCGGCAACACAAAGCACCGCCGCAACCAGCGCATGCCGCGGCGGGGTTGGCGGCGGATTGTCACTCATGGCGGCCTGCTCCCTTGGACAGCAGCCAGAGCTGTGCGATGACCAGGGCCAAATCCGTGGCGGGCACGCTCGCCCACGCGAGCCCCAGCTGGCCTCCCACCACCGCAGCGAGGGAATATCCGCCGGCCGCCAGACGGAAAATCACGGTGGCACCCAGCACGACGCGAAGGCGTTCGCGCGGCGCGCACAGTGCCCACAGGTAGGTCATCCCCACCGCGGCGACAAAGGCCCCGACAAAGCGCAGGAAGACCCATCCGTCCCCGGTCGGCAGAGGAACCCGCATGAGGGGCAGGACCAGGCCGGGGAAAAAGACGAGGCCCAGACCCGTGCAGGTATCAAGTGCGCCGGCAACCAGGCTCAGCCGGCAGGCCCAGGAAGTGGAGGTGAGAGGAGTCATCGGGACCAAGCCTGTTTCAGCCAGGAAAAGGAAGCGACCAGCATTGCGGCGCCGGAAAGTGCCCGCACGGCCATCAGGAGTTGCGACGGACCATCCGAGAGAAACAGACCGGCGGGGTTGGCTTCTTCCAGCATGCTCAAGAGAAACAGGGAAAGCAGGTGAACTGCCAGCCCGAGATGCCAGGTCAGGAACGCCCAAGGTGCGGAGGAGGCGCGCCCCTGATTGGCGGGGGCCGGGTCCAGGCAGGTGAGCAGTGCGTGATGTACGGCGGTCACCAGTCCGGCCATGGCCAGATGGGCGTGCGCCACCAGACCATGGGTGAACTTGAGCGCTTCCGACCAGCCCGGGAGAAAGGTGACCCAGCCGCTCGCCACCAGGAGGCCCCAGCACACGTAGGCTGACACAAGCCAGCGGCGCGCCACGTTGGGCCAGGCAAACGCGGCCAGGTGCCAGCCAGCCAGCGGAATCCAAACAAACAGGGATCCCAAACCAAGAATCTGGTCGCGGGCGGTGTGCGAGGCATGTCCGTGGTCGATGACGGCATAGATGATCCACGATGCGATGAGGGCCCCGCCGAAGCTGAGCTCGGAACCCGAAGGCGCCGGGCGGCCGGACGACGACGGGGTGGTGGGAGCGCGCCGTGGAATCGACAGCAAGTAGGGCAGGGCTCCAAACAGCGTGATGATGCCCAACGTCGATCCCAGCAGGGACGCTCCGGTGGCTCCCCCCGAGCCTGGATTGACCGGTGGATACACGCCGGGATCGGCGGCCCAGAAGAAGATTCCCGGCAAAGGCAGCAAGGCCACCAGGGCGAGGGCGAGCCCGATCAAGAGGGAAGTCGAGACCCTGTTGGCAGGTGGGGGACGGCGGAGCCGCCACCACACGTGGCCCGCCAGCAGAGTCCAAAGCACCAGCATGGCGACGGGCAACAGCGGTCGGGCCCAACCGGACCAATCCATGAAGAGCTTTCCGCTGGATTCACCTGCCAGCCAACTCACGACCCCGCCGGCCACGGCCAGGGACCACGCCGCCAGGGCCACGCGCGCGTGATGATGAGCGTGGGGATGCCGCCAGTCCAGGCAGGCCGCAAAGAGCAGACCCAGGAGCGGCACCGAGCACCAGCCGTAGAGCTGCCCGTTGAGATGGACAGGCATCCAGCGACCATAGGTGAACGGACTCATCGCTCCATTGAGCTCCGGCCACAGCAGCAGCAGCCCCAGCCCGAGACCGACCGTGTTGGCGAACACCAGCCAGCCGAACGCGTGTCGCTGGGTGGCGCGTGCCATCGCCTGTCGACGCTGCTCCACCCCTCCGGGCGATGCCGCCGGCCGGCTCATACATCCACCAGGCGACCATCCCGCACCCGCACAATGCGGTCGCACGCCTCGGCGAACCGGCGTTCGTGCGTGGCGAGAATGACGGTGATCCGTTCCTTGGTCGCGAGCGACTTGAGCAGACCGAACACGGCATCTCCGGTTTTTTCATCGAGCGAACCCGTGGGCTCGTCGGCAAGCAACAACCTCGGTGCATTGACCAGCGCCCGGCAGATGGCCGTGCGCTGCCGTTCGCCGCCCGAAAGGTCCTGGATCCGGTGATTGAGTCGGTGCGAGATTCCCACCTGCGCGGCGAGTTCCTGGATACGCGCGAGGGTCTCCCCCGCCGGGCGACCGATGGCCAGCGCCGGCACCCTCACGTTTTCCTCGACGGTGAGATCCGGAATCAGGTTGTGCAGCTGGAAGACAAAACCGAGATGATGCCGCCGCAGCTTCAGCCGGTCCTCTTCGCTGCGCGGATCCAGTCCGCAGACCTGCAGCTCCCCCCGGTCGGGCACGTCGAGACCTCCCAGGAGGTGAAGCAGCGTGCTCTTGCCGGAGCCGCTCGCGCCCCACAGCGCCACGACCTCGCCGACGCGCACTTCGAGCGAGACATCCTGGAGCACCGTGACACGACCCTGGTCGTACGACTTCCAGACGTTGCGGACCGTTGCGATGAGGTTGCCTCGCTCACTCATAACGGAGGGCCTCCGCCGGTTGGATACTTCCGGCAAAACGGGCCGGATAGATGGCGCCGACCACCGCAGTGACGAGCGACGTCACCACAATGCCGAGCAGCACCACGGGTTTGACCGAAGCCTGCACGTAGCCCTGGAACTGGGGGATGTGCGGCAGGATGGCCAGGACGGCCGAGCCGAGGCTCAGTCCGACGACCAGCCCTCCGGCGGCGACGGCGGCGGCTTCGCCAAAGATTAGCGCCGACACCTGTCGCTGGGAGAATCCGCAAACACGCAGCACGGCAATTTCGCGGATACGGCTGAAGACGGAAAGCAGCATGGTATTGGCCACACCCAGACCACCGAGCAGAAACGCGCAGAGGCCGACGGCCCATGCGGTCATCTTGAGAATGCGGAATGAATTGTAGCTCTGGTTGAATTCACGATTCTCCAGCGCGATCAGCCTGGGATGGGCGGATTCGATGTCGCGCTTGAACTCCGCTCCCCGGGCTTGATCCCGCAGCTTGACCGCCACGACGGAACAGACCCCCGGTTTGTGGAAGAACTCCTGCGCATCCTTCATGGGAAGGAAGACGCCTCCGTCCTCGAAGCCATTCTCCGTCTTGAAAATGCCTCCGACGCGGAAGGTCGCTGGTCCGATCGCGATGTCTCCGCCGGCCTTGGCGCCGAGAAACTCCGCGGCGCGCGACCCCAGGAAGATCTCGCCGCGGCGCGCGCCGAAGTCAGCCCGCGTGCCGGTGCGCCACTCCGCCTTGGCCAGCCGCGGGTCCGCCGGATCGAGGCCGAAGCAGGTGATCACGGGAAACCCGGGCGACGAGACTACGCCGAACAACAAGGGGTGGGCCGACTCGACGACGGCGAGTGCAGCCATGGCCTTGGCGTCTTCGTCCGGCACCGAACTGAAGAAGAGATCGGATACGTTCTTCTCGAAGACCAGGAAGTGGCTGTCCGTGGAGAGGATTCGTTCGAACATGCCGATCGCTCCATTGACGATCGCGAGGATCGTGAGCATGGCGGCGACCCCAAAGGCGATGCCGGCCACGCCGATGAACGCGCGCAGGCGATGTCGCCGAAGATTCGTGAAGACCAACGAGAGAAAACGCATGGTGCGGTGGGCCGGCGGCCGCTGCCGGCAGACCGAGGAGCATCCTGGGAAGCCTCCCGGTGGGACGGAAGCCTGGATTAGGCGGCTCGCGCCGCCGACAAATCGACGAGCGAGGCGACTTGCCCAATGAAGAGGGAGCGGTGGAACCGGACCAGGTAGTCCCAGCGAGAGTGAAGGTTCTCCAGACGCGTGATGGTGGCGGTGGCTTGACCGGCGAGCCGAACGAGTCGTCGGCGGGCGGCCGGCACACCCAGGGCCAGCGCAAGATTGGGACGTTGTAGGGCGCGGTCCCGGCCAGTGGTTTTGCCGGTTTCGATGGAGCTCGCCAGAAGGTCGCTCAGGTCGTCCACCGCCTGGTAGGCCAGCCCCCAATAGAGGCACAGGGCCTTCAATTCGTGCAGTTCGGCCGCCGTGGGATTGGCCAGAAGCGCGGGGAACACCACGGAAAGCCAGAAGAGGGCGGCCGTTTTGCGCATCGCGACCACGGCGACCGCGCGGGCGTCGGCTGCGCCTTCGGCAAATCGAAGGTCCAGGGCCTGGCCTCCGACGAGACCGGCTGTACCCAGGCACGCATCGAGACAGAGATGCGCGGAAACACGGACGGCAGGCGCCTGCGGAGCAAAGGCGAGGTTGGCGAGCGCGTAAGCCCGGTTGATGAAAGCCAGCGCCGCGAGGATGGTGCTCGCCTCGCCGTGCACCCGATGGGCGCAGGGTCTTCCACGCCGCGTCTCGGCGTCATCCATGCAGGGAAGATCGTCGAGCAGGAGTGAGGCGAGGTGGAAATACTCCACCGAGCAGGCGAGCTGTTCGGCCGTCCCGGAGTCCAGTCCGTGCGCCAACGCGGCTGCATGGACGAGGCGGGCTCGCACCAACCGGCCTGGGTGGGCGGCGGAATCTGCGATCACCGCCAGCAGGTGCGGTTCGGTTCCGGTCCCGACCGGAGCATTCTCGCGAAGGGCGCGGATGAGGGTGTTCGTGGAGTCCTGGGAAAACATAACTGCGTAGGATGGCGGTGGGGAGGCGGTGCGAGGCGGCGGTCAGGGCGTCGCCGCGGCAGCTTGCAGGTGGAAACGGACCTTCACCAACGGATCGACCTTCAGGAGTCCGAACTTCCGGATGACCGGAAGGCCGAACGTACGGGTATCGAGGATCGCTTCGCCATCAAAGGAGTAGAGCTGCTGATTGGTCGTGATGGACACGGGGAATTCCAACAGCTGTTCCACACCGTGAAATCGCAAGGTGCCCTTGACGTTGTGACGCCCGGCCACGGTGTCCGGTTGAATCTCCGTCAAGGTGAAGATCCCGTCCGGATGTTTGGGCTCTTCCGCCCACGTCAGCATCTGCTTGTCCCGGTCTTCCTTGCCGGTTTTGACATCGGCGAAGCGAAAGGCCACGGACGCCGCTGTCACTTTCCCGCTGGTCGAATCGATGATCAGCGTGGGCTGATAATCGGCCAGACGCCCCGTGAAGGAATCCACGGTCGCCTTCACTACGATCTCAACGGTCGATTGCGCCTTGTTGACTTCGAGCGTCTTTGGGGCGGCGAACAGCGGCAGGGAGACCACGGCGGAAAGCAGCATGGCCAGAAGGACGGGTTTCATGTGTCCCAAGGATGGACACGGCACATGAATACGCCGTGAAGCTAGAATGAATTATCTTCCATCTTTCCAGCGCGTGGTTCGCGTCAATAAATTGTCTATCATGTTGTCAAATAACAAAAAAAGAATCCAGATGAGCATAGCGGTCACCAGTGTGTGACTCAAATAGTGTGCGCCCTTGATGATCTGATACCCCCCCATCCAACCTCCGGCGACGAGACCGATGGCGAAACCCAGCCGCTGTCCGCGACGCGTGCGACCGAGACCGGCCAGCGCGAAGAGGGCGAAGCCACCGCTCGCATGACCCGCGGGAAAACACCGGCCTCGACGGGCCGGTTTCTGTCCTTCCGGGTAGCAGTCGAAGACGCGGGCATAGGGCACCTCGCCTCCATAGCGGATTATCTCCGCCGGACAAAAGACATTGGTTGTGGCCTTTAGCCCGCTGACGAGAGCAGGACCGATGGCGAGCACTCCCAAAACCACGCCGAGCTCCTTGCGCCGGCCTCCCGCTCCAATGGCGCAGCGCACCCGCTCCGGGGAAATCAGCAGAATGATCACTCCCAGTCCAAGCAGGATCAACAGCGCTTTGGGGCCGACGTAGAAGAAGAGCCGTGGACCGGGGGCGGATGCGTCCACCCACCAGCGACCCGTCTGGAAATTGAAAAAAAAGTCCTGGAACCAGATATCAAACGGCGTGAGCTCAGCTACCAGCAGGGTCAGCACCAACAGCCCAAATGTGGGAAGCAGCGTCGATTTGAGAGATTCCGCAGGCTCGAGATCGGACCGAGTATGGCCGCTGGAGGTCGGTGAACTCATGGTGAGTCAGCGCGGCTTAATCGCATCTTTGCGAGTCGATGACCGCCACCATCGCTTCAAATTGGCGTCAACGCGCACCTTCATGGAAGCTCCGAAGTCGGTGCCGTCCGGCCCAAATGTGGCCCTCAGACCGGCCCCGATTAGCCAACGGGCTCGACCGCCGGGTACCCATTGCGGCGGAACCTCCCAAACCAAGCCCGGGCGGAGGGAGAAGACATCACGGTCGATGTCCCCAAGTAGGCGTGTTGTCGCGTAGCTGGCCTCGAGCGTGGTGTGGGTCCGGCCATGATCCCAGACAAAGCCTCCGGTGAGTTGGTTGGAACTGTCTCCCAGCTCGTTTTCGGGTCGCAATCCTGGCACATGCGAGGTGGTCACAATATCCACACCCGTCGACCAGAAGATGCGCACGGCCGGCAGGTTCTCCAAATGTCGGGAGAAGGTCACATACGGTGCGATATGTTCCATGCCATCCGTAATCTCGGTCGGGGGATGTCCCACCGGAGTGAAGAAGTCGATACCCACCGCGGTCTGCCAATCATCCCAGACTATATTCCCAAGGTTGAGTTTGCTTCCCAGATGCACGCTGGATAGGCCAATCTTGCTGGCGAAAGAAGCATCACCCAGTCCATGGGCCAGATAGGCGGTTGTGTCCGCGGTGACCTCCCAATGCTGAGTGATGCCGTAACGAATACCGAAGGGAATGCGCAGGAAATCGTGGTGGATCAGATCGCCAAAGTGGGGATGGAAAATGAGTCGCAGTGAATTCTTTTTCTCTGTGACCGGGAGGCTCGTGCTGAAAATTCCGCCGATCTTGAGCGCCGAGTCGGCGAGCGGCGGGGCCGGGCGGGCATCGGTGGCAAGGCTCGCAGGCGCGAGATCGCCCTCACCGCGGACAGCTGTGGCCACTAGTCCCAGCGCAACCGCGATATGCGCGAGGCGGCCGGTGGGTTTCGGTGTTTTGGAAAGATTCATGGACTGGGGTGGTGATCGCCTCTCGGGGCTTTGGGATGGACGGCCAGTCGCGCCCTTTCGTCCGGTAAGGCCACCATCTTTAGCACTAGACGCTCCTGATCTTCGGCAGTGAGTGCGCGATAGCGCCCATTTCGGTAAAGGTAGCTCGCTGTCTGGTAATACGCAATGGTCTCGTGCACGTAGGCCTCCTCATTGGCCTTGGGCGTCAGGGAGAACGTGGCGGGATTGTAGTGGAACTGGTCGACGCCGCGCATGGGGCGGAGCACGGTAAGTATTCCTGGTTCGTAGAGTGCAATGCGTTGATAGTTGCCGATGAGCGCACGTCGGTCGCCGCTGGCGTGCAGCACATCCCATCCGAAGAAACGTGAGGCATAGGACCAGTTGAGCAGCCCGAGCAGCGTTGGAGCATAGTCGACCTGGCTGGTGAGAGACGTGACGTGTCCGGGTGCGATCTGACCGCCGGGGGTGAATACAATGAGGGGAATGTGGTAGTTCTGCACGGGCAGTGCCGTCTTGCCCGCCACCGAGGCGCAGTGATCGGCGACGATGACAAACACCGTGTTCTTGTACCAGGGCTTCGTCGCGGCCTCGCGGAGAAACTGGCCGATGGCGAAGTCGGTGTACTTCACCGCGCCCGCGCGGCCGGACACCTTCGGCGGCAGATCAATCGCGCCTTCGGGATAGGTGTAGGGTCGGTGATTGGATGTCGTCATCACAAAGTAGTGAAACGGCTTGCCCGTCGCTGCGCTGGCATCGGCTTCGCGCAGGGTCCAGCGAAACAGATCGCCGTCGCAGGCACCCCAGGCGTTCGCAAAGGTGATGTCGCTCTTGCTCACCGACGCCCGGTCCACGATGCGGTAGCCGTTGCCGGAGAAGAACGTGTTCATGTTGTCGAAGTATCCGTAGCCGCCGTAGATAAAGGCGGTATCATAACCACGGCTGCGAAAAACGCTGCCGAGCGTGAAGAGGTTCTCGTTTTTCGGCCGCTTGAGCAGCGAGCGTCCGGGTGTCGGCGGGAGCGCCAGGGTCAGGGCCTCCATGCCGCGATCAGTGCGGGTGCCGGTCGCGTAGAACTGGTCAAAGACGAGGCTCTTGGAGGCGATTTCCGTTAATTCGGGTGTGAGGTGGGAAGCGCGATTGAAAATCGAGAGAAAGTCGGCCGACAGACTCTCGACCGTGATTTGAATGACGTTGAGGTGCTGCTCGGGTTCAGCCGGCCGGGGGGGCGGCACCCAACGCAGGGTGTCGCGTCCGTCACTTGCCTCGCGAAGCGATCGCGAGTGATCGCTGGCCAGCTCCTTCTGAAGGGTGCGAAAGGCGTCGTCGACCGGGAGCGTCGCATAGAATTGATCGTACTCGAGTTCGTTGTTCCGAAAGGCCGCGAAGAGCGACCAGAGTCCGTCCTTGGCCAGCTCCCGGTTGTAGGTGTTGGCAAAGGAGGGCAGCCAGTTGCTGTCGAGTCCGAGGCCGATGATCACGGTGGCTGCCATCCACACTGCGGATGCCCGCCAGCGGGAGCGCCGCGGCTCGTCGGCCAGGGCGAGCCAGGTGGAAATCCAGCCGGTCCGCAGGAGCAGGGCATAGGCGCCGGCCGAAACGAGCGCGAGGACGGTGATGATCAGGACCAAGGGATAGGATTCGCGAATGTTGGCCATGACTTCGGTGGTGTAGACAAGGTAGTCGATGGCGATGAAGTTGAAGCGCACCCCAAACTCATCCCAGAACAGCCCTTCCGCCACGGCGCCAAAGAGAAGCAGCGCAATCGCCAGGTAGAACGCTAGGTGGGCGAGTACCCGGGCGAGGCGATACTCGAAGATCGATGTCGGTAGAAGTCCCAACGCCAGGGCGAGAGGCGAGACTGCGATCAAGCCGGAGCCGAGGTCGAAGGCGAACCCCCAGGCGAAGCTGGCCAGCAGGCTGGCGTCCCATGTCACGGACCAGACCGAGTAGAAAAGGAGCGACACCCGCACCAAGCACGCGACCGTGAGGTAGAGCCCCAGAAGGATCCAAGCACCACCCAGTCGGGAGGCGAGCAGGAGTGCAGGTCCGCGACGCCACCGCGACGGAGACGAGGGAGCATTGGACGCAGGAGACGAGGGAGTGGGTGCCATGGTGGGAGATTCGAGACTGCAAAGTCTCCTCCTTTCTCATGAACATGACATGAACGGAGTATGAATATCGTTTCATGTGTGAGCCACGTTTCCCGTTCCGTCTGACACCTTGGCCCCCCGTTCCCTTCCGCAGTTGCAGGAATCTGGAATAGGCACTCAATACCATGATGGCAATGGCTTTGCGTAGAGGATTGTCGACGTACTGATTGACGCCTCACGAAGGGGGTGCCACGGGCCGAAGGGCGACTGAAAAAAGGTGCCAAACTCGGGGTCGGGTGGGGGCTGCGCAAATCGGGAGGCGTCGATTCTGGCCTTTATCCCAACTTCCGATGTGCCATACCTAAGCGACCCCCTTCACCCAGGAGTGCGGTCGCTGTCACGAACCAAACGACCACGCGCCAACTTGTCCGTAGACCCATGTCCAAACACACTCCGATTTGTGCCCGGATTCTCGCAAGCCGCCACGTGCTCGCCTTTTCCGCCTGTATGCTGACATCAGTTACGCTTTCCGTCTCCGTGGGAGCCGATGGCGCGGCGACCGCCCGCGCTGACAAGCCGGCCACTGCTCTGGCTACGGCGCCGTGGAAGGCCTCGTTCAAGAAGGAGGCTTCGGGCAAGAATGAGGCACCCATGGTCCTCCTGCTCAAGAACGAGTCGAAGCAGGCTCTCACTGTCAGCGGGACGATCACGCTGAGCGTGGTGGTGCACAACCGGCCGAAGACCCGCGATCTGCCTTCACAAACCGTGGCGGCCGGCGCCGTGCTCACGATCGACAACCTGGCGCCCGACGACAAGGTGACCCTGAATACGACCGGTTTCGCCCCCTGGAGCGTGGTCGTGCCCTACAAGCCGTAGCAGGGTATTATGCCGCCCTCCGCCCCTGGGCGACGGAGGGCGGTCGGCCTCTCCGGGACGGGAAGCCGACGGCGGCGGGCCTCAGTTCGGGATGTCCGGCTCGACCAGCTGTGCGAGCTGCGCGAGCGACTCCTGCCAGCCGAGGTAACAGGCCTCCGCGGGGATGATGGCGGGCACGCCCTCCTGCACGATGGTAACCTCGGTGCCGACGGACACCGCCGTCAGTGTGACGGTGACAAGCATCCGGCCCGGCAGATTGGGATCGTCAAAGGTGTCCGTGTAACGAAGACGCTCATACGGTACCAGCTCCAGGTACTCGCCCCCAAATGCGTGGCTCGCACCGGTCGTGAAGTTGGTGAAGGACATCCGGAACGTGCCGCCTGTCTTGGCCTCCAGATGGTGCATCCGGCCGGTGAAGCCGTAGGGAGGAAGCCATTTGCACATGGCGTCGGCCTCGAGGAAGGCGCGATAGACTTTTTCGGGTTTCGTGCGGAGGACACGATGGAGGCGGATGGTGTGGGTGGACATGGGTGAGGCGGGTTCAGTTGATATCCTTGCCCTGCTTGAGCTTTTCGATGTTGGCCGCGATGGCCGGGGGGTTGAGGGTGTCGCCGGGTGGCACCTGTTTCTGGGCCTTGAGCAGGGCCTGCAAGGCTGCGGGGTAGTCGCCGTTCGCGGAATAGCCGCGGGCCAGGCCGTAGTTGACCGGCCAGACGTCGGGATGGCGTTCGGCGTTGAGCTTGAACACGCTCAGGGCGCGCTGCTTGTTTCCGGCGGCGATCATCTGCCGGCCGTACTGGTGCAGGTCGGTGACGCTGCCGACCTTGAGGGCCTCATCCATCACGCCCGACGCTTCCGAGGCGCGGCCGAGTTTGTCCAGCACCTTGGCCTTGATCGACAGAGAGGTGAAGTTGCGTTCCCCGATGAACGGCCCGGAAATGGCCGTCTCGGCCCAGACCAGGGCGAGGGGCAGCTCCAGCCCCCGGGTGAGGAGAAAGTCGGCGGCATTGACCCAGGCCTGGTACTGGAACCCCTTCGAGCTCTGGAGTTCCCGCTTCAGATTGGCGACAACGATGGGATCCGTGTCCACGGTGATGGGAATCGGGATACGTTTTTTCTCCCAGACGAGTGCAAGCACCGCGGACGTGCGGGTGACGGAGTCGAAACGGTACGCCAGCTGTTCCTGGTGTGGAGCGTCTTCCCAAGTGACGTCGACCCGGAGTGCATCCTGGGCGGGTTCGTAGAAGAAGCTGCCCCAGGCGGTGGTCTGGCGGGAGAAGATGACTGTAATCACACCCGACTCCGTCACGATCATGTGCAAGCCATAGGTGCCGGCGGCGAGTGGTTTACCCCCCACCCGAATGTCATCGGTGCAGCTGAACAAGGTGTTTTCGTTGGCCCCGGCGCGCCAGGGCGCCTGGGTGGAGGGCCCGAAACCCAGGTTGTTCAGTCCGTACGGCACAAGTTTGCCCCAGACCTCACGCTGATTGACGCTGGGACGATGGTAGGACACGCGGACCTCCGTGATGCCGATGGTCTGGGAGACCGATGCGGCCGGGCTTTCCTGCGGGAGGGTGATGGATTGGGCGCTGAGAGGTGCACCGACGAGCAGCAGACTGGCGAGCGAGAACAAGAGGCGGAAGCTCATGGCGGCAGTCTGATCGAACCGGGCAAGGAGGCACGTCTGAAACGGTGAAGCACCCGGAATTGAGGACCGCCCCGTAGACCGGTCGGGCTGGTGCAAGGCCCCGCCGGTGCGAAAAAGCCTTGTTCACCGCCGGGCTGCGCGCACCGTGGTGGAGGCGCGATGGTTTCGCCCTCCTGACACCGCATGGCCGACAAGTCCTTCATTTTCATCTGTGGTTCCGACGACTTTCTGGTCGGTCGCGCCGGCAAGCAGCGTTACGACGCGCTTGCCGCGGAAGTGACGGACGAGTTTTCGCGGGAGGTGCTGAGCGGGTTTGCCAACAATGTGGGCGAAGTTGAGTCGGCGGTGAATCGCTTCCGTGACAGCGTGCAAACCGTCTCGATGTTTGGCGGCCGCCGGCTGGTCTGGCTGAAGGATGTCAATTTTCTTGCCGATACGGTGACGGGCCGCGCCGAGAGCACGCTGCGACTGGTCGGGGATCTTCAGGAGATTCTCACCGCGGCCGATCCCGCCCATGTTGCCATCCTCATCACGGCGGCGCCGATTGACCGGCGGCGGTCGTTTCCCAAGTGGTGCGAAAAGAACGCCGAGTTCCAGCTGGTCGGTGGCGACGGTGAGGGTGGGGCGGAAGCGCTCGCGGGTGTGATCCTGGCCGAGGCCAAGGCCATCGGCGCCAGTTTCGGACCGGGGGCGATCGAGTTGCTGCTGGCGAAAGTGGGGGCCAATACGCGGCTGTTGCTGGAAGAAACGCGCAAGCTGGCCACCTATGCCGATGCCTCGACCGGAGGCCGCATTGAAGAGGCCCATGTGGCGGAGTTGACGCCCAATGTGGCGGAGGGCGATTTTTTTGAAGCGGCGGAAGCCTTTTTCAAAGGTGACCTGACCTGGACCTTACAGGCGCTGCATCGTCACTTCTTTACGGGCGGCGACGCGCGTCCGATCATCTCCGCGCTCCAGAATCGCAATCGTATCCTGCTTCAGGTTCGTGCCTTGGTGGAGGCGGGCGAAGTCCGCATGGGACCGCGGGGCGTGGACGGCCTGCCCCGCGCCGCCACGAGTTACGGCCATCACTTCATCGGTGCGGCGGAAAAAAGCTCCTTCAACCTCTTCAGCCAGAACCCCTGGTACGTGGGCAAACTCGCGTCGGACGCGAAACTGCCCACGCTGCGCCGACTGATCGACAATCAGCAGGAGTTCATCGCGGCGTTCGAGGAAATCATCCGCCGTCCGAATGAGCAGGAGGAAGTCTTGCGCGACCTTGCGGTCCGTTGCCTTTCGCCGGCGGCCTAAGTACGGAACCACTCGGGTTTCTCGGCTGAATCCTAGGGCGTCGGGCCGATCCGGGCGTCGACCTGGCGGCGCAGCGGGAAAATGGTGACGTCGACCCCGGGCGAGACCATGGCGTGATCCGCCGGGCGAAGCGGCGTCTTGAACCCGTTGTCGGCAAAGAGGGCGACGTCTGCCTCGTGTACCCTCGCCGGCGCCAAGGGATAGGGCGTGTGCCAGACGCGTCCAGAGGCGAGGGTACCGTTGCGACGGCGGGAAAAGAGCAGGTAGCGCTCGGCCAGAAAATACTCCAGCGAACCCGGCGCCGCGAAGAAGAGAGGCCCCCCTTGCTCATACGCAAAGCGATTGGTGCTGGAACCGGGGCGGGTGGACGTGAAGCGCGTCGCCGGGACCTTGTCCGTGGGACGGACTCCCGACTGGCGTGCCCAAACATACGGCAGGGAGAACAGCTGGCGCGCGATCCGCACGGCCAGCGGTTGGTTGCAGTCGAGCGAGTAGAACCAGACCCCGGGAGTGCCATCCGCCGTGTGCACGTAGGTGCGCAGGTTGAGCTCCAGAAACCACGACAGCCCGGGGACGGGCGGAAGAAAACGGGGACGTACCCGATCCATCCAGAATGGCACCGCTGCCAGCCAGGCCTGGCCCTGAAAGGTGTCGACGATCAACCCGGGTGGCAGGCTGGCCTGTAATTCAGCCGCGTCCCAGGACCAGTGCAGAAAGAGCAGGTGTCGCCACCGTTGGTACATGACCGCTCCGGAGGCCGGGCGCACGCGGGTGGCGGCGCGTTGTGCGGCGGTGGGCGGTGACATGGCACTCATGCGAGCGGGGAGCAGGTTCGAGTACAGCTGATCAATCGGTGGTGTGTCGGACGGAGCGACGCTCGCGCCAGGCCTGTCGCGCCGCGTGCAGCAGGCCATAACGGGGGCTGCCGAGGGCGGATCCGAGGAAGGCCGCGCCGAGGCTCAGCACAATCGACGGTCCGCTGGAAATCCCGGTGTGGTAGCTGAGGGCCAGTCCGACCGCAGAGCCGGCCATGCCCACGACCACCGAAAGACCGAGCATCGTCGCGAAGCGATCGCACCAGAGGTAGGCGGTGGCTGCCGGCAGAAGGAACAACCCTAGCGCGAGAATCACTCCCATCGTCTGCAGCGCCGCCACCAGGTTCACCACCGCCAGCACCAGGAAGCCCCCATAGTACCAGCCTCCGCGCATGCCGGCCGATCGGGAAAAAATAGGATCGAAAATCTCGAGCACGATACCGCGGTAGGCGATGACAAAGGCGATCAGGGTGATGCCGGCTGCGCTCGCCGAGAGCACTAGATCCACAGGACTCACTCCCAGGACATTGCCAAAAAGAAAGTGGAGCAGGTCGACCCGTGTTCCGGCCTGGCTCACCAGGGCGATGCCAGCCGCGTAGGCGACGAGGAAGAATGAACCAAAGGCCGCATCTTCCTTCAACCGCGTCAGGCGGCCGATGAGCGCGCTCCCGAGCACGGTGATCAGACCGGTCGCCACCGCACCGGCCAGAAGTGCGAGTGGTCCGCGCCCGAGGAGCATCCAAGCCAGCGCCAGCCCCGGCAGCAAGGAATGGGTCAGGGCGTCTCCCATCAGCGCGAGGCGGCGGAGTACGAGCACACTGCCGAGCAGTCCGCCGCTGATGCTGAGCAACAGGGCGGAGAGCAGCCCGCGCTGCATGAAGTCATAGCCGAAGGGCTCGATCAGCCAGGCGTGCAACAGCGTCATGGTCGGGCGCCGAGCACGGGCATGCGACGGTGGTAGGCGAGGTCGATGTTGGCTTCGCTGAGGGCCTCAGCGGTCGGTCCGGCGGCGACCAGACGGGTATCGAGCAGGAGCGCGTGCGAAAAATGGGCGCGGGCGAGCGGAAGGTCGTGGACGGCGGCAATGACCGTCCGTCCCTGGCCCAACCAGCGTTGAAATAGGTGGAGCAGCTCGGCCGAGGCGGCCAGATCGAGTCCGTTGAAGGGTTCGTCGAGGAGAAAAATATCCGCGCCCTGCGCAATCGCACGGGCCAGAAACATCCGCTGCTGCTGGCCGCCACTCAGCCGGCGGATTTGTTCGTCTGCCAGCGCAGTCAGATCGAGCTCCTCCAGAGCCCGGTCAACGCGCTCCCGCTCCGCGGCGTTGAATCGTCCCAGTAACCCGAGCGCGGGCCAGCGTCCCTGCGAAACCACCCCGCGGACCGAAATCGGGAAATCCCAGTCGATCTCCAGCCGTTGCGGCAGGTAGGCGAGCCGTGGGTGCAGGTGTCGGGGGTGCTCGTCGCCCAGGCGGATTTCCCCGCGGGACAGCGGCAGCCAGCCCAGCAGGCTGCGCAGCAAGGTGCTTTTGCCCGCACCGTTCGGACCGACGAGGGCCACGAGCGCGCCGCAGGGAATCTGGGCCGTAATGCCTTCGAGGGCGGCGCGGCGTCCGTAATGGACGCTGACGTCGCTCAATCGAAAGATGTCGTGTCCAGCCATGGGTTCACTCCGCGCGCAGGCCGGTGACGATGGCGGAGAGGTTGTGACGAAACATCGCTTCGATCGTGGCGTTTTCCGGCTCCGTGCCAAGGCCGTCGGCCCAGAGGGGCGGCCCGAGGCGGACCTTCGTTTCCCGCGCGAGGGTTTCCAACAGGCGTGGACTGGAGGTGGCCTCGGCAAAGACGGTGCGGACGCGCTGGCGTCGGACGAGGTCGATGACCGCCGCCAAGTGACGGGGGCTGGCCTCGTCGGCCGTGCTGGCTCCCAGGATCGGATGCACGGTGAAGCCGAATTCACGGGCGAGGTAGCCGAATGCGTCGTGCGAGGTCACCAGAACCCGGCGGTCCGGCGGCAGCGTCGCCACCTCGGCCTGGGCCCAGGATTGCAGCTTCAGGAGGCGGGCGCGGGTGGCACTGGCGTTCTGGGCAAACTCCGCTCCGCCTGCCGGCCGCAGCTCCGTCAGACGGCGGGCGACGATGTCGACCACCGAGAGGAGGGCCTCGAGGCTGTGCCACCAATGGGGGTCGACCTCGCTCGGTCCGTGATCGTGCAGATGCCGATGCGCGGTTCCGCCCGTGCCGGTGCCGTGGTCTTCCGTGCAGAGGACCCCCTTGAGTGGGTTGGGCAGGAGGGCGCCGACCTCCAGCACGAGTCCGGTGCGCAGCCCGGATTGCAGCCGGGCGAGGTACGTTTCCAGTCCCAGCCCCGCGGCGACGACCAGGTCGGCGTTGCGCAGGCGGGCGACGTCCGCCGGCGAGGGCTCAAAGTGGTGCGGATCGATTCCCGGACGCAGGAGCGGTGTGACGGTGACGTGGGTTCCTCCCACCTCGCGCGAGAGTTCGGTCAGCACGGTGTGAAGCGTCACGACGCGCAGGGGCGCCGTGCCCGACGCGGAAGCCAGCCACGGAGCGAGGAGGAAAAGAAGGGCGAGACGCAGACGTTTCACTGGAGGAAGGGACAAGAGGGAGGAGGGATCAGGCGGACCTGGATGGAGCGAGGAACAGGAACCCTTCCGCGCGGGGGCAGGGAGCGCGCGGCGGTAACCGATCGGGCACTACGGAGCCTGCGGAGCACTCGGCCCCGGCGGCGGGCGCAGCGTCAGGGGGCCTTGGGTTTGTCGACGGAAAAGGCCACCTGATTGAAGGTCGCTCCGCGGATGTCGATCCGCGCCACGGTACCCGAGAGCGAAGGAGCGGTCTTCAGCCAGTCGGCCGCGCCTTCAAACTGGGAGGTATTGCCCAAGGTTTCCCCTGTGGCCGCATTCGCCACCGCGGTGAGGATCAGCGTCTGGCCGGGAGTCGGCTGGGTGAAAACGATCTCAAGGGAAGGCTGCGCGATGCGGACGAAGTCCTCCGCATGACCGCCGAGCACGTAGGCGGTGAGCTTGCCGGCAGCGGCGTCGTGGACCAACTCCAGGTTGAACTGGTGTTCACCGATTTCAACCAGTGTCCCCCCGTGCGGCGCGGTGTGCACATGCCCGTGGTTATGACCCGCGTGGTCGTGGTCGGCGCCTTGCTTCTTACTACAGGCGGCGAGACCGGTGAAGCCGACGAGGATCAAGAGCAGGGCAAGGTGGGACGTTTTCATGGGCGGGAGGAGGAGGTGAAGTGAAGACGACGAAGCGGGGCGCGTCAAAAGGGGATGCAAACTGAGAGCCTAGCAAACTCGTCAAGGGAGAGGAAAATGCCCACCCGGCGCGCTCTTGCGTAGCCCTCCGGGGATGTACCAGGCGGCCTCTAGGGTGCGGTCAGACGGGATCTGGGAGGTAGTCCTCAGATTGACTCAGTTCCTATTAAATCATTTATCTACAATATCTTACGTATGTATGGATTTTGCGATGATCCTTGCGAAATATCGTGCAGCCTGCGCGTTGACGCCACCCGATCCGTGCAAAATGCGGGGAAAGGGCGGTGTGGTCGATTTGCGGATAATTTTAAGTGGTTCGATCGAATGCGGTAAGGAATTCGAGGCCCCAGCGGCACGCCGAATGCGACGATATAGGACAAACCCAATCCTCCTATGCTTGGATCTGTCGCTCTTCTCTTTATCGTACTTTGGCTCTTCGGCCTGGTCACGGCGATCACGCTGGGTGGCTTCATCCACCTCCTGCCGGTGGCGGCGGTGCTGACGTTCGTGCTGCACGTCATCCGCAGCCGGCGCGAGCACGCCTGAAGCTGATCCGCGGACTGCGGTAGGACCGCCGAGACCGGTCGTGGCGTTGCGGCGACCGCCGCGGCGAGGCGAGTCGTGGCCGTAAATGACGGAGCTGGCTCGCAAGTGGGTGGAGACAGGAGGGGCGTGTGCGGAACCGCTGGGGAGCTTTCCTCGTTTCGGGGTACGCAACAGCCCCGGAAACGAGCTGGGATGAGACGGAAGAAGCGCAGGCCAGCGCCGCGCCCCAAAGGGTGATCCCTTCCTCGGACGTGAATTGCGCTTCCCCTGCGGCGGCGTTCGCGTTGCGCTTGGGGTGAGCTCTTTGCGTTCGGTTCCCCTTGATCACCCCATGACCTCTCTGCGTTGCCCCCTGGCGTTGGTTGCGGCCTTCGCCACGCTGTCCTTTCTCTTCGAGGCGTGCCCGCCGCTGCGGGCCGCCGACGACTACACGGTCGGTCCGGATGCCTTCCCGCAGCCGGGTGTGCCGGTCGGTGTGGTCACGCGCCACTCGTGGAACGACAGCAAGCTTTTCCCCGGTACCCAGCGGGACTACTGGGTGTATGTACCCGCGCAGTACGATGGAACACGCCCGGCGGCGGTGATGGTGTTCCAGGATGGTGAAGGCTGCGTGAATCCCAAGGGCACGATCCGAGTGCCGACCGTTTTCGACAATTTGATTCATCGAAAGGAAATGCCGGTCACGATCGGCATTTTCATCAACCCCGGCGGCCGGGTGGGCGCGGCGGATGAGCGGGCCCGGAGCCGCGGCAATCGCTCGTTCGAGTACGACACGCTTTCCGACCGCTACGCGCGCTTCCTTTTGGAGGAGATTCTGCCCGAAGTGGGCAAGACGCTGCGACTGACAAGCGACCCGGAAGGGCGCGCCATCCAGGGCAACTCCTCCGGTGGCATCTGTGCCTTCACCGTGGGCTGGGAGCGCCCGGATGCCTTTCGCAAGGTGGTGAGCTTCATCGGCAGCTTCACCGGGATCGCGTATCGCCCGGCGGAGAAGGACCGTCCGCTCCAGCCCGGTGGAGATCTCTATCCCACCTTGATCCGAAAGAACGCGATCCGGCCGCTGCGGATTTTCCTCCAGGACGGCCGCAATGACCTCGATAACAGTCACGGGAATTGGTTCCTCGCGAATCAACAGATGCTCTCCGCGCTGCTCTGGGCGAATCGGAACGCCGATGAGAATAAGACGCCGGGTCCACGCTACGTGGTGAATCACGTGTGGGGGGATGGCGGCCACAACGGCAAGCACGGGGGTGCGATTTTCCCCGACGTCCTGCGGTGGTTGTGGAAAGACTACGTGCCGCGCGAGTAGGGATCGGCGCCGTTGGGGATGGGTGGCCGAACCTGCTTCAGCGTTGGTCGGTCCACTCCGCGGACGCGTAGCGCTCGGTCAGCTGGGTCACTTCGTCTTCGTTGAAGTCGGGCCACGGGGTTTCGTCCGGAGTGGCTTGCAGCGCTTCACCGAGAGCTTCGATTAAGGCGTGTTCAAACGACTCCCAGTCGCGCACGCCTGGCGCGGCGGGGCGCCAGATCGAGCCCTGGAGGATGAGGCCGTGTTTGGAGCGCTTTTGTGCGGCCCCCGCGATCTTGGCTCCGGTCTCGGGGTGGATGACGTCAAAACACTCGGCCCGGGTGAAACAGACGCCCGTCGTTTCCCGGACTTCGCGTTCCTCGTCGGTCGCGCAGGCAGGCTGGAGCTCCGCCGGTTGGCCCGACAGGCGCAACCCGACGGCAAGGGCGTCGTGCACTGCACGGTAGGCTTCAATCGCCCGGGCTTCTTCGAGGGCGTGGCCGCGAGGCAGCGCGAGCGCGTAGGTCCAATCCTCGCGGTGGTCGACCAGGCCTCCGCCTGTAAAACGCCGGCACAGCTCGATCCTCACGTCGGTGGGCGGCACCTGACTGCGCACCAGCGCGATCTTCTGGCTGTACCCGAAGGTAAACGCCGGCCGATGCCACCCGTAGGCGCGAAACCGCGGCGTTCCCGCGTCCGGGTAACGCTGGAGCAGCAGGAAATCGATCGCCATGTTTTCGGCGGCACCAGCGAGTCGATTCGGAAGCACGTGCAGGGTCATCAACGGACAGCCTCGTCCACCTTCGCCCCCGAAGCAAATGACGAATCAAGGCCCGTGTCCTCCGAACGCAGCCCACTCCTCCCCAGCCAACAGGCCAGGTCCGGTCGCCTCCCTTTCACTCTTCACTCTTCGCCCTTCCCACTTCCGCCGCCTTCCGGCGGCGGCAGCGGCGGCAGCGGCGGAAGCTAGATTCGCCAGCTTTGCAGAATGCGAATGTAGTTGGCGCGCTCGAACGCGGCCGGGTCGGGACAGCGCTTCAGGTTAAGGGCGCCGCGAAACTCGTCGATCCGGGTATAGCCGAATTCGGTCATCCAGCTCTGCAGACCGGCCAGCATGGTGGCGATGACCGGCGGACCGTGCTTGAGCAAGGCGGACACGACCTGGACGGCGCTGGCTCCCGCGAGGATCGCCTTGATGGCATCGCTGGCGGTGTGCACGCCTCCACTGGCGGCGAGCGTGCCCTTCAGGTGCGGCGAGACGATCGACATCCAGCGCAGGCGCAGCAGGAGTTCCGTGGGATCCGAGAGCTTCAGGTGGGGCGCCACCTCCAGCTCCTCGATGTCAAAGTCGGGCTGATAAAACCGGTTGAAAAACACGAGTCCGCTGGCGCCGAGTTTGTCGAGCGTCACCGCAAATTGCGTCAATGCCGTGTGGAAGGGGGAGAGTTTGACCGCCACCGGGATCTTCACGGTGGTGAGCACGCTGCGCACCACGTCCACCATGTCGCTCTCCACCTGGTCGGACGAGATGTCCGGGTCGGTGGCGAGCTGATACAGGTTGAGCTCGATGGCGTCGGCCCCGGCCGACTCGAGCAGCTTGGCGTAGTCCGTCCAGCCTCCCGTGTGGCGGCCATTGAGGGAGGCGATGATCGGAATCGTGACGGCTGCCTTGAGCCGGGACAGCTGGCGGCTGTAGTGATCGGGGGAGAGGTGGTACTCCTCGTAGCGAGGAAAATACGACGAGGCTTCCGGGCTGCTGTCGGCGATGGACTCGGTGTGGTGCAGCAACGCGCGTTGTTCGAGGTCGATCTGCTCCTCAAAGAGCGAACGCATGACGATCGCGCCGGCTCCCGCGTCTTCCAGCTGGCAGACGGAGTTGAGATTGTCGCTGAAGGGCGAAGCTCCGACGACGATGGGGTTGCGCAGCTTCAGTCCGAGATAATTGGTGGAGAGTTTCATGGTCGGGCGGGGTTGAGGACGGGACCGCGGACATCAGGGTTTGGGAGGCGACGCCAGGGCTGCCGGGGCCGGCGGGGGCGGGGGCGCGGCCGGCGGGCGGCCGGCGGGATCGGCGGCCGGTGGCTGGGCCAGGCGCTGGTAAACACCGAAGTGACGCCGGACTTGTTCCTGGGCGCGCCCGGCGAGTTCTTCGGCGCGGGCCGGGGCGATGTTGCGCAGGATGCTGAAGCGGGTCTCCCCGGCCATGAACTTGGCGAGGTCGGCCTTCGGAGCGGCGGAGTCCAGTTTGAATCCCCCTTCGCCGTTCACCGCCTGGCGCGGATCGTAGCGGAAGAGCGGCCAGTAGCCGGTGTCGACCGCGAGCTTCTGCTGATCCAGTCCGAGGTGCAGACCGTAGCCGTGGGCGATGCAGTGCGAGTAGGCGATGATCAGCGCCGGACCGGGATAGGCCTCGGCTTCGCGCAGGGCGGCGATCGTCTGGCTGTCCTTGGCGCCGAAGGCGACCCGGGCGACGTAGACGTGGCCGTACTGCATGGCAATGAGCGCGAGGTCCTTCTTCGCCGTGCCCTTGCCGCCGGAGGCGAACTTGGCGACGGCACCCATCGGGGTCGATTTGGACGATTGACCGCCGGTGTTGGAGTAGACTTCGGTGTCGAGTACGAGGATCTTGACGTTGGCGCCCGAGGCGAGGACGTGGTCGAGGCCACCGTAGCCGATGTCGTAGGCCCAGCCGTCGCCGCCGATGATCCAGACTGACTTGTTGACCAATTCGTCGGCCATCGACGCCAGTTTGAGGGCGTCGGGTGAGTCGATCGTGCGCAAGGCGGAGCGCAGCTCAAGCACGCGCCGGCGCTGGGCGGCGATGTCCGTCTCCGTCACCTGCGGAGCGTTGAGCAACTCGCCGGACAGCGTCTCGCCCAGTTTCGGGGCGAGCCGCTGGAGCAGGTTGCGTGCGGCGGCGGCGCGGTGTTCGACCGCGAGCCGGATGCCAAGGCCGAATTCGGCATTGTCCTCGAACAGCGAGTTCGCCCAGGTCGGGCCCCGGCCGTCACTGTTGGTACAATACGGCGTGGTCGGCAGGTTGCCGCCGTAGATGGACGAGCAGCCGGTGGCATTGGCCATGAGCAGGCGGTCGCCGAAGAGCTGGGTCAACAGCTTGAGGTAGGGCGTTTCACCGCACCCGGCGCAAGCGCCCGAGAACTCGATCAGCGGAGCACCGAACTGCGTGCCCTTGACCGTGCTGAGGTCGAGGCGGGTGCGATCCGGATCGGGCAGGTTGAGGAAGAAGTCCCAGTTGGCGCGTTCGGCCTGCAGCAGGGGTTCCTGCGGTACCATGTCGATGGCCTTGTGTCGCGGATTGGTGCGGTCCTTGGCCGGACAGACCTGCACGCAGAGCGTGCAACCGGTGCAATCCTCGGGCGCGACCTGCAGTGTGTAGCGCTGGTTGGGGAACTCGGTGGACTTGAAGGCGGTGGACTTGAAGGTCTCCGGTGCGCCGGCGAGGGCTTCCGGGGCGAAGAACTTCGGGCGAATGGCGGCGTGCGGGCAGACCAGCGCGCACTTGTTGCACTGGATGCAGATCGAGGAGTCCCACTGCGGAATCTCCAGCGCGATGTTGCGCTTTTCGAAGCGGGTGGTCCCGGTCGGCCATGCGCCGTCGCAAGGGATGGCGCTCACGGGCATCAGATCGCCCTGGTTGGCGAGCAGGCGGGCGGTGATCTTCCGCACGAACTCGGGAGCGTTTTCGTAGGTCGGAGGCAGCACGAGGGCGGCGTCCGTGTCCGCGCTGGCCGGGATGCTCACCTGCTGCAAGCCGGCGAGGGCGGCGTCGACCGCGGCGTAGTTCATCTTGACGATCTGGTCGCCCTTGCGGCCGTACGTCTTGGCGATCGCCTTCTTGATCTGGGCGATGGCCTCATCCTGGGGCAGCACGCCGGAGAGGGCGAAGAAGCAGGTCTGCAGCACCGTATTGGTCCGGCGGCCCATGCCGCTGGCCTGGGCGACCTGTGTGGCGTCGATCACGAAGAGACGGATGCGTTTGTCGATCAGCGTCTGCTGCCAATCGCGGGGCAGCCGTTTCCACGTCTCCTGCGCGGAGTACGGGGAGTTGAGCAGCACCGTGGCGCCCGGACCGGCGTAGCCCAGGACCTCCTGTTTGCCGACAAAGCTGAACTGGCTGCACGCGACAAAGTCCGCGGTGCGGATCAGGTAGGGTGAACGGATCGGTCGCGGTCCAAAACGGAGGTGAGACGTGGTGACGGAGCCCGACTTCTTGGAGTCGTAGACGAAATAGCCCTGGGCGAAATTGTCCGTCTGTTCACCGATGATCTTGATCGAATTCTTGTTGGCGCCGACCGTGCCGTCCGCGCCCAAGCCGACAAACAGGCAGCGACGCACATCGCTCGCCTCAAGGTCGAAATCCGGGTCGAAGGGCAGCGAGGTGCCGGTGACGTCGTCGAGGATGCCGAGCGTGAAGTGATTTTGCGGCTCCCACTTGGAGAGATTCTCGTAAACGGCGCGGACCATGCCCGGGGTGAATTCCTTGGATCCCAGTCCGTAGCGACCGCCGATGATGCGGGCGGAACCGGAGAGCGGCGAGCGGCCCTCCGCGAGGGCCGCGAGCACATTGAGGAAGAGGGGTTCACCGATGGAACCCGGTTCCTTGGTGCGATCAAGGGCGGCAATCGCCTTCACCGTCTTGGGCAGGGCGGCGAGGAAGCTCTTGACGTGGAAAGGGAGGAAAAGACGGACGGCGACGACGCCCACCTTCTCACCCTTTGCGACCAGCCAGTCGACGGTCTCGGTGATGGTTTCGATCGCGCTGCCCATGGCGACCACGACGCGTTCTGCCTCGGGATGACCATGGTACTCAAAAAGCTGATAGCGACGTCCGCACGTGGCCGCGAGGCGGTCCATCGTGGCTTGCACGATGCCCGGCAGGGCTTCGTAGAAGCGATTGACCGATTCGCGACCTTGGAAATAGACGTCGGGGTTTTGCGCGGTGCCGTGCAGGGAAGGACGGTCCGGAGTCATCCCGCGGGCGCGGAAGGCGGCGATGTCGGCTTCGTCGATGACTTGGCGGAGATCGTCGTCGCTCAACAAAGCCAGCTTCGAGACCTCGTGTGACGTCCGGAAACCGTCGAAGAAGTGGATGAACGGCAGCCGGGCGCGGTAGCTCGCGGCATGGGCGACGAGAGCGAGGTCGTGGGCTTCCTGGCCGGTGTTCGAGCACAGCAGGGCGCAACCCGTGGCCCGGCAGGCCATGACATCCTGGTGATCGCCAAAAATGGACAACCCCTGGGCGGCGAGCGCGCGGGCGCTGACGTGAAGGGTGAAAGGCAGCAACTCACCCGCAATCTTGTAGAGATTCGGGATCATCAGCAGCAGGCCCTGCGAAGCCGTGAAGGTCGTGGTCAGGGCCCCACCAAGCAGACTTCCATGTACTGCGCCGGCGACGCCGCCTTCCGATTGCAGCTGCACCACGCGCGGCACTTCACCCCAAAGGTTCGGTTTGCCCAGCGCCGCCCATTCGTCGCACGACTCGGCCATGGCCGACGACGGTGTGATCGGGTAGATGGCAATCAGTTCATTGAGACGGTAGGCGACGGAGGCGACGGCTTCGTTTGCGTCGAGCGTCACGTAGGAAGGCTTGCGGCCGGACGAGTTCATGGCGGATTGGGGACCGCGGACACTTCGCGCGCGGCGTTATCCCAGCATGCCAAGAAGTGCGCAGACTTGCTCCGCAGGGGTTGTCTTTGGCGGTGCAATTCTTGCGGACGCCCGGGTCTGGACACAAAAAAGCCATCCGGCGCTGACGCGCGGGCGGCCACTTTTTGCTCGCGGTAGTAGGGGAGGCCGAAACGCTCAACCCGCATGCCGGCCACTTCCCGTCGCACGTCCGTCTTCACTGAATCGCTCATTCGCGAAATGACGCGGGTGGCCCAGCAGCATGGCGCGATCAATCTATCGCAGGGCTTTCCTGACAGCGATCCACCGGCGACGTTGGTGCAGG
>JAEUGY010000020.1 GCA_016794625.1 Opitutaceae bacterium
GGAAAAGTCATTGACGCACGAATCCTTCACCAACAAGTTGCTCGACTTTCCTCAATACACGCGTCCCGCCGAATTCCGAGGCATGTCCGTTCCTGAAGTGCTCCTTTCAGGCAATCATGCTGAGATCGAAAAGTGGCGGCAGGCGCGCCAAGTGGAAAAAACCAGACTCGTCCGTCCCGATTTACTCGAATCAACGAAAGCCCAGCTATGAACCCGATTATCAAGGAAATCACCGATGTTCAGGTGAAAAAAGACCGCCCGCCGTTCAAAGTCGGCGACGGTGTGCGTGTCCACACGAAGGTCCGCGAGGGCGACAAAGAGCGCGTGCAGATCTTTTCGGGCGTGGTGATCGCGCTGAAGGGAAGCGGGATCCACGAGACGTTCACCGTTCGCCGTATCAGCTACGGCGAGGGCGTGGAGCGCGTGTTTCCGGTCAATTCTCCCAATGTCGAGAAGATCGAGATTGAAAAGGAGTCCGAAATCATGCGCGCCCGCCTGTACTACTTGCGGGATCGTCAGGGCAAGGCGGCCATGGCCGTCAAGCGCAAGGCTTACGACGACAAGGCCGTGGCCGCGCCGGCTCCCGCCGCCAGCTGAGTCCGCCGGGCCGGTTCTTCCGGCCGTTAACTTTCATCAAAGCGAGCCATCGTCGGCTCGCTTTTTTTTTGTGCCACGCGTTTGACTCTTGGACCCCGCGCTCGTGTGGGGCCTCATTACGATTGTCCGTCCATGACTCTGCAAACCCTCCTCCTCTCCAAAGCCGCCAATCAAGCCCGTGGTCTCGCCATGGACGCTGTGCACGCCTCGCAATCGGGGCACCTCGGTCTTCCGCTGGGTGCCGCCGAGATCGGAGCCGTCCTTTACGGCCATGCGCTGCAGCACAATCCGGAGCGGCCCCGCTGGATCAACCGTGATCGGTTCGTACTCTCGGCCGGCCATGGCTCGATGTTTCTCTATGCCTGGCTGCATTTGAGTGGCTATGACCTTTCGCTCGATGAGGTGAAGAAATTCCGTCAGTTGCACAGCAAGACTCCGGGTCACCCGGAGTTTCGCGAGACCCCGGGCGTCGAGGCCACCACGGGTCCACTGGGGCAGGGCATCGGCAACGCAGTCGGCATGGCGGTCGCAGGCAAGATGGCGGAGGCGCACTTCAACACGGCCGACCACGCGATTTTCGACTACCACGTGATCGCCCTGGCGGGTGATGGATGCATGCAGGAAGGCGTCGCCTTGGAAGCGGTCGCCTTCGCCGGACATCAGGGCCTCGATAACCTCATTTTGGTCTATGACGCCAATGACGTGACCCTCGACGCCATGGCCGACAAGACGCAGAGCGAAAATACCGCGCTGCGATTCAAGGCGCTGAACTGGGAGGTGCAGACCATCGACGGGCACGACCTCGCTGCGATCCTCAAGGCGATCACGCGGGCCAAGAAGACCAAGAGTGGAAAGCCCCAGCTGATTATCGCCAAGACCATCATCGGCAAGGGCATTGCCGAAGTGCAGGGCACAGCCAAGGGGCATGGCGAAGGTGGGGCCAAGTTCATCGACGCGGCGAAACCCGCGCTCGGTTTGCCGGCGGATCAACATTTCTTCGTCAGCGATGACGTGCGCGCTTACTTCGCCCAGCACAAAGAGCGGCTGGTGCGTCAGTGCAACAAGTGGCACAAGTCGTACAAGGCCTGGCGCGAAGCCAATCCGGCCAAGGCTGAATTGCTCGATGCGGCTGGCAAGGTGCCGGATGCCGCGACGTTGCTTTCCAAGATACCGTTGTTCCCGGCCGACTCCAAGCTGGCCACCCGCGCCGCGGGCAAGGCGGTCTTGCAGCCGCTGGCCGCCGCCATTCCGCTGCTCGTCGGCGGCAGTGCGGATCTCTACGGCTCGACCCTCAACTACATCGCTGACGCCGCTGACTTCGACCGTTCGTCGCGCGCGGGTCGCAACCTGCGTTTCGGAATCCGGGAACACGCGATGGCCGCGATCGCCAACGGCATGGCCTATGACGGCCTCTTCCGTCCTTCGATCGCCACGTTCCTTGTTTTTGCGGACTACTCGCGTCCCTCGATGCGCCTGGCCGCCTTGGCGAAACTACCGGTGGTCTACATCTACACGCACGACTCGGTCGGCGTCGGTGAAGACGGACCCACCCACCAGCCGATCGAAACCGTGTCGTCGCTGCGGATCATTCCTGGCTTTGACGTGATCCGACCGGCCGATCCTGAGGAGACGGCGGGAGCGTTTGCCGCCGCCTTGGAACGGACCGACGGTCCCACGTTGCTGGCGCTCAGCCGGCAGGCCTTGCCCACCTTGAACGAAATCCCGGCGTCCGATCGCCGCGAAGGGGTGTTGAAGGGTGCCTATGTAGCCGTCCGGGAAACCTCTGCCCTCGAGTATGTGCTGCTCGCGAGCGGCTCCGAACTGCAATACGCGATCGCTGCGGCCAAACAACTCGGGGGCGGCGCACGGGTGGTTTCCATGCCGTGCTTCGAACGTTTCGCCCGTCAAAGCAAGGAATACCGCGACGCGGTCTTGCCTCCTTCCGCGCGCAAGCGGGTGTCGATCGAGGCCGGCGTCACCTCGGTGTGGGGCCGCTGGGTCGGATTGGACGGCATCTCCCTGGGGATTGACCGATTCGGGATCAGTGCGCCGGGTGGAACGGTCTTCAAGGAATTGGGTATGACGACGGACGCTGTCGTCGCTGCCGCCAAATCCTTGGGATAAGCCCGTTTCGACCTGAATTTTCAGGCGCGATCGACCGTCCAGCACGGTGAGCGCGCCTTTTTTTTGGCCCTGCGCCGACCTTTCGTGGGCGAGAGCAAAAAAAGTCATGGCGGGTGGTGGTCTCGCATTTACCTCCAATTCAGGATCTAAGGTGCAAGCTTGATCCCTCCGAGGATTGAATTCGTGCGGGCGCTTGCCTTTTTGATTAGGCGCCTAATTATCAGGAGCCTTATCTTAATCAACTGACCTCATGCCGTTGCTGATGCTCAAAGACCTGCCGCGCTACGAGTGCCTCTTGGAGGGCGCCAAGCAGTTTCCTGACCTGGACCCGTCGGCGTCCGAGGTTTATTTGCATCTCCTTCGCACGGGTGACGAGGTTTTCCGGGCCTGCGATGCTCATCTGGCTGCGCACAACATTTCGCAGGGACGCTTCACGGTGCTCATGCTCCTGCTCGACAAAGCAACGGATTGCCCGCACGCCCGCACGCCGGCGGAGTTGGCCGAGATGGCAGGCGTCACGCGCGCGACCATGACGGGTCTGATCGATACGCTGGAGCGGGATGGATTCGTTCGTCGGGAGCCGGATCCGCACGATCGCCGGATGATGTCCGTCAACCTGACGCCGGCCGGGCAGCAGTTTCTCGCCCGTTTCCTGCCAGAACACTTCCGCCGCACGGCAGCCCTGATGTCGCTCCTCTCCGAAAGTGAGCGCAAAGCGCTGGTCCGGTTGTTGGCCAAGGTGCTGCAGGGCGCAGCCGCCCTGCCGGCGCCGGGCGACAGCATGAGCCCGGCGGTCAGCTCCGCCCCGGCGGCCCCGGCCGCGGCCTCCACCTCCTAAGAGATTCACCCTTTCCCCACACTGCTATGATCATGAAGTTCCTTGTCGCACTGGTCGGCTTCGCGCTGGTCGTT
Source organism: Opitutaceae bacterium (assembly GCA_016794625.1). Classification (GTDB taxonomy): domain Bacteria; phylum Verrucomicrobiota; class Verrucomicrobiia; order Opitutales; family Opitutaceae; genus UBA6669. Next base: position 3,634 of record JAEUGY010000020.1, read on the forward strand.
TTATCCTTGGGCGCCGTCAAGATGTCCCAGTTCAAAGCCATGGCGGCGCAGATGCACGCGCCGCCCGCCGCCGCGGTGACCACGATCAAGGCGGAACTCGCCTCGTGGCGCCCAACCATCAATGCCATCGGCACCCTCGCCCCGGTGGAAGGGGTGACGCTGGGGGCCGATGCCGACGGCACCGTCGTGCGCATCGCCGTGGAGAATGGCGCGGTGGTAAAGGAAGGGGACGCGCTGATCGAATTGGATACCTCCGTCGAGGCCGCCCAGCTCGCCGCCGCCGAAGCGCGTCTCGTGATTGCCCAGTTGGACCGCGACCGTGCGGTCAAGTTGCTCGCCAACGCCACGATCAGTCAGGCCGAGTTGGATGCCGCGAACGCGCAGTTGAACCAGGCGGTCGCTGATAGCACGGCGTTGCGGGCGCTGATGGCGAAGAAAGTGGTGCGGGCTCCGTTCGCCGGTCGGGTGGGCATCCGCCTGGTCAATGTCGGACAGTTTGTGGCTCGCGGCGCCCCCTTGATGCCGATCCAGCGGCCCGACCCGATGTTCGTGAACTTCAATGTGCCGCAACGCCAGTTGCCGGAAATACAGGTTGGCCAGACCGTGCTCGTGAAGGTCGACGCCTATGGGGATCGTGTGTTCAAAGGCACGTTGAGCGCGATCAACCCGGCGGTGGATGCGGCCTCGCGCAACGTGTCCGTGCAGGCCACGATTGCCAACACGGACGAAACCCTTCGTTCCGGCATGTTCGCCCGGGTCGAAATCGAGAAACCGGTGGGCAAGCCGACCGTGGTGCTCCCGGCGACCTCCATCGCCTATGCCTCCTATGGCAACTCGGTTTACATCGTGGAAAAGATGAAAGGGGCCGACGGGGCCGAGTACCTGGGTGTGCGCCAGCAATTTGTGAAGCTGGGCGTGAGCCGGGGTGACCAGATCTCCGTGATTGAAGGCGTGAAGGAAGGGGAGGAAGTGGTCACCTCCGGTGTCTTCAAGCTCCGCAACGCGCTGCCTGTCCAGGTGAACAACACGGTCCAACCCGGCAACAATCCCGCGCCCAAACCGGCCAACACCTGAGTCGACGTCGTCCCGCGACCCAGCCCAGCCACGGTCCCGCGCCGCCCTTGCGTCGCGCCGTAGCCCAACCGGAGCGTACCCATGAAATCTAGCTTTACCGACCTCTTTGTCCGCAAGCCCGTCATCGCGCTGGTGGTCAACATTGTCATCCTCGTGGTGGGTCTGGTTTCCTACCACCAGCTCAACATCCGTCAGTATCCGCGAAGCGACAGCGCCGTGGTCAATGTGACCACCGTCTATTTTGGAGCCAGCGCCGAAACGGTGCGTGGCTACATCACCACCCAGCTGGAGCGCGTCATCGCCAGTGCGGACGGCATCGATTACATCGAGTCCGAAAGCCGTTCCGGACTGAGCACGATCCGCGTGTACCTTCGGCTCAACTACGATACGAACGCCGCGCTTGCCCAGATCAGTGCCAAGATCGACCAGGTGCGCAGCGAATTGCCGCCGGAGGCGGAGTCGCCCAGCATCAGCGTGGAGTCGAGCGACAACCAGTTCGCCTCGATGTACCTGAGTTTCTACTCCGACCAGCTGGAGCAGAATCAGATCACCGACTACCTCAACCGCGTCGTCCAGCCGCAGTTGTCCTCCATCAAGGGGGTGCAGCGGGCCGACGTGCTCGGCGGCCGCATCTTTGCCATGCGCATCTGGCTCAAGCCGGAGGAGCTCGCCGCCCGGGGCATCAGCCCGTCGGAGGTGCGCCAGGCGCTCGCCAACAACAACGCGCTCGCCGCGGTGGGGGCGACCAAGGGTACGATGATGCAGATCAGTCTGGTGGCCAACACCGACCTGAAAAACATTCGTGAGTTTGAGCAACTCGTGGTGGCCGAGCGCAACGGAGCCATCGTCCGGCTCTCCGATGTGGCCGAGGTGGTCCTCGGGGCGGAAAGTTACGACGACGAGGTGCGCTTTGGCGGGCAGAAGGCGACGTTTATGGGCATCTGGGTGCTGCCCACGGACTCCACGGTCGAGGTGATCAAGCGAGTGCGCGACGCCATGCCGGGGATCGAAAGCCGGCTGCCCTCCGGGTTGAAGACCAAGATTGGATACGACGCGACGGGCTACATCGACGATGCCTTGAAGGAGATCGTGACCACGCTGCTCGAGACGCTGCTGATCGTGGCCGTGGTGATCTTTTTCTTTCTCGGATCGCTGCGATCCGTGCTGATTCCGCTGGTGGCCATGCCGCTGTCGCTGATCGGCGCGATCTTCATCATGCTCGTGGCCGGTTTCACCATCAACCTGCTGACCCTGCTCGCGATCGTGCTGGCGGTGGGCATCGTGGTCGACGACGCGATCGTCGTGGTCGAAAATGTCGAGCGACACATCCGCGAGGGGAGGACGCCGTTCGACGCGGCGATTCTCGGCGCGCGTGAATTGGTCGGGCCGGTCATTTCCATGACCATCACGCTGGCCGCGGTCTACGCTCCGATCGGCTTCCAGGGTGGCCTCACCGGCGCCCTCTTCCGCGAGTTTGCCTTCACGCTCGCCGGCGCCGTCACGGTGTCGGGTTTTGTTGCACTGACGCTCTCACCGATGATGAGCGCCTACCTCCTGCATGGAAAGGAAGCGGAGGAGAAGGGATTGACCGGTCGCATCAACCGGGGGTTTGACGGCCTGCGCAATCTGTACGAGCGCGTGATCGGCTCGGTCCTCACGGGATGGAAGTCGGTGGTGGTGGTGCTTTCGATTCTGTTCACCTTGTTGCTGGCTCCGTTCTTCATGCTGGCCCAAAGCGAACTCGCTCCGAAGGAGGATCAGGGCGTGGTCTTCAGCATTCTGCTGCCTTCGCCCACCTCGACCACCGACCAGAATCTGATCTTTTCGGAGGAGGTGCAGAAGATGTTCGAGTCGTTCCCGGAATACTCGAACTCGTTCCAGATCACCGGTGCGAACTTCGGATTCGGTGGAGCCATCCTAAAGCCGTGGTCGGAGCGTTCGCGTACCTCGCTTGAGATTGAGCAGGCACTCATTCCTCTCGCGGCCCGGATCGCGGGATTGAACGTGATCATGACCACTCCGGAGCCGCTGCCGTCGGGTGGACAGTTCCCGATCGAGTTCGTCCTCCGTTCAACGGCGGACCACAGCCAGATGGTGGAGTTCGCGAACCAGCTGGTGATCTATGCCAATTCCGAGGCGAACGATCCCAATGGCGCGCCGACCTTCTACTTCGCCGACAGCGACCTGAAGTTCGATCTGCCCCAGTTCGAAATCGACATCGACAAGGATCTGGTGGCGGCCATGAACCTCAGCCTGACGGATGTCGCGCGGGATCTGGGATCCCTCTTGGGCGGAGGTTATGTCAACCGGTTCGTGAATGACGGCCGAAGCTATCGCGTCATCCCGCAGGTCACCCGGGGAGACCGCCTCAATGCCGACCAGCTCCTCGACTACCATATTCGAGGACCGCAGGGTGAACTCATCCCGCTTTCCACCATCGCCACGCTGCGCGAAACGGTGCAGCCGCGGACGCTCAATCGGTTTCAGCAGCTTAACTCCGTCAAGATCACCGGGGTCGGCCCCAGTATTGACGGAGCTCTCAAAAAGCTGGAGGCGAAGGCGGCCGAGATTCTGCCGCCGGAGTATTCCGTCGACTACGGTGGTCAGTCCCGACAGCTGCGCAACGAAGGTGCCGCCTTGTGGAAGGCGGGTGTCCTGGCGCTGCTGCTGATCTTCCTCGTACTGGCGGCGCAGTTCAACAGCTTCCGCGATCCGTTCATCATCCTGCTCGGATCGGTGCCGCTGGCCCTGGTGGGCGCAATGCTGCCGATCTTCCTCTGGAAGACCACGCTGAACATCTACTCCCAGATCGGTCTCATCACCTTGGTCGGATTGATCGCCAAGAACGGCATTCTGATCGTCGAGTTTGCCAACACGCTTCAGGAACAAGGGGTTTCGAAGATCGATGCCGCCCGGCGGGCGGCTGCGACCCGTCTGCGGCCGGTTTTGATGACCTCGGCCGCGACGGTGTTCGGTCACTTGATGCTCATCTTTGTCACGGGTCCCGGAGCCGCCGCGCGTAATAGCATCGGTTGGGTCTTGGTGGTTGGCATGGCGGTTGGCACGTTCTTCACTCTGTTTGTCGTGCCGACCTTCTATCTGTTGATTGCCCGTGATCACTCGAAAGGCCGTTCCCTGGAGGCTTCCTCCTTGCTGGTGGGCGGCGACGAAGCGGTTTCCAAATAACATGATCTCCCGAATGACTCGCATCACCCTGGCTGGAGCACTGCTGCTGAGTGCGTCCCGCCTTCTGGCTCAGCCGGCGACGCCCCAAGCGGTGCCGGACTCGCTCGATCTCAAGACGGCGGTGGCCTTTGCGTTGGAGAACAACTTCTCCATCCGGCAGGCGCGGGAACGCATCCGGCAGCAGGAGGGCGTCATGCTGGAGGTCAAGGCGCTGGGATTGCCGACCATCGGCGTCGGCGCCAGTTACCAGCGCAACGCCACCGAAATCTCCCAAACTTTCCCGGCGGACGACTCGCTCTGGCAGATTCAGATTCAGGCGAGGCAGGCCCTTTATGCCGGCGGCGCAATCAAGGCGGGTATCGCCGGGGCCGAGCGGGTGCGTGAGGCTGCGGTCTTGGAACTCCAGGGAATCATCAATGACTCCCTGCTACAGGTTCGGTCGCGTTTCTACGATGTCCTGCTCGCCCGAGAGAGCATCAAGGTGCGCGAGCAATCAGTCGCCCTGTTGCAGGAGCAGCTGAACAACGCGCGCAACCGGTTCGAGGCCGGAGCGTCCTCCAGCTTCGAAGTCCTGCGGGCCGAAGTCGCCCTCGCCAATGCGCAGCCTCCGCTCATCCAGGCCCGCAATGGCTATCGGATTGCCATCGAGGAACTGCGTCAGGCCTTGGGTTTCACCAACCGCGAGGGGGAAAACCTGCGAAAGACGCCCGAGTTCCTGGGCGAATTGACTTTTGAACCTGTGAGTTTTGACCTGCAGACGGCGCTGGACGCCGCCCGGGCGAATCGACCCGAATTGGCTCGTCTCGACAAGTTGCAGGCGGCTCAGGAGGAAGGGGTGCGGAGAGCCCGCGCCGGCGCCCGCCCCGGGGTGGACTTGGTTGGGAGCTATCAGTGGCGTAAGGCAGGGGGGAGTGACTCATTCAGCGATGCCAGCGACGGCTGGCTGCTGGGGGTGCAGTCCCAGTGGAACATCTTTGACGGTCGGGCTACGGCCGGCCGGGTGGTGAAGGCTCGTTCCGCGCTGGCTCAGTCCCAGCTGGCTCGGAGCGAGGCCGAACTCGCGGTCGAAGTCGAGGTGCGCCGTTCGCTCTCCTCGCTCCAGGAGGCGGGAGAATTGGCCGAGGCCTCGCGCAAGGTCGTCGAGCAAGCCGCCGAGGCGCTTCGTCTGGCCACCGTCCGGCAGGCCGCCGGGACGGCCACGCAACTGGACGTGCTCACGAGCCAGGTGGACCTGACCCAGGCCCGCACGAACCAACTCACCGCGAATTACAATTACCTGGTCGCCATGGCCCGTCTGCGCAAAGCGATGGGGCAGGCGGACCAGTTTGTTCCGGGCTCCTAGCCCGGGTCCCCGGAGTGTCCTCGCATCCGCCTGTTCTCAGGGTCGCGGCGATTTGGGGCAACTCCGGCCGGTTCGGCCTGTCCCTTCCGTAGCTCATGAAACTCAAGCGCGTCCTCCTCTTTGGCTCGCTCGCGGTCTTGGTGCTGCTGGTGGCGTTGGTCGCGCTGGCGTTTAACTCGGGCGTGCAGACGTGGGCCGTCCGACGGGCCTTGAAGGGACAGCCGGATCTATCGGTTGAGGTCGGGCGAGTCTCCGTGGGGTTGCAGTCGGTGGTCTTGTCTCAGATCACGCTTCGGCAACCGGGACTGAAACTCACCCTCCCGGAGGTCACCTCTGAGCTCTCGGTGATCGACGCGGTCTCGCGCAAGGTTCGTGTGCGTCGGGTCAAGGCTCACGGCTGGACCCTCGATCTGACCGCTCCCGCTCCGCTCGCGGCCGGCGGCAGTCCTGAGCGCCGGGCCGTGGCGGGGTATTTCGCCGTCCTGTCCGGCGTCAACGGCAACGCCAGCGCCGCCCCCGCACCCAAGGCCGAGGCGTTCGCGGGGATTTTTGGGCTGCTCCGGCTGCCGGTGGAGCTCTCTCTGGAGGACGCGGATCTTGCCGGCGCCGTCATTTTTCCAACCGCTGCGGGCCAGCCGGCGGGGCGGGCGGTGGTGACCGTCACCGGTGGCAAGCTGGGTGCGGCACGCGAGGGACGCTTTCGCGTGGAGGCCAAGGCCGAGATGTCCGGTGCGGTCTCACAGCTGACGGCCACCAGCGACATCGGGTTGCGCATGGACGCGCCGGACTCGATTGATCGCGTCAGCGCGGTGACCGATCTGGTGGCCGTGGGATCGCGCTTTCCCGGGGGGGCCCGGCTGAAGGCGGCCCTGCTCGCCGAGCGAGGGGCTCAGGGCGTCGAAAATTACCGCGTGATGGTGGAGGCGGAACAAAAGGCGCTGCTCGATCTTCGGGCTCAACTCCCGGCCGGGGCGACCCAGCTGGGCGGCGCGATCGTGGTGTCGGTGCGGGACACCGATCTGGAGCCGTTTATCTTGGGACGCACGCTGCCTGCCTTTGCCGCCACGGTGGACGCCAAGTTTGGGGTGACGACGAAGTTCGATGCGTTCAGTGCGCAGGGTGCGCTCGAAGTGGTGGCCAGTCGTCTCGAAGTGATCTCGCCGCACCTAAAGCCAGTCGGAACGCTGTCCCTCGCATCCACCTTCGCCGTGGAACACACGCCCGATTTGCTGCGCGTCAACGCTCTGCAGGCGCGCGTCTCCGGTGCCGCCCCACTGGCTTCGATTGATGTGCGGCAGGCCTTCGGCTGGGTGCTCAAGACGGGTGAACTGAAAGTGGCGGATCCTGCGCGCGAATTGGTTTCGATTTCGCTCGAAGGCGTGCCGCTCCCCTGGGCTCAGCCCTATCTGGAGGGAGTGGTGGTGGAAGGTGGAGACGCCCGCGGGAGTTTCCTCGTCCGGGCCGCGGGTGGAGGATACGCGATTCGCCCGCAGGTGCCTCTGACCCTTTCCCCCTTTTCTCTGTCGAAAGATGGCAAAGCGATCCTGCGCAACGTGGGGTTGACCGTGAGTGCCTCGGCCGATGTCACGCCGGACGCCTGGCAGGCGGAGGTAACGGAGTTGGTGGCACGCGAAGGTGCCACCACGCTGTGGTCGCTCAACGTCAAGGCCGGCCAAGCCGGAGGCGCCAAGCAGCCGCTCAAGGCCACGGGACGCCTTTCGGTGGATCTGCCCTCGGTGCTGACTCAACCGGTGGTGAACGGGGCCGCGGTGCTGTCGAGAGGAACCTTGCGCGGCGATTTTACCGCCAGTCTGGGCGCCACGCAGGAACTCGCCGCGCAACTGGTGGTATCGGATTTGGTTTCCGGCGTGGAGGAGCGTTTCCCCCGCGTCACCGTGGATCTCCGGGCGGACGTGCGAGCGGATGGCAGTTTTGTCGCCCGCGCGCCGATTCTGGTCGAGCGGGACGATCGCAAGAGTGATGTGGTGGTGGGCGCATCGGGGCGGACCGAGAAGGAGGGCATCACCCTGGACGCGCAGGTGGCGAGCAACCGGATGTACCTGGATGACGTCAAGATCCTGGGCGCACCGTTCGCCCTCGCCGGCTCCTCCGAACCCGCGACGCTGGGTTCGGCTCCCACCGCGCCGGACAAGGCTCCGGTCTGGAAGGGAGTCAGCGGGAAAATGTCACTCTCACTGGCCGAGGTGGTGTATTCACCCGACCTTACCATCCGTGATGTGACGGGCTCGGTGCGCATTGGACCGGCCGCGGTGACACTCGAAGCCCTCAAGGCGGTGCTGGGCACCGGGGGGCAGCTCGCGATGTCGGGAGGGCTGAAGTTTGATGCGTCAAACGTGGACGCCTATCGACTGAAGGCGGACCTGGCCGTGGCGAATCTGGATTCCGGTTCAACGCTCAAGGCATTGAAGCCGAACAACGGACTTCCTCTGGTGGAGGGCACGTTCGACGTTAAGAGTTCGATTGATGCGACGTCGGGCAACTTGGGAACGCTGGCGGAAATGGCCCGGGGCGATGTCCGCATTTCCAGCAAGGGCGGCATCTTCCGTCCCTTGCCGGCGTCGTACCTGGAGACATTTGTCAACGCAAAGAACCAGCTGGCCAAACGCGGAGAACAGGCCGGGGCCCTGAGTGCCATTGCCGGAGTGATCGGCGCACGGCTGCCCAGCGCCCTGGGAGGCGCGGCCGGAAAAGCCCAGCAGCTCGTCGAGCGGATGAACGACCTGGAAGGAATTTTGCGGTTGATCGCTGAGGTTCGATTTGACCAGCTGACCCTGGACGTTGGCGGCGATAGTAAATTGGATACCGTTCTTCGCGACCTTACCGTCACCGCTCCGGAACTCCGCTTCGTCGGCACCGGTGGCTTGAAGTACCGTCCAAACGTTCCGCTGTGGAAACAAGCCTTGTCACTCAAGCTCACCGGCGCGGCGCGCGGTCGGGCGGCGGAAGTCATGAAGAAAGGGAATCTGCTCGGTGAATCGGTCGACAGCCTCGGCTACATCCCATTGTCGATGGATGTGAACATCGATGGAACAGCGGACAACCCGGACACCTCGAAACTCGTGGTCGCACTGGTCGACAAGGTGTTGGGTGTACAGCTGCAACCCGGCGATGTGGAGCGGATCCGCCAGGGTGACGTGCTGGTGCTTTTGAATGTGCTCGGTCAGCTGAAGTAGGCCATCCCGTCCGGGCCGTCCGGAGCGCGCGGGGTGCGACCGGGTTGGCGGGGCACGGGAGCAGGTCTGGTACTGAGGGCAACCCCAAGCAGACCCACGACCGCCCCGACCAGATGGGCGAGCGGGACGGGTTGGAACCCCGCGTGCAGGGAGTCGACAAACAGCGTCGACTGGTGCAGCTGCTCGAATAGGGACTTTCCGACAAAACCCAAGAGGGCGAGCAGACTGAGCGCCACGGTCGCGGGTCTCCGATCACGCGCCCCTTGCTGCAGAAGAGACGCGCACAGCCAGGCGTAAAGCGCCGAATCGATCCCGGACAGGCCCCGGTAGCGATCCAGTGTGGGTTGAAGCACCACCACTGCGACCGAGATCGCCGCACCGCTCCACAGCCAAAGCTGGGTCAGGCTGCGCCTTCGGAGAGGCGCCACCCCGAGTGCACCCGATTCCATGGCCCCGCCGAGCACCAGCAACATGGCCACATCCCACGTTCCATGGGAGAGGCCGTAGTGCGTCAGGTGCCCGGTCCAGATCCGCCAGAGCTGGGCCTGTTGAAAGGCCGAGCGATCCAGCTCCAGTGCGGAGGCGGCCTCTGGAAAGGCGAGCAACGCGGAGGCGATGACCGCCAGTCCAAGGGTCAGCCAAGGCAGGCGACGCGGGGTGGTTTCCATGGGCGGTGGGATGTTGGCAGTGGAACAAGCGGTGTGACTCGAGGGCGCGCTCAGCGTCGCCGACCGAGGGTGCGGCGTGAGCACAGCACCGCGGCGACCAGGAATGCGATGAGCAGCGCGTTGACGAGGTCGGGACGGAGCGCCCCGCCTCCCGAGCCGCCACCGTGGTTGACGTGCGGCGCGGCGGCCGGAAAGGCCGGCTTCGCTGCATCCACACGGTAAGCCGTCGCCGGTTGCGTTGCCCGGGTCGCCTGCGCCTGGCGCTCCAGGGCGGTGCGCGCCTGATTGGACCGCTGCAGACCGCGACGCGCGAACGAGGCGTCATCCAGCAGCACCATCGAGGTGTGGTCGGTGACCAACTGGTAGGCCACGCCGAGCGCCTGGATGGCGTCCTTTGATTCAGAGGGCGGCAGGCTTCCGATCGACTCCTTCATTTCAATCTGCTCGATCTGGGCGAGGGCCCAGAGGCGCTCGATCTCCGGGTTGGTCGTGTCGACTTCCGGAAAGTCAAACGTCGTCGCATACGTCTTGTCCTCGCCGGTGAGTTTGGCCTTGAGCGTGACCGTCGCCTGGCCCGCTCCCTCGTAACGCCCGAAGAGGATCCACTGCTGCCCGCGATAGATTTTCTGCGGCAGTTCACCGGTGGTATCGAAAACTCGGACACCGGAGAAGCTGAATGAAGCGTCATGCAGCGATTCGTGCACGACCTTGGACTTGGCCAGCATCAGCTGCCCGACAATGTCATCATCATTGCTGACCGCCGTAAAGGCGCCGCCGGTGGCATCGGCCAGGGTGCGCATGAGCGGCCAGTTCGCGCCATTGCCCATGAGGAAACCGAACACCCGCAGGTCCACCTGTTTCAACAGGCGATGAAAGGCCACGGGATCGACGAGTCCCTGGTTGGCCACGCCATCCGTGACGAGGATGAGGCTGGTGGCGCGGTCGGCATCGAGTCCCTGCAAGCCTTCGCGGATCCCTTCGTAGAGGTTGGTGCCGCCCGTGACCGAGAGCGCCTTGACGGTGGCGATGGCCCGCTGGACCGATTCCGGAGCGGCGGGCGTCCACGGCACCAGCTCGCGCGCCGTCTGATTGAAGGTCACGATGCGAAAGCGGTCCGAGGGTTTCATCTGGCCCAGGGCCTGGCTCACGCCCTGGGCGAGGGTGTGGATCTTGCCCTGCATGGAGCCGGAGGTATCCAAAACGAAGGCGAAATCGGCTCCCGTGGTGATGGGCTTCAAGTCGATGCCGGGTGTCACGACCATCATGAAGGTGCCCGGTTTCTTCGGATCCGCGCGATACGGAATGACCTCCACGCGGCCGGGAAGGTTGTCGGCCAGCCGGTAGTAGAAGACAAAGTCGCGGTCGAGTCGCGCGCCGGTGCGATCCAAAGCCACCCGGACGTGGCCCGCATCGAGCGTCTGGATATTGGCGGCGGATTCGAACCCGGGTACACGGACGTCCGCCACCGGGGCGGCTGACTTCAGCTCCAGAGCGATCGAGAGATTCCCTTCAACGACGGAGTTGGAAGTCCAGAAACTCCGGGCCACGTCGTCCGTGCCGCCGTCCTCCAGCGGATAGACATAACGTCCGACACCGAGGTCGATTTCCAGCGGCTGGTAATAAACGAAGCGTAGTTTGATCTCACTCTGGGCCCGCACCGGGGCGATGCGAAACTCGTAGGTCTGGATGCCGTTCTTGGAGGCAAGTCCAGCGTCGTTGCCGGACTTCTTCTCCTCGGTGTAAATCGTCTCGGCCTCCTGCTTGGCCAACACCTCGCCTTGCAGTGTTTTCTCGCCGGTGGTCACGGTCACCTCGGAAAGGCTGGCGCTCTTCGGGACCGGAAACGCATAGATCGCTTCCAGATCTTGGGCGTTGGGATTAAAGAAGGTTTGCAGCACCTCCGTTTGGGCAAAGCCGTTGTTCAGTGTCACGTGGACCTGATGATCGCGAATCGCGATGGGCTGCTGGGAAGAACCGAGCGGCGTGAGAGTGCCACCCGCCATCAGCGGCCCGGACAGACCGGCCGCGCAGAGTGCCGAGAGAAAAAGAGAACGTAGTTTCATGACGATTCTCTCCTTTGCTTGGTCGATGCCAGTTTATCGCCGATTTTTTAAGCCGTTATCATATAGTATTTTAAGTGATGAAGGCTTTCGAAGGATCTTGGCACAGTTAACATTTACTGCTAGGCCTTGCACATAAAATGTCGAAAGTGCCTAGCTCTTTGTTGCCGGAGAAAGATCGAGGATTCGCCGAGGCGGTGGCGCGGGTGAATGCCGCCAACCCGTTCTTGCCTGAACGGATTGCCGCGGAACGGGAGGCGCTGGGGGACGAATTCCAGATGAAGGAAGCGGAGTGGAACACGAGGCCACCCTCGTCCCAGCCCAATCGAAATGTGGCCGCGATCACGGCCCGGTGCGCGGGATTGATGGAACGGGTGCGGACGCTCCCTTCCGGACGGCGAGGCGGATCGGCGGCTGAGCGTGCGCTCTATGAGGAAGTGGCTGGATATTGGCTTTATCAGACGTATGCGGCGCGCTTTGACACGGTGATCCTCGCTTCGCTGGCCGGACAGGGGGATGAGGGACGCGTCAGCTTCTTTCCCGCCTTCAAGGCTGACGTCGAGCGGGTCCTGCAGGTCCCGGGCTGGGAGCCGGCCGAGAGTCAATCGGCGGCGCACCTGTTCTCCTGTGCGTTCCAGATCCGGCGGGCCTTTCACGCCATCTTTCGTTCCCTGGTCGGCGGATCCGCGCCCATGGCCCGGTTGCGCGCGGAGATCTGGCAGTCGATTTTCGGACATGATCTCGGGAGGTATCGGCGTGGTCTTTACGCTCGCATGGGAGACTTCTCGACGCTGATCACCGGTCCTTCCGGCACCGGCAAGGAGCTGGTGGCCCGTGCGCTGGCGTTCTCGCGCTACCTCGCGTTTGATTCCCGGCGGGGTAGTTTCGGGAGCGACTTCGCCCGCGGATTCTTCCCGCTCAACCTCGCTGCGCTGTCTCCCACGCTCATCGAATCCGAGCTGTTTGGACACAAACGTGGCGCCTTCACCGGGGCCTTGAGCGACCGGGCAGGCTGGATGGAGGTCTGCCCGGCGACGGGTGCGGTGTTCCTCGACGAGATTGGCGACGTGGAAAACTCCATCCAGGTGAAGCTGCTGCGGGTGCTGCAGTCGCGCACGTTCCAGCCCCTGGGCAGCACGGAGTCGCGGCGGTTCGAGGGAAAGATCGTGGCCGCCACCCATCGAAACCTGCCGGAGGAGATTCTTGCGGGACGTTTCCGCGAGGATTTCTACTTCCGACTTTGCTCGGATCAACTGACGACGCCCTCCCTTCGGGCACAGCTCGATGATTCACCGGCTGATTTGCTGACGCACGTGACCCACATGACCGCCCGGCTGCTGGAACCGGAGGAAGTCGAGCGCTTTTCTCGGCGCGCGGTCTCGTGGATCGAAAGCAATCTTGGAGGCAATTACCCTTGGCCTGGCAATGTACGCGAGTTGGAACAATGCGTGCGGAGCCTCGTCCTCCGCGGCCACTACCGTCCGGCCGTCGGATTGAGCGGGGCGTCCGGCGAGGACTGGATTTCCGATCTGCGTGCGGGCCGCATGACCGCCGAAGACGTGCTCCGCCGCTATACCCGCCTCGTGCACGCACAGGCAGGGACCGTAGAGGAGACCGCCCGGCGCCTTGACCTCGATCGACGCACGGTCAAGGCGCGTCTCGCGTCCTAAGGAACGGGGAGCTCGTACACTTCGACGAGCGTGACTCCTCCGCCCGCCGTTGCGGCACCGTGAGCAGTGTACGCGCCTGGGTTTAGCGTGAGGACGACGGCTGCATCCTTGCTTCCGGCTGGAAGTGAAAACGCTCCCACGCGATTTGCGGCCGTGGCGGTGGCCGGATCGGACCAATTGTCATTGGTGGCGACACGCACTCCGGAGCTGTTGAAGACCTCGAGTGTTGGATCGGCGGACGCGGAAGCGACACCGAAGGTGGCCAAGGTGGGGCCGACGGCCCGGATGAGCATGGGACGTGGACGTGCGCCTTCGACCACGAAACCAACGATGTGAGCATCGGTTCCGGTGCCGGCCCGGGCCCGGCTGGAGAGATTGAGCAGGCGCCCCGGCAACGTGATGCGATAGACCAGGATCATGGAGTCGTTTTCCACGGTCGCAGCGTAAGGGGCTCCGTCGTGAAATCCTTGGGTGGTCTGGAAATCGTTGTCGTTGCCGACGAACAGGAAAAAGTCCTGCGGTGCATAGGGATCGAGTGCGGGCACGAGGGCGAGGGCCTCCCACTTTTCCGAGAGATTGTTCGTGTCGTCCGTCGGGCCGTTCTTCAGGCCGAATTTTGCGAGATCTGAGCCGGTGTTGAGTGAGATGAATTCCGTGCGGGACGCCGGAGTGATCGAACTGTCGAGAACGCCTGCCGGGGCGATGGGCTTTTCTGCCGTCTCGAACGCCGTGCCGACGAGATTGGTGGCCCGCTTCACATCATAGACCAGGATGCTGCGGTAGAGGGATGTCGGATTTAGCCCGCGGCCGTTTCCGCTGTCACGCGCGAGGATGAGAAATTGCGTATCGTTGAGGGCCAGCAGCTCGCTTTGGGCGGCGACCAAGGTGGAGGCGCCCTGAACGAAGGTGGGAAGTTGAACAACGTAATGTCCCTTGAGCACCGGGGTCGCGCCCGTGACGTCGTAAGCGAGGAGGCGCGTATTGAACCGCGTTGCCGCCGTGCCGCCGGTTCCGCCGTCCTGACGGGTGGCGGACTGCAGCAAGGTGAAGAGCGTTTTGCCGTCGGGCGAGAGGCTGAGCCCCTCGAGCCCCTGGTTGTTTTGACGGCCCGTGACGGGATTGGCGGGCGTCGGTGCGGGTTGACCCACACCGGCATTGTTGGACGCGAACGAGTCGGCACCATTGCGCTTGCCGATCATCGCCTCCGGGGGGCGAAGGGCGGAGAGAAGCGTACCGTCCGCCGCGAACTTCCAGACATAGGGACCGTATTCGTCGCTGACCCAAAGCGTACCATCCGGGTTGGCGATGATCCCTTCCGCATCGAGAGCAATCCGGCCATTGAAAGCGGCCGGCAGGGGAGGGAATCCAGGGCGCGTTGCAACGGTGTTTGAGCCTGGATCGAGGGACGTCAGCGGAGTGCCGTTCGCCTCGGTGAATTTGATCGTGTCAACGACCGTGAGCGCCACCTGAGTTTGCACCGCACTGCCGGCTGGGGCCGGCCGGAAGACGACGTCGATCTTGTTGTAGCGCGGGGTATAATTGCTCGTCGCGTTGACGTTGTAGCCACGATCCGGCTGGGCGAGGAGCGTGCCGGCATAGGTCCCGTCGGGATTGCGACGCCAGGTTCCAGGCTGGAAAGTGAAGGCCGAAAAGGAGCCAAAGGTCTCACTAAATTTGTCCTTCGCGGCGGCGGGTATACGGCCCACGCCAACCAAGCCATGGTTCACAAACGTGGAGCCTTCCAGGGTCGCCGTTGAAACGGGCTGGGCGGCGAGTGGCGAAAGGCAAACAACGGCTGCGCACGAGGCAAACAGGACGAAGGGAACGTGAGGGAGGCGGGCACGAGGAATCATCAGCAAGACATTACCGGGCCATTGTGGCGCCTTTGTGACGATCCGGACACCGATGCGTGACGAAGGGAAATGGTTCGATCGTTCTTCGCCTGGCTTCCACGCTTGCGTCACTCGCAGGTTTGGGCGCATGAATAGCCTGCGTCCATGCCCACGCCGGTGTCCTCGTCCTCCCGCTTCCAGTTGCCGTCGGGCCTCAAGCTGATGAATGCCGCGCTTGGCGGCTGGACCGTGCTCGTTTTCGCGTTTCTTTACCTGCCGATCGCGGTCCTGGTGATTTATTCGTTCAACACGTCGCGGCTGAACATCGTTTGGGAGGGCTTCACCTTCGATTGGTATGCCAGGGTCTGGCAGGACACGCGGTTGATGCGGGCGCTGCAGAACAGCCTGATTGTCGCGACGGTCACGACGACGGCGTCAGTGGTCATTGGCACGGTGGGGGCATGGCTGCTGCACCGCTATCGCTATCGATTTTCGCACGCCATCCAGACGTTGATCGCGGTCCCGATGATCATGCCGGAAATTGTCATGGGCATCAGCCTCCTGATCTTTTTCACGACGCTCTCGGTCGAGCTCGGTTTCTTCACGGTGATCGTCGCCCATACCACGTTCTGTTTTCCATTCGTGCTCGTCGCGGTGCAGGCGCGGTTGCATGGGCTTGACCCCAGCCTGGAAGAGGCGGCCCTGGATCTCGGGGCGACGCCGATCCGTGCGTTTTGGCTGGTGATCGTGCCCTGCCTCAAACCGGCGATCCTCTCGGGTGGATTGATGGCGTTCACGCTTTCGATGGATGAATTGATTGTCACCTTCTTCACCTCCAGCGCGCAGTCCGCCACGTTGCCGCTGCTCGTGTTTGGCATGGCGAAAGTGGGTCTGAATCCCATGCTGAACGCCTTGTCCGCGCTGTTCATCCTCGCGACCGTGGCGTTTGTCTTGTTTACCGAGCACCTCCGTCGGATGAGCCGCCGTTAGCCCTATTTTCACCATGAGCACACGCATCGTTCGATCCCTGGTTGGCGCGTTCCTGGCGCTGACGTTCAGTCTCGCGGCGTCTGCCGCTTCCAAGGAACTCAATCTGTTCGCCTGGTCCGAGTACGTGCCCCAGTCGGTGCTGGATGGCTTCACCAAGAGCACCGGCATCAAGGTCAACTATGAAACCTTTGCATCCGGCGAGGAGATGCTGGCCAAGCTTCTCGCTGGCGGCACGGCGTATGACCTGATCCAGCCGCCCGATTACATCGCGGAGGCCCTGATCAAGAACAAGCTTCTGGTCCCGCTCGACTACAAGAAGCTGCCGCGCTTCAAGAACCTGCTCCCGGCGTTTCTCAAGATGCCGCACGACCCGGAACAGAAGTACACCATCCCGTACATGGCGAGCACGGTGGGGATTGTGGTGAATTCGGAGCGGGTGAAAGAGCCGGTCACCGGGATCAAGGATTTGTTCTCGCCCAAGTACAAGGGACGGATCGTGACGGTGGACGACGGCCGCGAACTGGTGACCGCCGCGCTCTACGTGCTCGGCTATCCTTTGAATGATATCAACGCCAAGAATCTGAAGGAAGCCCGTCCGTTGCTCGCCCAGTGGATCAAGCTGATCAAGCTGTTCGACTCGGACAGCCCGAAGACGGCGTTGCTCAACGGGGACGTCGATCTGGGTTACGTCTGGGGCGGGGAAGCGGCCCTGCTTTGGAACGAAAACAAGAAGTTCATCTACGTGCTCCCGAAAGAGGGAGCGCACCAGTTCGTCGATGTGCTCGCAGTGCCGAAAGGGGCCAAGAACTCGGACGCCGCCCATGCCTTCATCGACTATCTGCTTCGTCCCGAGGTAAGCAAAATCATCTCCGATGAATTCCCGTACACCAACCCCAATGGCGAGGCGCGCAAACTGCTCTCTCCGGAACAGCTGGCCAACCCGGCGAGCTACCCGAAGGATACGAGAAAGCTGGATACGTTCCGGCACCTGGGTGACAGCGGCGCTATGATCGACGAATTGATCACCGATTTGAAGAACGCCAAATGACACGGGGGGCCGAGGTGGCCTCCCTCCCGGTTTCGCGAGGACGGAACCGGGCCTTCGCGCCGCACGTCGCAGCTTTCTGACCGATCTGGATGCAAGCGCTCGCCATCCCCGACGCCGAAAACCTGCACGCGCGGCGTCCGCGTCTTTGGGGCTGGGTGTTGCTGGCACCCCTGGTCGCCTGGCTGGTGGCCTTCGTTGTGGTGCCGATGGTCATTCTGTTCGGCTACAGCTTCTGCACGCGGGACGACCTCGGGCGGGTGGTGTTCAGTTTCACCCTGGAAAACTACGGTCGTGTCTTCGATCCGATCTACCTGCGAATCCTCGGGCGCTCCATTGGCTTCGCGGCCGTGACCACGGTGTTGTGCGTGGCCATTGGTTATCCGGTGGCCTGGTACATCGCCCGGCAGCCGGAACGGATCCGCGACAAGTTGCTCCTGCTGGTGATGATTCCGTTCTGGACGAGTTTCCTCATCCGCACCTATGCCTGGATCGCAATCCTGAAGAATGAGGGCCTGCTCAATGGCATGTTGCAGTACGTCGGGCTCATTTCAGCTCCGCTGCCATTGCTGTACACGCCCGCGGCGGTGCTCATCGGTTTGGTCTATGCCTACCTGCCGTTCATGATCCTCCCGATCTACGGTAGTGCGGAAAAACTGGATAATGCCCTGGTGGAGGCGGCCCATGATCTCGGCGCGGGTCCGATGCGCGCGTTTTCCGAAGTGATCATTCCCCTGACCTGGCCGGGGATCACCGCGGGCATGCTGCTCGTCTTTGTTCCGGCGATCGGCATGTTCGCCATCACGGACCTGATGGGCGGGGCGCAGGTGCCGATGATCGGAAATGTGATCCAGAACCAGTTTTTCCGCGCTCGAAACGCGCCCTTTGGCGCGGCTTTGGGCGTGGTCTTCACCCTGATGTTCGTGCTCGCCTACGCGTTGGTTCACCGACGCGCGAGTCGGACGCGTTGACCCTTTCCATGAGTGCGATGATCGAAGTGCGCGGCGTCACAAAACGATTTGGTGACTTCACGGCGGTGGACCGGGTCGACCTGCACGTGGCCGAGGGCGAGTTCCTGACGTTGTTGGGTCCCTCCGGCTGCGGAAAAACCACCTTGCTGCGCATGCTGTCGGGGTTCGAAACGCCGACGGAGGGCACGCTGGTCATCGGGGGGGAAGATGTCACGCATCTGGCTCCTTACCGCCGCAATGTGAATCAGGTCTTCCAGAGTTACGCGCTTTTCCCTCACATGACGGTGGAGGAGAACATTGGGTTTGGTTTGCGCATGCAGAAAGTGCCGGCCGAGGAGGCCGCGAGGCGCATCGCTGAGGTGATCGATCTGGTTGCGCTCAAGGGGTTCGAACAGCGCAAACCGCATCAGCTCTCCGGTGGTCAGCGGCAACGGGTCGCCCTGGCCCGGGCGATCGTGCCCCGACCGAAGGTTCTGTTGCTCGACGAACCGCTCTCCGCCTTGGACGCCAAACTGCGGCAGCAGATGCAGCTTGAATTGAAGCGCCTGCAGAAGCACCTAGGCATGACGTTTGTGTTTGTCACACACGATCAGGAAGAGGCGCTGACCATGAGCGATCGCATCGCGGTCTTCAATCGGGGCCGGATTGAGCAGATCGGCTCGGCGACGGAGATCTATCACAAACCGTGTACGGCCTTTGTCGCCGACTTCATCGGCGAGGCCAACCTCCTCGACGCGGAATTGGTGTCGCGCAACGGCACCACCGGACGCATCCGGGTGGAGGGCGGGCTCGAGCTTACGCTGGCGCTTTCGCAATGGCCTCAGGACCACAGCCGGGCGCTGGTGTCGATCCGACCGGAAAAAGTGTTGGTCTCAAAGTCGCGGATCGAGGCGGAAAATGTCTTTCAGGCGACCGTGCGCGAGGAGCTGTTCCAGGGTGTGCTCGACCGGCTGCATTTGGAGACAGGGGCGGGCACGCGCTTGACTGCGGTGGTGGCCAATGAGAGCGCCATCCTCGAGGCCATTCACGCGGGCGACCAGGTGTGGTGCGGCCTGCACGTGGACGACCTGATCGTGGTGCGTCCGGCCTAGGAGGTGCCGGCGCGGGTCGATGCGTGCGGTCCGTCGTGCGATGGATCGTACCGGTAGCCGACGCCGTGCACCGTTGCGATCGCGGACGGAGCGGGTTCGGGAGCATCCACCTTGCGGCGGAGTTGGGCGACGTGTTGGTCAAGCGTACGGGTGGTGCCAAAGTAGTTGATTCCCCACACGGCGTTGAGCAACGCGTCCCGGGTCAGCACGTGTCCGGGATGGGCGGCGAAGGTCTCCGCGAGTCGGAGCTCCCTTGCCGTCAGGGGGCTCGTCTTGCCCGCGACGGTGGCGGTGAAACGGCTTCGGTCGATGGTGGCGGCGCCGAAGGGCATCACCTCGGGCAGGGTCGGTGTGGCGACCTCGGTGGCGGACATACGGGCCCGGCGCAGGAGTGCCTCCACCCGGGCGAGCAATTCGTGCACGCCGAACGGTTTGGTCAGGTAGTCATCGGCGCCGAGTTTGAGTCCGACCACCTTGTCCACCTCCTCGGATTTGGCGGTGAGAAAGAGCACGGGCACGCGCGAACCCCGCGCCCGGAGTTCCCGGCAGACGTCGAAGCCGCTGACCTTCGGCATCATGATGTCGAGCAGCACCAGATCGAAGCTCTCCTGCGCGAGCAGGCGCTGCGCCTGGGCTCCGTCGGCGGCCGCGGTCACGGCATACCCTTCACTTTCGAGGGTGGCGATCAGGCCGAGGCGAATCGGCTTTTCGTCTTCGGCGATGAGGAGTTTTGCGATCATGGGAGGTCGAGGACGAAGACGGACCCACCGTCCGGACGGGGTTCATGGCGCAGATCTCCCCCCAGGCCCCGCGCGAGCTGGCGCGCGATGCTCAGACCGAGGCCGGCCCCGGACTTGTCCGCGGTGAGGTTGTCATCCACCCGGTGGAACTTGTCGAAGATGCGTTCGCGGTGTTCCGGAGGAATGCCCGGACCGCGGTCGGCGACGCGGAGACGGGCCCCCGGGTTGCGCACCTCGAGGGAAACGGTCAGCTCGCCTCCTTCGGCGGCATACTTGCAGGCGTTGTCGACGAGGTTGAGCACAATCTGTTCGAGCGCGTCGCGGTCGACCACGGCAGGCAGCGGCTGGTCGGGCAGGTGGCGGATCAGCTGAAGTTGACATTCTGATACGCGAGGCGTGTGCACATCGAGTATCCGATTGATCTCCGCAGTCAGGTCGACGGGAACGGGATTGAAGTGTTTGCGTCCCTGTTCCAGGCGGCTGAAGTCGAGGGCGTTGTTGACGAGCCGGGTGAGACGCTCCGTCTCCTGTCCGATGACCCGGAGGTAGTCGTCGGCCTGACTGGCGTTTTTGACCCGCTTCTGGCTGAGCAGCTCGGCGTAGAGCCGGATGGTGGTGAGGGGGGTCTTGAACTCGTGCGAGACGTTCGCGACAAACGATGTTTTGCGCTCCGCTTCGGCGGCGCTTTCCCGGGCCTGACGGAGCAACAGACCGCCCCCGGCGAGGATGGCGGCCATGAAGGTGGACACCAGGAGTCCACCCAGAATCAGGAAACCGCGTCCGCCCGCACCGGGTCCGGTCGTCTCCGTGGCAACGCCCACCACTTCCCAGCCAGGCAGGAGCGGGCCGGCGATCGGGATCACCACGGTGTTTTCAATTTCGTCGGACTTGGATGCGGAGGTGGCGCGATAGCGTTTCTCCTGAAGAATGGCTCCGCTGCGGTCGCGGATGAGAAAGGCATCCGCAAGTTCTCCGTCGCGCGGCAGCAGGGACTCGAGTCGGATGCGGATTTCCTCCAGATTTACCACCACGCCCACCAGGGTGCCCGGCGTTGTCGCGGGGGCCCGCCAACCGAGGAGATGGAGTCCCCGACCATCCCGCCACGGCACCCAGCCGGAGGGTTCGACCACGGACATCTCGGCTGTGGCTTCTTGGCGTTTGCGAGCACTGGCGACGTCCTGGACTGCGCTGCGGGCGCTTTGGACCACGGCGACGTTGGAGGTCACGTCACGACGGAGGCTGGCCTCGTCCGCGGTTTCAGCGGCCGGTGCGCGGGCGAGTTCGGTCTTCTGGTTTCGCGCGGCCAGCCACGCCTCCAGCGAGGCCCGGATGGGCGTGTTCGACGGGTCGTTTCGGGGTCGGATCAGTCGACGTTGCGCGTCGGTGCGGAAGGTGGTTTGGATGAGGGGATTGTTGCGTTCCCAGTCGTCGAGATAACGGTCCGGCGCCTCCATAGGCACGGCGCGCAGCGACTCACTCAGGCCATTCTGCACATCCCCCATGAAGAGCTCTATGTTCTCCACAATCAGGCGGGCCCGGGCTTCGATCGCGGTGCGTCGGGCGGCCGTGGCGGCGGCGGCTTGTGCATCGATCCGCGCCTGCTCCCGCTGGAGGAGCCAGAGGGCGCCTCCACCGGCCGCAAGGGTGGGAAGCAGCAGGAGGAGCCAGTAGAGGAGTACGCGGCGCGGTACAGGCATGGGGCGCGGACGAGAGCGGAACGGAGAACGGCGTCGAGCGCAAACCCGCGCCGACGCCGTGGGTAGGAAAGCGAGAGCGTAACTCAGTTGCGCACGGACTGTTGGGTGGTGGTCTGGGCGTTTTCGGCCCGATAGGTTTTGCGCGTCACATTGTCCAGGCCGTCACGCTCCAGGCGGTCGGCTTCGGCGGCATTTGCCGTGACGATTTCCCGGACCGCGCTGTTGTGGTAGGTTTTGGCCATGCGTTCCAAATCCTGGTTGCGGGCGCGCAAGCGGCGGGCGGCTTCATCCCGACGCTGGGCGTCGACCAGCACCACCGCCTCGTCTTTGGTGACCGCGGTGAGGTTCTTCGCGTAGTCGGTCTGGACCGAGAGATTGGCCGAGGCCACGACCTTGCGCTCGTCGGACGCAAAGCGCACGGTCTGACGGGCCTGAAGGCGGCCCGAACTTCCCGCGATGGGATCGTCGAAAGTGACCTCGGCAGCGGCGAGCTCTCGTTCCCGGCCATCCACGCCGCCGTCGATTTCCACCTCGAGCAAGGCGAACTTCTCCTGACCGCCATAAAGCTGATTGAGCGTCACTTCCACGGTCTGACCGCGAACCTCGCCGTCCCGTCCCACCAGACCCACGGGACGCACCCCGTTTGGCAGGGTGACGGTGATCACCACGCGGCGGGCCACGATGCTGAGGACTTCACCGATCTCGCGACTGAAGATGTCTGGCAGGTCGCGGCTTGAGGCCACAAAATAGGTGTTGCCATCGCTGCGTCGCGCAAGCCGGGTCATGAGGTCCTCATTGAAGTCGAGACCGACGCCGACCGTGGTGACTGAAATCCCTTCCTGCACCAGTCGTCCGCCCAGTCGGGCGAGTTCTTCCGGCGAGCTCGGTCCCACATTGGCCAGCCCGTCCGACAGCAGTATCAGTCGGTGCAGGTAACGGGAGTCGTCGGTGTGGTGGCGCAGTTCCGCCGCCCCTTGGGTGACGCCCGCATGCAGCGCGGTGCCGCCAAACGAGCGAATGGAGCGGATGATGTCCTCCAACTCGGCCCCATCCCCGACCCGGCGCGCCGGTATCAGGGTCTCCGCCGTGTTGTTGTAGACCACCAGGGAAAACAGATCATCCGGCGCGAGCCGGCGCACCGCTTCCAGAGCGGCTGCCCGGGCCTTTTCGATTTTCTCGCCGGACATCGAACCGGAGCGATCGATGACCAACGCCAGATTGACGGGAGCCCGGCGATCGGGTCGTTCCAACCGGCGACCTTCCAGCGAAACTTTGAGAATGGCTCGTTCTCGCTGGCCCGCAGGAAGGACCGAGCGGTCGAGATGCAGGCTGAGGCGGATGGGATCAGAGGTGGCGGAACTCGCCGCAACGTTGGCCACGGAGCCAACGGACAAGGTGACGAGGAGGCCGGTGAGGGCCGCCCGGAGGGTGGTTTTGGGAAATCGATTCATCGCCCTCGATTTCACCAGAAAACCGACCCGGAGTTGTCACGGGTCGGTCAGCGCCTTGTCAGGGAATTGTCAGGCCCGGTTTCGCCCGGTCCTGGGCGGAGCTGCTGTCTCAGACTTCCCAGCCTTTGGTCGTGCGTTCGCGAGCCAGCCACTTGGAGTTGCCGCCACTGACGAACCGGTTCTTGGCCGGATTCCACTTGGCGTTGGCGCCGTAGTGATAGGCGAAATTCATGAGATGGCAGGCGATCACGCTGCTTGCACCGATCGCCACATCACAGATGGGCCGTTGACGCGATTTGACCGCATTCACGAAGTCCTGGAAGTGACTCGAACTTTCGTAGAGCTTAACCTTGGCGTCGGCGAGGAACTCCCGCTGCGTCAGGATCACTTCCCGGTCGAGGGACGTCGTTTTGTCGACCTCCTTGTCCCAGAATTTGTGCACGGTCTTTTGGTCGAGAATGAACTCGAACTTGCCGCGATTGACATGGATCTCCCCTTCGGTGCCGTAAAAAGAAACCCCGCGTCCGCGGATGTGCGTGAGGACCGTACCGTCGGCGTAGATCAACTGCGCGCCGCGTTTCGCGGTTTCCCAGTTCTGGGGGGCGCGAATCTCGACCGGACCGCTTTCGTCCGCGTTGAGCGCCCACTGGGCGATGTCGATATGGTGGGCGCCCCAGTCGGTGATCATCCCGCCGCCGAACTCCCACGTGTTTCTCCAGTGGGGGAAGTGTTTGTGCACTCCGCGGGGGCTGAGGTAGGGGCTGTAGCCGACGAGCGGACCCGGACCACACCACAGCTTCCAATCCAGGCCGGGTTCCATCGCTTCCACCGGTTCGGCATAGGGTTTGGCCGGGTCGCCAAAGGAAACATTGATCGCACTGACTTTGCCGATGACCCCGTTGCGGACCAGCTCGGCCGCCACGCGGAATTCCTTGGACGAGCGCTGCTGGGAGCCGGTTTGGAATACGCGCTGGGTGGAGCGCACCGCTTTGACCAGCTCGACCGCTTCGCGCACACTGTAGGTCAGCGGTTTTTCGCAATAGACATCCTTGCCGGCTTTCACCGCCGCGATCGCAATGTAGGCATGCCAGTGGTCGGGCGTGGCGATCACCGCGATGTCGATATCCTTCCGGGCCAGGAGTTCGCGGAAGTCATTGTAGGCGTCGCACCCCTTGTACTCGGTCCCGGTCTTGGCCGCATAGAAGTCGTTCACCCGTTTCTTGGTGTACTCGCGGCGGGTGGTATCGACATCGCAGACAGCCACGACTTGAACGTCATCCCGATTGAGGAAATTGCCGAGATGTCCGTTCATCTGGTGTCCCATTCCGATGCATCCGATGGTGAGTCGTTTGCTCGGAGCACTTGCTTGAGACCACACTCGTCCGGGGAGAATGAGGGGCGCGGCAATGAGCAAGGCAGACTGTTGAAGGAAGCGACGGCGGGAGGCGGGTGCGAGCGACATAGAGGAGTCGTGGGGTGCCCGACTCTGGCGTGCTTTTAACGTCGGTGGCAAGACTCCGCACGTGGCGGAACGCGGATGTCAGCCGTGCGCCTCCTTGGCGCGCCTCTGCAGAGCCCGTTCCACTGCCCGGGCCAACGCTTCCCGGGTCGGGGGTTTGGGGAGGATCTCATAGAGTCCCAGCGCCTTGAGTCGTTCCTCCGTCCAATCGGCGGAATATCCGGTCGTGAGGATGATCGGCAGGCCCGGGCTGATCTTGAAGAGCTCCTGGGCGAGATCGATACCGGTCAATCCCGGCATGGTCAGGTCTGTCACCACGACGCGGAAACGATCCGGTTGGGCGCGTACGAGGTCCAGTGCCTCTTGCGCATCGGTGGTAGCGTAGGGGGTGTAGCCGAGTGACTCCAGCAGGCGTGACGCGAGCCTTACCAGGAAGGCCTCGTCGTCGACGAACAGAACAGCCTCGCCCTGTCCCCGGTTCACCTGCGAATCGATGGAGTCCGCATCGTGGCGACCGGCCTCATGGGCGGGAAAATAGAGTTCAAAGCAGGACCCTTGTCCTGGCTGACTGGTGACGCGGATGTGCCCTCCGTGGTTCTGCATGATCCCGTGGACGGCGGACAGGCCCAGACCGGTACCCTCGCCCCGGGGCTTGGTGGTGAAGAACGGTTCGAAGATGCGCTCGAGGGTTTGCGGCGTCATGCCGTGGCCGGTGTCGCGCACAGAGACACAGCAGTAGTCGCCCGGCGACATGCGATCGACGGGAGGCCGGGCATCGTCGGCGATCCGTGTGCGCTTCACCGTGATCTGCAGGCGTCCGGGCTTGTCCTTCATGGCGTGCCAGGCGTTGGTCGCCAGATTCATGACAATCTGGTGTACTTGGGTGGGATCGGCGAGCACCGCCGGTGCCTCCTGGTCGAGCTCAGTTGCGACGTCGATCGTCGTAGGAATGGTGGGACGCAGCAGCCGGAGCGCTTCGCTCACGACATAGTGAAGAAAGATGGGTCTGCGCTGGGCGTCTTCCTGGCGGCTGAACGCCATGATCTGGCGGATCAGGTCGGCGGCGCGCATGCCCCCGGACAGGGCCGCGTCGAGGTAGTCCTTGAGCTCGTCGTTGTCGCCGGCCGTGAGCCGGGCCAGTTCCAAGTATCCGTTGATGCCTGTCAGTATGTTGTTGAAATCGTGGGCGATGCCGCCGGCCAGGGTCCCGATCGCTTCGATCTTCTGCGCCTGCAGAAACTGCGCGGCGAGCCGTTTTCGCTCGGTGACATCGCGTCCGATGCCCACAACACTGGTCCGCCCGCCGGCACCTTGACGCGTCGACGAGAATTCCACCGTCGCTGTGCTGCCGTCCTTCTTTCTAATCTGGATTTCGAAGGGGTCCGTGCGCTCGCCCTGCAGGACGCGGAGGAATTGCGCGCCTGCGCGGTCGCGATCACTCGTGTCGACGAGAGGCCAGAACAGTTTTCCGATCCATTCGCCGCACGCGTATCCGGTGATGGTCTCAAAGGCCGGATTGAGTGAGGTGATCAGTCCGTCTTCCCGCAGTGTGAACACCGCATCTCGCACATCGTCGATCAGGCGTCGGTATCGCTCCTCGCTTTCCCGCAACGCGGCTTCGGCCTCGCGGCGCACGGTGATGTCTTCGGCGATCCCGGCGATGCGATAAACCCGGCCGTCTCCGTCGCGAATCGGAAAGGCGCGATCCCGGATCCAGCGGAGCGTGCCGTCCGTCCGCACGATCCGGTAGACTTCATCGTAGGTGCCCAGGACCTGTTTTTCTTCGGCCGCGGTGAGAACCCGACTACGGTCCTCCGGATGGATGGCGTCGATCCACGTGCGGGGATTGGCATGGAGACTGGTGCAGCTCCGAAGCCAGATTCGTTCGTAGGCGGGACTGATGAAAAGCATCTCGCTCTTGGTCGGATCCGTGATCCAGAGGACTTCCTCGATGTTCTCGGCCAGCTGACGGAACCGGGTCTCGCTTTCGCGCAGTGCGTTCTCGGCGTGTTTGCGCTCCGTAATGTCAGAAACCACGACGATGACTCCGACAATGGCGCCTCTGGCATCCCGGAGCGGTGAGGCCTTGCTCGCGATCCAACGTCCGGGCTGGTCGGGCTGTGGAAGCACAAATTGATCCTCAGAATGAGCGACTTCCCCCGCGAGCGCGCGGTGCAGACGCGCTTGGAGGGGCGCTGCACGCTCTGCGGGCAGCACGTCAGCTGGGGTCTTTCCTATCACGGCGGGCGCCGCAAGCTGCGTCATTTCCTCCATGCAAGGATTGAAAACGCGGTAGCGAAGATCCCGATCAAAGACGGCGACGCCCTCGCGGGCGCCAGCGATGATCTGGCGACTGAACTCGACCGATTCCTGCAGTTCGGCGAGGGCGCGGCTCAGATCCTCGTGCTTTTTCTCCAGTTTCGCCACGAGTGCTTCGTTGTACTGTTTGATCACTCCCATCTCGTCGTCGACAACGGGAACGGTGCTCCGGGCGCTGCCCGCCTTGATGGCGTTGCGTATCGTGGCGACCACGACCGGCGCGGGCGACGGTTTGACCAGATAGTGGTCAGCTCCGACCTTGGCGGCCAGCGCTTTGTCGGCGGACGAGCTGTAGGTGCTCGTGTAAACGATGAACGGCAGCGACTTCAGGCGGTGGTTGC
Organism: Opitutaceae bacterium; assembly: GCA_016794625.1. Lineage (GTDB taxonomy): Bacteria > Verrucomicrobiota > Verrucomicrobiia > Opitutales > Opitutaceae > UBA6669. The sequence goes on from JAEUGY010000020.1 coordinate 30,764, forward strand.
GCCGGATTTCCATGCAGAGGCGGAACCCGTCGATGTTCGGCATGAGCACATCCGAGATGACTGCGTCGACCGGTTCGCGTTCAAGAATGGCAAGCGCCTCGAGCCCGTCGGACGACTCACTGACCCGAAAGCCGTCGGCTTCAAGGATGTCGCGCAACAGCAGACGATTGGGGGCAAAGTCGTCGGCGATCAAGATATGCTCGGTGCTGGTCCGGGAGGAGGTCACCGGGACCGGGGAGAGGGCTGGGTTGACGTCGGCGCGGGAGGAAATGGGTCGCTTGAGCAAGCGCGCGATCGTCTGGATAAGAGCGGTCGCATCGATGGGCTTCGTCACGTAGGCGTCGCAACCGGCGGCAAACACGCGCTCGTCGTCACCCTTCATGGCCGAGGCCGTGACGGCGGCGATGGGAATGGAGCGCGTACGTGGATCCGCCTTTAGCTGCCGCGTGAACGCCAATCCATCCATGCCGGGCAGTCCAATGTCCATCAGGATGAGATCGGGATGCATCCGGTCCAGAACGGACTGAGCACTCGGCGCGTCGGACGCGGGCTCGACCATGTAGCCTTCCCAGGTCAGTACCTCGGTGATGAGCAGGAGATTGGTGGGATTGTCATCCACCACGAGAATTACCGGCGGGGTCATGGGGATGAGATCGGTAGTTCCACGATAAATGTGGTGCCTACTCCGACTTTGCTGGTGAAGGTGATGGTGCCGCCCTGGAACTCGACGATCTTGCGGGTCAGGGCCAGACCGAGTCCAGTACCTTGATACCGGCGATTGACCCCGGAGTCGAGTTGCTGGAACTCGACGAAGAGCTTTGGAAAATCTTCCGCCTTGATGCCAATGCCAGTGTCCCGCACCTCGAGATGAAGTCGTCCTTCGGCGTTGTGTGCGCCATGGATCTCGACATGACCTTGGGGCGGAGTGAACTTGATCGCGTTGGAGACGAGGTTGTAGAGCACCTGGACCAGGCGTCGCCGGTCCAGGGTGACCATCAGGGGATCAGGCGAGAGGTGGCGGCTGACGGTGAGGTGTTTCTGTTCCGACAGCATGCTGAGGGAGGCGCATACCTCATCGACCAACGTCTGAACGGGAAAACGCTCGGGAAAGAGTTCCACCTTGCCCGCCTCCACCTTGGAAAGGTCCAGCACATCATTGATGAGGTGGAGCAGGTGTCTGCCGCTCGCGAGGACTTCGCCGAGGTATTGGTTCTGTTTGGCTGTCAGTGGCCCCGGGCGTCCAGCCACGAGCAGTTCGGTGAAACCGATGATGCCATTGAGAGGGGTGCGCAGCTCGTGCGACATGGTGGCCAGAAACTCGCTTTTCAGTCGATCCGCCGACTCGGCGCGTTCCTTGGCTGCCTGAAGCTCCGCCGTTCTGCGCGCCACTTTGAGTTCGAGGTCGTCGTGCGCTTCCCGCAGCGCCTGTTCGGCTTCCTTGCGCTCGGTGATGTCGGCGCGGATGGCCACGTACTGTCGCGGTTTACCCTGCTCGTCGAGGAAGGGAACGATCGTCGTGGCCACCCAGTAGTAGGATCCGGTCTTGGCTCGGTTTCGGATTTCCCCGTTCCAAACCCGTCCCCGGCCGATCGTTCCCCAAAGGTCGCGGATGAACGCCTTTGAGTGGTAACCCGAGTTGATGATGCGGTGGTCCTGCCCGATCAATTCCTCCCGGGTATAGTGGGAGATCGCACAGAACTTGTCGTTGACGAAGGTGATCCGGCCCTGTGGGTCGGTGATGGCGACAATCGCGTGTTCATCGAGTGCGGTTTTCAGGTCCTCCACCTCCTTCAAGGTCGCCCGGAGTGTATCAGACGTCTGGAGACTCTGCCCGCGCATGCGGTCCATCTCGGCCCAACTGAAGACGCCTGCGGCCGCGAGGATCAGGACGGTACCGGTGGAAAAGAACAACAGCCCCCAGAGGTCGCCCGACCACGCCGGGTGTTGACCCAAGCTGAGCGAACCGGCGACCGACGCCAAACCCACGCAGCCAATCAACAGGGAGCGATTGCGCCCTGGACGTACAATGAAGGCCGGTCGTGGGGGTCGCGGCTGCATCGTTGGGGGTCAGATTGGGTTCCTACCCCAGCGACAGTTTCGCGCTCCCGCAGTCATTGGGCAACTGCAATTATCTTGAGGATCCCTAGGCTCTGGGTCTGCTGATGACGTTCTCTCCTCGCGAGTTCGGCAAAACTGAGCGGTCGGTCTTGAAATTCGAGGGTCGTTTTCCGGGCCAGACCTGTTTGTTTGGCCCTCACAACGCTGACTATGAAGATTGTCGTCACGGGAGCGGCCGGGAGGTTGGGACGGGAAACCGTGAACGAGTTGATGCTGGCCGGGCACGAGGTTCGTGGTTTGGACGTGGCATCGGTCGATGCCGGGTCTCCAGTGCTCTGCCATCCGGTTAACCTGCTGGATGCCGAATCCACGGCGACCCATGTGCAGGGTGCCGAGGCGGTCGTTCACCTGGGAAACCATACCACCTCGTACGGGTTGCCGGCGCGAAAAGTCTTCAACGAAAACGTGGCGATGAACTTCAACGTGCTGGAGGCGGCACGAGAGGCGGGGGCGCGCCGTGTTGTGTTTGCGAGTTCCGTGCAGGTCATCCGCGGAGAGCGTTGGGCGCGTGAGGGCAAACCGAGCGGACTGTCGCGTCTACCGTTGGATGGAGACATGCCGGCGACACCCACGAATCCCTACGCCTTGTCAAAGGCGGTCGGGGAGTCCCAGCTTCGTTATGCTGCGGAAAATTTTGGTCTGATCACGGTGGCTTTGAGATTTCCGGCCTTGATGTCGGATCTCTCCCGGCTCGCGCAGGACGAACCCCACGCCGATGCCCTGCTGGACGAGGCGTTCACCTGGCTGAGTTACTGGGATGCGGCCCGCTGCATCCGGCTTTGCCTTGAAATTCCGTTGATTGGATACCGGTGCTACTTTCCCGCGCATCCGCGGCCGTGGGTGCGTCAGCCGGTGGAACAGCTCCGCCGTCGCTACTTTCCCGATGTGCCGGTCAGTGTCCCGCTGCCGTTGGTTTCCTTCGTCGACGTCAGTCGGCTCGAGCGCGAGCTGGGATGGACGGCGCTCGACGACGGATTCGGCCACCGGGAGGCTTCACCGCCTCGCGGGGCTCGTCTCAGTTGACGCGGTTCCACACCGGTTGACCGAGCACGGCGGCACGCGCGATGCGGGCGGAGGTCGTGCGCATTTCGATCATGCCTTCGGGACTGCAGAACGCGGCGTGACAGGTCACAATCAGATTGGGCGTCGCCGCCTCCTCCGCGGTGCGCAGGGGTTCGCCTTCGACGACATCCAGACCGGCCCCCGCGAGGCGTCCTTCCCGCAGTGCGGCGAACAGGGGAGCCTTTTGCACAATGTCTCCTCGCGCCGTGTTGATAAGGTACGACGTGGGTTGGAGCAGCGAAAGCTCGCGCGCGCCGATGAGACCCCGGGTTTCGGGAGAGGACGGACAATGGATCGACAGCACGTCACTTTGCCGCAGCAGGTCGTCGAGGGCGAAGGACCGTTCGATTCCCACGGCCTTGTGCACGCCGTGGGAAAGGTGGGGATCGTAGAAAACCACTCGGAACCCCAGGGCTTTCGCGCGCAGGGCGGTCGCGATTCCGATGCGGCCCAATCCGACGAGCCCGAACGTCAGCGTCCGCAGGCGGCGCATCTTGGCTGCCACCTCGATTTTCCAACCGAGACGTTTGGCCTCGGCGTCGAGCGCAAAGAGCTGACGGCAGAGCGCGAGCGTGAGTGCGAGGGTGTGGTCGGCGACCTCTTCGGTGCCGTAGTCGGGCACGTTGCAGACGGGAATGCCCCGGCGCGCTGCCGCCTGGAGATCAACGCTATCGTACCCGACTCCGTTGCGAATCAGCGCCCGACACCGAGTGAGCGACGCGATCACCGCTTCCGTGCAGGGGATGTTGTGCCAGAGAATAAGCGCATCGGCCCCCAGCACCTCCGAGGGCAGAGGGGCATCGAAATCGAGACGAAACGTTTTCACGTCCGCGGCTCCGGCCAGCTCGGCCGTCTCAATTCGTGCGGCGTCTTCGCTGAAGGTGAACTCGCGGGGACACAGGATGGCAACGAGGGCAGGGCGGAGGGACATCGTCTCCACCAAGCCAGCCAGAGGGATCCCGCGCAAGCCCTGGCCCGTCCATCCCTTGCCCCCTACGCCGTCGGTCGGTCAACCGGTCGGAGGACTCACCGTCCCCGGCCGAAGCGATAACGCACATTCCAGCGATGGGACTGCCCTGGCGGCAGGACGGCCGCGAGGTAGGGTTCGATCGAGAAGGTCAGTCCATTGGCCCAGATCGGGCATTCTGAGGGGGTATAGCTGGTCTCAAACTCGACTCCCTCCAATCGCGGGTGGTCGATCTGGGCCCGCAGCACGCCCGTGGTGGGAGGAGTCATCAGTTCCATGTGGCCGTCGCGGGGTCCGGCAAACCGGCGTTTCAGGGTGATGACGTTGTCCTTCCAGTGGAAACCAGGATTTTCGGCCATGGAAAAGCCGGGTGACATCTCCGCCCGCACCAAGCCGTCGGTCAGGGCGAAAAAGGGGTGTGGGAACCACTCCAGGTGCAGGGGTTCGGTTCCATGATTGGTGAGAAGGCTGGTCGAGGTCACCGTGCGATCGGTCAGCTCGATCCGGCGCATCAGTTCGTAGTCATAGCCGAAGGCCTGCTGGCTGGTGCGGTAGGTGAGCCGATCCGGTTGTCGAGTCAGGGTCCATCGGCACGGCTCCGCCATCTCCGCCTCGCCCGTCGCGGACGCGCGCAGGGAGCCTCCTCCCAGATGGACGCCTTCGCGTCCGTTCCACGTCAAGGCCCGCTCGTCCCGGGTGCGAAAACGGAAGGATTCCGGCAGGCCCTGGCCGTTGAAGGGCGTGGGCTTGGGTTCCGGCCATTCGGGACCGGTAAGCAGGGGCCCCTGGCGGACATCATGGACCTGCCAGATGTATCCGCCCCAGCAATAACGGGTCCCGAGACGCGACTGGTCCGAGTCGGGGTCGAGCAGGTCGAGGGTGAGTTCCCGATTGGAGAGCTGGATCATGTCCGGGTGTTCAGGTGACCGTGAAGAGGTGCGGGCGGATGGCCGACTCAGCGCAGGCGGATGACGCGCAGCGTGGTGTTCCGTCCTTCGACCATGAGCTGAAACCGACCGGCCGGTCGGGCGGTGATTTCGACATTCTTGCCCACGAGTTCGTAGGGAATCGGCTCCAAGCCTTCCCACAGCTGTCCGTTGTCGAGCTTGAAGCGATTCGCCGTTTCCCACGCCACCACTTTGCCCCGCAGGGGAGGCAGCTCACGCCAGTCGACGTCGCTGAGAATGGGCAGGCCAAATCGTTCAAGCAGGGATCGCTCACGGGAGACCACCTTGGCGGTGGCCACTTCCTGACGCACGGATTCGAGCTCGGCACGCAGCTCGGTCGTGGCTCCGCGGTGGTGTCGGATCAGCGCAGCGTCAATCACCCCGATCTCATCGGGTGTCAGGCGGTCGAGCCCTGCGCGTTTCCATTCCGTCTCGGACAAGATGGACTTCAGGCTGGGAGCGGAGGCCTGGGCCAGCAGCAAGGCGGGCGCACATAGCAGCACGAGGGAGGGTATCCGGAGGAGCTTCATTGGGACTAGGGTTAAGGGGATCCGTCGATCAGGTCAGCATCCGACTTTTGGGCCGCCACCAGGCGGGCGAAGTGGCCATTCCGGGCGAGCAGACTGCGGAAGTCACCTTCCTCGACCAGCCGGCCTTCATGGAGGACAAGGATGCGACGGGCATTGCGAATGGTGCTGAGGCGGTGGGCGATGGTGATCACGGTCCGGCCGGCCGAAAGGCGGTCGAGGGCCTCCTGGATCAATCGCTCACTCTCATAATCGAGCGCCGAGGTGGCTTCGTCGAGGATGAGAACCGGTGGATTACGCAAAATGGCGCGGGCAATGGCCAGTCTTTGGCGCTGGCCGCCGGAAAGGGTGGTGCCGCGTTCTCCGACTTGGGTGTCGTAACCCTGCGGCAGTCGGAGGATGAACTCCTCCGCATTGGCTTGTCGCGCCGCCTCGCGAATTTCTTCGTCGGTGGCCTCGGCCCGGGCGAACCGCAGGTTTTCCCGGATTGAGCCGGACAACAGCAGACTGTCCTGCAGGACGACGGCCAGCTGTCGCCGGATCCATCGCATGTCCCACTCCGACTGCGGCACACCGTCGATGCAGATGCGACCCTCCCCCGGCGCATAGAGACCGAGAAGGAGGTTGGCCAGGGTGCTCTTTCCGGAGCCGGACGGGCCGACAAAGGCGACGTGTTCGCCGGGGCGGATGTGCAGGTTGAACGGATGCAGCACCCGGCGTTCCGGCGCTGTCGGGTACGCGAACGCGACCTGTTCAAAGCGGAGGTCGCCTTCGATGCGCTGGGTCCGGCGAGTGCCATGCCACTCCTCGACATAGGCGGAATCCACGAGTTCCTTGATACTTAGGTAGCTCTCGCGTCCGGTGAAATACTGCTCACTCAATCCCACGAACGCCTGGATTGGACCGAGCACGATGGGCAGGCCGGCGACAAACGCGAACAGCGTGCCGTAGGAGAGCAGTCCATGGATGGCAAGTAACGCGCCCCCGGCCATCACGACCAGCGAGATGACCTGGGTGCTGACATACCAGAACGTGCCGAAAACGGCGTTGACGTAGCTTTGGTGAACCCGGCTGCGGGCGAAGTCCATGCTCGTGCGGTCGAGATCGGCCTCGGCCTGCTTCTCCTCGCCGAAGCTGCGGACGAGGCGAAGCGCGGAGATGTATTCGCCGGCCGCCCCGGTCAGTTTCTCCTGGGCGAGGCGGGCGTCGTGGTTGGTCGACTGGATGCGGGCGAAAAAGTGGTATTTGGCCACTCCGTACGCCGGCAGCACGAGCACAAGGACGAGCGCCAGTTGCCAGTTGAGCACCGCAAGGATCAAAAAGATGCTGGCGCCGTAGAGGATGTTGGGGAGGAACTGATTGAGTATGTTATAGAGCAGCGCTTCGACTTTCTGGGTGTCGAAGGCGTACTTCGAGAGCAGGCGTCCGGTCTTGTGCTGGTCGAGGTAGCCGAAACTGAGGAATTGGAGTTTGAAGAAGATGCGGCTGCGCAGTTCGACCATCATCCGGGCCATCGCCTTCGCGATCTCGTTCGATCCCCAGACGGAGAACACGTAATGCACTCCAAGCAAAAGAACGAAAATTCCGGCCAGGGTGGCAATCGCGACGCTGTCCCGGGCCGGCACGGCCACGTCGATCATGCGCTGGAAGAGCCAGGGGCAGGGTGCGACCGCCAGCGAGCGAAGCAACGCCAGCCCGAGGCCGCCCCAGAGGCGGCCACGGCTGGCCCAGAGATATCCGGTCAGAGTGCGGGACGCGAGCGCCTCGCCGTTCATGGTGCCCGATCAGGCCCCCAGGGACGGGGCCATGCCCTTGGTCCGGACCGGGGCGCGGTGTCCGTGGAGGGCGACGTAAAACGAGTCGCCTGGCAGGATCGAACCCCGCTTTACGATCTCTCCGGTAAACGCGGATTTATAGATGGCGGTGAGCAGTTCCAGCGTCTTGCGCGCCTCTTCACCCGAGGTGAGCGGTCGGCGTCCGGCATCGCGATCCGCGACCAGCGCGCACAGCTGGGCGCCGTGCGTCGATCCGACATCCGCCGGAAAGCTCTGCCAGGCCTGCACGAGTGCGTCATCATTGGCGGATGGCACGGGCGTGAGTTTCCAGTTCTCGCGGGTATAGCTGTAGAGATGGGTCAGCTCCAGGGTCGCCTTCTGGTAATCGAAGCGCAGGTAGGTTTCCTGCCGCGGACTGAGCACGCTGTTGACGATCGATCCGACGGCGCCGTTGGCGAAGGAGACGATCGCCATCGAGACGTCCTCGACTTCGATGGCGCGGTCGAGGGTGGCGGCCACAGCCCTGACTTCCCGCCAGTCGCCCATGAGATGCAGAAAATGGTCCATCGCATGGATACCGTGTCCCATGGTCGGCCCGCCCAGCTCCGTATCCCAGCGTCCGCGCCAGGGTACCGCATAGTACGCGGTGTCGCGGTACCATAGCGTATTGCACACCCCGACCAGCGGCCGGCCCAGCAGGCCCTGCTCGGCGAGTCGCTGGATATGGGCGGTCGAGCTGGCGAAGCGCATTTGGAAAATGCACGCGGTGTAGCAGCCGGTGCGTTTCTCCGCCTCCTGAATCAGGTCAAGTTCCGCGAGGGATCCGCAGAGCGGCTTTTCACACAGGACCCACGCGCCCGCTTCCATCGCCGCGACGCTCATGGGGCAGTGCTGGGAAGGCGGCGTGGCCACGAGGACAAAGTCCGGGCGCACGTCCCGCAACATCTGGTGGTAGTCGGTGAAATGCCGGGGAATGTGGTGCTTGACGGCGAAATCGGCGACGCGGGCGCCGTCGATGTCGACGGCCGCCTCCAGAGTCACCCGACCTTGGGTCGCTTCGACCGCACGCACGTGCGCCTCGCTGATGGAGCCGGTGCCGACGAGGGCGGCGCGGTAGGTTTTCATGCGTTGTTTTGGGTGTTGGGCTTACGGTCGTAGACGGTCAGGCCTTGCAGCGATTGCTGCGGTGGCGGAAAGAGGAAGCTGCCAAGGTATCCGACAATGATGCAACTGAAGATGGCGATGGTCTGATAGAACACGGAGTTGACTAGGCCCATGCGCCAGGAGGTGAAGGTGATGACGATGCTGGCGACCACTCCGATGATCGCCCCCTGCCAGTTCGCGCGCCGGGTGAACATGCCCAGTCCATAGCAACCCGCAAAGCCGCCTCCGAGCAGGCTCCACAGCTCCCAGGACTTATCGAGCGCGGACTTGATGTCGAAGCTGGCCAGCAGCAGGGCCGTGCCCACACCGATGATTCCGGCCAGGACGGTCATCCACTCCGCCAGCCGCACGCTGCGCTCCGGCGTGGCCCCTTTGAAGAACCGTTCGTAGAAGTCCACCGAAACGAGGGTGGCCACACTGTTCATGCAGCTGGACAGGGTCGACATCGAGGCGGCAAAGATGCCCGCAATGATCAGCCCGGTGACACCCACGGGGAGCTCGGCCGCAATGAAGAGCGGGAAGGTGGCGTCCACGGGCAGCAGCGGATTCATGCGGCCGGGGTTCTGCTGGTAAAAGACATAGAGTGCGGTGCCGATGGCGAAAAACGTAATGCTGCCCGGCACGACGATGGCCGCCAGAGTCCACGCCGACCAGCCCGCCTCCTTGGCGTTCTTGGTCGAAAGAATCCGTTGCATCATCACCTGATCCTTCGGGTAGGTGATCACATCAACGAGCCCGAAGACGAGGAAGCCCCAGACCGTCGGTTGCTTCAGGTCGAATTGCCAGTCGAGCAGGTGCATCTTGTTGTCCGCATTCGCGGCCAGCATGAATTCAGGGATGCCCCCCTCGACCTGCCAGATGACATAGCCAATCGCAAAAAAAGCGCCGCCGAGCATCACGAACACCTGGAGCACATCGGTCCAGATAACCGCACGCATGCCGCCCAGCAGAGTGTAGGCGATGGTGACCACTCCCATCAGCAGGATGCTCCACGTCACGCTCACCCCGGTGACGGCGGCGAGGGCGAGCGCCGGCAGAAACAACACCACGCTCATGCGGCCTCCCAGCTGCAGGATGATGTTGAGCGCGCTGCTCAAGGTGCGGATCGAAGGGTGAAACCGCATCTCCAAGTAGTGGTAAACCGACATCACGTTCGTCTGTCGGATGAGCGGCACAATGATGATGGCCACGAGCGCGGCGGTGAGCAGGCCGACCACGTTTTGAGTCAGGAGCTGCCAGTTGGTGGCGAACGATTTGGCCGGGATGGCGATGAAGGAAATCGCGCTGGTTCCGGTCGCATAAAGACTGATACCAGCCGCCCACCACGGGATGCTACGCCCGCCGAGGAAGTAGTCGGCGTTGCTTGACTTCTTTTCCCTCAGGTAAAAATACAGGCCCACCCCGGCGGAAAGGGCCAGGTAGACAATGATCACAATCCAATCGAGGGGCTTGAGCAGGCGTTTGTCTGAACGGATGGACACCGCGTGAAACGTCTCACCTGCCGCAGAGGCACCCTGTAAAACGAACCCTTTTTCCGACGGGTGCACGCGACTGACCGCTGCACCCGCAGCCACGGTTCCCAGCACGGCCCAGCGGTCGGTCAGGGTTTGATACGAGTGGAGCTCGACCTGATCCTGAGCGTTCTTCACGACCGCGAGCAGATGGGCCTGACCCGAGGCCTTGATGGCTCCGGGGAGGGGAGCCTGCAGGGGCGCCTGGCGCTCAACCCAGCCATCGCGCGCGCGATGGCGCCAGAGGCGGGCCTGGCGCTGTTCATCGACGGTCACAACAAAGACGGCATTGTCCTGCGCCGCGGCGGCAATTGGTGTCTGCGCAGCGGGCAGACCTGGAAGCCGGGTTTGGCTGATGCGTGCGTCGGGAAAATACGTCTGCCCTTCGATCACCACCGGGGCGACCTCCGTCAGGACTGGGGCCTGCGACAGCGGCTCGGTCACCACGGTCATCAGACCGCCCGCGCCCAGGGCCGGCAGCGTGGCAATGAATCCAAAAAGCACCGCCAACGCGTGGCGACGGAAGTGCAGGTGTATCATGGTGGGGTCGGGAGGTTGGCCAGCGTCGGCCGGGGTACGCAGGCAGTATGGTGATTACACTGAAATAATCATTCTGAAAATAAATGAAAATTTCCCCATTTGTCCTCCTAGCTTCTCCCGTTCCAGCGTCGGATGGCGGGATGGATGAGCTGTTTCCCGCCGGGTTCGGGGGCCGGGGAGCAGGGTGTCCCCAATGAAGCGCCTAAGACGCAGCGACTTTGCGAAAAAGCAGCTGCGTCTCCGTGATCCGGCCCGAAGATCCGGCCCGAGGAGCAATCCATCACGCCCATCCCAGAACCGACCGTCACTGGGATCGTATGATTATTCAGTTGGCGCGCGGCGTGGCCTGGCCATCGGTACGTGTTGCCCACGCCAGGATTTTATCGCCGGTTAGCCGGCGTTCCGGCGGCAGGCTGTGTGGCGTCCGATTGCCGTGCACTTTGGCCATCTCCGCAAACCGCTCCTGGGTGGCTCGAACGAAGGTTTCGACCGGGCGGGTGTCACCGCAGAGTGCCATGATTTCAGGCAACCAGCGATGACCGTATCGCACGTGGTTTTGTTCGTCGTTGCGATCGAATGCGAGCAGCGTGTCCGCCTCGAAGTCATTCAGTTCTCGGATACGGTCCATGACCGTGGCCTTGGTGGGAAAACTGCCTGCCTCGAATTCCATGGTCATCATGGCGTAGCGCTCATGCGGCGGCATTTGCACGAGGATGTTGTAGAGATCGAGCGAGTGTTCGACCGTCATGAGGTCGATGCCCAGCTTGGGCAGCTGCCGATAGCCGAAGGCGCTGTGACGCGATTCATCCCAGAGGTGGCGCGCGAGGTCGTGATGGAGATCGAACGGAGCGTCCGGGGTATCGACAAACACCGTGGCGAGGTAGTCGACCGCATCCATCTCCATCATCAGCCAGACGTAGACCATGATCCGGATGACGCGCGCATCGGTCGCGGGGTCCACCAGCCAAGGGCGCACAATCGGGGTTTCCGCCGGATCGTAGCTGAACACGCTGGAGCAGGTCGGATAGCGCCCGCGGTTGCAGGTGGCCGGGTGAGTGTAGGCGCGCACATCGCACTGCCAGGTGAAGCCGGCGGGCAAGGGGACGCGGGTGCGCTCGCCGAGCAGTCCGCCGAGGGCGTCGAGCGCGGTCTGAAGATGGTCGCACCACGCCGCGATCTCCGGGTGGTCCGTGAGGTGGGCTGCTATTTCCCGGGCGTGACGCTCTTCGTCGCCGATGAACTCCTCGACCAACCGCAGCGATGGCCAGTCGGCCAGGTGGTGGGTGGCCTGCAAGTAGTGACGGTACGCCGCCAGCAGCGCGGGCTTGATCACCCGATAGAAGCCGGCGAGGGCGGTGGCCCCGTCCGCCGGCATGATCGCTTCGTTGAAGAGGCGCCGGATCTCGTCGCGCACGCCCTCACCCGAACCAAAGCCGCTCATTTCCCGGCCCCGTTCGCGCAGGAAGCGCGCATGGCCGGAGGATTCCCAGACGTGCTGACAAAGCAGATACTTGAGCTCGGGTTCTCCGACCCGGTAGATCAGTGTCGTGGCGGTGCGTACGAAGTCGCGTTCGACTTCGAACAGCAGGCGCTGCAGCCGGGCCATTTCCTGGACCGCGGCCATGCGTCCGCCGGACGCAGCCGCGGCCGGCGGGGTGGGTTTCGAGGTGGCGACCATGGCTTCGGTTCAGCAAATGCGCCCGCGTTTGCCCGACGTGCTGTGGCCCGGGGGATTGATCCCGACCCAGCGTTCGTCGATGGGCTCGCTGGCGCGCTGATAGCGGGAGTCGCTGGAGATGCGCAGGCGGTTCTCGCTCCGGTTGTCGAGCGAGGCGTGCACGAGGAACATGCCGAAGGTCAGGAAGTCGCCGGCCTTGAATTCGGTCGTGAGCCAGCGTCCGCCAAACTTGTTGCGCACCATCGGCGGGTTGTGTGAGAGCGTGCCAGTGAACGACCAGGCACCCTTCTTGGCGGCCTCCGCCTCCTTCTGTTTGTTTTCGCAGAAGGCATCGACATCGCGATAGACGTAGTTCTCCAGCAGATCCATGCGTTTGTGCGATCCCTCGAGGACCATCAAGCCGCCGAGCGTGAACGAGATGTCGCCGTAGGGCAGCCAGCAGGTCATGTGGCGATGCGTGCCGCGGCCCATGTAGGGAAGGTCGCAGTGGGGATTGGTACCCTTTCCGGGCCCGATCGCCCGCAGCCAGGTGTAGTCGTAGTGGCGAATCGGCTCGCCGAAGAAACGGGTGTAGAAATCGACCAGGCGGCCGGAATACAGCAACTGCTGCACGGCTTCGTTGTTGTTGGTGATCTCCGGTTTGAAGACATACCCGGAGTTGGGTTTGCAGATGCCTTCGACATGGGGATGTGCCAGATCGAGGACCCCGGCGTCGGCCAGCCGGGAGGTCAGGCTCTCCCGGGCACGGAGGACTTCCGCGCGGTCGAGGTACCCCTTCATGTAGAGGTAACCGTCTTCATCAAACCGGCGACGCAGCTCCTCGACGTCATCGGCGACGCCGCAGGAATCGCGGAGGAGGCCGACTTTGTCCTCGGACATGTCCAAGTCATGTCCATAGGAATGCAATTGGGGGAGATCGAGTGTGGGACTCATCATGGCTCCACCCTACACGCGAACGCAGTCACATAAAATGGTTGAAGTGGGAGAACTGATGTAAATTTTGGCAGTTGTGCCCTCGCTCCCGCTCACGCGTGCCCAACCCTGGCTGGAAAGCCCTCTGCGCACACTGGCTGGGGACATTGAGCTGGCGGGCTTGTTGCAGAATGTGACCGGAATCGATCCGGCCCGCATGCGTGTTTTGAGACGATTCACGATCGTGCTCATGGTGGAGGGGCAGGGCTATTATCAGGATGCGCGGGGCACGCGGCTGGAGGTCGCTCCGGGGGATGTCATGCTCGTCTTTCCTGAGATTGCCCACGCCTATGGGCCGCTGGCCGGGCAGCCTTGGACGCAGGTGTATTTCGTTTTTTCGGGACCTCAGTTCGAGCTCTGGCGCACCCAGGGTTTGCTGTCGCCGGAGCGTCCGGTCTGGCGTTTGGGCGCGCCGGACTATTGGCGGCAGCGTCTGGCCGAAGTCATCAAGGCCGAGTCCTCACACCGCGCGGGGGGGGCGCTGCGGGCGTTCGGGCGATTCCTGCAGGTGCTCACCGACATGCTGGCCACCGACGCGGAGGCCACGGGGCCGGCTCGGCACGAAGCCTGGCTGGAAAAGAGCTTCCGGCTGCTGGGCGACCGGGGTGCCGCGGGCTGGCCGGCGCCGCAGGCCGTGGCGCGCGAGGTGGGGTTGAACTACGAGAACTTCCGCAAGCGCTTCGCCCAGCTGACGGGGGAGTCACCGGGTCGCTACCAAAAACGACGCCGGCTGGATTGGGCGTGCGCCGCGATCTACCATGGCGAACAGTCCCTCAAGCAGATCGCGGACGAACTCGGGTTCTGCGATGTCTTTCACTTTTCCAAGGCGTTCAAGCAGGAGGTCGGCTTGACGCCCAGCGACTACCGGCGACGGGTGCACGGTTCCTGACCGGCACCCGTCTCACTGGGCCTGACGGCTCAGGTCGAGGCTTCGGCACTCCAGCCGGCTGGCCAGACGGTGCCGGGAATCGGCCGCCAGTAGATGTTTTTGTCGATGCGGGGCGGGTGGTGACGGTACTGTTCCGTCAGGCGGAGCTTGGTCTTGAGGTGGTCGACCAGGTTTTCGCCGTAGAAGAAGGTGGTCTCGGCCACGCCGGACACCACGAGGACTTCAGACGGCGTGCTTTCCAGCAGAGCGATCAGTCCCTTGATGTTCTCCAGTTCGAGATCGATTGCACCTTGCAGTTTGCGCTCGCAGGCCGCGCGCACGGCCGGGTCCTTGGCTTCGAGGTAGCCGTAGACACATTCGCACCAGGCGCAGACGCTGCGCAGGCTCGTGACCCAGTGCAGGTAGGCACGGACCCGGTCCCGGAGGTCGGTGAAGACGACGGCGGGTTGGCCGGCGAGGGAGGATAGGGTCTGGTTGAGGTGGGCGATGAGCACCTTGAGCGGGGCGATGACGTTTGCGTCCATGTCCGCCGCCATCTTTGCGCCGGACTCGCGGGTGATCAGGTCGAAGAGCACATCCTTGCCGAGATCATTGAGTCCCGGGTTGTTCTGCTGGAAGCAGCCGTGGCGCTCATAGTAATCCCGTTCCGCGGCCGGCACGGCCTCGATGTCCGGGACAAAGGGCCGGTCCCAGGTGCGTTGCCAGCAGTAGCCGAAGACGCAGTAAAGGCCGACGAGCGGCTGTCCGCCGAGGGCCTGCTCGAAGGCGGTCCA
>JAEUGY010000075.1 GCA_016794625.1 Opitutaceae bacterium
AAGGCCCTCGCTCAGTTTGCCATCGTCTTTTCCGAGCGCTTGGCGGGCCAGAATTAAGTCTGGCCCGTCAGACCCTCCCAACCACAATCACATCAACCTAAACAAAACCTACACCCGCACACAGAGAATCGGACACCACCCCGTGACCCGGAAGAATCTCTTGCAGAGGCGCACCGCGATGTTCTGCGAGACGTCATCGTTGCCCTTGAGCAGGGCCATTTTCAGCGCCGTCAGGACCAGGAACCCGCCGAACACGATCAGGATCCACTGGTACTTCAGGATCAGGCCAGCACCCAGGAAGATCATCCCGCCGCGCATCACCAGAGCACCGATGATGCCCCAGAAGAGAACGCGGTGCTGGTACTTTGGCGGCACCGCAAAGAACGAGAAGATCAGTGCGATGACGAAGATGTTGTCCATCGCCAGCGACTTCTCGACCACGTATCCCACGAGGTACTGCTTCGCTGCCTCCATTCCCTGCACCTCGCCCGGCACGATGAGCGGTGCACCCGCCTTGATCGCCTCCGACGTGCTGTACTTGGGCGTGTCCAACCCCAGTCCGAGCCAGTGGTTCTCATACGCCATGTAAACAAACCCGCTGAACGCGATGCCGCACGTCAGCCAGATCACTGACCAGGTAACCGCCTCTTTCATGGCGACCTCGTGGGCTTCGCGGTGGAAGACGCCAAGATCCAACGCCAGGAACACGACCACCAGACCGATGAACGCCACATACGCCCAGATCTTCAGATCGGCGGGATTCGACGTCGCGGTGGTGGCGAAGAGCAGCAGTTCAGTCATGAAGAGATCACATCTAACGACTAGTGGTTGAAATGAAACTGGAGTTTTCGGGGGCGGGGCCTAGCTGGGGCTGAAGCCCAATCCCTGAAAAAACATGCGTGGCTGCAACGCATCGCAAGATTGGCGAATTGCAAGCAACAGGAAGCCAATCCTCGCGGGAAGTCGTTGATGGTTGGGTTCCTCGGTGCAGGATGAGTCGTCAAGTTCTCGGTCCCTTGGAGACGCAGGGGGCATCGGGATCGGTGGTGCTGACCAGACCTCGGTTGATGTCCGTGCGAGCAGAGGGCGCACGGTGTTCACGACGAGCGTTTCAAACAGATCGTCGCGTCGCCTTAGGTGTGGGCGACCGCCTCGCGGTCAAGGGTGAAGTCGACCAGCGCCAGCACGCGCCGCAGTGGATGCTGGGCGTGCACGCGCTTCTCCCAATCGACTCGGTAGCAAAATAGTTCGGGCTACGCATCGTGTATCCCCATCATGATAAGGAAATTATGGGTACGGGAAGGCGAGATTCAGAAATTTACTAGTCAATTACTTGAGTTTTGAAAACAGCCCCTCAACACCTGCGGTCGATGGATCGGTTCCCGCTGCTAGCACTCATTGCCGCGCTCGCGACCTCCGGGTTTTCCCAAGAGAAGGAGCGCGAAGCGTCCTTGGAGTCCAAGCGCGTCGAGCAGAGGGTTTGCGCAGACGCCATCGAGCAGGCTCTTTCGAAGGCCACGACTATTGAGCTGTTTGCGATCGATTACCGTTTTTATAAGTCCGAAGAAGAGGCAGCCAAAGATCCGCGCCCGAAGTTCCTGGATTGGCGTGTCGCTGGGCAGGCGACGCTGACTGACCGAACTGCGATTCTGGCACTTGGCTCAGCACTCGTTGCCGGAATCAAAGAAAGCAAGGTTGGCTCTGTAGCCGGATGCTTCAACCCAAGGCATGCCTTCCGGTGGACAGTCGAAGGGAAGGAGATTACGGTCATTGTGTGTTTTCAGTGCAGCAACGGAGGTGTCATTGGTCTCGAACCCTTGAAACGATTTTTAACCACCAAGAGTCCTGAAGAGACATTCGACAGGATCTTTTCAGCGGCCGGTCTTCCAAAGGTTAAATGACGAAGAGGTCCAATCCAGAAGGTAAGATTCTCGCGTTTCCCGCCGGCGCGTTCAGCGGAGCCTGCGTGAGTCCGCTCGCGTGGTGGGCGTTCCAAGTGCCCGACTGGAGAGCAGGGCTTGCGGTGACCGCAGTCTTTGCGCTCGGGTTCGGCATCGTCAGTGTAGTCGTGTGTCCAAAGGCGGCAGTGCAGATTTTGACGTTCGTATTGCGGCTTCTCAATCCATAGACCGCGAATGAAGAAGGAGGCTAGAAGAAGGGCCTGTCACGATCCGTACCGTACTGACGCCACGGCTCGTACCAGTCTCAAGCGTGGCGCAGCTCTGACGTTTAGCAGAAGTTGAGAAGCCTCAGCTCTATTGTGGCAGCAGTTGCTCTCGCAGTCGGCGGATGCCGGACGACCGCAATCAAGGCGGTGCTGGAGCCCCAGTGGCGGTTTAGTGATTCCGCCACCGCCATGTGGCGTTTTCGAATGGATGGAGTCGCCTATGTTTTCACTGGTGGCATCCCAGGAGCTGTAACGGACGTCAAGAAGGTTACCCCGTTCTTTCTCGTTCCAGCTGATTTGCTGGATTCAAAGCAATTACTCCTTCGACTCGAACCTGACGAAGCTTCCGTCCGGGTAGATGGAGTAGCATTCACGGAGCACGAGGGGCTTACTGTTTCGGAGCCGCGGATCTATCGCTTCATCCATCGTGCCGATGGGAAGTGGTCGCTCGTAGAAATTTCGGAAATCCTGCCGACGGCGGCTACGCGCACTCAAGTCCTTGAGATTCTGAGTGCCCGTTTGAACCGGAAAATCGAAAAAACGCCGAACCGAACGCAGCCATATGGCGTCCGTCAGCTCTGAAGTTCCGAGGGAAGCAGGAGCTCGCTCTTGCACTCGTGCAGCCAATCTCTGAGCTTCCAGTTCATGGCAACAAAGTCCATTTCAAGTCTCCTCCGTCTACCCCGACAGAAAAAGATGGAAATAGCTGAGGCGCTTTGGCTTTCGGTCGCGGATGAGCAGAAAATGCCGATACCCGAAAA
Organism: Opitutaceae bacterium; assembly: GCA_016794625.1. Taxonomy (GTDB): domain Bacteria; phylum Verrucomicrobiota; class Verrucomicrobiia; order Opitutales; family Opitutaceae; genus UBA6669. Next base: position 2,929 of record JAEUGY010000075.1, read on the forward strand.
GCACCGGCAGGTAGTCGAAGAGCGTTTAGCGAACTACCGGACCGGGAAAAGTCGGCCTATTTCGCACGACGAATTGATGCGCCGCGTACGTGCTTCGTGAATAGTCTTCCGGTTGTTGCTCTTCCCGAGGTCGAGGGTGACCTCCGCTCAGGCGTGCTCCACTACTCGTCCTGGAGATCCGATGGCGAGGAGCATTTTCTTCAGATGTATGAGGAGACGGTGAGTTGGATAGGGTGGAATCCGGAAACATTCCCCAAGAAGTTGGGCGAGGTGCGACGTGCAATTCTCAAGAACTCCTACTACATCGTCTATTTCATTATCATAGCTGATCGCTCGGTTGTGTTAGCGGTGTTAGACGGTCGTCGCGAGCCCTCTGAGATCAGGTCGCTCGTTAAGCAACGGAACAGCCGAACAAAACAGTCCAGCGAACGTCGGCTGCACCGCCGTGGCTGACGTGGAGCGTTGATCTAGCTGCGTGTAGGCAAGCGGAAAAATGAAGTCCGTGTCCGCGGCTGTGAAGCCGCAGGTTGCGGGAGACCTTCCGAAAAGAGGCAGGTACAGGGACCGGGCACCTAACAGGAGAACGCGTGCGTTGGTTGAGCGTCTCCGGTCGTGAGACCGTGAGCGTGCTGATCTTCGTGGGTTTGGGTATCCACGGTTTACTGATGCGTCTTGCCCGCACTCTCTAGGCTCGGACGTGGGCGTGGCACAAGGCCAGGCTTGTTCGTAACGCCTCTCGTGCATGGGCCGGCGCGCCCGGTCCCTGTAGTCTGCCGCTTTGGCGGAAGGTGATGGAAAAGAACGGAAAGTGGCGGGAGGGTTCCCCGCCCCCGGGGGCGGGGGAAGGGGCGTGGGGGTCAGGTTTGAGGAACCTGACGGAGCAGGCACCAGATGAAGCCGGAGAGTTCCCGAGCCAGAGCGATCATGACTTTGGGTTTGATGATCCCGCGTTGCAGAAGAAGCCAGGCGCGCTTGTGGAGTCTGACCTGGGCCTTCCAGGCGAGCTCACGGTACGCGGTGGGCTGGCCTTGCTGGCGCAAGGAGAGTTGGGTGGAGACCTTGGGAGGGAGCAGGGCGTGTTGAGCGGCCTCGACCAGGATCCAGCGGGCGTGGGTGTTGCCGTTCTTGGTGATCTCACCGAGTTTGCGAGATTGACCGGTGGTATGTTCGCGAGGAATCAGCCCGAGGAAGGCCATCAGGTTGCGGGGGTGTTCGAATCGTCTCAGATCGCCGAGTTCGGCGACGAGCACCGCGGCCGCTGTCAGTTGGAAACCTCGCATGCACATCAGAGCCTCAACCATCGGGTAGCGCGACCAGGCGGGCACATGGGTCGTGATCAGCTCTTCGAGACGACTCACCCGTTGGACGCTTTGATCAATCGCCAGAAGATACTCCTCAAGGACCGCCTTGAGAGCCGGCAGGGGGAGGACCAGTTCCCTCAGATAGCGTTGGTGCGCAGCCGACCAGTTGGCCTTGCCAGTATAGCGATAACCTTGGCGGAGCAAAAACGACTTGAGGCGCTGTTTGGCTCGGGTGAGGTCATGCACAGCGTCGGCCCTGGCGCGCGTCAGGTCTCGGATCGACTCGTCCGCGGTGTCGGGCACGTGAATGCCCTCCAGCTCTCCAGCGCGATGCAATCGGGCGAGCATGATGGCGTCGCGTCGGTCGGTCTTCTGGCGAGTGCCCTTGGGATGGGGTGTCCGGGAGGGAGCAACCACGATACACTCAATCTTCAACTGGAGCAGACGCCGATAGAGAACATAGCCGGTCGGGCCGGCCTCGTAGACGACCCGCAGGGTTGAGCCGTCGGAGCGCAACTTCGCCATCATTTTCTCGACCGCATGCAGATCGCTCGAGATCGAACCGTACACTCTGACTTCCCCGTCGCGGCCACCATCGGCGATCGCCACCACGGTCGTATCCTTGTGGACATCGAGGCCCACGTACTTCAATTTTGTGCTCATGTGCTTGTCCTCTGTTTGGGTTGTTCGGGCTGTAGTTTCCGCTCCACCCGCAACCGTGCGGATAGGCTCCTTCCGGAGTAACCCGCGTCCCTGGGGACAAGCACCTCTTTTTTCGGCTGCGCTCGACACGCAGCT
>JAEUGY010000106.1 GCA_016794625.1 Opitutaceae bacterium
TACAATGGGGGATTGGGGGCAGTGTGTCATCGCGTATAGAAACCCCGACCCCAGCCCCCTACACCCGCGCCAAATCGACGAAGTAGAGCCCACGAAACAAAAGCGACCCCGCAAAATCAGCTTCGTGAAACATCCGGGCTAGGCCGTCCCTTCTCCAAACGGCAATATCCATCAGCATGGGGTTCAATCCAAAGACGTCAGGTCTTGATTCTTGGCAGCTGCGCAGACACCTGACCCCTGAACCCTCTTCCGACACGCGTCTTCCCGGAGATAGGTTTGTCAAAACTCAAGACCTGACGTCTTTCGGTTGTACCTTCACCCCTCCGTCCGAGGTTCCAGCCGCAGCATCCGCCCCGCCGCCTCATCCGTCAGCACGTAGATGAACCCATCCGGCCCTTGCCGCACATCCCGCACCCGTTGTCCGATCGGTAAACTCTGCTGGCCCGTGACCCGACCCTCCTTGTTCAGCACGATGCGTCGCACTTCCTTGCGCTTCAACGCTCCCGAAAACAGGTCCCCCCGCCACTGCGGAAACACGTCACCTGTATAAAACAACAACCCGCTCGGTGCCTGCGCCGGCGTCCACACCACCACGGGATCCACCATGTCCGGCCGTGTCCGCTCGCGGCTGATCGTTCCGAACGTATACTCAATGCTATAGGTCACTCGCGGCCACCCGTAATTGCCGCCCGCCACCAACACGTTCAACTCATCGCCTCCTCGCGACCCGTGCTCACTTGCCCAGATCCGCCCGCTCGTCGGATCGCGCGCCAGCCCCTGGATATTGCGATGCCCCCAAGTCCAGATTGCCGGGTCCACGCCCGCCCGCCTCACAAAGGGATTGTCCGCCGGCACCGTGCCATCCTCCCGCAGTCGCAACACCTTGCCCAGCTGACTGTCCAGCTTCTGCGCCTGCTCCCGCATCAACTCCCCGTCCAGACGCACCGGCGGATTACCCCCGTCGCCCAAGGACAGCAAGACCGTCCCATCCGGCAACCACAGCAAGCGCGAGCCGAAATGCTGAAACCGCCGCTTCAACGGCGACACTACGTGCAACACCTCCACCTCCGTCAGCGCCGACAAATCCTCTGCCAGGCGCCCGCGTGCCAGTCGCGTGCCGTTCGCCTCCTCCGTGCCCGCACTGTACGTCAGGTAAACCCAGCGATTCTCGGAAAATCGTGGATGCAGGCTCACGTCCATTAAGCCCGCGTGGAGCTCCGCCAGCACTCCCGAGAGGCCCCCGACCTCGACCGGATCCAGTCGCCCGTTCCGTACTACCCGCAATCGCCCCGCCTTCTCTGTGATCAGAGCTTCCCCGCCCGGCAACCACGTCACCGCCCACGGATTCTCCAGCCCGTCCACCACCGTCACCGCCGTCCACCCCGTCGCCCGCTCCACGTTCCCCGTGGGGACGATCGGTCCAGAAGGCACCCGCGCCATCCACATGACCGCCGCCGCGACCGCCGCGACTCCCAAGCCACAATACATCCACGTGCGCCTCCTCATCGCGCCGCACGCTACCTCCACCGTCTCGCTGGTCAAGCGACCAGCCCAAGCCGAGGGCGCGATCCAAGGGGATCATCCCACAATGTTTGTGGTCACTCGCCTTTGCTTCATTGAGATCACCCATGTATCGCCAAGAAGGCGGCATTACAAAGGATTGATCTCAAACGAGAAAAGATGGAACTACGTTCATCTACCCTCACGATCGACCACAAACATTCGGGGCTGACTCCGTGGGTCGTACCCCTGCTTTTGGTGGATGCTCTGGCCTGGGCGCACCAGTAATCGGCGGAGATTGCTTCGCTCGCCGTGGTCGCAGACGCGAAGGATGAGCCTGCTTTGATGTTCTATCGGAAGTTCGGCTTTGCCCAACTTGGCAACGATGCGAACCGGGTCTTTCTGCCGATGGGCACCCTTGCGGAGCTGCTTGGGAACCCGGGTTAGCGACGCTCCGTGGACTTTCTTGTCGAATCGTTCCATGCCATCGAGTGCTCTTCCTGCAACGCGTGTAGTTGCTCGATCACGTCCGCGAGCTTCACTCCCGTGGGCGTGAGCCGGTACTCGACGTGCAACAACGCGGCCGAGTGATCTGCACGCGTGGCCAGGCCGTAGGCGAGCAGCTTGCGCAGGCGTTCGTTGAGAATCTTCGTCGAAATGCCGGGGATGTAGCGCTCCAGTTGTCCTGGCCGAGTGATGCCGCGCTTGAGCGCACCGACCACGGCCGCTGACCACTTGCAACCCACGACATCTTCGAGTCCCCGGTAGGCGGTTCGTTCGGAGAGCGTGAGGCGTTTCGATTTCATGAGGGGCCAGTATGCGCCGTCCCGAGCATGCGTCCAGTAGGCACTTTTCGGTGACCCCTGTTCGAATGGTGCCCTCTGTGCGGGCGCGCCGGGATGCGCTATCGTCACACCATGCGAAGCATTCCGCCTCGCACCGCACAGCAAAACACCACCGCAGGAATACCATCCCATGAACAAATCCACCGCGACTTTCTATCACGCCGGCTGCCCCGTGTGTCTCGACGCCGAGAGCGTCGTCACGCGCTACCTCGACACCACCAAGGTCAACCTCGAGGTCGTCCACCTCGGCACCGTCAGGAATCGCATTGCCGAAGCTGAAGCGGCCGGGGTCAAATCAGTACCGGCTCTTGTCGTCGGCGGGCAAACGCTCCACCTCAACTTCGGTGCGCCCCTAAGCGTGTTGAAGTAAACAACCCCGCGCGAATCCATGAATCGTACCTCGATGTGTCACTGGGTTCCCGAACCCCGTGGCGGCAGCGCAACCTTCCCCCTTGCGCCGCCCATTTCCTCTTCACTCTGGCTCAATACGCCAGCGCCCCTCACGCTCGATGAACTGCGCGGTCGCGTCGTTGTGCTCTACGCCTTCCAGATGCTCTGCCCGGGTTGCGTCTCGCACGGTCTGCCTCAAACGATCGAGATTCAGCGCGCCTTTGACCCACGCACCGTGAGCGTGGTCGGCTTGCACAGTGTGTTCGAACACCATGATATCATGACGCCGGCGGCACTACGGGCGTTCGTGCACGAATACCGCCTCACCTTTCCCGTCGCAGTGGACCAGCCGTCCACCGACCATGAGTTGCCGCGGACCATGCGCGCCTACTCGATGCAAGGCACCCCGACGGTGGTGCTGATCGACGCACGCGGTCAGATTCGCGCGCAGCATTTCGGCGCGGTCGCCGATCTCCTTCTCGGCGCAGAACTCGGCCGGTTGCTCGCGGAGCGCTGACCAGGCATAAGGGAACATCCAAAGACCTCAGGTCTTGACCCATGACGGCTGCACAGACGCCCGACGGCTGAACTGTCTTCCGACGCGCGAGGCTTGAAAACGAGCGTACAGACGGAGCCGGCACGACGGGTGCCGGTTGTCTGTTTATTTGCCACCCACGGCGCCCTTGTTCTCCCTGACGCGCATTTCAAACCTGCGGCCACGGCTCAGCCCCCGGCCGAACAGCGTCATCCGGTCATTCCCTGCTCTTTGTGGCCGTGACCCAGATATCCACCGTCGTCCCTCTCACCTGATGAAGTTTTCCCTCCTGCTCTTCACCCTGCTCTGTGTCGCCCCGCTCGCCCGCGCCTCCGAAACGGGAAACCAGCACGTGCTCGACATCCCGTGGAGTCCTGCGGCCACGCGGAACTCGGAAGGGGGCTTCATCACGTTGAAGACGGGGCGGGTTGTGTTCTACTACACGCAGTTCTCCGGCGGCTCATCCGACTTTGATCGGAATGTGATCATGGAGGTGCACTCCGATGACCAGGGGGTCACCTGGAGCAAGCCGCGACTCGCGATCAAGCCCCCGGACGGCAGTCTGAGCCTGATGGTCCTCTGCCCTCTGCGGCTCGCCGACGGCCGGATCGCCCTCGCCTACGCGCTGAAGAAGAGCTTCCTCGATTGCCGGGCCTACGTCCGGTTCTCCCGCGACGAGGGTGCCTCGTGGTCGGAGCCGGTGCTCATCACCGAGGGACCAGGCTACCACACCATCAACAACGATCGGATGATCCAGACCCGGACCGGCCGTCTGATCCTGCCGGTCGGATTCCTG
>JAEUGY010000107.1 GCA_016794625.1 Opitutaceae bacterium
TTTCAACGAGTTTGGGGTATCGGCGGCAGTGGAATGGTTCCACTGGCGCAAGACAGGTGGTGCACACAAGCGGGCCTTGGACCGGCTGGTAGCGGTGGCGGGAAGCGAACCTCAACCCAATCTTATGATGGAGATTCTTAAGGCGCTCGCAGAAGGAGGGGGTCTCAACGCTGCCGCGATAAGCACCGAGAGGAAACCGGTAAGCTTCGCAACACGCGCTACACGAGCCGTCCGGAATTCGCCTGAACGTTCCATCGAGCAGCGTGGAAGAATCGCCATCCGAGAGCTTCCGCTCACTGCCGCCAGCTCTGACTACGGAAGGCACGAATCGCATTCTCCACGGAAAAGGGCCACAACCCTGGGCCGAACTGTCCAAAGCGATTTCGAAAACGAAGAGTTTGTGCGCAACTATTCCAATCTGGCTCCTTGAGTGTAAAAGATTCGCGGGGAATACTGTGTAACGGTGATCAGCGTATCGTAGTTCGTCCTTGCGCCGGAAGCGGCGAGGTCAGGCGGTTGAAGCCCATATAGTCTCCGCTTCTTTACTGTCCCGGTTGGGTTTCCTCCTCCGCAAGGAATGTCGAAACGTACATCTGTGCTGCACTCCATGCCGCGCTGCGCGTTTGACTGATGATAAGTCGGAGTGTAACAACCTGATGTAATCGTTCCATTCGAAGGAGCGCGTTGAGAAACGCCTGGACATCGGAGATCGAAATCGCGCCCAGTGTGCCTCCTTGTGTGTCCCGGGTGGTACTGGTCTCGTCAATCGTCTGGTTATCAGCAACGTATGTATCTTTGCGTGATAATTCGATTCTGATCGGGTCCACCACGTAGCGCCGCGCAACTCGTTAGCGGCCTGTTTTTAAGGCGAGTTCACAGCCGTTCGCAACGGTTTGATACGGAATACAAGGCGCATTCGCCAACCAATCGCCAACCATGTGGGCTGTATTCTGCCAACTGCCGGTTCAGCTCACCCAGGAGGTGTCTTGTGACGAAGCGTATGCACGAGAACAGCCTGTGCGCGTCTGTCAGATTGAAGACGAACGCAGTACGCGGGAAGAACTGATCTACTAGGTTCTGATGGAGGCCGCCCGGCTCATGAAGGACGCGAGGTTGTTCAAGCGATCGGGTTTGTGAACATGAACGCAGCGCTGCCACGAGTCACCAGTCTCCGCGACAACCGCTCGTTGATCGAGACCGGATTAGTCGAGTGCCCGGTGACCGGCGTACGGGTACGGCACGTCCGGGCACTCTTCTGCGGAAAGCCGAGCCGGTCAAACGGGTCGGCATTTCAGCGGTGAGAAGGCGAAACATTCGGCGCATGCGAATTCTCCCGTTCGGCGCTCCTAGTTCTTGGCTCGCCGGATCAACGGAGCTCGTTCTGCTGGCGATCCGTGAGCGTCGAGTCTTTGCTTTGGCCCCGGTGGTGCGCCTCCTGCAACTCGCGATCGCGGATGAGGTCCGTTCCAGGTCTGGAGTCGATGACGGACAGGCGCAAAGTGACGCTGGAAAAGCGTTCCGCCGATGCCATCAATGTCACCGGACCCGGTTCACCGGTGGTTTCCAACCAAAACCCCGCGCAACCCCCGACGAGTGTCAAGGTGGAGGGACCTAGCACCTTGACCGGACCGACCGCCTGGATGAAGACGACGGCGTTGAGGTACGGCATGATCTGGCCGGATTGATCAAGCGCCCTTACGATCACCCGCAGCGAGTCCTTTTCTTCGGACACAAGCGTCGTCTGGTCGGCAGCCACCTCAAGAGAGGTGGGCACGGGATCGGCGGAAAACCCCACACGAATCGCCTCACGTCCTCCAACAAATCCGATGAACGCCACGTCATCCCAGCTCGCTCCCCAACGGCCGAGTTCTTCGGCGGAGAAATCATGATGATCGAGGATGAAAGGCGGGTGTGGCAGATGCGGGAACGACGTCGCATCAGGCTTGAATCGCTTCACGAGTGAGCCCGAGCGTAGTTCGAGCTCTTCGCAGTTGCTGAGGATGATCAGGGGAAGCGTGCCGCCGATGTTGCGCTCGCCCCGGGTCCAATAGGTCACCGGTTTCAGGATGACCGCCTCTGAAGGGGAACACTGGCTCGCGTAAGCGAAGGCCGCAAACTTGGGTTCCCGAAAAGCATCCAGCACCCCATGGTGGCAAATCCGGTCGCCGGAGCCAAAGTCCTTGTGCGTATTGTAGTCGAACATGCACCAGCCAATGCAGCCAGCGATGCCTGGGTGGCGATAGGCGGCATTCAGGACCGCAAGGTGGCGGCGCACGTGTTCGGCCTGACGCTGCTCCTGGTCGTGACGCTTGGTCGGATACATGTGACCGTTGTATTCCGTCACAAGGTAAGGAACTGAATCGGACAGACCGGTCACTGCGGACGGCTCCCGCAGCACGAGGGCGGCGCCGGTGTGCTCCGGAGCCTCTTCCTGGCCCTGAATGAAGTCGTTCATCGTATAAACGTCCTCAAGCAGTTCGCTGTGGGTGATGCAGCGCACGCCGCCCGTCTGTCGGGTGGGATCCAGTTCGTGGGCGAGGCGGTTTGTTTCCGTGTAGAATGCGTGATCGTCGGCGGACTCGTTGATTCGCACGCCCCAGAGAACGATAGACGGATGATTCCAATCGCGCTCGATCATGCGACGCACATTGGCGACCGCTTCCTGCTTCCATTCACTCCCGCCGATGTGCTGCCAACCGGGAATCTCCTCGAAGACCAAGAGGCCAATGCGGTCGCAGTGATCCAAAAACCAGGGTGACTGCGGATAGTGCGACGTGCGAACCATGTTGCAGTGTAGCACGTGCTTCAGGATCTCGGCGTCACGCTCTTGGGCGCGACGACCCATGGCGTAACCCACGTAGGGCCAGGACTGATGCCGGTTGAGGCCACGCAGTTTCAACGGCCGGTCGTTGAGACGGAAACCGTTTGCAGTGAACCGCGCCGAGCGGAAGCCAAAGAGGGTGCTGATCTGATCCTCACCGCCGGCGGTTTGGAGGGTGAGGGAGATGCGATAGAGAACCGGGTCTTCAAGCTCCCAAAGGCGAATGCCGGTCAATCCCGTGAAAGCGAGGGAGGCGGAGGCATGCGTCACTACGGTCGTGACTTCCGCCAGCAATCGCCCGACGGGGTCGAACAAACGGCCCACCAGTGGGTTCCCCGCAGCGGCGGGTGTGAAGCCCTCGATGCGAGCATGGACCCGAACTGTCTTGACCGACGCCAGGGGATCCGGGCTCTCCACCTTGAGCCATGCAATCGAAGTCAACGGGGTGATGTGCAGCCAGACATCGCGGTAGAGCCCGGCGTACGTGAGATAGTCGATGCGTCCACCGAACGGGGGAATGCTGGGGTTCTCCGATCCGTCGATCTTCACGGTGACCAGGTTTCGGCCCGGGTTTAGGTGGCCGGTGAGGCGTGCACGGAAAGGAGTGTACCCGTCCCGATGCGTGGCGACCTGGGTTCCGTTCACCCAGACCACCGCGTTCGCCATGGCGCCGTCGAACACGAGGCAGACGTCCTTTCCGGCGAAGTGTGGATCCCAAGGCAGGATCTTCTGATAGGTGAACTCCCGCTGATAGCAGGTTTCGTCAAAGTAGTTCATCGGCAGATCCACCGCATTGTGCGGTAAGGTGACCGAAACTCCGGACTGGAGAAGTCCGACGGACGCTTCAGCGAAGGCTGCAGAGAAGAGCCAGTCGGAGTTAAGGGACGTGACGACGCGCATGCGGGCAAAAGTTTGGGCAAGGCGTAGAGAAAAACAAAGCGTTCAGCGGGCGGCTTCTTTGAGTGCGAGGAAACGCTGACGCAGTTCCACGAGACGAGGCTGGAGGGCCGGGTCGGCGATGCGGTCGCGCTGTTCCAACGGGTCGGCCTCGAGGTTGAAGTACTGCTCGTGTTTGAAATCAGGCCACAGGATGTACTTCTCGTCCTTGCGCACCAGGGCCTCGGACGAGGGGATGAAGGAGGTATCACGAATCGTTGCGTGTTCGTAGAAGAATTCTGTCCGCCAGGCCGGCGCAGGTGTGGCCAGGTAGAGGGGAGAAAGGTCCAAACCCTGCATCCGAGGCGGCGCCGACACCCCCGCGGCGGCGAGGAAGGTGGGCGCGAGGTCGACATTCAACGTGATCGCGCCGTGGGTGCGACCGCGCTGGGCGGCCGGCAGGCGCGGATCCCAGACGATGAGTGGGGTACGAATGCTCTCCTCGTAGGGATACCATTTGTCGGCGAGTCCGTGCTCGGCATGAAAGTAGCCATTGTCGCCGGTGAAGACCACGAGCGTGTGATCCAGCACGCCTTGACGCCGTAGTTCCTCAATCACCCGTCCGCACACCGTGTCGACCTCGGTGGCGAGGCGGTAGTAGTTTTTCATCATCGACTGGTATTTCTCCGGGGTGTCGAAACGCCAGCGCCAGCGATTGCGTCCTTCATTTTTTTCATTGGCGATGAAGGGAGGCAGGCGTCGGAACGCCTCATCGGTGGCTGTGACCGGGATGGGGATCGTGGTGTCCTGGTAAAGGGCCATGCTCTCTGGCTGCGGGAGAAACTGCAGTGGATTCTGGTCCTCAGCGTGGGTGGCGAAGAAGGCGAGCGTCAGGCAGAACGGTTTTCTTGCCGGGCGGGAACGCAGAAATTCGAGAGCGTCGTTGGCGTTCTTTTGGGTGACGTGAATTCGCGTCCCGTCCTTCTCCGTGATCCAATGTGTGCCCGAATAGGCGCGACCAAAGTCGAAGCGGTCACCGGGAAACTTGCCGTTGTGCCATTTGCCAATGTGGCCGACGTGATAGCCCTGCGCGCGGAGCAAACCCGGGTAGGTCTCTTCCCATGGTGTCTTGAACGCACCAAAGGCTTTGTTGCCGTGGCGCGACATCCACTGTCCGGTGAAGAGCGTCGCCCGGCTGACTCCGCAGATCGAGGTGGTAACGTAGTTATGAGTGAATCGCACCCCCTGTGCGGCGAGTTGATCGAGCTGCGGAGTCTTGACGATAGGATGGCCAGCAACGCCCAGTGTATCGTGGCGCCAGTCGTCCGCGTACAGCACGACGATATTCAACGGAGGGGGCGGAACGGCTGCACCCCATAGCACCGTCGATCCCCACAGCCAAATGAGGAGGAGGGTAAACCTACAGGAGGGACAGAGAGGCGCTCGGTTCATGGTCATCGGATTGGGTCGGCTGGATCGGTCACTTCCGTGATCGGCGCTCTCTGTTGTCGTGGGCGCCGACCGGTTCATCGAGGCCAGACCGTCTGAACTTTCCGGCGATGGGTCGGCCACCATTGATGAAGTTGGTCGGCGAGTTGGGCAACTCGGTCTGGGTTCGAAGAAGCGAGATTCTGGTTTTCGTGGGGATCGGCCAGTAAATCGAAGAGCTGAGGGCGACGTTCGTCCCGAGGATTGGAGGACGCGTAACGCTTGCTGACGCTTCCATCGTAGGTGAGGAGCAATTTCCATCGACCCTCAATGACCCACCGGTAAACCAGACTCGCTTCCGGCACCTCGATGTCGACGACATCATGCGCGAACGTCTCTCCGAAAACGATCTGGCGCGGAGTCGGCTGTCCCGATTTCAGCACCGGCAACAGGTTGTAGCCGGGCAGATTCGCCGGCAGCTCCACACCGGCGGCGGCGAGGGCGGTGGGGAAGAGGTCGACGCTGGAAGCCAGCTGTTCACCTCGGTTGCCCGGACGGATGACGCCGGGCCAGCTGATCAGAATGGGCTGGCGGATGCCGCCTTCGTTGGCCGATTGCTTGGAGCGAGGTGCAAAACCGTTCGCGTCTGGCCGTTGGATCCAGCCGTTGTCCCCGACATAGACAATGAGCGTCGTCTCCGTCAGTCCTTTGGCTTCAAGGTGCTGTAGCAACTGGCCGCAGGTTTCGTCGAACCACTCGACCATGGCGTAGTACCGGGCGATGAAGTCGGAAGTGATACCCTTCGCCTTGTATTTGGCGAAAAGTCGTTCTGGTGGGTTATGGGGCGTGTGCGGCAGGAAAGGAGCGTACCAAACAAAGAAAGGCTTTTTGGCGGCCGTGGCCTGGTCGATAAATGAGGTGACCGGCCCCATACCCTGTCGGCCGATCTCGAGTCCGTCGTCGCCGTGTCGTCCGCCCGGAAGGGGGAAGCCCCGGGTCATGCCGTGGGTGAACCCGCCGCGCGCGTAACCACCTTCCCACCACTTGCCGGACTGGTGGCTCAGGTATCCTTTTTTCCCCAAGAGTTGAGGGAGGGTCGGATGACGATCGATTTGCGCGATGAGTTGGGCGCGGAGGTTTTGGTATTCGGCCGGGTCTTTGAGGTTTTGTCCACCGGCCTGGGGCATGCCCGGAAGCAGTGCGGGATCGTTGCCGCTGATGCGGTGCTGGTGGGCATAGAGGCCCGTGGCGAGGGTAGCCAGCGCCGGCCGGCACAATGCGGTCGGCACGTACGCTCGCATAAAGGCAGCGCTGCGCGCTGCCAGGCGGTCGAGGTTCGGCGTTTCAATCTGCGGGTGTCCCATGAAGCCGTAGTCGCTCCACGCGTGGTCATCCGAGATGATGTAGACGATGTTGGGCGGGGTGTCCGCGCGCGACGCACCTAGAGAGAAGACCAGCAGAACGAGAAGCGGGAGGAAGCGGGGGAACATGAGAGGGGAGGCGATGCGGTCGCTTTAGTCGGGGATAGGGTCGCTGCGCCTCACCGTCTTTCCTTCCCAGACCGCCTCGTCCGTTGTCGAGTCATAGGTCAGGATGCGGTGGGCGCTGTTCGGGGCAGGGGAACGATCAATTTTTGGAAGCCACTTCTTGTGGTCGGCAATCACGGCGGCGTAAGCGGGCTGGCCGGCGAGATTGGTCCACTCGTTGGGATCTTTGGCCATGTCGTAGAGTTCCTCACTGCCATCGGCGTAGTGAATATAGCGCCAACGCTCGCTGCGAATGCCATGGTTGCCTTGGTTGTGGCTGGTGATGGCGGGGCGCTCCCGTTTCGTGGCTGCGTTCTGGAGCTGGGGGAGGAGGCTGAGACCTTCGAGGTCGTTGCGCGCAGGCACGCCGGCGAGGTCGATCAGGGTCGGGTAGAGGTCGAGCAACTCGGCTGGCTGGGTGCAACGCTGACCGTGCTTCACGCCGGGACCTGAGATGATGAGAGGCACTCGCGTGCCGTCGTCCCAAAGCGTGTTTTTACCGGTGATTCCCTTCTCCCCGAGGTGCCAGCCGTGATCGCCCCAGACCACGACGATGGTGTTTTCCGCGACACCAGCCTCTTGAAGTGCCGCGAGGAGGCGGCCGATCTGCGCGTCGACAAAGCTGGTAGAGGCGAGGTAGCTCCGCACCAGATTCCGCCACTGATTGTTTTCCTTGATCCACTTCAGGCGCGGCTCCGGCAACTTCCAATGCAGGTACCAGGAGAAACGCGGCGTATCCGCCCGGTCGTTCTCGTCAGTTTTCGGCAGCACGCTGTCGTCATCGGGATAGAGATCGAACCACTTTTGAGTGGCGTACATGGGCACGTGAGGCAGGAAAAAGCCGGCGCTGATGAAAAAAGGCCGGTCTTTCGGTGCCTGTTTGATTTGTTCAATCGTCCAGCTCGCCACCTGGTAGTCGCCCTTTCCCGTGTCGTCATTGTCGAGCGGCCAGACGCCCCAATCCATCAGTGGATGGTTCCCCATCGGCGTCGCCGGAATGAGTTTTTGTGGTGGCTTCGTGCCAACACCGCCCAGGGGCGCGGTCTGTTGGAATTCCGGTGTCCCCTGGGTGGGGGCCCGCCCGCCGCCGCCCGTGCCTAGGTGGTAGATTTTCCCGGTGGCAGCGGTTCGGTAACCGTGCAGGGCGAAGTGCTGCGGGAGGGACACACGATCTTTCCACTGCGGGAGGGTGCGAAACCACGGTGCCAGCCCATAGATACCCGTGGTGGTCGGACGCAGACCAAGCATCAGGCTGGTGCGGGAGGGATTGCAGAGTGGAGAGTTGCAGTGGGCGTTGAGAAAGGTCGTGCCACGGGCCGCGAGCTGATCGAGGTGCGGCGTCTTCGCCAGCGGATGACCCCCGAGATGCCCGATCCAGTCATTCTGATCGTCGATGGCGATGAACAGGATGTTCGGCTTGGCTGCGAACGCGCTCTGCACGAAGAAGAAGGTGCATACCAGCGAGACGACTCGAGCGTGGGACGAAAGCTGACGGCGAGAATACGCCATCCAATTCGACGGCTTCCACCGGTTGGCATGGGGCAGTTTCATTTCAAGAGGCAGGCGAATCCGAGACCGAAACGTTACTTTGAAGTGAAGCAAGGGAGGTGACGAGCTCCTCATCGATGGCCGTGCGACACTCGTCCGCGGCCAGAACTTATGGACGCGTAGTTTCAGGGATAGACGAGGGACGGGGTCGTGCCTTCAAGCACGGCGATTGCGTGTTGCAGAATGTGTTGCGGAGGGTAGGTGCCGCCGGTTGCGGTCGGGCTGGAGGCGACGGCGCGCTTCATGGCGGACAGCGCGGGCCGGGCGCGTTCACCGAGTCGGTTGAGAACATTGCCGGCCTGCAGGATGAAAGCCGGCGTGTTTGAGTCAGCAATCCCGCGCTCAAGCGCGGGGAGCGCTGCGTCGATCCGTCCGAGTGCGGCGAGGGCTTCGGCGGCGGCGATTTGCACGGCTCCCGACGGGTCGGCGAGGCGTCGAAGCAACGCAGCTTCGGCGGGCGCGCTCATCGTGCCGAGCATCGTGCAGCCTTGCGCCGCCCACCAGCGGATCGGTTCACTGGGGTCATCGAGCGCCGCGATCAGGTCGGCAAGGTTCTTGGGATCGCGTTCGGACGCCCGAGTCGCCAGCGCGAACACCCGCGCAAGGGGAAAAGCGCCCGCTTCGCGCGACGCTTCGTAGCCTTCGATGCTTGAACCTTCGGGGAGGAAGCCGTTGTCGTTGATTTCCACGGTGTGTTCCTGCAGCGCCCGCCGCATGCGCTCCAGCGTCGGGCGCAGCGTGGGAACCTGGACGAGGTTGATCATGTTGTCCGGATCGGCGTCGAGGTCATAGAGCTCCTCGCTGGGCTTCGTTCCCCAAAACTGGGCGCTCGCCGCAGTGAGTTTCCCTTCAGCCGCCACACGGGCCCAGGACTGATAGCCGCGTGCCTTGAAGGAGTATTCGTGCGCCTGCACGTAGGGAAGATCGGGCCGGAAATTGCGGATGTAGAGCCACCGACGGTCCATGACGGAGCGCATCATGTCGTAGCGTTGATCCATCCGATCGCGCGTGCTGAAGACAAACTCGTGGGGCGCCGGCCTGGCCAAGCCGGCGAAGGCGCGACCCTGCATGTAGGCCGGCACGTTGACACCGGCGAGCGCGAGCACGGTGGGGGCGAAGTCAGGAAAACCCACGGGGTCCGTGATGCGCGTGCCCGGAGCGGCGGGGGCGAGGTGGCGCCACTTCGGCGGAAAGTAGACGATCAGCGGGACGTGCGTGCCGCTCCGTTGGAGAAAGCGCTTGCTGCGTGGTTGCACACCGCCGTTGTCGCCAAAGTAAAAGACAATCGTGTTTTCCGCGAGACCAGCGTCAGCGAGATCCTTGAGTTTCGCGGCGATCTGGTCGTCGAGCAGGGACATGTAGTCGTAGTGGCGACCCCAGTCGTCCCGGATCTCCGGTGTGTCGGGCTGATACGGGGGGATGCGCACCTTGGCGCGATCCGTGGGCGGGCGCGACAGTGGCAAGGATCGCTCGGGGAAAAGACAGCTCTCGTGGGTCACTTCGTGATTGAACACACTGAAGAACGGCTGCTCGGGGTTCAATCGCTTGCGCCAGTGCGCCCTCTGCCCGCTTTCGTTCCACGCCTGCGCGAGGTTGATGGGCGCGTTGTAGTCGGTCTTGGCGTTGTTCGACGTGTAATAGCCTGACTCCCGCAGCAACGCCGGAAACCCTTGGAGCCAGGAGGGGATCTTCCCTTTGGCGCGCATGTGGTGCGCGGGACCAGCCGTCGCCGCGTACAGTCCGGTGATCAGGGCGAAGCGCGACGGCGCGCAGACGGGCTGGGCAAAGCAGCGCTCGTAGAGCACCCCCTCCTTCGCGAGACGATCCAGTGCGGGGGTATGAGCGAGGGGATCGCCGTAGCAACCGAGCAGGGGATTGTTGTCCTCGCTCACCAGCCAAAGGATGTTGGGACGGTCGGAAGGAGCAGCGGCAAGCGCTGTAGTCGGTAGGGCGGCAATAAAGGCGAAAATGAGGTGTATCAGTTTAGGCTTAGTCATCATGGGGTGGTAAATTTTCGCTGAGTCCTGGCCTGACGTGCCATCGCTAAATCCGAGCTTGCTGTCGCTACCGAGGTCATGGGACTTGGTAGCGGTAGAATGTCACCGTACGTTGGTCGGAAAGAAAGAGCACGGGGAATCATCGTCCGGTGATTGAAGTGCGACGGGGCAGACCAGTCGCCGTTGGATCCGGTCCCGAACTGACCAGATCGGTTGTGAAAGCTGGTTTTAATTCGTAGATCCGGACATAGTCGATTTCGAACGCGTCCTGTTCGGGAGCGTTCGGTTCCCAGTCTCGCGAGTTCTTACCAGGAAAAAGTGCGGCTTCGCACGACAGGAGCAGCCAAGCTTCGGAACGGGTCGTGCCGTTCGAAAGGGTTAAACCGGGGACGCTGCCCAGTCCTTTCATGTCAGTGCGTCCAACCTCCACGCCATCAATATATATGATATACGCTTCGGTATCCCAGGAGAGTGCGAAGGTATGAAAGTGGCCATCCAACACCTGATTCTGCGGTCCGCAGATCAGCGAATACTTGTTGTGCCTTGGCCCATAACCTCCCCAATGAAAGTTGGCACTGTGGTATCCACGGGCATAGGTGAAACTTTCCATGATATCGATTTCCATACCGACCCGCGTATCGGTGGTTTGTGAAACCGGACCTGCCATCAGCCAGAATGCAGCCCAGTAGTCCATATCGATGCGAGCAGGCAACTTGTAACGGGCTTCATAGTACCCATACTTTTGTCTGAAGAGGTAAGTATCGGAATAGCCCTTGCGGGTACGCACGGACCCGCAGTGATACCTCACGGTTGGCTCGGGATCAGTCGACACTTTGGTAATTTTCAGTTTCAGCGTGCCGTTGCTCACCTCGACCTGACTATTCTTCCACCTGGAGGCCTTCTTTTGGCGTAGCTCGCCGTCGGTCGCCTCCCATCGATTCGGGTCTAGGCGGGTGCCTTCAAACTCGTCTTCGAAGGTCAGCGTAAAACGAGTCAGATCCGGTCGAGCCTGGCCAGGAATGGTCAAGAGGCTAAAGACCAGGAACAGCATTCCAATTTTCATGTTTTCGTGTGATTCCCAGCATGCCCGAAGGTGGAACGGGTGTACCACCAACGTTGGTTTCTGGTCTGATTGCGCGCGAATTTCCGAAAATTACCGAGCGGTCAATACGAGTCGGATGCGGGAGGCTCCTTCACTTTAAAATCCAGCCAAGATCGACGAGGAAGTTGTCGGCATCGGCGAGGGTCTTGGCGAAATAGTGGTTGCTGTTGAAGAATCCGTGGCCTGCACCGTCGTAGCCGATCAGTGTGCATGGGCGGCCTGCCTTCTTCATCGCACTTTCGAATGCGACTACGCTCGCATAGGGAACGGTGGAGTCCGTCTTGCCGTGAAGAATCAGGGTGGGCGGGGTTTGCGGGCCAATGTGATGTGCCGGCGAGATTGTTTGCGCTGGCGCGCCGAGTCTTTCGGGGCTCAACGCAAGCTGGGAGCCTCGGGGTTCCCAGCCCGCAATCGGAGCGAGAGTGGCCGCAGGGTTAAAGAGGATCAGGGCATTCGGACGTTCGTCGCTGCCGAAGCCATCGATCGTGCCGGTGCAGGCCGCGAGGTGACCACCGGCAGAGCCCCCGGAGGCGGCAATCTTGGTTGGATCAATGCCGAGACGCCGGGCATTTCCCCGAACCCAGGCGATGG
The DNA here is from genome assembly GCA_016794625.1 of Opitutaceae bacterium. GTDB lineage: Bacteria > Verrucomicrobiota > Verrucomicrobiia > Opitutales > Opitutaceae > UBA6669. The sequence goes on from JAEUGY010000107.1 coordinate 11,890, forward strand.
CCGCCTTGGCGTCTTTCACGCATTCCACCACTTGAACGCCATGCCGGGACTTCACGCGGTAATCGGCGGTGATGGCGATCATGCCGCGCTTTGCAAAGTGTCGGGCCTGTCTCTCGAACTGGGCTGGCGATCCTGAGTTCCATCCACCACCGAAGAAGAACACGATCGCGGGTTTCTGTGCTTTGGGGTCTGAATCTCCGAAGATCCAAAGTCTAAGTTCGGTGGAGTCGATCTTTCGGAAGGTCTCGACGCGGGCGTCCTCGAATGTTGGTGGATAGGCAGGCTGGGCGAATAGCGGGGCTGCAAGAAGGCAGAAAAATAGACGGAGCATGGATGTCATCAGGTTCAGGTGGATCGGATTCGGAAAGTGGGCTCTGGATGAAGATGGGAGTTTTGATCTTCGTGAGGATTGGATCGCGGACGGATCCAGAGGAAGGGCGACCGCCGAAACGGATTTCAGACCAACGTTTGGCCAGCTTGGAGCACGTGTTCCCGCCCGAACGCTATTGGGTTAACGGAGTGGCCCTCACGCCGCTCAACGGATGGGCGGTTACGGCCTCCCATGCGAGCTGCTGAAGGAGCCGGTTGAGGGCTTCGGCCTCGGGGATGTAGTTCAATGGTGCCGGCACCGGGAGTCCGATGGGATTGCGACGGTAGATTGCGGCAAAATGACAATAGGTGACCAGCACGGCGAGCGGCGGACGTGGGTGGCCGAGGGCGTCGCTGAAGAGATCGGTCTGCTGGGCGAGACCGGGGGCACGGCCTTCGGCGATGCGCTCGCGCAGCGCGAAGACGGCGTTGCTGACCGGTACGAGAAACACCGCCTGATGGCCGACGGTTTCGTTGAGCTGGCGAACCTGGGCTTCGAGATTGACTAGCCAGACGGAGTTGTGGGCGTCTCGCTGAGTGCGGAGTTTCGCGACGGTGGCGGCGTTGCGCGTCCCGTTCGCGAAGGCTTTGTCCGAAGTGCCGTCGTGGGTGGGCCACGAGGCTTGGACGAGCACGCGCAGGGCCGGATTGTTCTCGAGGCCCAGCTGCGTGAAGTGGTCGATCCCCGGGTCGGGCAGCTGATTGTGGGGCGAGAGGGTGAGCACATCGACCTTGCCTTCGCGGAGGGCCGTCTTGGCGACATTCTTTGCGTCCGGCAGATTCCAATGCTGGATGACTCGGGAGCCGCCGATCATCTGCTGGCCGGCGTTGATGTGGGCAATGCCCGCGGCTTCGGCCATGGGTGGCAGAAGCTTGGCGGTGAAGAGCATGAAGCTGTGGGCGCAAACGAAAACCCGTTGGCCCGCCGGCCCGCCGGCATCTGCGGCTTGGGTCGCAGATGCAACCATCGCCAAGGCGAAGATGGCCGTGCTGATTTGCGAGTGGAGGAACTTGAATTTCATTGGATGGTTTGTGGACATCATCGGCGTTGACGCCCAGTGGGGCCGGGAGATGTGTCGTGATCAAACCGCCCAACAACACACGTCTGAGAAGAGTGCAGCGATCGATGATTTGTGGATTGAGCCGCGACGATGCGCTGGCACCGCGGTGGGGTGGCGGTGGCAATGCGTTGGAACTCAGCCTTCGTCGCGTGGCGTTCTAAAAGCTGAACGAGTTGGTCAGATACCAACGCCGTTCTGGAGCGAGGCGGGCCGAGGCGGTTTCACCCCACGGCTGGACGGTGATCGGGATCAGATCCTGGTTAGAGATGAGATTGCGGACGTTGAGCTGCAGGCGCCAGTCGATGCGGTTGCTGAAGATTTTCCGCGTGTAGCCCAAGTTACCGTCAACGTTGGTCTCGGCGGGAGCGAAATAGGGGTTTTGGAGGTCGATGTTGACACTTCCGTTTGGATTGCGGGTGACGGGATATCCGATACCCAGTTTGTCCTGCCAGCGCACCGCTCCGCCGATGCTCCAGCCGCGCAGCCTTTCGCCGAAAATCGAGCCGGGGCCGAAGCGATAGTTTGTCACGAGGTTGAAGCGCCACTTGCGCTGCTCGGCACTCGCGGTGCCATCCTGCGCGAGCGCGGTGGCATAGGGGATCGACACGTCCCGCTCGATCGCGAAGCCGGTGAGTTCGGCGCCGGCTCCCGGGCCGGTGGTTGGTCCCGTCCCAGTGGAGTAGCCGAAGCGGGGGATATCGGCGATCTGTACGACCCTTCCGGAGACGGGATCGGTCACGCTCGAATTCCAGACCGGAACCATGCGGGTGAGGAACTCCCTCAAAACCGGGTAGGAGTTGTTCTGCACGGTCTCTTGGTTGGCGATGTTGGCGAGAATGCGCCAGTTGCTGGTCGGATTGTAAACGAGTTCGATCTCGTGCCCCTCGGCGGTGTAGTCGATCGTATCGCCGCCGCCGCCGGGATTGCTGAAGGAGGAGGCCAGGTTGGGTGCGACGCCGGAGACGGTGAGGTTTCGTTGCGTGCGGAAGTTCGCCGGGAGGGTGCTGAAGAGCTTCTCGACGGCGGCGTTCATGAAAGGCACATTCTCCGGGTTGCGGTTGCCTTCGGTCATCCAAAAGCTGGCGAGTTGAATGGTGTAGATCCGCGTCGCTTGGTCGTAAACCGAAGGGGTGGAACTCTGGCCCGTAGTGCTGTTTTCGAAGTGGTTATAGCGTACGCTGAACTTCCCGTCGAAAAGGGAGAGACTGAAGCCGTATTCCTTCGTGACGCCCTCCGGCGAGGCCAGGGGCTCGAGGTAAGAATTTGTCCGTCCGCCGAGAGGGGTGAAGTTTTCCGATTGATTATAGGAGAGCCTGAGGTCCGAGCCTTCAGGAAGGCGGAGAAGCTTCTGGGGCAGTTTCAACACCGTGCCGAAGCTCTTCACTTCCTTGGAAACGCTGGGCGGAGGAATCCCTGAAAACGGGAGGTCTTCGAAGCCGTATTCGACTTTGCCCGGATTGGTGGGGTCGGTAATCGCGGTGTCGAAATAGGTGGAGCCGCCGGTGATGGTGCGCCGCACATAGTAGTCTTCATCGCGCCGCCACCCGAGCAGGGTCACGAGATGATCCTTGAGCCAATAACTTTGAAAGGCGACCGCCTGGGACTTGATCACTTCGCGCTGGCCGAAGCCGCCCTGGTTGATTTCAACCAGGCTCGCCGTGCCGGTGCTGAAAGCACCGGGATCGGTGGCGTTGGCTGCGCGCTTGAAGTAGGTGACCGGGGCGATGTCGCCCGCGACAAGCTCCGGGACCTTGATCGCGGAGAGCGTGAGCGGGTTGTTATTCCCAATCAGTGACGGCCCCATGTAAACCGCCACGGCCGGACGACGGGCGAAGGTGATGATACCCGGATTGATGAGATTGGGCACTTCACCGGTGGTGGCGAGGCGGGTTTGGTAGCTCAGAATATCGACGGAGTTTTGTTCATAGAGTCCGGTCAGGGTGTGGCGCCCGAGCCACTTCATCCAAGGGCGACCTGCATCTTTGAAATCGTAGCGGGCAAACGCGGTGGCGCGTCCGGTTTCGCGTTCGCTGTAGTTATTGCTCCAATTCGACTGGCCGTAGAGTGCGAAGGGACGGCCGTAGTTGGGATTGGCCTGACCGGTGGAGAGGAATGCGTTGGTGTCAATGTAGACGAAACTGGAGTTAGGCGAGGAGAAGAAGGAATTCTTGGAGCGGCGGTCGACGCGTTGCTTGTCGAAAGCGAGCTCGATGCCGACATGGTCGCGGAGTGCGCGCTGCTCCAGGGCGAGGTTGACGACGTGAAAGGATTCGCCCTGCCGCGACGTCTCATCGAGCATTTGGTTCCGGAAATCGAAAGCGCTGAAATCCGTAAAACCTTGGAACTTGATACCGGCGGGCGCGATCCCGGATTGCTGGCCGGGCAGGACGTTCGCTCCGGTCCAGAAGGCGGCCGGGAGGGCGGCGACGTTGCGCGTCGCCATGAACTGGACGGTATCGGCGGCAGAATCCCGGTTGACGAGCGGCTGGAAGACCGCGGCGCGGACCGCATTCGCCGCGTTGGCCGCCGTTCCCGGAAGTGCACCACGAAAAATCAAGTCGGGCGTGGTGGCGTTGGGTTGGGAGTAAATCAGGGCGACGGAATCTTGGAGGCCTCCCTGGCCCATCAATGGGTTGATGAAATTGCCGGCATTCTGCGTGGCGGCGGCGGGGTTGCGGGCTGGATCATCGTAGAATGTCCAGTCGAAGCCGGGGCGGCCGGCGGCGAGCCAATAGGAGGAGGCGTTGTTGAACGGGAGGACATTGATCGGGCGGTTGGCGCGGGTTTTGCCAGTTTCGAAGTTGGCGCGAAGCGAGGTCGATTTGAAGGGCTCAAAGGTGACTGCGCCGAAGAGACGGCGTTTTTCCTCGAACGCGGGGCGTTGATTGTATTCGTCCCGGTCGCGCAAGGCGGCGACGCGGAGGCCGAGTGTGCCGGGGATGAGCACGCGGTTGAAGTCAAAGTTGGTCCGAAGGCTGGAATTTTCGCCCACACGGACTTCCACTTTGCTACGGTCGCGGTTGAGGTTGGGACGGAGCAGGGTGGTATCGACCACGCCGGCGGGGCTGCCAACACCGAAAAGAATGGAGTTCGGGCCGCGGATGACTGTCGCCGTTTCGGTGTTGTAGGAATCGCTGGCGATGTCCGTGGCGAAGAGGCCGCGGGCGAACGTCGGTGAGCTGAGGCCGCGCGTGCGTGTAGCTCCCTGCGGATTGACGCGTTGGGCATCACCGACCACCTGATCGGATCCGATGTTGCCGGCGGCGCCGGAGAAATTCCCGCCGGGGCCGGCGGCCTCCATTCCGGTGGCATACACGAGGAACTCGTTGGCGTTGGTGGCGCCAATGTCGTCCAGAAAATCCTTTGTGTAGATGGAGATGGCGGCCCCGAGGTCCTTCACGGGGGTGTTGAGGCGCGTGCCAGCGAGCGTGTTGGTGGCGGCGTAGCCGGTATCTTTTTCCGAACTGACGGTAAAAGGGGAGAGGGTGACGACTTCATCGGGACTAGGACTTAGAACGTTCGCCGGGCGGTCGCTCGCTACGTTTGGCGCCGCCCGTTGGCCTTTTGGGTCGGACGAGATCGTCCAGGCTCCGCTACGGGCATCCTGTTCGGCGAGCAGGCCGGTCCCGGCTAGCAGACGGGTAATTGCCTCGCGCGGCGTCAGGTCGCCCCGTACTTCGTTGGTGCGGGTTCGACCGACCGTGCGGGTGGCGAAAAGTACCTCCGCTCCGGATTGCACGGCGAACTGCCGCAGAGAGGTTTCCGCTGGAGCTACCGGCAGGTCGAACGGTCTCGCGTCGGACTCGGCGGCGTCGGCGATGTGTCCAGCAAAGGCGCAGAAGAGGAGGATCGCGATCAGACGCATGGCAGGCGGGCGGCCTCGAAACATTGGGGTCATAAGAGAAACGACGCCCAGGCCTCTTCGTTTCCCTACCTAACCGGCGCTTTTTTGTCTGCGCCAGGAAATCAGCGACCGCGACTCAGCACGATCTCGTCGCCGCGCCGGTCCGCCTCGATGCCAAATTCCGCGCTTAGCAGTCGAAGCAGGGAGTCGGCATTGTCGGCCCGGATAACGCCGCTGAGTTCCAGTTTGCCGAGTTCGGGGTCAGCCAGACGCAGGTGAACGGAGGTGTGCCGGTTGAAGAGCACCAATGCCTGATCGAGGGAAGTAGCGGCCAATTCGAGGCGGGGCACGCGCCAGGCAAGCCGCTCCGCCACTTCGGCAGGCGAGAGCTCCACGACTGGCACGGGGGCCGGCGGATGGGCGAGTTCAACCGTTACCTGGTGGCCGGCAGTGACACTTGCGTAGGGTTGCGGGGGAGTCGCTAAGCGTTCGCCCGCGCCGAAGGTTTTTTCCACCGCGACATGGCCTTCAGTGACGATCACGTCGACAGCCTGCGTTCCCAATTGCACGGCGAAGGCGGTGCCCACCGCGCGAATGTCCACACCTCCGGCCGTGACAACGAAGGGTCGTTGCGGGTTCTTCGCCACCTGAAAATGGGCCTGACCCTCTTGAAGCGTTACTCGTCGTACCGTTTCAGTGAAGTCCACTACGAGCCGAGCGCCCCGACGAAGTTCGACGACCGTGCCATCCGCGAGCACCTCCTCGCGAGGCGCATCTGAGCGCGTGGGTATCGCGACGAATGCGAGTGTCTGCTGCTCCATGGTCGCGAACGGCCGCTGCCACCAAAATGTGCCCAAGCTCAACACGCCGAGCACTCCCGCGGTCAGGGCAATTCGTTGGCGGCGGCGGCGGCTCAACTTGGCTTGAACACGAGAGAATACTTGATCCACGGCCGCGTGGGAGACGGCCCAGTCCAGGGCAGCCGACGCCCTGGCGGGAGGAGAGGGCGGAACTTCCGTCAATTTTCGCTGGGAAGTAGTTGGTCGACGAGGATTCATTGTTTAAAAAAGCCTTCGACGCCGCGGGCGCGGAAAAACTGTTCCAGTCGCATGACACCGCGGGCAGTATGTTCATCGACCGTTTTTTCGGCGATCCCGAGTTGGCGGGCTACTTCAGCCCGGGAGATTCCTCGGAGCCGATAGAGCATGACGACGTCACGACACCGCGGTGGAAGCGTAATCAGCGCTTCAGCGAGCAGCTCAACTTTTTCGTGTTCGCTGACTATGTCGATTACTCCGGGCCGGTCATCCGCGAAACCCAAGGTCGAAACCTGGTCCGCCTCTATCACCGGAGAGTTTCGCTCGTGACGCACCCAGTCGAGAGCGAGCCGCCGGGCAACGGTGAAGAGAAACGCGCGGGCCGAGCGGATGGGTTGCGAGGCCGAGGTGCGCCATGTGCGCAGGTAGGACTCCTGAACCACATCATCGACATCGCGGATGGAGGGAAAGGTGCTGCGCAGGTAGGCTCTGAGTCCGGCCTCGTGTGGTTTCACCTCTTCAGTAAACCAGCGGGCCTTGTCGGATTGGGGTAACGAATCCACGCGGAGGACGATTGGCGCTCCTCGGAACGCGGCACAAGCCTGTTCGTCGTCAGTGAGAGCGAGGGGATGAGCCATGTGTCGCGTGGCCTCCACGGTCTCCGTCTGCGACAAAACTAGGTTCCGACGGTGGCCGATCATCGGGGTCGGGTGAGTTCCACATCCCGGACCCGTTCCGGATTTGAGGGTTGGAAATTGTAGTTGGAACCTATCGGATCAGCAAACTCCGACGTATCGCGTGCCCGAATCACACCCCCACGAATCGCTGGTCACCGACGGGAATGCCCGTCTCCCGCTCCGAACGAAACTCACCTGGGCCCTCGGTTCTCTCGGTGACAACTACGCCGGCAATACCATCACCCAACTCAAGGATCCGGTCTATACGGTTGCCCTCGGTGTGTCTCCAGAACTGGTGGGTTGGGCTCTTTCCGTTCCCCGTTTGCTCGATGCCTTTTTCGATCCCGTGGTCGGGTTTTGGTCTGACAACTGGCGTGGACGATGGGGACGGCGCCGACCGTTTATTCTCGTCGGTGCCGTGGGCCTCGGCCTGACGATGGCGATGTTGTGGGTGCCGCCCTCCGACCGGGGATGGAGCCACCTGGCGCTGGCCGCATACTTCCTGGTCACAACGATGCTCTTTTATGCGGCCTACAGCTTCTTTCTCGTGCCTTATCGTGCGCTCGGACTGGAGCTGACCCGTGACTATCACGAACGGACCCGCCTGCAGGGCTGGGGCATGATCATCGGTCTCGTGGGGGGCCTCGGGCTTCCTTGGTTGTACAAGCTCACGCTCGTGGTCGGGGGCGGCGCCGGCGTTGGCGCCGATACCGGCGCCCTGTCGACCGCCATTCTCGATGGCGCACGCTGGGTGGGTGGCGGAGTGGGATTGCTGATTCTCCTCACCTGTCTGGTGCCCGCCATCGGATGCCGGGAGCCTCCGGTGCGTTCTGCGCCGGGGAGCTGGGGGATTTTTCGGGCGATTGCGATGACGGTGCGAAACCGTCCGTTTCTCCATATGCTGGGCATGAATTTTTGTGCCACGATCGGAATGTACGCGCCCGTCACGGTGTCCTTGCTGGTTGGCATCTACTACCTGTTTCAAGGGGACCAGAACTCGGCGGCGAACCTGGCCGGCGCGATGGGAATGGTGCAGATGGCTGGGTCGCTGGTCGGAGTGCCGGTCAATACCGCGATCTCGGTGCGCGTGGGCAAGCGACTGTCCGCCTTGCTCTCGCTCGGAATCGCCGCCTTGGGATTTCTCTCCCTTGGGTGGACCTTGCTCCCGGCTCATCCTTACGCGTCTCTGGTCTCCGGGTTTCTCATCGGCTGGGGCATGCAGGGAGTGTGGCTCATGTCGGCCACCATGAATGCCGATGTCTGCGATAGTGACGAACTCGCGACGGGGTATCGGCGGGAGGGACTCTATGGCGCGGTCTTCGCCTTGGAACAGAAAGTCGCCTTTGCGGTGGCGGCGGTCCTGGGTGGGTACCTGGTGAGCCGCTGCGGGTACGTGACCAGTCAGATCCCGGCGGAAGCGACACTGCTGGCATTGCGCACCACGCTGATCGCCACCCCGGTGATGGGGCTCGGACTGGCAGCCGTCAGCATCGCGTTTTATCCCCTCACCCGAATACGCTTGCTGGAGATTCAGTCGTTGCTCCAGGCACGTCGACTGCACAAGGATCCCGTGGATTAGCCCTTGATGCAAATCCACCTATGAGAGCCCGACTGATCGACGTCGCCGCCCGCGCCGGGGTCGCCCCCAACACGGCTTCGACCATTCTCAATAACCGTCCGGACTCCTGGGCCTCGAAAGAGACCCGGGAACGCGTCCTGCTGGCGGCCAAGGAGCTCAATTACCGCCCGAGCAAGGCGGCGCTGGGAGTGCGTACCGGACGCTTCAACACGATTGGATTTGTGGTACCCGACCTCCACAATCCCTTTTATCCGGTGCTCGCGGACTACCTCGATCAGGCGGTGTCGGTCCATGGTTACGATCTGATCCTCGAGCACACCCGCAACGATCTCGCGTCGGAACAGCACTGTTTTCAATCCATCCTCGACCGCCAGGTTGACGGAGTGGCCCTCGTCATCAGCGACACCGAGATACACCGGTCCTTTCTTGCGGGGTTAGCGAAGAGCGGCCCGCCCGCCGTGGCGTTGGCGGCGCGTCCGGCCGTGGCGCTGCCGGTGGATTCCGTTGTGAGTGACTTTTCCCAAGGAGTGGCGCAGGCGATCGAGCACTTGGTGGGACTCGGACATAAACGTTTCGCCTTTCTCTGTGCCCTCGCGAAGGGCCAGGATGATGGCAAGCGGCCGGAACTTTTCCGCAGCATTCTGGGCGCCAAGGGCATTCCGCCCGAGGCGATTTCATTTGTGCGATGCGAGCACCATATCGCCAGTGCGCGGGATGCTTTCCGCGACCTGCTGCGTCTGCCCAAAGCCAAACGACCCACGGCGCTGATCGCCCTCAACGACCTTTCGGCGATGGGCGCAATGCGGGCCGCAGTCGATGCCAAGTTGCGCGTGCCCCAGGATCTGTCCGTTATCGGGGTGGATAACATTCCCTTGGGTGAGTACCTGCCCGTTGCCCTCACCACGATCGCCCAGCCGATCAAGGAGATGGTGGCGCGCACGGCCAGTCTGCTGATCCAGCGCATCGAAGGGAAAGGCTCGGCACGGCCGACGCAGACGTCGTTTCCGACGGAGTTGATCGTACGTGAGAGTACGGCGAAGCCACCGCGAACAACCGCCGGCGGATAACCCGGGGGTCGGCGCCCGAGCAATCAAGGCTGGTGCCGGAATCGATAGTAAAAGCGCGAGTTGGGTGCGGTGTCGCCCTGATCGTACGCGTTCATGGGATCGGCGGCGAGGTCGCACTGATCGGCCCATTTGAATTCGAGATCCAAGGCGGGTTGTTCGAGATTGAGCTTCGAGCGCGGCACCGCCAGTTCCAGCCGGTTGCCCTGCACCCGAACCTGAACGGAACCAAGTGTCTCCCAGCTTCCGGCAACTGTTTGCCCTTCGAGGAGGGCGTCCGTGCCCGTGCGGTTGACGACAAAGAACCGGGTTGGCGTCCGTAGCCAAAGTGTCAATCCAGCCGGCAGGCGATCACCCGGGAGTGGGCCGCTGACTTCGAGACAAAAGAACAGGTTGTTTGCGTCACAGGCCGCGCGGGCGGCGATCAGATCATGGCGTCCGGAGTGGTTCTGGTACTGCGCAAACCGACCCCAGCCATGATGATCGCGCGCACTGACGTCCCCAGGGTCGTCGGTATAGCCGGTCCCGGCGCCTTTCCAGTCGTCAAATCGACCATCGATGCGAATGGAGGCGAAGCGTGTGGAGACGGGTGCGGGCCGCGCCCCTTTGTAACGGCGGATTTCCGACACCAGTTGCAGGTAGTAGTTGTCGGTGAAGCCCCCGCGCATGGGTTCGATGTCCCGGCTGAACTCCTCGTCGTAGGCATCGACAAAAAAGGTGTCCCCTTTCTGTATCGGCTTCCCGAGCATGTTTTTGGCCCGACCATCGATGAAGCGCTGGGCCACCCATTCGTTCCAGCCGGTGACAAAGACGATTTCCGGATCCACCGCGCGGGCGCGCTCCCATTGCTCGGAGAAGTAGAGGCCGAGTTCGGGGCGTTGCTGGTCCCGAGGTGGTTGCCGGCCCGCTTGGTGGCTGCGACCGAGATTGGCGATGGGATGGGAAGCGACAGCCACCGCGACCTGCTCCGGGCGCGTGGGAGATTCATGCCAGCCAAACGATTGCGGTGTCGTGTCGATCCATGGCCACTTGTCCCTGCCGTCACCAAACCAAGCGCCGCGTTTTTCGCGCGTCCAGGCCCAGGACTCGCGCACGGAGAAAAAGTCCCGCTGTTCCCATGTGAGCTCCGTCGGATTGGCCAGGATCAGCGGCTTGCCCTTCCAACGAAACCACAGGTCGCGATACAGCCCTTTTTGAAAAAAGTCGGTAAAGAGCCTCCCGGCGACTTTGGGTGTGGCCGAGTGCAAGAGAAACGAGAGGGAAGGAGTGGAGCGACCTTGTGCTCGCAACGCGGCGAATTCCTCTGCGATGACCAGAACGGTCGGCAGGTAGGCCCGACCATTGGTGACGTCGAAAAAAACCACGTCGACCGCGGCATCGGCCAGCATCTGGGCGTGACGCCGGATAACCCAGCGGTCATTGGACACATAGTATCCAAAATAGGGTTCTCCCCAGTGGTGAAACGCTCCGGGCGGACCGTACTCCGGGTGGGCGGAGTTGGCCGCGCGAAGCCGTGAGATGTCATAAGGACTGACCGTATCCGCCGGAGTGGGCGGTCGCACACTCTCGTCGGGAGAGGCTTTGTTACGATCATAACCGTGAGCGCCGAGCCAGATGAAATAGAAAATGCCGACGTAGCGACCCGCCCGGGGGGGTGGGGCTTCGCCCGCTTCCACGACCTGGCGACCCAAGGCATCCCGGGCTGACCACGTATCAGCACCGTTCGCCGGCCAGAGGGGAGGGGTCGCCGCGGAGAGGACTGATGCACCGCGCAGGCAAGCAATGCCGAGCCAGAGCGTGACCACGAGAGGTTGCAACCGAGTGGGTCGAACGAAGCGGGGTAGGGGCGGCATGTTCGAGGAGCATAGGAAAGGTTGCCTGTGAGGAGCGTGGCAAGTCTTTTGACGAGTCAGTCTGGAACTTAACCCGGATGTTTCACGAACCGGATTTTGCCGGGTCATTTTTGTTTCGCGGGCTCTACTTCGTCGATTTGGCGCGGGTGTAGGGGGCTGGGATCGGGGTTTCTATACGCAATGAGACACTGCCCCCAATCCCCCATTGTA
>JAEUGY010000011.1 GCA_016794625.1 Opitutaceae bacterium
TCCGGGCGCTTCAGGGCCTCGCGTTCAGCTTCGGACAATGCGGCGGGTTGGTGGTAAAGGTCGATCAGCTCCTGTTTAAATGCCGCCTCCCATTGCGCCGGCTGGTCCCAATTGTCCTGCTGCATCTGTTTCGCCAGGAAGAGGGCCACCCGCTCCATGGGCTTCCACGCCAGGTGCGGATCGGCCGGATCGATCGTGCTCGCCCGGGGCGGGGGTGGGGGGCCGACCTCCAATGCGCGTTTGAAGAGGGGCTTGCTCGTGACCGGGGCAACGTGGGTCGAACCCTTTGAACGCGCCGGCTGATCCAGTCCAAGGAAGTGCTTCAGCCGGGCGCCAATACCGCTCGGTTTCACCGCTTCAGACGGGGGCGGCGTCACGGATTTCGGGGCGAGTTCGGATACGTTGCCTGGGATCATGGGTGTGCGGCGGGGGGGGAGGGAGCGTAGCATCCCACTGATTTCGCCCAGGTGGCTTTCCGGCGACCGTTTTCCCGCGGACCTCACCCGAATGGGCGAATGTGCGAAGGGCGAAGCCAGCCACTGCGGGGCTGGAATGACGAATGACGAATTCCGAATGACGAATGGGGCCTGCCCCGGAAGGGCGGGAGGTGCGAAGGTCGAAGAGTGAAGGGCGAAGCCAGCCCTGCGGGGCTGGAATGACGAATGACGAATTCCGAATGTCGAATGGGTGCGGAAATCGGAGTTCAGTACGCGGCTGTGAAACTGGCCCCTCAGACAGGGCACTCTTGGAGGGCGCCGCTCTGTTGGCGCCGGTTGCGCGCGGCGGTCTCTTCCCGGTCCAAGGCGTTTTACGCGTCGGGGACAATCAGTCCGGTGCTGGAACGCGGTGCGCGTCCCCGCGGCGCCGACGGAGCGGCGCCCTCCAGCGTCGTGGAACCGTGTCGTTTCGCCGTTGGAGGGGTGTCCGTGCGGATCCGTCTCCTTCACGCGACGCACCGGCACGGGGGCTGGAACACGCTTGGTATTGAAACCTTGGAATCAGTGTCCGCTCGCGACCTTGGCCGGTGCCAGCGGGAGTCGCAGGCAGGCGGCCTCCTGGTCGTTGCGGACGAGCAGCAGGTCGCCGGAGAGGGCGATCGGGTTCCAGGTTTTGGAATCAAAAACGCGGAAGCGATGCAGTTCATTGGGACCGTCCGGGGTCGGGCGGAGCAGCACCAGTTCGCCACTCTCCGCCATGAGCAGGTAGAGGTCGCCGACGAGCAGTCCCTGTCCGTGCCCGTATCGGCCTTGTTTCCAGCGGTCCCGGCCGTCGTTCAGGTCGAGGCAGGCGAGCAGGCCGTCATCGAGTCCATAAAGGAAGCCTTCCCGTGCGACGGGATTGGCGAACTTCGCCTTGAGCTTGCGCGACTGCCAGACGCGCTCGGCCGAGAACGTTCCGTTGGCATCGCGCGCGATTTCCAGCAATTCGGTGCCCACCCCGTAGCCCGCGGAAAAGGCCACGCGGTTGGGTCCGGCGACCACGGGAACCGCCGCGTAGGGTTGACCCGTTCCCCAGGGATACTCCCAGAGCACGGTGCCGTCGGCGGCGTCATGGGCGGTGATGAAGCGATGATTGTAGGCCAGGATCTGGCGGCGCCCGGCGAGCGTGGTCAGGAAGGGCGAACCATAACCGGCCGCAGCCGTCCCGGCCGCCCAGGCGCGCTCCCCGGTCGAGGTCCGATAGGCGACCAGTGACTGTCCGTCTCGGCCGCCCGCACTGACGATGACCACGCCGTCCTGGACCAACGGGGAACCGGCATAGCCCCACTCGGGCATGCGCGCGCCGGTGTCGGCGACCAGATCGCGCGACCACCGCACGCGGCCCGTTTGCAAATCGAGCGCATGCAACATTCCGGTTGATCCCAGGGTATAGACGGCTCCGTCCACCACGGTGGGCGTGGCCCGCGGGCCCTCGCCGCCGACGGGATTGTCATAACGAGCCGCATACGCATGCGTCCACACGTCGCGGCCGGTGGCGAGTTCGTAGCAGGTCACACACTCGTTGCCTTGGTCCTGTTCCTGCGTCAGGACGCGGTCGCCCACGATGACAAAGCCCGACCAGCCGGCACCCACCTTGCGGCGCCACCGGATTTCAGGCGGCCGCTCCGCCCAGTCCGCGCCCAGGAGCGGCCCGGGCAACACCGCAGTGCGGGCCGGACCAAGAAACTGAGCGAAGTCGGGTCGGGGCACCTCGGCGTGGACCACAGGCGAGACGGGCTTCGGGGCGTCGGAGGAGACCTCGGCTGAAGCGGGACGCCCTGTTCTTTCCCAGCGAAAGGCGAGGATCGGCACCAGATCTCCGGTCACACCCCGGATCCGGAACAAGGCCATGCCCACGCCCAGCAAACCGACCACGCCGAGCAGGACGCCCAGGCGGAGCGACCGTCGGGCGCGGGAGAACCCGACCCACCAGATCAGCAGCAATGCGGCCGCCCCCAAGGCGATGCTCCCGGTCGCGAGGTTGCGCTCCTGAAAGTCGAGGTCTCCTCGGAAGCGCACCACCCCGATGGCGAGAGCGGTTGCGCCCAGGATCAACCAAGCCGGCCACCGTCGGAGGGCGGGTCGGGCCGAGGCAGGGGAGGGGAGGTCCAACGGGGAAGGCATGGCGCAAGGAGAATCAACCTGGGCTCCAGTGCAACCTGTCAACCCGCGAGCGGCCGGTGCTGGGGTACGAAAAACGGGGGAACGTGCGGTTTTTCGGTCGCCAACCTCCAGCGGACTGCGCTGATCAATCGCCGTCCTTTCATCGATTCCCTGCCGTGAACCGCACCTCCCGACTCCTTACCTCCCTGCTCCTTGCCGGCGCCGTCGTCGGACTGACCGCCGGCTGCGGCCGGCGGGAAACGGCGGTGGACCGCGGGAATCGTGACGGCGTCCTCCACTTCAGCATCGGGGCCGAGCCAGCGGATCTCGATCCGCAGACGGTGACGGGAACAGGGGACGCCAAGATCATCCAGTCGCTGTTTGATCCGCTGGTCACCTTTGAACCAGGCACCCTGGCGCCCGCGCCGGCGCTGGCGGAACGCTGGGAGGTATCGTCGGACGGCCTCACCTACACCTTTTTCCTGAGGGCCGGCGCGCGCTGGTCGAATGGCGACCCGGTGACCGCGCAGGACTGTGTGGATTCATGGCGGCGCATCCTCACCCCGGCGCTGGGGGCCGAGTACGCCTATTTTCTGTATTTGCTGCGTGGAGCCGAAGCCTTCCACAAAGGCCGGACGACGGACTTCAGCACGGTGGGCGTGCGAGCAGCGGATGCGCGCACGCTGGTCGTGACCCTGGGCTATCCGGCCCCGTATTTTCTGCAGATTCTCCTGAACTCCCCGTGGCGCCCGGTCCACACCCGCTCGATTGCGGCGCGGGGAGGAGTTACCGACCGCGGCACAAAGTGGACCCTGCCCGGAGCGCTGGTCAGCAGCGGCCCATTCGTGTTGAAGGAGTGGTCCATCAACCGGCGCGTGGTGGTCGAGAAGTCGCCGACTTACTGGGACCAGGCGAATGTTCGGCTCACGGCGATTCACTTTTATCCCACCGACAACATCGAGGCGGAAGAGCGCGCCTTCCGCACCGGGCAGCTCCATGTGACCTGGGCGCTGCCGCTGTCCAAGGTGCTTCCGCTGGAGCGGGAGAAGTCGCCGTCGCTGCGGGCTGATCCGCTGTTGGAAACCTATTTTCTGCGCCTGAATGTCCGCCGTCCGCCCCTGGACGACGTTCGCATCCGTCGCGCGCTGGCGCTCTCGATTGATCGCGAGACGCTCGCGGGCCGGATCCTGCCGGGCGGTCGGCGGCCGGCCGCGACGTTCATTCCGCCGTTCCTGGCTGGATACACCCCGCCTGAGCGCCGGGCCTATGATCCCGAGGAGGCGCGCCGGCTTCTGGTCGAGGCGGGGTATCCCCGAGGTGCCGGGCTGCCGCCGATCGAGCTACTCTACAACAACTCCGACATCCTCCGTCTGGTCGGCGAGGCACTGCAGCAGATGTGGCACCGCGAACTCGGAGTCGAAATCCGGCTGATGAACCAGGAACGCAAGACCGTGTTCGCCAGCCGGCGGGCCGGCGACTATCAGACTGTGCTGGGCAGCTGGACGGCCGACTACCTCGACGCCACGACGTTCCTCGACATGTGGCGGAGCGATTCCGGCAATAATCAAACCGGCTGGTCCGATCCCGCCTACGATGCGCTTTGCGATCGCGCCAATACCCTCGTCGACCCCGTGGCACGCGCCGCCGTGCTCGCCGAAGCGGAACGACGCGTGCTGGACGCGGCGCCCATCGTGCCCGTGTATTTCAACACACACGTGTACCTGCTCCATCCGGCGGTGAAGGGGTGGCAGCCTACCCCCATGGATCATACCGACTACCGTTCCGTGTCGATTCAGCCCTAGCCGCGGCCTCGGCGAGGCCACCTCCAACCAAACGAGGGGCAGTCACGGGCGGGAGGTGGGTATGCGCGACGTCGACCGCGGCTCGTGCGGGGCCTACTTGGGCTGAGTCGTCAGAGGAAAGGTGTCCGTCCGGAACGGTGTCACCGGCAGACCGTCCGCCGACACAAGATTGCAGACCGGGTTGTCCGCCCAGGCGTAGCGCACGGCGATAGGGGCCGCGACCTGGGGCGACGTCAGTTCCACCTGATTGTTACCGACGATTTGGCCCGTGGCCCAATGCCATACCCGGTCCGCGCCGCAGATAGCGAAGCCCTTCACGTCGGTGACATCGAACGCCCGCAGACTGCTGCCGAAACAGTCGATCGTCACGACGGCCTTTTTCCCGGTGAACTCCACCGACTTGTATTCCGGACTGCGGAAGGGGAAGTTGAGACCGTAATCCTTGACCAGCGCCCAGCGCACCAGACGGGAGGCCACGTCGTATTTATTGCGTGGATGGATGTCGCGGGCCTCGCCCAGATCGATGATCACCGCCTGGCCGGTCTTGGGCAGAGCCAGGGTCTTGGTCTGCGACTCGCGCAATTCCGCCCAGTCGCTTTCGCCCGGCGCGTCCTTGTAGGGTTTGTAGTCGGCGAGTTGCACCCAATAGAACGAAAAGTCGCCCTGACCCCACTCCTTGCGCCACTGCTCGATCATGAATGGGAAAAGATCGGCGTATTCGACGGCCCGGGAGGCGTTGGATTCGCCCTGGTACCAGATCACGCCCTTGATGCCGTAACCGAGAGTGGGGTTGACCACGCCCGCGAAGATGTTCCCCGGGCGCGAATTGCCGGTCAGCCATTGCTGCGGGCGGGCCGGAGGTGCTTTTTTGGCGGCCTTGGCGGCGGCGGCGGCGGTTTCCCATTTGGCCATGGAGGCGTCGAATTCCGCTTTGCCTTCCGGTGATTGCAGGCGCAGCTCCCGCTTTACAGTCGACTCCATCAAGCCCTTGAACCGGGGGTCGCGGTCCATCGTCGTCCGACGGACCCAGGCCTCGGCCGCAGAACCACCCCAGGCGTTGTCGATCAGGCCGACGGGGACGCCCAGAATTTCATGCAGGTAGCGACCATACAGAAAACCCACGGCGCTGAAGCCCTTCACGGACTCGGGTGTGGCGGCTTCCCACGCACCCTTGAAGTTGTTTTGCAGTTCCTGGGTGCCGACCTGAGGCACCGAGATGAGCCGGATGAGCGGATGACGCGAAGCGGCTCCCTCCAGGTCGCCCGTGTAGGTCTGTCCGAGCGACCACGCCATGTTGGACTGGCCGGAGCACATCCAGACTTCGCCCACGAGCACGTCCTGCACGACGCGCGTGCTGGATCCCGCAATCGTGATCGTTTGCGGAGTCGCATTCGCCGGCACTGCCGCCAGCTTGACCTGCCAGCGTCCGTCGGCGGCGGCCTGGGCAGAAGACACCTGGCCGGCGAAAGTCACCGAAACGGTGGTGCCGGGAGTATCCCAGCCCCAGATCGGATTCGCCTGTTTTTGCTGCAGGACCATGTGATCGCCGATGATGGCGGGCAGTTTCAGCTCGGCCCGAAGCAGGGGACAGAGCAAGAGACCGCAGAGGAGCGAGAAGCGGACACGTTTCATAGGGTATCGGGGCTGTTGCGAACGCTGCACGGACGGCGCAGCTGGGGAGGAGCATGGGTTGAGTCCAGGTTGTCCTCAAGCTTTGGCTGCCAGTCAGTCCGGCGGGTGTGCCGGTCGACGAGAGGGTCCGAGCAGCGTTGAGATCGAGTCCGAGGCGTGCGCGCTAGGGATTCAGGCTGGCGAGGTAGGCGACGAGGTCGACCATGTCTTGCTCGGTCAGGTGGGCGACGACGGGCTTCATCCGCTCCGCGGTGGCGTCCGGGGCCACCACCGGATAGGCTCAGGCTGGAACCGCTGCCGCCATCCCCTGCGCGACCGAGGCGGAGGCAAGAAGACCGAGCGCGCGTCGGACCGGAGTCGATGCGATGGGGTGAACCAGAGGGCAGGACATGGGACGTGCGTGGGCGCGCGGGGCGAATGGGGGCAATACGCGTCGTGGCTGCCGAGGCCCGGGATTCCAGTTCCCTCTCAGCCACGTCCAGGCATGGCGCGAAGCCGAAAGAACGGTGGACTTGATTTCGTTCGTCCTCCACGGTGCTGGAGCCCCGTGTGGCGCACCTTCATGGATCCCATCACCCTAGGCGCAAGTGTGACTACGATTCTGTTGTCGAACGTCGGCCAGAAGCTCATCGCGAAGGCGGCGGACCCCGAGAAAGTGGCGTCCGGAGTCTCCTGGTTGTTCCAGGCGGTGTCTCACTTCTTCAAGATTCGGAAAAAACAGTCTCCGGCGGATACGACACTCGTGCCTCCTCCGGCCCCGACGGTCGTCCCAGCCACGAATGAAGCGGGCTCCACGCCAACCCCCTCCTCCTCGCCGGTGTCCGCTGGACGCGGTGCGGTGCGATTGAAAGCGCTCGACGAGTTTACGGCCGAGCAGCTGGAGCAGGAGATCACCAGCCTGCTGAAACAGATCGACACCTATTTGGGCAACCTTCGTTTCGAAGAGGAAAAGGCGGCGTTCCATGGGGGAGCAAGCCAGGCGCCGGTTTACGTCCGCAACATGATTCGACTGCAGCAACGCGAGGTGGGCCGGCGGCTGGTTCGCTTGAATGCGGCGATCAACAAGGCCTACGGCGTGAGCGCGCCGGACCTCGATTTGATGGCGGCCGCTTTGGAGGAGTAGCTTGGGAAAGCGGCGGGCATGGCCGGACTCATCCAGAACATTCAGCAACAGCAGCGGCAGGAATCGCATCAGCAGGTTGAGGCGCACCTGCTGGCCACACAACTGGCGAAGTTGCGCGGGCTTCGCGACGACGAGGTGCGGCTTCGCGCGCGGGTGGCGCTTCTCGAGACGCAGGCGGCGGCGCTGGGCCCTTTGCAGCGCAAGGCCGATCTGGCCGAGGCGCTTCGGACTGAACAAGGGGTGCTCCAGCGGTTGCGCAACGAACTGGAGGCCCGGCAAGAGGACGTCGTCGCGACGAAGGACTTGCCGGCGGCCACCCGTCTGCACCTCCGGGCAGAGCGTCTCGACGAACACATCAGCGACCTCAAGGCGCGGCGGCAACAGGCCCGACTCCACCAGCGAAACGTTCTCTACCTGGAAGAAAAATTGGCCCGGCTTGGGGACGAGGCCACCCTGAACATCGTCAACGAGCTTTCCCTTTGCCAGGACGAGTTGAAGCTGGTCACGGCGCAGTTGGCTGCCTTGCACTCCCGGCTCCAGACCGAGTGGCAACTCTCGGCGACCGACATCCCCAATCTCGAAGACCTGAACGAGAAGCAGATCATGGAGTTTGCGCTGGAGGTGGTGGCGAGGCGCGAGCGCGACTCTCATGCGGTCGTTCTCGGGCACATGTCTGACGCCGTGACGAAACTCGACGAAACCGTGACTGCACTTCTGAAGGAGCTGCGAGCGAGCGCGTATCCGTCCGGTGGGTTGAGTTCGCCCGTCGCGATAGGCGGACCAGCATTGAGTTTGGTGCGGTCAGATCTGCCGCCCCACGGGAGTCTGGATCTTTTCGTGCGTCCTCCGACGTGGGAGTCGCGAGAGCGTGTGCTGTGGAGCGTGCGCGAGCGCGGGAGTTTTATGGGTGTGGAAGTCGAGCTGGTCTTTGACGCAATCGGACAGCCGCGTGAGTTTCGGTGCCGACGGTACGTTTCGGATCCGAAACCGGAGTGCGAGATCTCGTCCAAGGTGGATCGTGAATCCTTGAAGACGGCTTTGGTTCGGCTTCACCGGACTGCGAAGGCGTGGTGGGAATTTTGGCGATCAACGCCCTCGCTGCCCGAATCCTGGCGTTGAAGTCGGTTACGTCGACCCCCGAGGTGTCAGTCAGTCGTCGCGCAGCGCCTGAATGGGATCGATGCGGGCGGCGCGATGGGCGGGGAACCAGAGCGCGACAAAGCCCACCAGTCCGATCAATCCTGCCACGAGGCAATAGACGAGCGGACTGTTGGTGACCTGCTCGCCGAATACGTCCCGCATCGGCCGGGTGATGACGAAGGCCACGACAAACCCGATCGCGATGCCCAGGCCGATCTGGCGGCCGCCCTGCCGCAAGACCATGCCGAGGACTTGCGGTACCGTCGCGCCCAGCGCCATGCGCACGCCGAATTCGCGGATGCGCCGGCTCACCGCCATGGAGGTCACGCCGTAGACGCCGACGGCACCGAGAAAGAGGGTGATGAAGGCAAAGGCGCCCGCCATCTGGCCCACCATGCTGAAGCCGCGCATGGCCCGCACGGTCTGGCTTTCCAGCGTACCCACCGAGTGGATCGGCTGATTCGGGTCGATGCCCGCGATGGCTTCGCGCAGCGGGGTGATCAGCTGCAAGGGATCGGCCCGGGTGCGCACAAAGAGATCGAGCCAGCCCCAGCCCATCTGATCCTGCGGCAGGTAGAACCCGGCCTCGTCCCGGCCCGGCGGCTGGAAGAGTCCCTGCATCTGCAGGTCCGGGACCACACCAATGACCGTGACCCAGCGGTCGTTCGTCTGACTGGAGTGAAAACGCCGGCCCACCGCTTCACCCCCGGGCCAGAACCGCCGGGCAAACGTCTCGTTGACGACGGCGACGGGCACTTCCGGCGATTGTTCGCGATGATCAAAGAGCCGCCCGTGGAGCGGCTTGACGTTGATCAAATCGAAATAGCCGGACGAAACGACTTCCAGCCACACCGTGGGACGATCATTGGCGTGGGCAAACACCGCCCCCTCCGGGGCAACCTGGGTACCCACGCCGGCGCCGATGAAGTTGCGACTGGTGACCGCCACCGCCTCCACCCCCGGCTCCGACGCGAGACGGTCGAGCAAGGTGCGATAGAAGCGGGACCGCACCTCCGGCGAGGGATGGGCGCCTTCGTGCAACTCGATCCGGCCGGTCAGCAATCGCTCCGGATCGTACCGGAGATTGGCTTGTCGCGTCAGATAGACCGTCCAGGCGAGCAGGCACGCGGCGATCAACAGGGTGGTCGAAAACGCAATTTGGAGCGTGACCAACCAGCGGGCGGGTCCACTCAGGCCGAGGCCGGCCGCGGCGCGGGAATCGTCCTTCAGCGCCGTGTTCACATCGATCCGCGAAGCGCGCCACGCCGGCAGAGCGCCCGCCAGCAGACCGGCGACCACCGTGGAAAGGGCGGCGATTCCCACCACCCG
Organism: Opitutaceae bacterium; assembly: GCA_016794625.1. Classification (GTDB taxonomy): domain Bacteria; phylum Verrucomicrobiota; class Verrucomicrobiia; order Opitutales; family Opitutaceae; genus UBA6669. The sequence continues at coordinate 9,609 of JAEUGY010000011.1, forward strand.
GTGGTCGAGGCGGAAATCAAACCAGCCGGGTACATTCAATTCGTTGAGCAGGTAGTCCTGGAGGTAGTCCACGCCGAATCGGGCAAGCAGGATGCCGCCGGCGGCACCGAACAGCGCGAGCACCAGCGATTCACCCAGGAGCTGCCGCACCAGTCGCCCGCGGCTCGCCCCCACCGCGGCGCGCACAGCGAGCTCCCGGGTGCGCTGGGCGGCGCGTCCGAGCAGCATGTTCGCCACGTTCACGCAAGCGAGCGCGAGGATGAACACTGTCATGCCGAGCATGAGGTAGAGGATCGGCTGGGTGCCGCCGCCCGCGTAGGCGAAGGCGAACTTCTGCACGCGTATGCGATCGAAGCCGCGGTTGGTGTCGGGCCACATCTGGATCAGGGCCCTCGCCAGGGTGTCAAACTCGGCCCGCGCCTGCTCGAGGGTCACGCCGGCGCGGAGTTTGCCGACCATCTCCACCCGCTCCAAGACCCGGATACGAGGATCGGAGGGGGCGGCGCGCAGGTTGACCCAGAGCCGGTGCTGGGCCGGAAAATTGAACCGCGGAGGCATCACCCCGATGATCGTGCCCGGCACGCCATTCACCACCAGGGCCTGGCCCAGGACCGAGCCGTTCCCGCCAAACTCCTCCTGCCACAGGGAGTGGGAGAGCACGATGAGGAGCGGCTGCTCCGGCTGGTCCTCCGCCGCCGTGAACCAGCGTCCCAAGGCGGGTCGCACACCCAGCACGTCCGGCAGGTTGGCGGTCGTCAGCGCGCCAAAGTGGTGGCTTGGCACGCGGCCCGGGGCGCTGAGGTTGAGACCCAGCGTGGTGTAGCCGGCCAGCGACTCAATGACGGTCTGGCGCTGGCGGTACTCCAAAAAATCGCGGGAAGGGACCGATTCCCAGTCCACCACCGACGACGCCTGCGTCGCCAATCGAGCCACATGGACCAGCCTTTGGGCATCCGGCACGGGCAATCCGCGCAGGAGAATGCCGTCGATCAGGCTGAACTGCGTCGCCACCAATCCGATACCCAGCGCGAGCGTGAGCGCCGCCATGAAACTGAATCCCGGCCGCCGCTGGATCTGCCGCAGTGACAACTGAAGGGTGCTCATGGTGAGAAAACGTTTGCAGCCTGCTCCACGCGACCAGGACCGCAAATGCAGCACCCTGCATCGCCCATGCCAGGATCGAAACGAAACCTTAGTAATTGTAGGATAACGCTTTCTGTAAGTAAGCAACACGCGGGACTCGCGCCACTCCTCCATTTCCGAAACTCCACTTTCCCATTTCTGGGACGTGCGCCAGCCTGACCAAGCCGCGCAGAAACACAGACCACGGCGTCAGGTGGGAGGCGACGCGTCAGGCCTTTCAAGGCCCAGGCCGTACAGCGCGGCGGCGTTCTCATGAAAGATGCGTGCCTTCCACGCCGGTGGGAGCGACGGCAGGGCCATGCGCGGGTTGTCGAAGTCCCAATGTGGGTAGTCGCTTGAAAACAGAATGTTGTTCGGGGCGTTGATCATCTCGAGGACTTGAAGGAAGTGCTCCGGGCGTTCCGGCTCCTCGATCGGCTGGGTGGTGAAGAAGACATGCTGCCGGATGTACTCGCTGGGGAGACGCTTCAGCCAGGGCGTTTCCGCGCGCAGGGCCTTGTAGTTTTTGTCCATGCGCCAGAGGAGGGACGGCAGCCAGGCGAGTCCGCCTTCGATGGCGACGAAGCGCAGACTCGGAAAGCGCTCGAAGACACCCTCGCAGACGAGCGAGTTGACGTGCGCCATGAAGTTAATCGGAACGATGTTGTGCCACTCGAAATAGCGCGTGGGACGCCCCGCCGGGGTGGGTGCCCCGGCCGTGCCGGCGCCCTCGGTGCCGGGGTGGATGGCGACGGGCAGTCCATGCTCGGCCGCCGCGGCGTAGATCGGATGAAAGAAACGCTGGCCAAAGAGCCGCGAGGAGCCGCTGGCCATCAGCACCTGCACGAAGCGCCGGTCCGCGGCGCAACGTTGGATCTCAAGCGCGGCTGCGGCTGGATCAGAATGATTGATGACGATCGAGCCTCGGAAGCGCGGGGACCGACTCAGCCAACGGTCGGCGAGATTCCGATTGTAGGCGGTGGCGATGGCGTTTCCCCAATCGACATCGGGATGAACAGACAGCCCGAGCACATGCGAGCCGGTGAGCACGGCAAAATCGACGCCATAACGATCCAGATGATCCCGGATCAGGAAGTCGGGATCGCTGCCGGCCATCCCGCCGGACGGCGTGCGCGCGTCCTCCCGCTGCACGCCCACGGGTGAAACATACCCGGCCGGCGGCACCACGATGCCATGGGCGTCAGCGTAGGCCTGCCAGTAGCGACTCAGGTAGGGCCGAAGTTCGGCGCGGATGTCGGCAAACGCATTGTGGACGTCGGCATCGATCAGGGGGGCGGACCGGGTCATGGGGATTCAGGGATTGGGGGATTCGCCGGGCAGCAGCAGGCAAAGGGAGTCGCCTTCACATGCGATCGGAATCGACTCCAGCTGCTCCGAAGCCGGCGACGCTGGCGGAGCAATCGGGATGGCCTTCAAACGGGTGGCAGGATCGACGAGGTGTTCACCCGTGCGGAGGTCAAACTCCCAGCCATGCCATGGGCAACGCAGGATGCACCCCTCATGCCCATACTGGTAGTCGTAGACCGCCGACGGCAGGGAGGTGCCGCTGATTCGGCCGACGCAGACCGGGGCGCCGGCGTGGGGACAGATGTTGCGGTAGGCGACGATGCGGCCGGCGACGTTGAACAGCCCTACTTCGATGCTGCCGACCCGAACCAGACGACGAGCGCCGGGTGGGAGTTCGGAAACCTTCGCGACGGGGTATTTGGCCATGGCGGATGCCCTGCAGCGGAAGGCGTGCCACGGTACGGACCTCGTTTCTTTAGCGGGCTTGCTCGTGGTCGCGCGGAGCGTCGAAGCGGAGTGGTGGCAGGCCGTCGATCTGGGTCCGCGTGACGGCGACAAAGGAGGCCGCCTCCACCCGGCCGGCGGTGGAACTGAGGCGGGCGTAGCGGAAAGCGCCGGCCACGCCGTCGATGAAGGTCCGGAAGGCCCCATCGGAAACGATGATCAGGTCCTGCCGGTCGGCCACGGTCACCCGGTAGGCGAGGGCGACGGGGTCTTGCAGGTCGACCCGTTCGACCGTGACGCGGGCCGCGTCCGGGCGCTGGCCAGCCGCGTAGGGAAGCAGCAAGGTGGCCATGCGGTCCTGGCGGCGGTCGCCCGTCAGGTTCTTGCGGAAGATCAACCAGTCAATGTCTCGGTGCGAGGGCTCCTGGTCGAGTCCACCCAGATTGGCTTCTCCTTTCTGCAGGAGCCGCACGGTCCGGCTGGCGTCGCGACGATCCTGTTTGATGAGAAACCCGACATCCTCGGTCGAGGCGAACCCGTCCGGGATCTCGCGCAGGGTGCGCGGCGTGTGGAGATTGAAGTCCATTTCCTGCGGTTTGCCCGCCGTCGTGGTGACCTCGTCGATGATGAGCCAGTAGTGCTCCTTGGCGGACAGGATGTGCCGCCGATGCCGGGCCTTTTGGAAAGGCAGGTAACCATCGTGTGTGGCGGCGAAGACCTCGGTGCGGGCCTGAGACGACCACACCTTGTCGTAACCCGGGAGGTTGCGCTTCTCCGGGATGGCCTGATTGATGGTAAGCATGGTGTGGGAGCGCGGATGCTTATACCAGGTCACTTGGGCGGGATCCAGGTAGGTGAGTTTGCCCAACCCGGCGTCGACCGCGAGGGCCACTCCATTGGCGTAGGCCTCGAAGGAAAGCTGGTCCGCGTGGCTGTGGTTCTGATGATCCCCGTAGTTGATGATCATGAAGTGCGACGTCGGTTTCCACGCGTCGCGCATGACCGCGAAACGCGAGTCGGGGAAGTCCACCGACAGCACCTTGGGCTCGACGACAGGGAACGGCAGTGCGGCGAGCATGGCTGCGTCGAACTCGTGTCGCACCGCCCCGACGAAATCGCCGCGCTGGAAGAACACCGACATTTCCTTGAACAGCGGCACGAGCTCCTTGCCGCGCCCGGCGTCATTGAAGGGGGCGTTCACTCCGACGGGAGTGTGGGTGAGCACATAGAATTCGATGAACTTCTCCAGCCGGCCGAGATGACGTTCGAGAAACGAGCGGTCCTGGGCGAAATGGTCGAGCATGAGCATGTACCGGTGGAACACCGAGAACATGTAGGCCGCGTAGCTCGTGGTGCGTTCGACGTAGCCGCCGTCGTTGAGGATGTCGTTCTCAATGTGCTTTTCCATGCTGGCCCGCCCGTGCCGGAGCCATGCGGCGGAGTCGGAGAACTCCGGCAGGGCGAGTGCGGCGTACGACAGCGTGTGGGCCGTGTGCGTCTGCCAGTTGTAGGGGTGAAAGGGCGTTTTTGTCAGGCACTGCTCCAGCCAGCGCGACGAGCCGAGGATGATCTTCAGCAGGCGCAAGTGACTCTCCGGGGAGAGTGTGGCCCCGAACGCGCGCCGGGCGTTGATGAGCCGCTCGGTGCGGTTGGCCAGCCCCAATTCGTACCAGATAAAATCATACGAGGTCGTGATGTTGATCACCTTCTCGTGCTGCACGGCATCGATCTGATCGTACCATTGGTTGAACACGCGCTCGAACGCCCCGGCGATCTCGGGCTGCGGTTTGAGCACGTGGGTCGCGATGAGGGCGTCGAGGAAGGAAAGGTAGTGTACCCCCCACTTGCTCGTCGTGGCGTAGGAGTGGTTGAAGTCGATGTGCTCGCCCCAGGTTTTGCCGTAGAGCGTGAAGCCTTGGCCGGGGGTGTAGATCCGGTCGGCAGCCTCAACGATGGCCCGGGCGCGCGCCGGGTCGGCGGCGACGTCCTTCCGGAATTCGTCGATGGTGGCAAAGGAACGCTTGTTCCGGGGATCGTAGTTGGACAGGCGCTGGTTGTCGGGGCGCGCGCCGAAGTAGTCATGCAGCAACACCGCCAAGCGTTTCTGGTCCCCGGCCGCCAGCGCGGCGCGCAATGCGGGTTCGAGGGCGGGAATCCGGAGCGAGTTGACCAGCTCCTCGTCCGAGATGGGCCAGATCTTGGTGCGGAAAAACTCCGCGTCGATGTACACGTCGTGCCACTCGGAGAGTTGGAGCCGGAGGTCGAGTTTTGAGCGATCGCCCTGGGGCACGGCCTGACGACAGAGCGGGCAATGCCAGACGCCGTTCACCTGGTACACCGTGTTTTGCAGGGAAATGACGGGGCCCGACCGATCGAGCTCCGCTGCGGCGTGCAGGCCGGGCAGCGTCGCCGCGACCGCGAGGGCTCCTGCGAACAAACGGGTTAGAACGTGGGTCGAGGGAGAGAAAAGCGGTCGCATGGGAGGGACGGGGGCGGCGCGAGGCAGGAGGCGGGGTCACTATCGACCGATGACGTGACGGGGGGCAAGTCCCCGGGCAGGCTGGGGGAGCGGTCTGTCGATGCTGGGGAACGAGGTCTCCTGAGCCCGGTCGGTTCCCCTCCTGACCTTGGCCTCGTCCATGACCTTTGGGGGAAGCGCAGGAGCTGATTCGTTTTCCATTGTCAGGCCATTCGCCATCATGTTGCTTTTCAAGATGTCCCCTCCTGAGATCGTTTTGCCTGCCCTGGGATGAACGTCGCCATTGTTGAAGATCACGCCTTGTTCGCCGATTTCGTGCGTCTCCTGTGCGAGCGCGAGTTGGGGTACCATGTCGTGCTGAATGTCACGCATGGCACCGGGGTGGTCGAACGACTGAAGCAGGAGCGACCCGGGTTGTTGATTCTCGACCTTTCGCTGCCTGACATGGATGGGTTGGACATCGCCCGGCAGGTGCGGACGGAACTTCCGGAGACCCGCATCCTGGTGCTGTCGTCGTTGCGGGACCCGGTGTCGCTCTACCGCGTGCACGAGGCGGGCGTGCACGGGTTTGTCGACAAGCGACACCAGAATCTGGCGGTGTTGCGCGAAGCCCTGCCGTTGGTGGCGGGAGGCTCGCCCTACTTTGCCCCCGTGTTTGACCAGACGACCCAAACCGTGCAGCAGGACCCGCAGGCCTATTACCGCCTGCTGTCCGCCTATGATCAGGTCGTGCTGTCCATGATGGGCGAAGCCCGGTCCGATGCGGAAATTGCGGCGGCGCTGGGGGTGAGCGAATCGACCATGCAGTCGCGGCGACGTGACATCATGCGCAAACTCAATGTGCATTCGACGCCCAAACTCATGCGCTTTGCCATCGAGCATGGCTTTACGCGCCCGGAACACTTCCCGTCCCGGACCGAACCGGTGCCGCCACTGCGAGTCACCCCGGGCAAAGGCACCTCTCCTGCGTGAGGGTGCCTGCGTCGCTCAGGCCGCCGGCGGAGGGGCGGCCGGGGGCGGCGGGATGGATTCGAGGATGATCTTCTCCACGCCGGAGCAAAATGACTCGATGGGCAGATCGTTGCTGTCCGTGCCGAAGGGATTTTCGATTTCCACCCCGATCTCGTCGATGCCCAGGAGCACGTAGGAGATCAGCAGCATGCACAAGGTGGTGAGCCAGCCAAACGGATCGACCAGCACGAAGGGCAGGGTCGTGAGGTAAAGCACCAGGGCCCGTCGCAGATGCACCACGTAGGCGAAGGGCAAGGGCGTATTCTGGATACGTTCACACTCGCCGATTTCGTCCACCAGGCGCCGCACCATGTCGTCGAGGTAGATGATGCAGCGCTCGGCGAAGGTGCCGTCCGAGCGATGTCGGGCCAGGGCCAGGCTGATTTGCTGGGCGACCGCCAGGGGAACATGGGCTGCAGCCAGGACCTCGGCCACGGCGGCGGGCGGCAGGCGCGACTCGATGGGACCAAGGCCCCGGGTCCTGCGCAGGCTGTTCATCGACGCATAAGGAAACGCCGCCGTCCAGAGCAGGATCAGCTCCAGGGTCGCCCGCTGGGTCTTGAGCAAGGAACTGGCGGTGCGGGCGATGTTGCGGGAGGAATTGATGATTCGGCCCCAGGACTTTCGGCCCTCCCAGAAGCGTTCGTACGACGAGTTCGTCCGAAACACCAGGAGCAGACCCAATGCCAGCCCCACCAGGGTATGCACCGTCGGTGGAATCTCGATGTGTCGGACGTGCTTGTGAATCAGCACCACCACCGCCGACCAGAGCACGACGAGCGCGACCCGGAGGATGATCTTGGGCGCGATTGAGCCGCGCACGGCGAGCAATTGAGGTGACCAGCGTTTAGGATTATACTCAACCATGTGGGAAGTCCTTCAGTGCTCGGAGCATGGGGAATTTTTTCCCCAGGGAAAGACGAAACCAAAGCCGCTGGGGGCCTTATTCCGGTCCGGTCGCCACCCCGGCCTGGTTTTGTCCGACGAGCATCAGTTCCTCGTAGTCGAGCAACTCCTGCAACGGACGGTGAATGTCGTCGCTGATGGCGTCGTGCCGCCAGAGTGCGTTCAACGCCTCCCGTTCCGCCCGGAGCGCGGTCAGGCGGTGGCGGGTTCCGGCCGAGCGGCGGCGTTGTGCGCTGGTCCGGGTTTCACCTTCCGCCACCAGTTCCGCCAGGCGATGTTCGTACTCCGCCACGACCGTGCCCAGAGCAGCCTGTTCCTCGGGCGCGGCCTGACTCGAATCGACCGCGCGCAGGGCTTTCAGTCCGGCCTCGACGGCTGCGATGCGGGCCTGGCGATCCTCTCGCACCTTGGAATCGTCCGCCTTGACCCCCAGCCGGCAAATCAGCGCTTCCAGCGTCGTACCTTGGAGAAGCAGGGTCACCACGATCACGCCGGCGGCGAGGAAGATGACGAGGTCGCGTCCCGGAAACGGCGTGCCATTGTCCATCGTCAGCGGGATGGAGAGCGCCGCCGCGAGGGTGATGGTGCCGCGCATGCCGGCCCAGCCGCTGACCAGCACGCCCTGCCAGGTCGGGGGCGTTTCGGCCTTGCGGATACGACGGGAGAGCGCAAAGGGCAGGTAGGCGCCGGGGAAGATCCAGAGCAGTCGAGTGATGACGGCGACTCCGGACACCGCTGCGGTGAAAAGGAGGAGCTGGCCGGTGCTATAGGTGGCGCTGACGGCCTGAAGAATGCCCGGCAGCTGGAGTCCGAGCAGGATGAAGGCGAGGCCGTTGAGCCAGAAAAGCACCATCGACCACGTTGCCCAGGCCGTCTGGCGCGTGGAGACATCCATGCGCAACGGATCCCGCCAGCCGGAGTACAGTCCGGCGGCCACCACCGCGAGGATGTTGGACACCCCGAGCGCGTTGGCGGCGAGGTAGGCGGCGTAAGGAGACATGAGCGAGAGCGTCACCTCGATGAAGACATCGCTGCTGCGCACCTGCCGGAGCGCATCGCGAAGCCGGCCGATCAGCCAGCCGAGGGCGAGGCCGAGCAGGGTTCCGCCGAGCGCGAGGACGACGAACTCCATCGTGGCGCTGCGCAGGGAGAAGCTACCCGCCACCATGGCGCCGAGAGCGAACTTGAAGGCGACCAGGCCGGTGGCGTCGTTCATCAGGCTTTCGCCATTGAGCACGGCGCTGAGCCGGGCCGGCACCTTGAGTTTTTGCGTGATCGCGCTCACCGCCACCGCATCGGTGGGCGAGACGACGGCGCCGAGGGCAAAGGCCATGGCCAGGGGCAAATCTGGGATCAGCCAGTGCATGACCAGGCCGATCGAAAGCGTGGTGAAGACGACGAGCCCGGTCGCGAGCATCAGGATGGGGCGCTTTGCCTCCATGAAATCGCGGAGGGGCATCAACCAGCCGTCGGAAAACAGCAGCGGCGGCACAAAGCAGAGAAAGAAAAAGCCCGGATCGAGGGCGATCCGGGGAAACCAGGGTAGGAGCGCGATGGCGGCGGCTCCGAAGACATGGGTGATGGGCATGGGCCATGGCAGCCACCGGCCGATCACGCTCAGGCCGGTCAGCAGAAGAAGCAGGATCAGGGCGTTTTCAAAACCGGCCATGGCGGGTGCGGGTCAGCGACGCTTCTGCCCAAAGGTGAGGCCAAAAAAGTTTCCTGGCAGCCAGTCCGGTGGCTCCGGGGACTCGGCCACGGTCTGCACGAGGTCGCGAGCAACGCGGACAAACGCACCGGTCGATGGCCAGTCGATGGGCTGGAGCAGATCGTCGTTGGGTTTGTGATAGCGCTCCTGCAGAAACCGTCCGCTCGGATCCGAGCCCGCCGGGCCCGTCGGATCGACGGTGGGCCAGGTGCTGAGAAAGAGGGCAGGCACGCCTTCGCGGATGAAGGCGTACTGGTCGCTGCGCACAAAGATGGCTTCGTCCGGGATGGGATCCGGGCTGACGGTGAATTGCTGGCGCCCGGCCACCTGGGCGAGGGTGGCTCCGAGGGAGGAATGGATGGCTCCCCAGCCCACCAGCTCACGTGTCGGCACGGGAAACATCGCCATGTCGAAATTCACGTTGGCCAGGTAACGCCTGACTCCGGCCGGTGGATTCAGACTCAGGTGGCGGGCGCCGAGCAGGCCTTTTTCTTCCGCGGTGACGGCGGCAAACAGCACTGGCCTCGGCAACGGGGCTCCCGCCCCAAGTTGCTCCGCCATCACCAGCAGCAGGGCCGTGCCGATCGCGTTGTCCATCGCGCCGTTGTAAAGTTTGTCACCCTTGACCTCCGGTCCGATGCCGAGGTGATCGAGGTGGGCGGTAACGACGATGGGTTCCCCGGCGAGGCGGGCATCGGAGCCCGGCAGCAAGCCGAGCACATTGAGGGATTCGATGCGATGGAAGGTGGCGGCGGCGCTCAACTCGATCGTCGCGTCGAGGGCAAAGCGCGGCGACGGGCCGGCCTCGGCTGCGGCGAACAGGGCTTCCGCCGTGTGGGCCGTGCCGGCGAAGAGCGTGTTCGCGGCGTGGGTGCCGACGACCGCGGTGACCTTGATCCCGGGAGCGGAGTCGACAATGCGACCCTGCGCATCGAGCAACCGCATGCGCGGAAAGCGGGACTGTGCCGCGACGAACGCCCATGGCGCCTGAGCCAGGTCCCGCGGCGTGATGAGGGTGACCACCCCGACGGCGCCGCGAGCCGCGATGCCGGTGAGTTTCTCGCTCGCATAGTAGGCCCTGGGATCCGCCGGAAACCGGCTCGGAGCACCCGAGAGCACCACGGCAATCTTGCCCGTCAGATCGATGCCTTGAAAATCATCGTGGTCGAACTCCGGGGCTCTCACGCCATAGCCGACGAACACTGCCGGGGCTTCGATCCGACCTTCGGTCTGCCCGGCGGCCACCCGGACAAGGACGTCGGTCGACGCCTGCAGGCTCACGTCCGGTGAACCGGCCCGCCGAAGCAGGAAGCGGCCCGCCTCGATCTGCTCCGTCGCCTCGATCAGCGGCACCGTCTGGTCAAACGTCCCGGAGTCGCCGGCCGGCTGCAGTCCCAGGCGCAGAAACTGCGAGGCCACGTACCGCGCGGCCAGTGCATGCCCGCGGGTGCCGGTGCCGCGTCCTTCCAGGAGGTCGTCCGCGAGAAAGGTCGTATGCGCGCGCACTTGGCGCGCGGCGAGGTCATCCGAGGAAGGCGACGTCGACGCGGACAGCGCGACGGAAACGGACAGGGAACCGGCGCCCAGGGCCAGCCATGGAATCAGAGAGCGGAGCGAACGCATGTGTGGGAACGACGCGAAGAAAACGGCGGATCCACGGGAGAACAAACGGAAAAGGCCGCCTTGCGGCGGCCTTGAAGGAAGAACGATGCGAACGATGGCGCGTCGCGCTTAGTTCGTGATGTCGAACGTCGTGCTGCTTTCGCGGATCGGCGTGTAAACCTTGTACCAGGCCTTCTGGGCGTCGCTGCCGGAGTACTGCTTCAGAGCGTCTTCGCTGGCGAACTCCATGACAAACGCATTGGCGGCGCCGCCCTGGACCTTGATCGAGCGGGTCCAAACGCGGGTGATGCCCTTGAAGCTGGCCGGCAGGGCTTGCACCCCGGCGAGAGCGGCCTGGATCTGTTCGGGCGTGGTGCCGGCCTTCCATTTGACCGTGACCACGTGGATCACCGTTTTCGGGGCTGTCTGGGCGGTGACCGAGGCGGCGCCCACGAGGAGCAGGCTGGCGGTGAAGAGGGAGAGGAAGAACGATTTCATGGTAGGGAGGAGGGTTCGGGTAGAGTCCCACCACCCCGCAGGTGCGAGGCGCCGGGAACCGTGGTGGTTTGTCGTTCGCGTCGGGGGGCTGTCAAGGGTGGAGCGGAACCGCTTCACCGGGCAAGGTAGCCACCGTCCACAACGAGGTCACTTCCGGTCATGAAGGAGCTATCCTCACTCGCAAGAAACGCAACCGCCGCGGCCACTTCTTCCGGCCGGCCCTGGCGTCCGAGCAGGTGCATGGCCGAGGCGCGCCGGTTTTCTTCCTCGAGATCGAGTCCGAGCTTCCGGCAGGAATTCACGAACGCCGAGGTGTAAATGTAACCCGGGCACAGGCTGTTGACCCGGATGCCATGGGGCGCGAGGTCCTGGGCCCAGCACTTGGTCAGTCCGCGCAGGGCAAACTTGGTCGCGTTGTAGGTCGAAAAGTTGGCCTGACCGACGAATCCGCTGACCGATGACAGGTTGATGATGCTGCCGCCGCCGGCTTCCTTCATGTGCGCGACGATCCGCTGGGTGACCAGGGTGGTGCCGACCACGTTGACCGAGAGGATGTCGTTCCATTCCGCCGGCGTGGCGTCGACTCCGCGGAAAACAAAGCGGGCGGCTGAGTTGACGAGGATGCGCACGGGGCCGAGTTCGAGTCGCAGCCGCCGGCAGGCTTCGTCGACCGCGGCCTCCTGGCTGATGTCGACCGCCTGGTGCAGCACCCCGAGCCGGGCGAGTTGGCCGTCTCCATCGGCTTTGAGGTCGAACGAGGCGACGCGGCAACCCTCCTCGACGAGGCGTTGAATGGCCGCGAGGCCCAGGTCGCCGAGCCCGCCGGTGACGAGTGCGATCCTGTCCTTGAGGCCTCTCATGGCACGATCGCGACCGCCCGGATCGGGGAGCCGTCGCGTCCTTTGAAGTTGAGCGGGAAGCCGCAGAACGTGAATCGATCCGGTGCCTGGTCGAGGTGCGCGAGACCTTCGACGACGACGATCTCGGCCTCTTTTGCGAGCAGGATGTGGTGGACCTCGTACCAGTCGCGGCCCGGCGTGGGTGTGTCCATTCCGAGCATACGGATCTTTCGGGAAACGAGGTAGCGCGCGGCCTCCTGGGTCAGGCTGGGAAAGTCGGAGAAGTAGCCGGGCTGGCCGAACTGACGGTGCCAGCCGGTCTCGTAGATGATCTTCGCACCCGGCTGGAGCACGGCTTCGTGCCGGGCAAAATCCTCGACCCGCAGCTCCTCCCGCGGCGCCTTCGGTAGGCGAAGGAGCACGGCCTCGCCGTAGAACCAGTCGAGGGGCATCTGGTCGATCGTTTTCCCGTCGTCGAGAAAGTGATACATGGCATCCAGGTGCGTGCCCTGGTGGGTGGCCATGCTCACCTGGGTCATGTTGTACTTCAGGGTCGAGACCCGGCCGTGCGGCACGATGCTGAGCTTCGGGTCGGAGGGGAAGTTGTCCTGGCCGTGGACCAGGGGGTGGGACAGATCGATCAGGCGCATGCGGGCGAGGGGTTAGCGGGGCGGGGCGAGGAAGGATTCGTTGACCACGTGACGCAGGGGCTGGCCGCTCAGGGCGCGCGCGGCGGCTTCCGCGGCCTTGCGCTGGAGCTCGGGCACGCTGGCGGCGCTGTACCAGGCGGTGTGGGAGGTCAGCAGTACATTCGGAGCGCGGCGGAGCGGGTGGTCCGCCGGCAGCGGTTCGGTCTCAAAGACGTCGAGACCCGCGCCGCCGAGGGCGCCTTGTTCGAGTGCGGCGGCCAGCGCCACGGTGTCGATGAGGCCTCCGCGCGCGGTGTTCACCAGCACGGCGTCGCGGCGCATGCGGGCGAGCGTCGCGGCCTGGATGAGGTGGCGGGTGTCCGCGGTGAGCGGCAGGTGGAGGCTGATCACGCCGGCGGTGGTGAGCACGGCGTCGAGCGTGAGCGGGCGCACGCCAGTCTCGGCGAAGGCGTCGGGCGAGAGGAAGGGATCATAGGCCGCCGGGATGAAGCCAAAGGCGGCCGCGCGACTGAGGACGGCGCGCGCGATGCGGCCATAACCAAGCGTGGCGAAGAGCGTGCCGCGAAAACCACTGATCGGTCGGGGCGGCGTGATCTTCCAGGTTCCGGCCCGCACGGTTGCATCGGTCTGGGGCAGCTGGCGCGCGAGGGCGAGGGCGAGCGCGAGGGTGTGGTCCGCGACTTCGTCGATGCAGTAGTCGGGCACATTGCAGACCGGGATGCCGCGTTCTCCCGCCGCGCGGAGGTCGACATTGTCCACGCCGATGCCGTATCGCACGATCACCCGGCAGTGTTCGAGTGCCTGGATGACGCTGCGATCAATCGGCGCCCACTGGACCAGAAGCGCGTCGGCGTCGCGTCCCGCCGCGATCACGTCCGCCGGCGTGCGGCACTGGGCGGTGGCGACCTCGGCGCCGATGGCGGTGAGAATCGCCCGTTCCTGATCGACGTGGGGGAAACCGAAATCGGTGATGAGAACACGCATGAAGGGAGCGGGGATCAGGGGGTGAAGACGGCCTTGAGGTCGTGGTCGCCGGGCGCGAGCATGCGGCGAAAGACGGCGACGGACTCCTCCAGCGGCGCGGTTTCCACCCAGGAGGCAACCTCCACGCGTCCGGTGCGCATGAGTTCGAGGGCCGTGGCGAGCTCGTCCTTGCGGGCAGCGTAGGTGCCCAGGATCTGTCGCTCCGGCAGCGTGACCTGATAGGAGTCGATTTCGACGCGGTCCCCGTGCAGCCCGATCCAGACGGCGGCGCCGCCGGGACGCAGCGCCGCGATGGAGAGTCGCTTGGTCGTGGCGGAACCCGCCGCGTCGACCACAAGGTCCACCCCTTCACCCTCCGTCCAGGCACGCGCCTCCGCGGGCAGGTCCGCGTCCTTGGTCACGACCGTGCGCGCCGCGCCCAGCCGCTCCGCGACCGCGAGCCGGCCCGGGGAAAGGTCGGCGACCATGACCTGACTGCCCCGCAGTGTTTGCAGCGCCTGCTGGCACATGAGCCCGATCGGACCGGCCCCGATCACCACGGCGGTCGTGGCGGGAAGGTGACGCGTGAGATTGACCACGTGGATACCGTTGCCGAGCGGTTCGGCGAGGCAGGCGGCGGCCGCGGGCAGCTCGTCGGGCCAGGGTAGGAGCACACCGGCGGGCACGACCACGCGCTCGGCGAACGCACCGGCGCGGTGCATGCCGAAGATCTGGCGGTGCGCGCAGAGGTGGGTGTCGCCCCGCCGGCAGCGCACGCAGCGTTCGCAGGGAACGAGTGAGTTGCTGACCACGCGCCGGCCGAGCAGGGCGCGATCCACACCCGCGCCCGTCTCCTCGACCACGCCGCAGAATTCATGGCCCATGACCAGCGGCGGCTGGCGCCGGGGACTGCGATTCTTGAACGACTCCAGTTCGCTGCCGCACAAGCCGCAGGCGGCCACGCGAAGCACCACGTCGCCGGCGGCGGGCGTGGGATCCGCGAGGACCTCGATCTTCAACTCATCAAAACGGGGGTAAAGCAGGGCTTTCAAGCGAGCGCACGATCCATGCAACCGGATGCCCGCGTCAATCCCGCGAAACAAAAGTCGCGCCCGCGTGAAATTTCAGCGGAGCCGGGCGAACGGGCGAGGCGGGAGCGCGGTCAGGCCGAGGCGCTGATTTCGCGCAGGTCGGCGCGCACGGCCTGGTAGCTGGTGGCGAAGGACTCGATCCGGGGATCGGGGGTCTCGCCGCGTTGACGGCACCAGGTGCGGTAGAGTTCGGGCCACCAGTTGTGGTGTTGGGTTTTGCCTTCGCGCCGGTAGCTTTCCCAGTCGATGAGGACCTTCGACCAGCAGCGATCGCCGAAGGCGGTGGCTTCGCGGGGGTCGCCAATCTGCTTCACATACCAATCGCGACCGATGCGGGCGTGCAGCACTTCGTCCGCCCAGTCGTAGTCCTGGACGAGCGCGGCGAAGGGGTCACCCGAGGCAAGGCCGACCTCCCATTCGAAGCGTTTGCCGGTTTTCGGCATCAGTCCCTGCTCGATGAAATAGAGCACGGCATGTCGCTCCAGCGGTGTGAGCTGCGTATTCAGCGCGAGCGACCAGGTGAAGTTCACGCGCACCAGCTGGCGCCAGTCGAGGCCGGCCTGGACGAACCCGACCTCGCCCATCAGGGCGTGCCGCGCCTCGTCCCAGAGCTGCCGGGTCATGTCGACGGTGTAGTCCCAGGGTTTCCCCGTCGTTTCCGCCAGGATGCTCGCCATCATCTCCGGCACATCGATTTCCCGGAGCCGCTTGTAGAACATCATCAGGGTTTTCGGTCCGGGCGGAAACGACTCGTCGTAGAGGAAGGCCTCCGCGTGCACGCCCATGTTGTAGGGATCGGGAAAGCGTTCGTCGCGTTGCGGGACCGGATCGTAGGTCTGTGCGGCGGGCGGCGTGAACCGCAGCAACGGACCCGGGGCGGGCTCGGCCTCGCCGGCCAGACCCCCGGCCTGGGCGAGCAGGTGGGTGAGGTGTTGGGTCCAGGGTTGGTGCTGCTCGCGCTGCGCCGCTGAAACCAGCTGGGTGATGGCCTGCCGGCCGTAGGCGATCATGTCGTCGACTTCGAGCAGCGCGAAGCGACAGATGCGAACTGAGGGGTGGTCCACCAGCCGGTTGGTGGCCAGGGGGTGGGCGCGCAGCGCCCCGGCGAGGGCGGGCAGGGCGTGTTCATAGACGCCGAGCAGCAGGGCCTCGGTGGTGGGGGAGGCGAGAAGTTCGTCGAAGAAGAGGTCGAGCGCGGCATCCGGCACGGCGTCGAGACCGAGGGGTGGCTCGCGCATTTCGCCCACGCGATTACGCCAGGCCGCCGCGTGTTCGGCGCAGTAGTGGGCGTGCAGGCTGAAGGCCATCTTCAGCTCATAGATGGGCTCGGCGGCGAGGCGGTGGATGAACAGGCCGTGCAGGCGTCGGAACGCCCAATGGTGCCGCTTGAGCCGGGCCACGCAGTCCTCGACCGAGAGGCCCGGTTGCCGGGCTTCCTCGAAGGTGGCGATGCCGGCGAGGGGAGGGAGGTTGCGGTAGGGGGTGTAGGCGTTGGGGTTCATGGCGGGGCAGGCAAAGCGTCGATCCCGGGAAGGTGGCCGCAAGCCGAAACCGCGAGACCAGCCCCTGCGGGGCTGGAATGACGAATTCCTAATGACGAATGACGAATGACCAGCCGGAGCGGACCACGCGTCCCTTTCGAATAGGGCAGGGCCGCCCCACGCGGGCGCGCCGGCCCCGCATGAACCCTGCGGGTGTCCTGTTGTTGTAGGCGGCCTCGCTGAGGCCGCAGGGATCGGCGTCACCCCGCCTCACTCGTGCGCGCCGTGCAATCGGCGCAGCTGCCAGGCTCCTTCGGTCAGGACGGGCGTGGAGTTCGCCTCCAGAAAGGCCTGGTTGAGTCCGGGAAAGGCGGAGCGCTCCATCGGCCCTAACACGATCCACCCCACCTGGAGTGCACGGAAACGGGCCAGCACCTCGGCGCTGCCTTCATAGAACTTTGCCACCTCGCCGGTGCGCTCGAGCATGCGGGGCACTCCGTGCAGGGTGAGTCCGGAATCGTTGGCCGCCACGACCCGCCGGCCGGCGAGGACGAGCACGGGGTGATGCAGGTGGGGAGCGGTCGCGATCAGAGCGTCGCGGGGTGTGACCCGGGCGACGCCTTCCGCAAACCGCCGGGACTCGGCGTCCGCGATCATCGCGGGCCGGCGGGCTTCCGACAGGATCGACTGCAGCCCGGACGCCGAGCAGGCGAGGGCGAGCAGAACGGCAAGGCCCCGGCCCGCGTATCCAGCCTGCCAGGCGCGACTGATCCAGACGCTGCAACCCGCCGCGGCGGCGAGTGCGCCGGCGGCGAAGAGCTTGAGATTGTCGAAGACGTAGGGCTGGAACACGACGAGGTACCCGAGCGGAAAGATGAGCCACCAGCCGGCGGTTTCCCGGCGGAACCGCGGCCCGGCGGTGATCAGCGCCGCCGCCCCGAGCGTGATCCACAGCCCGGTGTTCCACGCCCAGTGCGAGGCGAGGTCGGTCCAGGGCGTCGGTCCCCAGAAGGCGGTCATCCAGCCGGGCGACCAGCGCACGAACGGCGGGTCGGACCGTCCCAGTTGCGCCCCCATCCAGGCCAGCTGCGGCAGCGTCAGCACCGCTCCGACCAGCACCGCGGTCACCCAGGCCCGCGCGCGCCGCCCGGGCTGGTGCTGGAGGGCGAGTGGCGGGATGGCACACGCGAGGATGATCAGGCCGTGGGCGCTGATCAGCGGCAGGGCCCCGGCCAGGCCTCCGGCGAGGGCAAAGGCCGCGGTGCGAACGCGCCGGCCGGCCAGCGCGGCCCGCAGGAGCAGGGCGATGGCTCCGGACACCGCCAGGCCGTAGAGCACGACGCGCATGGGCCAGAGGATCCCGGTGGTGAGGTTGTGAAAATGCAGTTCGAGTTCCCACGCATTGGCGTAGTCGTGCGCCCACCACGCCGTTGCGAATGAACCCTGGGCCGCGGCTTCCGTCGCGAGGTAGGCGAGGCCGAATCCCCCGCCCAGATGCCAGAGCACGAGGGCGAGCAGCCCCCGGCCGCGCGCACCGAGCCAGCGGCGGAGCAGGCAGGCCGATCCGCCGAGGAAGACGGCGGAGGCGAGCAGGTTGCCGGTGACAAAGGCGGCGGGAAGCGACAGCCCCGCCGCGTGCAACCAGCCGGCTTGGAAGTCGGGAAGGAACGGGTATCCGAGCGACCACTCCGGCAGGTGGGGATAACTCAGCCGGGTCAGGTTGTCCCCGAGGGAAAACGACGTCGCCAGCGCGGTGTGAAACGATTGATCCTCCCAGCCCGCGCCCGCGCTCCAGTAGCCTCCGTCCCGTTCCCAAAGGCAGTGCAGCGTGTGACCCCACGCATGGAAGGCCAGCAGGAGGAGCAGGCCGGCGCCCGACGGAGAACGCAGGCGGCGCCAAGTCGCGGCGGCCGTCACCCGCAGTGCCTGGCGCAGACGCGCCGGCCGGCGCGCGGCGAGGGCAACCTCAACGCCCAGCAAGCCGGCCGCCAGCAGTGGCGCCAGCCAGAGGGAGGCGGACAGCCCCGCAAGCCGCGCGACCAGGAAGGGCAGCCAGCAGGTGATCACCAGCGTGAGCGCGCCGGCCACGGCGAGCGACTCGGTCGTCCGGAGCACCGGGGCGCAGCGGCGGACGAGCAGCCAGGCCCACGCGACGCTGCAGCCGAGAAGGGCGAAGGCGGAGATCATGCAGCGGACGGTTCAGGACGCGGTGGACGGTCCCAGCTTCGTCTGCAGGTGGGCGGCCAGCCCCTGCCAGGCGAGCGCCCGGTGCGAGAGCAGATTTTTCCGCGCTTCCGGCATTTCCGCAAACGACTCGGAGTGCCCCTGCGGCACGAATAGCGGGTCGTAGCCAAAGCCGGCACCGCCGGCGGGTGCCATCCGCAGGGTCCCTTC
Organism: Opitutaceae bacterium; assembly: GCA_016794625.1. Taxonomy (GTDB): domain Bacteria; phylum Verrucomicrobiota; class Verrucomicrobiia; order Opitutales; family Opitutaceae; genus UBA6669. Next base: position 28,105 of record JAEUGY010000011.1, read on the forward strand.
ACAGCGCCCCTCGAACACGGCCTCGCTGCCATCGGTGCCGACCAGCACCAGCACGCAGACGAACCGCGCGGTGCGCCGCCCGGCCGGCACGTCGCGCAGCACCGCGACCAGCTTGCGCAGGTTGGCGACGGCGTCGCCCTCGGGGCCGGCGTAATAGGCGGACTCAACTCCCGGCGCGCCCCCGAGCTCGTCGACGCACAGGCCGCTGTCGTCGGAGAGGGCCCAGGCGGGACCGGGGCCGAGCCGGGCGAGCAGGGCGCGGGCCTTCTTGCGGGCGTTGCCGACGAAAGTTCCCGCGTCTTCGTCGACCGGCGGCATGCCGCCGACTGCCCGGGCCGACACGATCTCGACCGGCAGGCCGGAGGCGGCCACCAGGGCCTGGAATTCCGCCACCTTGTGGGCGTTACCCGAGGCTAAATGCAGCTTCATCGACGTACATCTTGTCTGGATACTCGACGCGTCCGCGCATCAGCGTGTCCTCCCCGAAGACCTCGTGGCGCACCTCGCGGAGCCGGACCGCGTTGACCAGCTTCTCCGTGCGCAGGCCGCTGAAGACCGACTTCGCCCGGTCGTCGGCGAAGAGCACGGGCGCGCGATAGACGAACAGGTAGTCGAGCTCGCGCAGCTGGACCAGCTCGCTGATCAACTGGGCCCCGCCTTCGAAGTACACGCCGGTGATCTTCTCCTGGCTGCAGCGGGCGCGGAAGTCCGTCAGACTCACCCGCTGGGTGGCCGACTCGATGACCCAAACCTGCACGCCAAGATCGCGCAGTTTGCGAATGTAGCCGAGCCCGCCGTGTTGGGTGGTGACCACGACGGTGCGTTCCCGGTGGCGGTCCGTGAAAACGGTGGGCTGGTTGCGCTCGTTCCACAGGCGCAGGCGGCCGTCGAAAACGAAGCGCCAGGGACACCACTCTTCGTCGCCATTGCGGGCGGTCAGCCGCGGATTGTCGGCCGCGACCGTGCCCGCTCCCACCGCGATGCCTGGAAAGAGCCGGCGCCAGCGATGCACGTCGGCCCGCGCCCGTTCGCCCGTGATCCACTTCGAGTCGGCGGCGCGCGTCGCGATCTTGCCGTCGAGCGTGACCGCCGCCTTGCCCGCGAGCAGCGGGGTGCGCTTCACGATCCAGTGGTTGAACAGGATGTTCAGCTGGGTGCACTCCGACTCCAGCACGCCTGGAATGACCTCGATGCCCGCCTGGCGGAGCAGAACAAACGCCCGGCCGGCGTGATCGGGAAAGGGGTCGGTGGCGCCCACGACCACGCGGCGCACGCCCGACTCGCGGATCAAGTCGCAGCAGGCCCCGGTGCGACCGTGGGTGGAGCAGGGCTCCAGCGTTACATACAACGTGGCGTCCGGTTTGGGCGGTCGACCCAGCGCGGCGAAGGCCACGCGCTCGGCGTGCGGTCCGCCGTCTTCGGCGTGGAAACCCTCGGCCACGATCACCCCGTCCTCGACGATCACGGCCCCCACCATGGGATTCGGCGTGGTCCGGCCCCAACCCCGACGGGCGAGGTCGAGGGCGCGTCGCATAAACCCTTCGTGCTGGGCGAGGTCAGAACTCATGCCGCGGGCAGGAAAACGGGTGGGAGCACGGGACGCAAGGAGGGGCCGCTGCGATCGGACCCGGTATGAGCGGGTGGCCGGACCGCCGGTCAGGCTTTCACGTAGGGGTTGCTCTTCTTTTCCGTCCCGACCGTGGTAGCGGGACCGTGTCCCGGGTAAACCGTGGTAGCGTCGGGCAGGGTGTAGATCTGGGACCGGATGGCGGCGAACAGGGTGTCGGAGCTGCCGCCGGGCAGGTCGGTGCGACCCACGCTGCCGGCGAACAAGGCATCACCGACGAAGGCAGCCCGTGCCTCCGACAGGTAAAACAAGACATTGCCGGGACAGTGTCCTGGCACGTGGCGGACCTCCACCTCGAGCCCCAGCGACGACCAGCGGCTTCCCTGGTCGATCCACGTGTCGACCTTGATCGGGGTCAGCGAAATGCCGCGCCCGAGGAAGACCTCCATGACTTCAGGCGTCTCGATCAGGACCTGGTCCGCCCGGTGTGCCCGGACCTTGGCTCCCGTCGCGGCGACCACCTCCGCGCCGCCTTGCGTGTGATCCCAGTGACCATGCGTGATCCAAAGTTCGGTCAGGCGCGCCTGAGTGGACTTCAAAATCGGTTCCACGTCCGCCCAGACGTCACCCGGTGCATCGATGAGCACCGCCTCGCCCCGTTCCGGAGCGACCAGCAGGTAGGCATTGGTTTGAATCAGACCGGCCGGCAGAACGTGCAATTGCATCGCCGGCAAAGACAGGGGAGAGCCGCTGGCGCGCAACTCCAAAGCATGCCGCCCCCAGCCGTGGCGAGCGGCTGGGGGCGGAATGACGAAGGTCGAATGACGAATGACGAATGGGGCCGGGCCCGTCGGGGCGGGAAGCTCGAAGGGCGAAGAGTGAAGTTCGAAATCAGTGTCCGATTGTAGGGCTCGCCCTCGCGGCCATGCCTGGCTTTTTTCACGCTTCACTCTTCGACCTTCCCAATTCACCGCCCTGCGGTGACGGCGTGCCCGCAAGGGGCAGCCCTACAATCGGAGGTTGGCCTGCGCTGATCGTGGGGGCGCTGGGATCGATTGATATAAAAGTTATTGAATTGCGATTGCTGCGAGGGACCAAGCCGCGCGTGGCTCTAAACTGCACCCGCTTGTGTCCATGGCGGCTGTCGTGAATCCCCACTTGCCACTGAGGCCCGCGGTTTGCCACGATGGCCGACTTTATGTCGACGCTTACGTTCGCCGTTCTTCCAGGAGACTACATCGGGCCCGAGGTGATGACCGAGGCGCTGCGCGTGCTGGCCCATGTGGCCCGCAAGGAAAACATCACCCTCTCCTACGAGATCGCCGATGTCGGCGGGGCTGGCATCGACAACCATGGCAAGGCGCTGCCGGACTCGACCTTGGAGCTCTGCCGCAAGAGCGATGCGATTTTATTCGGCTCCGTCGGTGGTCCGAAATGGGAAAAGCTGCCGCCGAAGGAACAGCCCGAGCGCGCCGCGCTGCTGCCGCTGCGCAAGGCCTTCAGTCTCTTTGCCAACATCCGCCCCGGTCTGCTCTACAAGGACCTGGTCGACGCCTCGCCGCTCAAGGCGGAACGCATTCCGAACGGCATCGACATCGTCTGCATCCGCGAGCTGACGGGCGGCATTTATTTCGGCCAGCCGAAGACCACGATCACGCTGCCCAATGGCGAGGAGCAGGCGGTCGATACGATGATCTACAAGACGTCGGAGATCGAACGCATCGCCGAGGTCGCCGCGGTCACCGCGCGGGCCCGCGGCAAGCGCGTGTGTTCGGTCGACAAGGCCAATGTGCTGGAAACGTCGGTGCTCTGGCGCAAGACCGTGATCGCGTATTTCGCGAAGCATCACCCGGACCTCGCGCTCACCCATATGTACGTCGACAACGCGGCGATGCAGCTCGCGCGCGATCCCAACCAGTTCGACGTGCTCTTCACGGAGAACATGTTCGGCGACATCCTCTCTGACGAGATGGCGGTCATCTGCGGCTCGCTCGGCATGATGAGCAGTGCCTCGCTCGGTGTCGGCTCGAACCGTCACGGCAAACCCTTCGGTCTGTACGAACCGGCCGGCGGCACCGCGCCCGACATCGCGGGCAAGGGCATCGCCAATCCCTGCGCGCAGATCCTCTCGGCCGCGCTCATGCTGCGCTACAGCTTCGGCCTCGACGCCCTCGCGACCCGGATCGAGGCGGCGGTCCGCAAGACCGTCGCAGTCGACGGCGTGCGCACCGGCGACATCGCCTTCGGCCGCCCCACCGTCGGCACCATCGCCATGGCCGACGCGATCATCCGCAATCTTTGATTGCGGATGATCGAAGTGCGAAGTTCGAAGAGTGAAGAGTGAAGTTAAAGCAACCAAGGCGCCGGACATCCGTGAGCGGACCTTTCGGTTTTCGGTGGAAGTCGTGAACCTTTGTCGCCAGCATGAGACTACAGCGTCGGCCAGTCGCGTTGTTTCGAACCAGCTTTTGCGTGCGGCGACCTCGATTGGAGCCAATGTAGAGGAAGCTTACGGTAGCCAAAGTCGCGCCGACTTTGCCGCGAAAATGTCCATAGCCTGCAAGGAGGCGCGGGAGACCCGCTATTGGATCCGACTTGCCGAAGCGTGCGGGCTTTTCCGTCCTACCTCACTGGGCGACTTCGACAGAGAGGCCAACGAGATTGTCGCCATCCTCACCACCATCGCCAAAAAGTGCCGCACTTAGAAATAGGTCATAAACTTCACTCTTTACTCTTCGCCCTTCACTCTTCTCCGCCGATCCTCAGGTCTGCCGTCCGAAATTTCACTCTTCACTCTTCGCCCTTCACTCTTCCTTTCCCATGACCTCCGCTCAGATCCGTCAGTCGTTCCTCGATTTTTTTGCGAGCCAGGGGCACACGATTGTGCCCTCGTCCTCGCTGCTGCCGGACTCGCCCGGACTGCTCTTCACCAACGCCGGCATGAATCAGTTCGTGCCGATCTTCCTCGGTGACCGGGCGGCGGACGTGTCGAAGTGGGCCGGCGTGCGTCCGAGCAAGGATACCCGGGCGGCGGATACGCAGAAGTGCATCCGCGCCGGTGGCAAACACAACGATCTGGAGGATGTCGGCTTCGACACCTACCACCACACGCTCTTCGAAATGCTGGGCAATTGGTCCTTCGGCGACTACTTCAAGAAGGAGTCGCTCACCTGGGGCTGGCACCTGCTGACCAAGGTCTGGGGCATGCCGGCCAAGCGCCTTTTCGCCACGGTCTACGCGCCGAAGCCGGGCGACCCGTCGGAGTTTGACCACGAGGCGGCCGCGATCTGGACGGAGCTCTTCAAGGCCGAGGGTCTCGATCCCGCGATCCACATCGTCCATGGCAATCGCAAGGACAACTTCTGGATGATGGGCGACACCGGCCCGTGCGGTCCGTGTTCCGAGATCCACTTCAACCTGCTCGCGAATGACGACGAGGTCGAGGGCCGCAAACTCGTCAATTCCTCCAGCCCGCGCTGCATCGAGATTTGGAACCACGTGTTCATCCAGTTCAACGCCAACGCCGACGGCACCTTCTCACCGCTCGCGGCGAAGCACGTCGACACCGGCATGGGCTTTGAGCGCGTCGCCGGCATTCACGCCACGACCAAGGGCTTCACCACCTTCGGCGCGGAGCCGTCGAACTACGAGGCGGACGTCTTTGCGCCCCTGTTCGCCAAGGTCACCGCGCTGTCCGGCAAGACCTACGCGCGCACGGTTCCGACCAAACGCGAGGGGCTGACCGAGCAGGAGCACATCGACATCGCCTTCCGCGTGCTCGCCGATCACGCCCGCACCATCAGTTGCGCCATCGCCGACGGCATCCTGCCGGGCAACGAAGGGCGCAACTACGTCATCCGCCGCATCCTCCGTCGCGGCATCCTCTATGGCACCAAGCTCGGCCTCAAGGCGGGCTTCTTCGAGCAACTCGTGGCGCCGGTGGTGGAGAGCCTCGGGCCGGTCTTTCCGGAGCTGGTCGCGCAGCAGGACATCGTGCGCCGCGTCATCCGCAGCGAGGAGGAGAGCTTCGGGCGCACCCTCGACCGCGGACTTAGCCTGTTCCAGGCCGCAGTCGCCGGCGGGGCCAGCCACGGGGCCGGCACCACGGTGGAGGGCGCCACCGCGTTCGAGCTGTACGACACGTATGGCTTCCCGCTCGACATGACCCAGCTTCTGGCGGCCGAGCGCGGACTGACCGTCGACACTGCCTCGTTCGAAGCGCTGATGGAAAAACAGCGCGAGCGCGGTCGCGCGGCGCAGAAAAAGGAAATCGTCGTCGCCGCCACCGAGGGCGAGGCGACGAACCTCAAGCCCACCGAGTTTCTCGGTTACACCGAGACGTCGGCGTCGGCGACTCTGCAGGAGATTGTGCGCGCGGACGCTGACACGTTCCTGATCTTCGACCGCACACCCTTCTACGCGGAAATGGGTGGCCAGGCGGGCGACTGCGGTACGGTCCGGGTGGCCGGCACGGAGCTGCACATCGCGGATACCGTGAAGGACAAGTCCGGACGCCACTTGCACAAGACGGCCACGGATGCCTCCACCTTGACCGTTGGCACGCGCGCCGAGCTGTCGGTCGACCTCGGCCGTCGCCGCGCCATTTCGCGTCATCACTCCGCCGCGCACCTCATCCATTGGGCGCTGCGCAAGGTGCTGGGCAACCACGTGCGCCAGGCCGGCACCTCCAAGACGCCGGACCGCATGCGGTTCGACTTCTCGCACTTCGAGGCGATGACACCCGAGCAGCTGCGCGAGGTGGAGCGCCTGGTGAACGAGAAGGTCATCGACAACGCCCGCGTGGAAACCTACGAGACCGATTTCGACAAGAAGCCCGAGGGCACGCTCGCGTTCTTCGGTGAGAAGTACGGCAAGGTGGTCCGGGTGGTCGACATCGGTGGATACAGCCGCGAGCTCTGCGGCGGCACCCACGTGGCGACCGCGGGCGAGATCGGTTTCATCAAGATCGTGGCGGAAATGGCGATCGCGGCCGGCACCCGCCGCATCGAGGCGGTGGCGGGCCAGGCGGCCTTCGACCTGCTCACGCATCATGACCAGCAACTCCGGGCCGTCGGCGCCAAGCTCAACGCGGGTCCGACGGATGTCGTGGCCAAGCTCGACGCTCTGCTCGCGCACAAGGCGGAGTCCGACCGCAAGCTCCGGGTCTTCGAGCAGAAGGCGGCGGCGGGGCTGGCGGATGAACTCGTGACGAAATCGACCGAACGCGGCGGCCTGCGGTTCGTGTCCGCCGTGGTCACCGTCGACTCGCCCGAAGCCCTGCGCGCGCTCGGTTCCCAGGTCGTGTCCAAGCTCGGTGAGGGCGTGGTCCGCCTCGGCGCCGTGCTGGGTGACAAGGCCACGGTGGTGGCCTTCTGTTCCCCGGCCGCGATCAAGGCCGGGCACCAGGCGGGTAAACTCGTCGCGGCCCTCTGCGCCCAGATCGGTGGCAAAGGCGGCGGCAAACCCGATTTCGCGATGGGCGGCGGCAAGGAAACCGCCCGCCTCACCGAAGTCCTCGCCGAACCGGTGTTGTAACCTCGTTCGGATTCACTCTGGGAGGGCGCCGCTCCGTCGGCGCCGGTTCAGCGTCGCAATTACCAAAACGGGCGGGCGCAGGTTTTCGAGGGGCGTTCCCCGGCGTCGACGGAGCGACGCCCTCCATCAGAGCCCTAGATCAATCAAAAAAGGCTTACGTTCGGTTTCTCACCTCAACGTTCGCGCCCCCGCCTGCGCTCCCTCCAACGGACACCTGCCTGTGATCGCGCTGTCGGTCCGTTTCACCTTTCACTCTTCGCCCTTCACTCTTCACCGCTCCTGCGGTGCCGTCCATGCCCTCTGAACCTGCGCCGGCGTCGAACGCCTTCAAACATTGGTTCAACGAGCAGCGCTACCGGGATCTCGCCGCGTTGCTGGCGGCCGAAGCCCGGCGCTTTGACCGCGAGCATTTCCTTCGACTGACGCTGACCGGGCTGGAGGAGCGCGAACTCATGGACCGTGTCCGCCAGACCGCGCTCGCCTGCGAGGCGGCGCTCTCCGGGACGTATCGCGACAAGGTGCACGTGTTGCGTGCGATCGCGCCGCAGGTGGGACATACCTTTGTCGGGATCGCGCTGTGCGACTTTATCGCCCGGTACGGCTTGGACGACCCCGACTTTTCTCTCGCCGCCTTGCGCGAACTGACCCGGTACGGTTCGGCGGAATTCGCGGTGCGACCCTTCCTGGTGCGGGACCTCGCGGGCACCTTGCAGACCCTGACGCGTTGGGCGGAGGACGAAGACGAACACGTACGCCGGCTCGCCAGCGAGGGCAGTCGTCCGCGGCTGCCGTGGGGGGTGCGCCTGACCGCACTTGTGCGCGACCCGGATCCGACCGGGCCCATTCTGGAGCGACTGCAGGACGATCCTTCCCTCTACGTGCGCAAATCGGTCGCGAACCACCTCAACGACATCGCCAAGGACCACCCCGACCGCGTGATCGCACGCGTGTCCGCGTGGAATCGAGGCCGTCCGGGCACGGCTTGGATTGTGCGACATGCGTTGCGCACCCTGATCAAACGAGGGGATGCCCGCGCCTTGAGTCTGTTGGGAGCCACCGGCCGGCCCTCCGTCTCCGTTCGTGCCTTCGCCGCCCGCCCCAAGACCCTCCGGCTCGGCGATGCGTTGGAACTGCAGGCCACGTTCCGTTCGACCGGTCGGAAGGTCCAGAGCCTGGTCGTCGACTATGTCATTCACTATGTGAAGGCCAATGGCAGCACCTCGGGCAAGGTTTTCAAATGGACCCGCGTGGAGCTCGCCCCCGGAGCGGAGGTCAGCCTCGTCAAGCGTCAGGTGATAAAGGACTTTTCCACGCGGCGGCACCAGGCCGGCGTTCACCGGATCGAACTTCAAATCAATGGACAGCGCCCGGCGGAAACCTCGTTTGTTTTGCGCCGTCCCTGAGCGTATCGGCCCATAAGCGTTCACTTTGGAAGCAGGGGGAGCCTTCAGCTCAACTGAAGCTACTCCGAATAGGCTCGGGTGGAGGGCAGCATGCCCTGAGCCCGTCGAAGGGCGTCGCTCAGTCGACGCCGGGGGACGAACCCCGCAACCCTGCGTCCGTACGTTCTCGGTGAACGCAACGCGCAACCGGCGTCGACGGAGCGACGCCCTCCATCTATCCCACGCTCACCGAAGTGCTCTCTGCCGCGTTGTTTCAAAGTTAACGCATATGGGGCACCGCCCCCCTGGTCGCCCTCCCGCCCGCGGACGTTCGGAGAGAACGGCAAATGCCGGTTGAGCTCGGCGGGAATCGTGTCACGGTGAGGGGCTCTTCGACCATGACTTCCTATCGCGCACCGGACCTCAGCCAGCATCCTCCCCGCAGCCCTCGCGTCCGTCTCGGCGGGTTTGTGCATCTGCCCCGCCTGCTCGACAAGGCCCGGGCGCAGACCATGGGCAAACTGGGTGACTACGTGTTTCCGTGTCCCCTCGACAAGCGCTTCTTTGGCTTCACCGGAATCGACGCCGATGCCTTTCTCGCCGAGGTGAAGCAGGGCAAGTCCGACACCGCCATGCTCGCGTGGGTGGAAAGCGCGATGAAGCCGCTTCGCCTGCCGCACGAAATTGAAGCCTGGTCCTGCTGGCTCGAGCGCCTCGCGCCGGGCGATGCGGATCGCCACGCCGGATTTGCCGATACCCTGCGCGCGATCGCCCCGGGCCGGGCGGATATCCGCACCTCGTTCGATCGCCTGGATCTCGACGACTACGTCAGCTTCGGCGGAGTCGCCTGACCGGCCGCACTTCGCCCGATCAGCGACCTTTTCCCAACGACGGCATGAATCCCAGCGCACCTCCACAAATCTGCGCCCACCTCGCGTTCGACGCCAACAACCGCCTCGCGGTGCGCAAGCTCGGCGGAAAGCAGGGGCTCGCCTTCACCGGCAGCGATCCGGCGATGGCGCTGCAGCGGCTGGAATCGAGCTACTCGGAGCACACTCGGCCGGTGGAGATGTTCTCGCTCGAGGCGGCGGGACGCGCCTACCGGGTGTTTTTTGTGCAGGTGACCGGAGAACCGAAAGACAGCGAGATCGCGCTGCAGTCGATCGATGCGCTCCTCGCCCGGGCCGATTCGCTGGCCCCGTCGCTGCTCGCCCTGCTGCGGGCGATCGATCCGCACCTCGTGCAGATTCCCTACCTGCACCTGAGCGAGAGCGATTTCATCTACAAATTCCGTCCCGAGAAGGAACGCAACCCCGGTATCTACGCCCAGGATGCGCAGGCCGAGGGCCTGTACCAGTCGCGCCTCTGCGCCGCGATCAAGGAGCTGGCCCGCCAGCATGAGCGTACGGCGGTCGCGCCGGTGACGCTCGACTTTGGCGCCGTCCAGTACCTCATCCCGAGCCACTTCGGCTTCTGCCTCGGCGTGCGCAACGCGATCGAGCGCGCCTACGAGACGCTCGCCGCCAACCCCGGCCGGCGGGTGTTCATGCTCTCCGAGCTGATCCACAATCCCTTCGTCAATGACGATCTCCGGCAGCGGGGTCTGCTCTACCTGCAGAGCGACAAAGGGGTGCCGCTGACGGTCGATGGACGGAAGACGACCGAGGCGCCCGGTGTGGCCCTGCGCTGGGACGGACTGACGTCGGACGACATTGTCATCATCCCCGCCTTCGGCGCGACCGACGACGACAAGGCCCGACTCGTGCGCAAGGGCATCGCCGTGTTTCAGCATGATGCGACGTGCATGCTGGTGGAGAAGGTGTGGAAGGCGGCCCGCACGTATGGACGGGAAGGCTACACCGTGGTCATCCATGGTAAGTCGGAGCACGAGGAGACCAAGGCCACCTTCGCCAACACCCGCCGTTACGCGCAGGCGGTGATCGTGCGCAACCTCGAGGAAACCCGCCGCCTGATCGCCCTCGCCGGCAGCCGGGACCCGGCGGAGCGAGCCCGCTTTTACGAGGTGTTCGCCGGTAAATTCACCCCCGGGTTCGACGTCGACCGGGACCTGCAGCGCGTCGCGGTCGTCAATCAGACCACGCTCCTGATGAATGAGACCCGCGCGATCATCCAGGCGCTGCGCGACGGGTTCGCTGAGATTTACGGGCCGGATCGTCCGGGTGAGCCCGCCCGGGTGGGCGGCTCCGGGCGCCATGACACCCTGTGTTATGCGACGCAGGTCAACCAGGACGCCCTGGCGCGCGCGCTGCAGGAGCCGCTCGACGCGGCCTTTGTCATCGGGGGCAAGAATTCCTCCAACACCTACCAGCTTTACCGCCTCTGCGAACAAAAGCTGCCGGGACGCGCCTTCTTCATCCAGAGCGAGGCGAGCATCAAGTCCCGCGAATCCGTCGAACACTATGTGTTTCCCGGACACGAAAGCGCGGGCAGTGCGCATGCCGGACACGTGGAGACCCATCCGCTCTGGCCCGACGATTTCAGCCCCAAGCGCGTGCTCATCACCGGAGGTGCTTCGTGCCCGGACGGCATCATCCAGCAGGTGATCCACCGCATCAATTCCCTCTGGCCGCCAGACCGCCTCCGCCCGATCGAGGCCGTATTGGCCGACCTGCAAGCAGCGCGCGATCGCCCCGCGACGCCGGCTTGAGGCGGCGGCCTTTCCATGATGAGGATGCCTTCCGTTGGAGGTGGGGTCGCAGACCCCGCGAGGATGGCGTCGCGTGAAGAAATCGGACATCGGAGGCGGGCCCGATAGGTCCCGTCCCGGCCTCAACGAGGCCAGCTCCAACACGACCGCTACAAATTCCGCGCCCGCTTCTCCCGTTGGCGCCTCCTCGCCACCGGCTACGCAGGCAGGAAACGCGGTCGCGCCGCTTGACGTGCGGGCTGGAGCCCGTTTTTTCCGTGCCGTGTTTTCCTCTCTTTCCTCCTTCGCCCGTCGCGTAACCGAGTCGACTGGTTTCCAACGCTTCATTCTCGCGGTGATCGTCTTTGCCGGCGTGCTGGTCGGCATTGAAACCGATCCGGCCGCGGTCGAGCGGGCGGGGGCGCTGCTCCACACGCTGGACCGCGTCGTGCTTGTGATTTTTGTCGCCGAGCTGGTCCTCCGTCTGCTGGCCCAAGGGACCCGCCCGTGGCGCTACTTTGTCGATCCGTGGAATGTCTTCGATTTTGTCATCGTCGCCATCTGCCTGCTTCCGTTTCACACCCAGTTCGCGGCCGTCCTGCGGCTGGCTCGCGTGCTGCGTGTGCTGCGCCTCGTCACGGCGGTGCCGCGACTGCAGATTCTGGTCGGGGCGCTGCTCAAGAGCGTGCCGTCGATGGGCTACGTGGCACTGCTGCTCAGCCTGCACTTCTACGTTTATGCCGTGGTCGGCGTGACCTTTTTCGGAGCGGCCGACCCGGCCCATTTTGGAGGCCTCGGACGGGCCGCGCTGACCTTGTTCCAGGTGGTGACCCTGGAGGGTTGGGTCGATGTGATGGACGTGCAGATCGCCGCCCTGTCGTCGCCCTGGATCCCGGTGATCTACTTCGTCAGCTTCATTCTCTTCGGCACGATGATCATGCTCAACCTCCTCATCGGCGTCATTGTCAACGGCATGGACGAAGCGCGCGAAGAGACCGAGGATTCGACCCGCGCCAGCCACCTCGCCAAGGGAGGGGAGCCGTCCGTGGAGGACGATCTGGTGACCCTGCAGCGCCAGGTGGACAGTCTATCCCAGGCAATCGGCACGCTTCAGCGTCGCGTGCGCGAACGCTCCCGTTAACCCCCGTCCGAGCCATTCCGGCCCGCTCCGAGAGGAACGATCAGAACCGGGTCGTGATGCCGAAGCGGAAGCCAACATTGCCGCCGATATCCACGGCGGCGGTGCGGCTGCCGAGCTTCTGCTCGTATTTGCCCAGGGTCTCGACCGTGGCTCCGGCGAAGAAACCGGTGCGGTCCGTCAACAGCCATTCGAAATTGGCCTCGGCGTAGACGCCGGACATGAACTTGCTGTAGGTGTCCTCGTCCTGAAACTGGTTCGGGCTCGTGCCCTCGACATTGAGCGTTTCGTCGACGCGGTATTTGGTTCCCAGGTACGCCCCGGCATAGCCGCCGCTGAACGTCATCGCGAAGCGCTGACCAATCGGAATCCGCACCATCGGTCCGACGCGGAACAGGTAGTAGGCGCCCTTGATCTGCCAGGTGCCGCTGATGTTGGCGCCGTTGGGCGTGGTGGTGTTGGTGCGGCTGGTGGCGAAGGCCGCCAGCGGAACCGTCGTTTCGAGCGCGCCGGAGTAGGCCGTGCCATCGGCGCCGATGTATGCCTCGGTCGTCGGACCGGTGAACGGTGCGGCGGGGGCGGCGCGGCCGCCGAGTGAATAAAGATCGGTCAGCGTCTTGAGGTTGGATTTGATGTCGCCCGACACCTTGCCGTTGATGTCGGTGATGCCGAAGCCGAAGAGCACACCCAGTTCGATCTTGCCGCCGAAACTGCCGAACTTGCGGGTGGCCGTGAATTCGAAGCCGGCGCCCGAGTCCGAGCTCGCCGTCGCGGTGGCGCCCGATGATTCGGCGCTGTAGTCGTGCATGGCGACAAAGCCCGGGTTGGAGGTCACCTGGCTCGCATTCACGTAGGCCCACGTCCGGGTGAACCCGGCGGTGTAGGAAACATAGTCGCCCGTGATCTGGGTCACGGGATTGCCGGCGTCGTCCAGAATGGGGTTGCCATTGGCATCGACCCGCACGCCTGAGGTCGTGTAGCGACCGCCGGGGGTGGAGGTCTGGTTGCCGTCGGCGTCCTTCTCATTGTCCCGCAGCGCATCCAGGCTGATCGCGCCGTCGGTGTAGCTGATGGGCTGTGCGCTCCCCGTAAGGGCGGGAATGGACAGCTGGGAGGGCACGGTGCCGAGGTTGCCGAACTTGATGTCCGCCCCGCCGATGTAACGCACGCCGACTGAGAAGGCGTTGTTTCGGATCTGCCGGAACTCGATCGGGATTTCCGAATTGGGCTGGGCGTGGAGCGTGGCAACCAGTCCGAGGGGGGCCGACCAAGCGAGGAGACGAAGCGATTTCATGCGGTGGAACAGAAACAGGAGCAAGATGGGAGCAAAAGCCGGCCTCCCGGGATCAAGCCAGACAAGAATGTGAAGGGAACGTCGAAAAGTAGGATGACAAAAACGGACACCGAACGCGGACGAGGGTTGCCTCGGATATTTCCAAGTCGCGATCCGTGGCCGCGACCCCAGTGACAGGGGAGGGCCGACAAAAGGCGGGCTCCGAGGCGAAAAAATGGCCGCGATTCAGCAACAATCTGCCGGGCGCGTCAAGCGGTCCCTCTTTCCCGGGTGCCCGCCGGCCGAAGGGCGTGCGTCAGGGGCGGGAAGGAGTGACGGAAAGGACGGACTGCCAAAGGGCCGCCTCTCCTGCAAGTCCATGGACGGTGAGCCGCGCATGGATGTCGTCCAGGCTCGGTTCGACCACCGCGTGTTTCGGATCCGCCGGCCAGTCGGGACGCACCGCGCGCACGATCGCCCAGCAGGCCCAGGCGCGCCACTGCCGTTGGTCCCGCCGCGGGGCGTTCATGCGGTCGGCGTAGTGTTGGAAATGGACGCGGGGGTTGCCAATGAACAGGTCCGCGGGGGTGTGCTGCAGGATCCAAGCGAGCGCGGCATAGGGCATCGGCCAGGTGGCGAGCACGGGTTCGTCTCCCGTCAACTCGGCCCCCATGGCCCGGTCCAGGCAGAGGAGGGACCGGGCGGCGAAACCGCGCGTCCACAACGATTGACCGTACTCGAGGCAGCCAAAATAGAACGATGCGCCCCGCTCATCGTGGCGATGCTGGTGCAGCGCCCGCCAGTCGAGTCCCTCCCGGGCGGGCGGCAGATGGGGACAGGCGGGAAGCGGGACCATGGCGCCTGCGTCGGTGCCTGACGCGGCGGGGGGCGTCAATTCTTCGCTTGGCGGGAAGGTCCGTTTCCCGGAGAACCGAACGATGGATTCCGCAACGACGGCGCCAGTCCCCGCGAACCCGTCCGCGCCCGTGCACCGGGTCCGCGGATGGCAGCGCGTCGTGCTGTGGACGTTGGGGCTGCTCATGCGCGTCTGGGGGGCGACCCTGCGGTTTGAGACCACGCCGGGATCGTTGCGCCAGCTAACCAAGACCGATGAACCGGTGGCGATGGTGCTGTGGCACAACCGCTTGTTCCTCGGCGCGGAGATTTTCCGCCGATTCCGGCAAGGGCGCCCGGTCTATGCCTTGGTCAGTGCGAGCAAGGATGGAGCCTGGCTGGCCGCCTTTTTTGCCATGGCCGGATTGAGAACGGTACGCGGCTCGAGCAGCCACCACGGACGCGAAGCCGCGCTCCTGCTCGTCAATGTGCTGAAGGCGGGCAACGACATCGGCATCACCCCCGACGGACCGCGGGGCCCGAAGTATGAAGTCAAAGGCGGTGGTTTGGTCGTGGCGCGCCGGGCGCAGGTCCCGATTCTCCTGCTTGGAGGCAACTTTGAGTCGGCCTGGGTGCTGAAAAGCTGGGATCAGTTCTGTCTGCCGCGACCCTTCTCCCGGGTGCGGGTGACGGGTGAACTCCTCTCCGTCCAGCAACTGGCGGATCGCCATGCCGGCACCGACCTGATTGCCTCGCGGCTGGCCGCCATCAACGACGACCGCACCCATCAGCCCTCCGGGCTCGTCATCTAGCCTCGCCGCTGCGTTTTCGTCCCTTGCGCCATGGTTCCCTCTTCTCTGAACACCCCTGAGCCCGGCGCGCTGCGCGGCGGCCGGCTGGTCGTGCTCGGCGCCGGCTATGTCGGCGGCGCGGTGTGCCGGGAAGGCCTTGCGCGCGGACTGCAGGTGTACGCGTTGACGCGCAATCCCGAGCGTGCGGCCGCACTCGCTACCTTAGGTGTGCAGACTGTGGTGGCGGCGCTGGATGCGGCCGACTGGCATGACCGCTTGCCCGCCGACGCGGAGTTTATCCTCAATTGTGTCAGCTCGGGCGGGGGAGGGGTCGACGGCTACCGACGCAGCTATGTCGATGGTGGACGTTCAGTCCTCGCCTGGGGACAACGCGCGGCCCGTCCCGGAGCGCTCATCTATACGAGCAGCACCTCCGTCTATGGGCAGGGCGAGGGGGCGCGTCTCGACGAGCAAGCCTCCACGCAGGAGGCAGGGGAGACGGGTCGCATTCTCCTGGAGGCCGAGGCGCTGGCCCAACAATGGCCGGGCCCCCGCGCGGTGCTCCGCCTCGCCGGCATTTACGGACCCGAACGTCACCACCTGCTCGACAGCCTGCGGGCCGGCGCGCGCGAGCTGCCCGGCCGGGGCGACCATCGGCTCAACCTCATTCACCGGGATGACGTGGTGAGTGCGGTCTGGTCCGTCTGGACCGCGTTGCGTGGCTCCGCGACCTCGCTCCTCTACAATCTGGCCGACAATGACCCCCGCCCCAAAGCCGAAGTCGCCGCCTGGGTGGCCGCGCGGCTCGGCGTCGAGCCGCCGACCTTCAGCGAAGCCCCCGGGCCCGGGCGCCGTCGCGTGGTGCCGGATCGGATCATCCTGAACTCGCGGATTCGGACGGAATTAGGCTGGAACCCGCGCTATCCCAGTTTCCGCGAAGGCTACGAAGCGCTACTTGGAGCTTGAAGCCGGACCGCTCTTGCCTGTCTCTCCACCCCTAACACCCAATTACACACCATGGCCGGCGTCGGTAAACTCCTCAAACAAGCCCAGAAGATGCAGCGTTCGATCGAGTCGCTCCAGCAGCAACTCGAAGCGAAGGAATTTGATATCACCGCCGGAGGTGGCGCGGTGAAGGTCAAGATCAACGGCGGAGGCAAGTTCCTCGCCCTGACGCTCGATCCCGAGTTTCTCAAGGAAGACGCGAAGTTCGTGGCGGACACCGTTCTGACCGCGATCCAGGATGCGGCGAAGCAGGCGAAGGAGCACAACGACTCGGAGATGCAGAAGGTCACGAGTGCGTTCCAGATGCCGGGCATGATGTAAGGACGGCGCGGCGCCCTCCCGCCTTCCATGCCCTCCGCCTTCGAAACCCTCCAGCAGCAGCTCAAGCAGCTGCCGGGACTGGGCTTCCGATCGGCCGAGCGCATCGCCCTCCACCTCCTGGTGGAAAAGCCCGAGCGGCTCCCAACCCTCGTGGCGGCCCTCGAGCAGGCGGCGAAGACCGTGCGCCGCTGCGTCCGCTGCGGACACCTGGCGGAGACCGAGCTCTGCGTCATCTGCGCGGATGACCGCCGCGATCCCACCCTCGTCTGCGTGGTGGAGCACGTGCCCGATCTCGTCGCCCTCGAGCGCAGTGCCGCCCACCGTGGCGTTTACCATGTGTTGCATGGCAAACTGTCCCCGATCAACGGCGTCGGACCGGAACACCTCAACCTCGACGCGCTCATTGCCCGCGTCCAGGCCGGTGACGTCCGCGAGATGATCCTCGCGCTGTCCAATGACGTAGAGGGAGAGGCCACCTGCCACTACCTCACGTCCCACCTCCCCCCGGACCAATCCGTCAAGGTCTCCCGCATCGGCTTCGGCCTCCCCAGCGGAGGAGGCGTGCTCTATGCGGACTCCGTCACCTTGAAGAACGCCCTCGAAAGCCGCCGCTCGTATTCGTGATTGCGCTGAGACGCCGGATGCGTTTTCTCACCCCTCTGGTGACTGCGGGCGTAGTATAGTGGTTATCACATGTGCTTCCCAAGCATGGAACCCGGGTTCGATTCCCGGCGCCCGCACCAACTTGCCCCTCCAGGCAAGTTGCCCTGAGCAAGTAAAGCGCGTCGAACGGGCCCCGAAATTGTCTCGATAAGCCCCAAGCGACGCGCGTCGAACGGGAGCCGAACGCTGAACGCCGAACGCTTAACCCGGATGTTTCACGAACCGGATTTTGCCGGGTCATTTTTGTTTCGCGGGCTCTACTTCGTCGATTTGGCGCAGGTGTAGGGGGCTGGGAGCGGGGATTCTATGCGCAATGAGACACTGCCCCCAATCCCCCATTGTATAA
>JAEUGY010000040.1 GCA_016794625.1 Opitutaceae bacterium
AAGGCTGGGGCTTTCGCTGCCTCGACTTCTTTGACCCCCTTTACCGTCCCCACGACGGTGCGTTCTGGCAGGCGGACTTCGCGTTTGCCCGGTCCACCTGGCCTGGTTTTGCGCATCCCTCGTACCTGTGAGTCGTGCGCACTCCCGGAGAATCGGACCGATTCTCTATGGGTCTTCCCGCGCCCTTGGTGCGCCTCCTGGTCTCCCGATGGTTTGGTGCGCTTTGCGGTGCCGCGTGCGTGGGGTTGCTGGGGCTTTACGCCCACCGGCTATGGAAGCGGAGGACAGACGAGTCGCCCGCAATCAACATTTCGTGTTTCGTGTACCGCGATGTGAACCGAAATGGCAGGTACGACGTGGAAGACCGGCCCTTTGCCGGGCTGGAGGTGGTGCTGACTCGTCCCGATGGTTCGACGGTGAAAAGGAGGTCCAACCTTTCTGGTTTCACCAACTTTCCGATGTCGGCGCATCACCCTGGGTCGGACGTGCGCAAAGAAGGGGAACATCGGATCGAAGTGCAGCCACCGGCGGGGTGGAAGGTAAGCTCAGCCGAGCCGGTGCAGACCCGGTTGTTTCGCCGCTTGGAGGGTTCGCCGTCGGGCCTGGTCATTGAGCGTACCTTTACTCCCGTGGGCGTCGCACCCCGGCTCCTCGTCTCCGGTCAGATGGAACCGGGCACCCTCCTGAAAGCCGAGGGGCCCGGGGGGGCGGTTGCGTCGGTGGAGATTTCTCCCGACGGCCGGTTTTCGTGGGAGGCGATTCCTGGTGCCTGGACGTTGCACCGGACGACCCCGGCGGGTCAGCGCATCAGCCAGGTGATCCCGGTCCGGAATACGCCGGTGGTCGTGGCGCGCACGGCTGCGGAGGCGGCTCCACCCCCGCTGCCGGTGTCCGTGGTCGCAGATTTTGATACGCTGACGCCCTCCGACACCTTGTACGAGGTGCCAAACGGATACGTCGGCCTGAACTGGCACAACTGGGTTGCCACGCATCAGAAGTTTTACAAAGGCGAGGGCTACGTGAACGGCACCGTCTCGGGTGAATATCTGGCGTATAACAGCTCCGGACATCCGGCCCGCATCGAGTCCGAGCGGCCCTTTGATCTGGAACGGCTTTACCTCGCGGTCGCCTGGCCGGAGGCGGAAAAGCACGACCTGCACCTTCGCGCCTGGCGGGGTGACCAGCTGGTGCACGATGAACGGGTGCGGGGATCCACCACAGGTCCCGTTCAGGTTGAGGCGCACTTTCGCTCGATCACCCGGGTGGAATTGACGTCCGCCGCTTACTGGCAACTCCTGGTTGACGACGTCCAGTTTCGCCTGCCCCTGCCTTAACCGGTCCAGCGTTTTGACCGAGTCCCAGCTCGGCGGGGGCCGGATGGAGTTCGGTCGGGGTTCAGAGCGAGATTTTGTCCGGATCAGAACCCTCTGAAAATGAAGGGTATCGCAAAGACGACGTCGGCGTTTCTTACATTCAAGGAGGCGTCTCTTAAGTTATTTATTGTTAGGATTTTATGAAAGAGCTAGATCGCCACCCCCGCGATTGATCACGGCCCGCCTTACACTTGCACTCGAACTTTGGATACGGAAAGTCTTCGGAACGTGATAAATAACCTGTTTGTATGCAGATAGTTGCCGCATGTACTAGGGGATTTCTCCTAGGGGCTCTCCGCCTTGGCATGGTTCATGGTTTTGGAGTGGGCGTGAAATCTCGTTTTGTTACCCTTGCGACAGGATTTATTCTCGGGATGTCGTCACTGACATCCGTGTTTGCCGGTGATGATAATGGTGGGATCTATTGTCAGCCAGTGGCGGCGGTGCCGGATTCTGGTTCGACGATGCTCCTGTTGGGAGCGGGTTTGGCCGGAATGCTGGTCATGCTCCGGCGCAAATTGAACAAGTAAGACGCCCGGTTTCCGATTTGATACGATGATGATGGGAAAGCCAGACTTCGGTCTGGCTTTCTTCTTTTTGGGGGGCCCGGATGCTTGGGATCCACCCCGCTGAGGCGGGTGTGGCCAGCCGGAGTGCAGCCGGGGCTGTTCGTCTGGACTCCGGTTCAGGTGCGCGTCGGATCGAGCTCCGCGTCGATGCGGATTTCGAGCTCCTGCAGGGTGCGGAGAAAGGCGGCCTCGAGGTCGACCTGGTAGCTGTGGGACAGCACCAAGATGGACCAAAGGCAGTCGGCGAGTTCGTGCGCCAGTTTTGCGTCGACGTTGTCGATGCTACGCAGGCCCTGTTTGGCCATGACCAGTTTGGTCAGGTCACCGACGTCGCCGACGAATCCCTGCATCACTTCCTCCCGGGACCAAGCGCGGCCGGACCGGGCTTCCTCCAAAGCGTTGAAACGATCGCGTAGGTGCACCGCGCGCACCGTCAACTGGTTGAGATCCATGCCGGAGCGTTTCCATCCCGAGGTCACGGGTAAAGCGCGAGATGACGAGGCGGGCCGTATTTCGCGATGGCGACGCCGGCGTCCACCTGTAGGCTCGTGCGATGCTGATTGATGCGGAAGACCTCCTCCAACGCTTTCTTCGTTATGTCCAGATCGACACCCGGAGTGACGACCGGTCGACGACGACACCCAGCACTCCCGGGCAATGGGTGTTGCTGCGCCAATTGGAGGCCGAGGTCCGGGACCTGGGACTGGATGACGTGGTGCTGACCCCGTCGGGATATGTGCTGGCGACGGTGCCGTCGACCGTGAAGGAAACCGTGCCGGTGCTCGCGTGGTTTGCCCATGTCGATACAGCGACGAATCTGCCCGGGGCGGCCCGGCCCATCGTCCATCGCGCGTATGACGGGCGCCCGATTGTGCTGCCGGACGATCCGACCCAGGTGTTGTCCGTCGACACCACACCTCACCTGCGCGAGGCGATCGGGCAGGATGTCATCACGGCGAGCGGCACCACGCTGCTCGGGGCGGATGACAAGGCCGGAGTGGCGGTGGTGATGGCGGCGGTGCGTCACCTCCTGCGCCATCCCGAGATTCCGCACGGCAAGATCCGGGTGTGCTTCAATCCGGATGAGGAGATTGCCCGAGGAGTCGATCAGCTCGATCTGGCCGATGTGGGGGCTGAGGTGGCCTACACCCTGGACGCCTCAGAGCGAGGGGAACTCGATTTCGAGACCTTCAGCGCCGACGCGGCGGTGCTGGAGATCCAGGGCGTCTCGGCGCATCCGGGCTGGTCGAAGGATGTGATGGTCAATGCGGCGCGCCTCGCCGGCCGCTTTCTGGCGGCGCTCCCCCTGCACCAGTCGCCCGAGCGCACGGATGGGCGCCGCGGTTTTATTCACCCCCAGGAATGCCAGGCCACGGCGGAGAAGGCCAAGGTGCGGCTCATTCTGCGCGACTTTGAGCGGGAAGGCCTGACGCAGAAACGCGCCCTGCTCGAGACCCTGGCGGCGGAGCTGCGCGAGCTGGAGCCGCGCGCGCAGGTGCAGCTCACCTTCACCGAGCAGTACCGCAACATGCGGTATTGGCTGGAGCATGACATGCGGCCGGTCGAGCTGGCGAAAACGGCGCTGCGCCGGGCCGGGCTGGAGCCGATCGTGCAGGCGATCCGGGGCGGCACGGATGGCTCACGCCTGACGCAGCGCGGGTTGCCGACGCCGAACCTGTTCTGCGGCATGCATGAGGTGCACAGCCAGCGCGAGTGGGTCAGTCTTCAGGACATGACCAAGGCGGCGGAAACCCTCGTACACCTCGCCCAACTCTGGGCCAACCGCTGAGCGGGGGCCTGGCGGGTCACCGGCGGGGGGTGGCGGCCAGAGCCTGGGCCTTCTGTTCGGACGTCAGCGACGTCGAAGCGATCCAGGCCTCGGCGGCGGCGCGGTCAAACGCCTGCCATTGACGGGCGGTCGCCTGGATGGCGGCCACCCGTTGGGCGGGATTTGAGATCAGCTCCAAGGCGGAGGTGGCCTGAGCCGGGTTGTCCCGGAGCGTCTGGCTGGCGAACGTCTGGGCGACACGATCGCGCGATTGACCCGCAGGCAGGGTCGCCATCCACGACGCGGCGGCGGCGGGGTCGTGCCGGAGCCAGTTGCTGATCACCTGACCGGCCGCTTGCTCCTTGATCTGCGTTTCGGGAAAGGAGCTGACCCAGGCCGCCGCGCTCGCCGGGTCGACATTCGACCATTGCGAGGCGACATTGCGCACGGCGGAGTCGCGGGACTCTCCCGCCGGCAGGCGTGAGGCGTAGGTGGCGGCTTCGCGAGGGGCGTGCTGGGCGAGTCCATTGACCATACCCGCTTCCATGGCCGTGCGCTGTTCGCCCGGAGGCATCCGCTCCACCCAGGCGAACGCAGCGGCGGGGTCTTGCGCGGCCCAGGTGTAGCCGAGACTGCCGAGCGTGGAGGTGCGTTCCGATGCGGAGGTGTTGCGGGCCGCGTAGGCCATCGCCTCGTCCGGTTGGGAGTTCATCCACTGTTGAGCGATTTGCCGGACCGCGTTTTGCCGACTCCGACCCTCCGGCAGTTGCTGCACCCAGGCCCGAGCGGCGTCGGGATCGTTTTGCGCCCAGCGCGAAGCCAGATTGGCGACGGCGTTGTCGTAGGTGCTGCCCGGAGGGATTGACGTGAGGGCGGCGGCGGCGGCGCGCGGGTCGGTTTCAACCAGCGAACTGATGACCTGTTGCAGGGCGTTGCGCTTCGCCTGACCGTCCGGCAGGGTGCCCACCCAGGCGAGGGCCTCGGTTGGACTCTGATTGGAGAGTGCGCCGGCGACCATGCTGATGGCGTGACTCTGGGCCTGCCCCGGTGGCAGGGCCGAAGCGAAGAGTGCGGCCATCTGAGGATCCTCGTAGGCGATGGTGCCGACGATGCCCTGGATCACCCGGTCGCGTTCGGTGGCGGTCGCCAGCGTTTTGACGAATTCGAGGGCCGCCTCCGGATCCTGACGAGCCAGTTGCCCGGTGATCTGGCCCAGGGTTTGGGTGCGCTCCGGACCTTTCAGACGATCGGCCTGAGCCAGAGCGGCGCGTGGATCGGTTTGGGCCCATTGGGTCAGAATCTGGTTGAGTGCCTCCGATTGGATGCGGCCGGGGGGAAGAGACGACACCTGGGCAAGGGCGGCGGAAGGGTCGGATTGGGCCCACTGGGAGATGGCGGAGCGCAAGGCCTGGTCGCGCGAACGCCCGGGGGAGAGTTGCGACAGCTGGGCGACGGCGCCGGCGGGGTCGGCCTGCGCCAGCTGGTAGGCGATGGTCTGCAAGGCCTGAGTCCGAGCTTGGTTTTCCGGTAGTTGTTTGGCCCAGGCAAGCGCGGCGTTGGCGTCGGAGCCGGCCCAGCGACTGGCGACCGTTTGCACCGCCTGAGCGCGCGTCGAGCTTGCGGGCAAAGCGAGCGCGTAAGCAGCGGCCGCGGCGGGGTCCTTTTCCGTCCAGGCCGACATGACACCCAGAAGGGCGGTCCGCTTTTCTGTGCCTTCCCCGAGTGACTGCGTCCAGGCCAATGCGGCCTTCGGGTCCTGGTTCGCCCAGCTGGCGGCCACGGCTTGCACCGCTTGGTTCCGGGCCTGACCCGCTGGCAGTTTCAATGCTTGCCGGCTCGCTTCCTCGGGGTCTCGCGCCGCCCAGGTGGTAAACAAGGAGCCGGCGGCGCCGGAGTTGCGTTGCTGCAGGCCGAGCCGCTGCATCAAGGCGAGAGCGCGCACCGGGTCGGAAGCCCCGTAGCTGTAAAGAACGGAGGTAATCAACTGCTGCCGAAACGCCAGGGGAGTCTGTTTTTCGGCCCAGGCGAGAGACGCGGTCGGATCCGACTCCGCCCAGATACGAACCAGCGCGGTGAGCGAGGACAGCCGGGTGGATCGATCGGGAATGGCCTCAGCCACTCGGATGGCGGCGGCGGCATCCCATTCCGCCCAGTAGGCCAGGAGTGCGTGACGCATGGGATCGCGCGCGGATTTGGCCGCCACCTTTTCCACCGCGTGCAACGCGGCGGGAATCTCGCCCGGCGCGAGGGCGCGCAGAAGCCGATTCCAGCGCACGGTAGGGCGCCACGGAGGGTTGCGGGCCGATTCCTGCACCAGGGCGAGCAACCCCTCGAGCGAAGACGCGCCTTCCACCGTGCGGGCGGGGGCGTCTGCCGGTCTCGCGCCCGCGTGCGAAGGCGCGAACTCCGATGAATCCGTGGTCGGACGGGTGGCGGCCGGCCCCGGCCAGAAACGCGCGAGACCAAAACCGAGCCCCACCCCGGCCAGCAGCCCCGCAAACCCGAGGAAACGACGTGGCGATTGCATGCAACCTCTACGGTCTGGCAGCAGCGCCCGGGGAAACAAGCGCAATGCCTAGGCGAAAAACCGGACAGGGTGACGCCCCAGGCGGGGTGCTCCTCGAGACAGGGAACCACGACTGGGCCGACCCGACGCAAGAGGAGGAACCTCGGTTGCACTCGCCGCAAAACCCCTCTTCATGGAGGACGTTCCTCCGACATGCTGATGCGTCTCCGACTTATTTCCCCCCGGTTCGCCGCCACCTCTTCCGCGGCCGACCCCCTTCGGCGGGAGCGGGCGGGCCAAGGGCGGCGGAGAGCCCGGCGATGACCACGGTTCTGGTTCGCGGCCTCGTGCTCGGTGTCATTCTCGTCCTTGCGGCCTGGCTGCGCCTGCACGACCTGGGTTCCCGGCCGATGCATGCGGATGAAGCCAATCAGGCGGTGAAACTCGGGGCGTTGCTGGAGCGGGGCGAGTATCGGTTTGACCCTTACGATCATCACGGACCGACCCTTTATTATCTCGCCGGCGGATTTGCGGTGCTGCGTGGAGAGCGCTCCCTCGCGGCGTTGACCGAGACGACGGTGCGCCTGACCCCGGCCGTCGCCGGCGTGCTCGCCGTGCTCCTTCTTGCTGGGGTCATGGCGCCCCTTGGTTGGACACCGGCGTTGCTGGCAGCGCTGTTCCTGGCGGTTGCGCCTGCCTCGGTCTACTACAGCCGCTATTTTGTGCAGGAGACCCTGTTGGTGACCTTTTCCCTGCTGGCGCTGCTCGGGGCAAGCCATGCGCGGCGAACCGGCGCCCTGGGCTGGATCGTGCTGACGGGTGCTGCACTGGGATTGATGCAGGCCACCAAAGCGACGGCTCCCGTCTTGGTCGCGGTGGCCGCGCTGGCTTGGATCGGGTCACGCCGCTGGCAGGGTGAAACGGAGCACCACGAGGCGCGTGCGCCCCGCCGACTCCGGACCGCTCCCGCGATCGGGCTGACGCTGCTGACAGCGGTCGGGGTGGCGGCACTGTTTTACTCCTCGTTCGGCACTCACCCGGCGGGATTGCGGGATGCGCTGGCCACCTACCTGCCGATGACGGGCCGCGTCGCCGGCGCACCCGCGGGACACGAAAAACCGTGGTGGTATTATGGCTCCCTCTTTTGGCGACAGACCAACGGAGGTTATGTCTGGGACCAAACCCCTTTTCTTGTGCTCGCCCTGGCGGGTGCGATCCTCGCGTTCGGACGAGGGGGCCGCGGGTTTCGTGCCGTGCTGCTTTATGGTGTGGGATTGGCGACGGCCCTGTCGGTCGTCGCCTACAAGACGCCGTGGATCGTGATTCATCTGGTGACTCCGCTTTGCGTGCTCGCGGCGATTTTGCCTGCGTGGGGAGCGCAACGGGCGGGGTGGTGGCGCGGGTTGGCCGCCGTGGTGGTGGCTGGCGTGGTGGCGTGGCAGCTCGTCCAAGTTCGCCAGGCGGTGTTTCGCCGACCGGCGGACCCCCGCAATCCGTTCGCCTACGTGCACAGCGCTCCCGATGTGAAAAAGGCGAGCGGCCTGTTGAGCGCGGCTGGCACCGGGGTGGTACGGGTTATCAGCGAAGAATACTGGCCCTTGCCGTGGTACCTAAGGAACGGGGAAAATGTGGGTTATTGGACGCAGCCGCCCGAGGACTGCGACGGCGCGTTGTTGTTTGTCTCGCCTGCCTTCGTCGGCACCGTGCGCGAACGGCTGCAGGGCCGCTATGAGGAGAGCTACCTCGGATTGCGTCCGGGCTTTTTGCTGCACGTGTTCCGGCGCAGGCCGGAGACGCCGTAGGCCGGTTCCGGGGTTTCACTCGCGCCGTGGGGAAGGGAAATCGGATTCAAAAAAACACGCTCATGCTCAGCGAGCCAAACTCCTGGCCGTCTTGCTGCCGTTCGAACTCCTTGGTCCGGTAGGCCTGCGTATAGACGACTTGCCAGCGTTGCCCGCCAAAGCCGAACCCGTAGGCGGTATCGGCCACCCAGTTTTCGCGCGAAATGGAAGGTCCGTCGCGGAAGGTGTTGCCGTCGAGCGTGATGTCGCGAGCGACGGCTCGTCCGTCCCCGGCGACGAAGACGAAGGCGTTGAAGGAGGACCGGTAAAGAGGGTTGGAGTCGCCCGTGGGGCGGATCAAGCTGGTGCCGAAGTCAAGGGGCAGCCGGAATCCGGCGCGAACCTCCAGGCCGGCATTGGCTTGGGTGTTGACGTTGCCGAGGCAGAAACCCACGTGCGGAATGACTTCCAGAGCCCAGTCGGATTCCAGGTCGCCGGTTCGGAAGCGCCATTTCCGTTCGAAGATCAGGTTAAGTCCGGGCTCATTTTTCAGCTGGTTGTCCCAACCCTCCGCATGTTCGACCCCGATCAAGTCGTGGAAACCGTTTTGAATTTGCCGTCCCAAGGCCCAGGGGCCCACGACGCCGAGATTGATCTCGAGGATATCGAGCCGAGGGATCCGACGGTCACCATAGGCATTGATCGACGGCCGGTAGTTGTGGAAGGACACTCCCGTGTAGAGCCAGGCGGCATAGGGCCGGTCCCCGGGCTGCGGAGCCGTGGTTTCCGTGTTCTCGGGCGTGTAGATGTTTTGGCCCAGAGACAACCCCACCTTCGGCACTTCGTCGCGCTGGACGAAGCGACTCAGCCGCTGCGCGAGCCAGCGGACGGGACCGGGCAGGTGCGGACTTTCGAAACTCCGCAGGTTTGCGGTCAACCCGCTGATTTTGAGCCCGTTCGTGTAACGACGATCCGTTCCAGCGAAATACTTGTCGTTCTCCGAGTAAAGGGAGAGAGACCCCCAGGCGAGACGCTCCACCGCGATGGGGGTGGGTGCCGTGTCGAACCCGGCGAGCCGGCCGGGAAGGATGGCCAGCAGAACGACCGGCACGGCGAGCAAGGCGGAACGTAGTTTCATGGCGAACGCAGATGAGAGGAGGCAGGACGCCGAAGCCAATGCAGGATCGAGGTCTCGTCAAACGCGGCGAGACCAAGGGGGACCGTTAGTCGGCGATTTCCCAGCGACCGTAGATCCCGCAGGGCAAGACCTTCCCGTCTCGTTGGATCGGCAGGCCGATCTCTCCTCCCATCAGGCTCCCTCCTCGCCCGTGCATCAACTCTGCGAGCAGATTCAACACCACCGTCGGCGAAAGTCGGGCGGTGTAGGCATTGATCAGGAAGAACACCGGATCCGGGCTGAGCAAAGCCCGACACTCGCCGAGCAACTCCCACAAATGATCCTCCAGTTTCCACATTTCGCCGCCGGCTCCGCGACCATAAGTGGGGGGATCCATGATGATGGCGTCGTAGGTCCGCCCACGCTTCAGCTCCCGCCGCGCAAACTTCAAGCAATCGTCGACGATGTAGCGGATCGGAGCCTCGCTCAGATCGCTCAGGGCTGCGTTTTCGCGACACCATTTGACCATGCCCTCCGCGGCATCGACATGGCAGACGGTGGCACCCGCCGCCGCGGCGGCGACGGTGGCGGCGCCGGTGTAACCGAAAAGATTCAGGACGGAGACGCTCCGGCCAGAAGCGCGCAACCGCTTGATTTTCTTCGAGAACCACTCCCAGTTGACCGCTTGTTCCGGGAAGAGGCCGGTGTGCTTGAACGAGGTCGGGTGAATCTTGAAGGTCAACCCCAACGGAGCGTAGCGGACGTTCCAATGATCCGGCAGTGGACGATGGTACTCCCAGCGTCCGCCCCCTTGTTCACTGCGATGGTAAAAACCGTCCCACTTGTCCCAGCGCGCTCCTTTTGGCAGACCGTGTTGGGGCCAAATGACCTGCGGGTCGGGTCGCACCAGCGTGTAGGCGCCCCAACGCTCCTTTTTCATCCCATCTCCCGCGTCGAGCAGTTGGTAGTCCTGCCAGCCGTCGGCAACGAGAAGCGGAGAAGGTTGGACGGTGAAACGCATGAATTGTGAGGTTTTTACGCAACGATTCGCCGCCGTTGCTGTCGAGCCACAAGCGCCCCACATCGCTTCGGCAAGGGGAAAGTTATGTCTAAATTATTCTGAAATAGGCATTTGACTTCCGAATTGGCGATCGTTTTAGACTGTTCTGCTACACACCATGAAACACCTGTTCCTCCGAATGTCTGCGGTGCTCTCCTTGAGCGCCCTCCTGTATGTCACCACCAGCCTAGTCCAGGCTGATGTGATCGAAACCAAGAATGGCGCCCGTCTGACCGGCAAGGTGGTCAAGATGGACGGAACGACGGTGACGCTGGAAACCGATTACGCCGGTACGCTGGCGGTCAAACAAAGCGAAGTGGTTTCGGTGAAAACCGAGGCTCCGCTGAACTACCGACTGGCTGCGGGCACCGTGCTGCAAGGCACCGTGTCGACAGTGGCGGGTGGGCAGATCCAGATCTCGGGTCCGGAGGGAAGCGTGACCACCGGTTTGGACAAAGTAGCGGCGACCTGGGCGCCGGGCGCGACGGATCCGGCGATTGTGGCTTTGCAAAGGGCCTGGTCGTACGAGGCGGCGCTGGATGTGACTGGCAAGACTGGCAACAAGGAGCAGTCCGGAACTGCCATGGCATTCCGGGCCGTGCTGGCGGGTTCGCAGGACACGCTCCAGTTCTACACGGCCTATGATCGTCAGATCAGCGACGGCCAGAAGTCGTCCGACCAGTTCAAGGCCGGGGTCGACTACGCGAACAACTTCTCGGGCCGCAAGTCCTGGTACGTGCGCGACGAGGGTGGTTTTGACCGGATCAAGGACATTGATATCTACAATGTGGCGGCGGCGGGTATGGGCTACGACTTCATCAAGGAAGCGAAGCAGACCTTGACGGGTCGCGCGGGTTTGTCCTTCCGCTACGAAGGCTACAAGAACCCGGCGAGTCAGGATGTGAAGAGCGCCGGTCTCGACTTCGGCCTCAATCACCGGCTCGAAATGGCGAACTCCGCTCTGGTCAATCGCCTGTCCTACGTGCCTTCGTTCGACGATTTCGGCAATTATCGCTTCATCCACGAGAGCTTCTACGAGCTGCCGCTCGCGAATCCGTCCTGGAAACTGCGGCTCGGTGTATTGAACGACTACAACAGTCAGCCGGGCAAGGGCGTGAAGAAACTCGATACGAGCTACTTCACCCGTCTGGTCCTGAACTGGAAGTAAGGCGTTCCGTCGTCTTGACGGTTACAGCAGGCGCACGCATTCACGCGTGCGCCTTTTTTGCGCCCGTCAGAGTTCGTCGAGAACCCCGCGGAGCACGCGAACGGCGATCTCGGACACCCGGGCTTCGTTGGAGTCGATCGGGTTCTTGCCCTGCTGGCCGCCGGCGAGGTCACTCAGCCCCCGGATGATCAGCACGGGCTTGCGATTGGCGTAGGCCACATGGGCGAGGGCCGTCGACTCCATGTCGAGACAACGAGCCTTCCAGACTCGGAAGACCCACTCCCGGTACCGAGCGTTGTCGAGGAAGACCGGTCCGGCGACGCCGGTGCCCCCGACGCTGACGGTGACATCGCGCCCCGCCTTGCGCTGGGCGGGCAGCTTGGGCACGGCACGCCGGGAGGCGTCGAGCAGGGCCGGATCGGCGGCAAAGGCGGAGATTTCCTTGAAGTCGGCGTCTCCTTCCCGGATCGCGGCCACATCATCCGGGAATATCATGCCGAAATTCTCATACTTGGGTTTCAGGTAGTCCGGAATGTGGAAACCGCCCTTGCCATCGTCGTTCAGGTAGGCGGCCTCGCTGTGGTAGGCCCAGCGCTCGGGAATCACGACGTCCCCGACGTGCAGGTCGGGATCGGTGCCACCGGCGACGCCGGCAAAGAGCACGTGAGTGATGGGGAAATGGTCAAACGCGAGCTGAAGCTGGTACGCAGCGTTGACGAGGCTGATGCCCGTCCGAAACACCACCACGTCCTTGTCTCGGTAGCGTCCCTTCCAAAACTCGATGCCCTTGATCGAGGAGCGGGTCCACCCGTCTCCGCCGATGCCGAACTCCTTCTTCAAGGCGGCCATTTCGGGTGGGTAGGCGCCGCACAGCGCATACAGCGGGCGACCGGGCGCATCGGCCTCGGCGCGGCTGACGGCAGGCCACCCGAGTGCGACCAGCGCCACCATCCAAACAAGCGGGCGAAAAAGGGTCAGTCGAAGTGTACGAGTCGAAGCGTGGTTCATGGCGGCCTGCCAAGCAAGCCGGGTGCCACTCCCGATTCAAGCCCTGCCGGGGCAGGCGGGCCGATTGCCATCCGGGCGCGTCGGGGCGCGACTCCGGCCGGCTGGTCAGTTCTGGGGAGGCAAGGAGCGCGACCAGTTGGACCACAGCGCAGCGAGGGCCGCAACGCGTTCTGGCTGGCGGGCGGCGAGGTCCTGCAGTTCGTTCCGGTCCTGTTCCAGGTGATAGAGTTCCCAGGCCGACGGGCTGGTCGCCGACCGTCCGCGGACCAGTTTCCAAGGGCCGAGACGTACGGCGGCGGCGGTCCCGAGCTGCCAGAACCTGGCCGCGTCGGGGCGGGGAAGGTTGTTGAAGACCGGCAGCAAACTCTGTCCCGGCAGCGGTCGCAGCGACTCCCCCTGCCAACGGTCCGGATACGTGGTGCCGGCCAGCTCGAGGAACGTGGGAACAAGATCGGTGATGTGCCCCACTTGGTTGCGTCGCCCGCCCGCGGCGATCGCCTTCGGCCAGCGTACCAGGAAGGGAGTGGCGATGCCGCCCTCGTGCATCCACGTTTTGTAGCGACGGAACGGGGTGTTGCTCATTTGGGCCCAGCCCGGACCTACCATGCGGTAGCTCTCCTGGGGGCCCGGGGCGGTGCCTGGCTGCCGGGAATAGTCGGTGTCGTCGCTTTCGCCGCCGTTATCCGAGAGGAACATGACCACCGTGTTTTCCGCCTGTCCCTTCTCCTCCAGTTTGGCCAGGAGCAGGCCAATATTCTGATCGAGGCGGTCGATCATGGCCGCGTAGACGCTCATGCGAAGGTCCCAGGAATCCTGTTCGGCGGCAGGGAGCGCGTCCCAGGCGGGCACACCCGCCTCCCGCGGGGGCAGTACGGTCTCCGGCGAAACCAGACCGAGACGTTTTTGCCGCTGCAGCCGCTCTTCGCGCAAGCGATCCCAACCCGCCCGATAGCGACCCCGGTGACGGGCGATGTCCTCAGGACGCGCGTGCAGCGGGTAGTGAGGTGCGGTGTAGGCGACGTAGAGGAGAAACGGACGGTCGCCGGAGCCAGCCTGCTCGAGGTAGTTCAAGGCGTGTTGCGTGTAAGCGTCCGTGGCATAGAACGAGGCATCCGCAGGAGAGAAAGGTCGGAACTCCCGCTGGTCTTCGGCCCAGCGGCGAGGGTAGTTCTTTTCCGAGGGCAAGGGCTCACCTGGGCGCGGCTCCCCGGGATTGAAGTAGTTGCTGCAGCCGTCTGTGAGTCCGAAGTGACGGTCGAAACCACGATCGAACGGCTTCTGACCGGCATGCCATTTACCTACCATCCAGGTGTGGTAGCCGGCAGAGCGCAAAAGTTCTCCAAACGTGGGAGCGCGATAAACCACAGTGGGACTTGCACCTGCGATTTGACTGTAGTGACCGGTCAACAACGACGATCGCGTCGGCTCACACTTCGCGTTGTTGTAGAACTGGGTGAAGTGGATCCCCTCACGGGCCAGCCGGTCCAAGTGTGGAGTTGCGATCTCCCCGCCGTAACAACTCAAGTCGGAGAACCCCATGTCGTCCGCCATAATCAGCAGCAAATTGGGCCGCGGTGCCGACGCGTTTCCGATCGGACAAGAGAGTATTAAGATGATTAAAAATAACGATTTAAGACCCGCCGACAACGCAACCGAGGCGATGACCGCGAACGACGATCGGAGGGCAGGGACCGGGCCGCGTTGAGGGGTGAGCCGGGGTGGCGCCGTGTGGGGGCGAAAGATTGGGGACATGGGTAAAACGGATGGAAAGGGCGATACACCAGGGGCGGCCCAGCGAAGGGCGTCCGGACCTCACGGGCCACCCAGAGCCTTGCGTAACTGGGCAAGTTCCGAACGCAACTGCACCACCTCGGATTCCAGGCTGGCGAGTCTCAGTTCGAATTCGGGAGGGACGGCGACCGTGGCGACGAGAGGCTCGGGTGATGCATCCGGCAGGGTGGGTTCTCCGGTCAACAGTTGGGCCCACCGCTGCTCCTTTTGACCTGGTTGCCGGGGCAGCCGACGCACCAAAGGCTCCGTCGGTCGTTCGGCCAAATCGTTCAGCACCGCTTCGACTTCGGCGACGCCAGGCATGACACAGAGGCGCTCCGCCCGCCCACGCAACTCCCCGAGCGTTTGCGGTCCCCGCAGCAGAAGCTCCGCCATCAGAGCGAGCGCGACCGGCTCCATCGGAAGAGCGGTATCGAGCGTGTGACGGTATTTTGGAACTCGCGCGTCCGCCCCGGAGAACAGCACCACCAAACGCTTGAGCCGCAGGGGTTCCAACGCCGCCTCGACCTCCCGGGGAGAGAGTGCCATGACCGGGGCGCGATTGTTCCGCTGATTGCAGGCATTGACGAGGGCATTGAGCGTCAGCGGATACACATCGGCGGTGGTGGCCTCCTTTTCGATCAGACATCCGACAATCCGGGCCTCGATGGCCGAGAGCTGCAGGGAGGGAAGCGGAGACGAGGAGGACATGTCACCATGCTCGGAAGCCGCGACGAGGGAGCAAGCACTTCCCGGAGACCGTATCCAAGGTGCGATCACGCCCGCGGACCAGGAATCAGAGAGGACGACTGCCCGGGGGAAGCGACTGCCGGATTGGCCGTGCCTGAGGGCCCCGCCCGGCCTCCCCCGCATCGCTGGGGTGGGTCTTCACCCATTGCTATCGAACACCCCTGCCACCAGCGGGTAACGAGAAAACTGATGAGACGGCCCCGGGCGGAAGCGCCGGGCGCCGTGTCTGGACCGGGTCGGCCGGAGGAGGTTTTTGTGTCGGTGATACGAAAATGACGAAACTTTATCCGTTGCCCATCAACTATTTAAAAGAAAACCGTAACTTTCCCGAAGAAAACGCTTGAAGGTCTGAACTCAATTTCCATTGTCCGCACTCCCATCAGCAACGGTCTTAAGAAGCCGACGCCCGATGGGGTTCCTTGAAGTAAGTTTTCTAATGAGTCGGCCGGCAAAAATCTCGAAAAGATTTTCGAGAAAGATGTTGACGACGAAAAAAGAAAATGTCTTCTTTGAACTCTTTCCTCAATGGAAAGGCTCTTTGAAATTTACTCTGTGCGATTGATTGGGACCCCCAATCAAGATACTTATTAAAAATCGGTAGGTCAGCTTCGGCTGACATACCAGTAGTTCAGAATCACTAGGTTCAGAACTCTTTTCGGAGAGTTTGATCCTGGCTCAGAATGAACGCTGGCGGCGTGGTTAAGACATGCAAGTCGAACGGTGTTTTAG
>JAEUGY010000003.1 GCA_016794625.1 Opitutaceae bacterium
CTCACCAATCCGCCAAAGGCGGACAAACCCCAACCCAAGGACTGAATCACCCGGCACCCTCGATCCGCTCCCGTTCTTTGCGTCGGGGGTGGGTCAATTTACATACTCGTTAGTGGGTCAATTTTATCTGCTCGTTGACACAATGTCCACGTTCACCTTGGCCAGGACATGTTTCTTCAGGAATTCGTCGACGCGGGTGTAAAACGCGATCGCGTTCTCCTCTTTGCGAAAGCCGTGGCCCTCGCCGGACTCGATGATGAATTCGAACTCCTTGTTGTGCTTCTCCATCGCTGATTTCATATCGTCGCCGTGCTCGCGCGTCACTCGAGGATCGGATTGACCGTACGCCATGATGACCGGCACGCGAATGAGATGGGCAAAGTTCACCGGGGAACGGGCGGCCAGCTCCTCGGAGTCTTCATAAAGATCCCCGATCCGAGTCTTGGTCCAGGCCTTTCGGCCTTCGGTGCCCCGGCGCTGCGAGGCAATGAGTTTGAGATCGGTAACTCCCACGTAGTTCACACCCGCGGCGTACAGCTCAGGCGTGAACGTCAATCCAGCCATCGTGGCGTAACCGCCATAGCTGGCTCCAAGGATCACCACGCGATTGGGATCGGCCAGTCCTGAGTCGACGGCCCATTTGACGGCATCGGTCAGGTCGTCCTGCATCGCTCGACCCCACTGCCGGTACCCCAGACGTTCAAACCAGTCGCCATAGCCGCCTGAACCACGATAATTGGGTTGGATGACCGCAAAGCCACGATTGGCGAGCAGCTGCACCTCGGGATTGTAGCGCCATTCGTCGCGCGGACCAAAGGGTCCGCCGTGCGGATTGATGATGAGGGGAAGCTTCTTGGGCTCCCGTCCCACGGGAAGCGTGAGCATGGCCTCGATCTCCAGCCCATCCCGCGCCTTGTAACGAATGGCTTTCATCGGAGCCAACTGAGCCGGATCCAAGTGGGGACGAACTACGGCCAGCTCTTCGATCTTCTTTTTGTCCTCGTCGAAAAGGTAGTAGACTCCCGGTTCCCGATCCGAACGCGACTGTACCAAGACCAGTTTACCATCCTCGGAAATCACCTGCTGCTGGTTGATCAGGCCCGGTAGAGCCTGATCAAGGATGCGCTGACGACGGGCGATGGTTTCATCCCAGTAATGCTCCACCAATCGATCGGTGGTATAGCGCACGCCGGCGACTTTGGATTCGCCGTCGGAGCCAATGAGCTCAGTCACATCGTACCGATCCTCCGGATCGGCGAAGACGAGCTCCCCGCGTTGGTGGGTGACCGTGTCGTACTTGTAGATCGCATCCGTCTTTCGGCCTTCATTGGACGCGATGTAAGCCGTGCGATTGTCTCCGGCGAAACCGATCGGCCGCCACTGCGGTTGCCCGTCCTGAAAGGTGGCCAGCGTCTTCCAATCGCTCCCCGCCTTGTCCCGGTAGAGAATCGTTGTTTCGAGCGCGCGGCCTTCGAGAGCAAACCGCGCGACGTGATTCCAATCCAGCACCCACGCCTGCACGTCCCCCGGATTGGAGGCAATCACCGTCACTTTACCCGTCTTCACATCCAGCCAGCACGGATCAATGCGATCACGATGGGTTTGATTGGAGTAGACCAGCACGCGCCGGGGATTCTTCGGATCGCGACGGACCAGCTCCGTAAAGCCCTTCGTATCATCAAACTTGGTGAAGTTCTTTCCGTCACGATCGATCGCGAAAGGCAAAAAGTCCTCATCCCCGTCGTCGTCGAGCAACATGACCAGGCGGTCGTCGTTCGCCCAGCGATAGCTGGAGATGCTGAAGTCCTTGAAGGCGGTGATCAAATTCTTGGTCTTCTTCTCCACATCCATCACCACCAAATTGAGACGGCGCTCATGCGGGACCAGCGCGGCGATGTACCGACCATTCGGCGAGAAGCGCAGCTGGGTGATGGCGGGATTCCGGAAGAAGTGCTCGACGGGCAGCTCAGGCGCCGGCGCGGAAGAAGCGGCCGAGGTCAGGACCGCGACGAAGAGAAGGAGAGAGGGAAAAAAACGCAGATGGGTCATGGAAGTAGCTACAAAAACGCCCCGCTCGGCTGGAATGGCTGAGCGGGGCGCAGAAACAGACGTGGACTGCCGTGCGATTAGAACTCGCGCTGCAGGCGGATGTAAACGAACCGGCCAAGGCCCACGGCACCGTAGGTGCCCTGGTCATAGCTGGACGTCTCGTAACCATTGAACGGCGGCTCCTTGTCGAGGAGGTTGTTCACGCCGAGGGTAACCGTCGTATCCCAGAATCCCTTGTAGGAGAAGGAGGTGTTGACGGTCGTAACGGCGTTTTCACCCCAGCCGGCCGCGGTGTAGGCATCGTTGAAGTACGCACCGATGTAGTTCACGCGCAGGGCCGCACCGAAGTCCTTGTAGGACCAGGACGAACCAAACGTGCCATTCCACTTCGGATTATTGTACAGGCCGACATTCTCGAAGTCAGCCGGCAGGGAACCGTCGGAATTCGCGATACCGGAATTGGACTTCACGCTGAGCGTGCGGGTCGCATTGGCGGTGAAGCGGAAGTTGCCGAAACGGGTGTCGCGCAGGTCATACTTGACCTCGAAATCCATGCCCTCGTACCACTGCTTCGCCACGTTGAAGGGGATGCGGCGGATGAACAGAATCGGGCCGGGATTTCCCTGCGTGCTGTCGCGGACCACCGCACCGGGGAACTGGTCTTCACGAGCGAGCAGCGTCGTGTCGGACGGAGCGGAAATGACGTCGTCGATCTCGAACTGGAAGTAGTCGATCGCAACGGACAAACCCTTGACGGCTTTGATGTCAAACACGGCGCCCGCGTAGTAGATGTCCGCTTCTTCCGGGGTCAGATTCGGATTGCCGGAGGTGACAATACGGAGCTGGGTCGGAACGTCCTGCGGACGCTTTGGATCCTGGCGAACGTTGGCGGAGAAGCCCACCGTGGAGGCCGTGTAGAGACGACCGAGGTCGGGGGCCTTGAAGGACTGCGAGAACGAAGCGCGCACCAGCACGTCCACGAACTTGGTGGAGGGCAGCTTGAACTTCGCGCCGATCTTCGGTTTGAAGGTCGTACCGAAATCGCTGTAGTCCTCGTAACGGCCGGCCACTTGAACTTCGATCTGACGGGTGAAGGGCATCGTGGCTTCAACGTACGCCGAGAACGTGTCACGGTCGCCGCGGTAAGGCGTGCCACCACCCGAACCGACGAACGCGGCCGTGTCGGGATCCTGCACGATGACTTCCTTGCGGAGCTCGCTGCCGCCGGCGATACCGACATCGCCACCCGGGAGCTCAAAGAGGCTGCCGGTCACGCCCACGTCGAACATTTCGGCGCGGTTCGAGTAGTTGGAGTTCGAAACCGTGAAGAGACGGTTGACCACGTCAGGATTATCCGAAGGACCGAACGGGTTCAAAGCCGTCTGGCGCGTCGTCCCGTTGAGGGCGGCCTGAAGGTCAGCTGCACGAATCTGGTTGCGGGACGTCGTCGCGGCATCCGCGCGGCCGATGGACGCCGTGGCATCCCAGGACCAGTTGTCGTCGATCGAACCACCTACGCCGATCATGTACGTCGCCGCCGTGCTCTTGGTGTCGAACAGACGAGGAGGACCAAAGTTCGTGCGGTAGGAGAAGTTCGTGATATCCACCCCAAACGGGTTGTACGGATTGCTCGGCGGAATGTTCAGAAGTCCGGTCGGACCGGTACCGACGTTCGCGATGCTCTGCACCACCGACGGCGTGAAGCTGAAGTTCGTCTGGTTGTTGCTGTAGATGATCTCGCCGAAGATGTAGAACTTGTCGCTCACCTCGTGACGCAGATTGGTGTACACACCATAGTAGTCGTACGGGGGGAACAGCTGGTAGGTCTGGGCGAAGTCGTAACGGTTGGCGTTCGACGGGGCCGCGACGCGGGAGAACTGCGTCTTGTTCGGATTGGCCGTCGGCGTGCCGCCGCTGATGACATAGATGCCCGCACCCGTGGTGTAACCCGCGGCGGCCGCCTGGGCTGCCGTGAGAGTGACGTTCGCCGGGAAGTTGAACGAGCTGTTCTGATTGATGCCCTTGGGTGCGGCCGAGGAGTAGTCGGTCGTCTTGGAGCGATCGTAATCCTTGACGAAGTTGTCGTTGGCACCGGCATAGCTACCGACCACGACGATCGAGGTCTTGCCCGTCTGCGCACCGACGAGGACCGAGCCCTGACGGTTGAACGTGTCGTGACCCAGCGTATTGCCGGCGAACACTTCCGATTGGAGACCGGAGTAGTTGCGCTTCAGCTTGATGTCCATCACGCCCGTCACCGCGTCGGAACCGTAAATGGCCGAAGCGCCGTCCTTGAGGTAGTCGATCGAGTCGATCGCCGCCAAGGGGATGGAGTTGAAGTCGAACACCGATTGGTTGTTCGAATTCGTCAAGGCGTAGCCGACCGAGCGGCGGCCGTTGATGAGGACGAGGAAGCGATTGCTACCCAGACCGCGCGGGTTGACCGTGGCGGCACCCCGGGTGAAGGAGGCGGTTTGCACGATCGAGTTCGTCGAGCCCGTGTTGAACGGCAGGCTCTGCACGAAATCGCCCAAGCTGGTAAAGCCGCTCTGCGTGATTTCGGCCTTGGAGAACGTCACCACCGGGGCGGGGGTTTCGGTGTCGAGGCGCTTGATGCGGGAGCCGGTGACCTCGAACTTTTCGAGCTTCACTTCGTCGCTCTTCACATCCGTGGTGGAAGGGCGGGCCGTGGTCGCCGGGGTCTGAGCTTGCGCAGCACTGGCGAGAATCAGTGCGAGCGTGGTACTAACGATACGGAGGGAGCTGGCGTTGGAAAAACCCAGTTTCGCGCCCAAAGGCAACGAATCCGAGTCCAACGTCCGCGAACGGAGGTTGTTCATAGCTGTCGGTGTGTTGGTTAGGTGTAAAAACGCCAAACAATCTCAAGACTGTCTTGGCTTATTTTTGAACAGAGTGAACAAACCGTGACGAATTGCGCAATAGCTAAGTCAAAACGCGCCCTACCTGCGACGAATCGACAAGTCGCCGCGATAGCCTCAGTAACTTTCCTACTAGGAGGTCATCCCTTGGCTGCTTCCGGCGAGAGCAGAACAACCCAGGTCGCGCCCCTCCTCACCCCTCCTGAAGCGACGAAAAAGGCGCCCACCTTTCGATGGGCGCCGTCGGGATCACTGGGGAGTGCGGCCTAGAACTTGCGGCCGACCGACAGATAGACGAACTGGTTTTCCGAGGTGTAGAGGAAGCCCGGATAACCCGTGGAGTTACCCCCAAAGCCCGACGCGAAGGGGGGATCCTTGTCGAACAGATTGCGTGCGCCCAAGGTGACCTTGGTGTCGCTCAACCAGGGTGCAAACCGACTCCGGAAGTTGTAAGACACCTGTGCGTCGAAGATCCAGGTGCTCTTCACGTCGAACGGATTTCCATCGGTGTCGAGGTCCTCAAACCCATCGAGGTAGGAAGCTGAAACAAACACATTGAAGCCCTTGAAGGTCCAATCGAGGTTCACCTTGCCTTTCCACTCCAAGTAGCCGTCCTCACCGGCGCCCGTGACATCGGTGCCCACGAGTTCCGACAGAGGATCCAGACGGGTCTGGGCCTTCTTGTAGCTGTCGAGGAAGGTAAAGGACGTGCTGACCTCAAATCGACCCATGGATTCCGTGGGGATGACCTAGGCTGCATCCAGATCAACGCCCTGAATCTCGGTCCGGCCGACATTGAAGAAGACCGAGTTGACGACACTGATGGGACCGCTGGGGAGCAGGATGACACTCTCGCCCGGTTCCAGTGGACGGTTCTGGAAGTAATTGTTCACCGTGGTCTGCGGATCCGCCTCGACCGTGCCGTCGCGTTCGATCCGCCAGAAGTCCAAGCCCACCGTCAGCCCCTTGGCGAAGGCTTCGGGCGAGTAGATCACGCCGACATTGTAGCTCTTGGTCTTTTCGGCATCGAGATTACGATTTCCGCGCACCGTGAACTCCTGTTCCGGTTCGCGCGAACCATTGCGTGGGTCGGTGATCGGCGTCAGACCCGACGTCGGCGTCGAGTAGAGTTCGTAGAGCGAGGGTTCACGGAACCCTTCGGAGAACGTGGAGCGCACCGTCAGCGTGCGGTCGAGCGGCTGCCAGCGCACGCCGATCTTCGGCACGGTCACGTTGCGATCCGAAGTGAGGAAGCGTTCGTGGCGCACCGCCAGATCGAGGGACAGATCATAGGCGCCCCTCGTGTTCTTGAGGATCGGGATCTTGGTTTCGGCAAACACCCCGGCGATCTTGCGCTGACCCCGGGTGATGGCATTCGGCGATGAACCGATGAGATCGCCCGTGGCGCCGGCGGCGTCGGGATACTGCGCGAGCTTTTCCTCCCGGAAGTCGCCGCCGAACGCGAAGCCGACTCCGCCGGCATCAAGTTCAAAGAGCTCCCCGGTGGCGGCCGTGAAGGTCACCTGTCCGAGGTCGGACTTGTTCATGTCCTTGGTGTCGACCTTCGCCAGTTTGGTGATGGTCTGGTTCGTGGCGATCGGCACCTGGTAGTAACCGAACGGATTGTACGGAGTGGTCTGACCGGAGTAGTCCGAGCTGCCAGGGCTGAAGAGACTGTCGGCGGCGTTGACCAGACGGTTGAAGCGGGAGATCGAGTCGAGCGAGTTGCGCGACGTGTCCTTGATCTGGCTGTAGCTGTAGCCGAGATCGACATTCCACTTTTCGAGGATCCGGTCGGCCTTCACGCCGGTCGCGATGCTGAAGGCATCTGTCTCATTCCGGTAGATACGATTCCCGAATTCAGCAAAACGGGCGCGGGTGCCACCGGTGATGTCCTGGTTGAACGGATTGAGGGGATTGAAAGCCCCGGCCACCGCCGCGCGCTGGAC
Organism: Opitutaceae bacterium; assembly: GCA_016794625.1. GTDB lineage: Bacteria > Verrucomicrobiota > Verrucomicrobiia > Opitutales > Opitutaceae > UBA6669. Next base: position 6,878 of record JAEUGY010000003.1, read on the forward strand.
GAATCCATTGATGAACTTGGTGCCCGAACCCGGAATGGCGCCCGACGGCACTGCCGTGCCGGCCGCGACCTGGCGCGGCACCCCGCCTTCAATGACGGTGAGAATCGGGGTGGAGGTGCGAGCCGGAATCACGAGTTCCACCTGGCCGGCGCCGGTGAAGTTACCCGTGGCCGAAGGGGCCAGCTGGTTCTCTGTCCGCACATTTTGATACGAGAGATCGACATAGCCCTTCAAATTCTCCGTGCCGAAAAGCTTGCGCTCGGCGGATGCAAACGCACCGAGCCGCTTCGACTCGGGGAATGACATGGAAAACTCATTGAAGTTGAACGCCGAACTCCGGCCCCCGGTGAAGGTGTAAGCCGAGGCGGGACGCTGTCCATTGTTGGAGCTGGTGGCCCCCGATTGCGCGAAGAACGTGTTGGCCGTCGGCAGACCTGTCACCGGCACGCCGGCTGCAATCACCGCCAGTCGGCCCACTTCCAGATTCAACGGGCTTGAGTTGGAGCTCAGAAACGGCGGAATCGCCGAGTACTTGCGGTCGCGATTGGCAATCGACTCCTTCTTGTAGTAGTTCATGCCCACCGCGACGCTGGCATTGGCGGTTTCCGCGCCCGTGATGATGCTGGCCACGGTTTCCGAAGCATCCTTGTCCGTCGTGTTGCCGAAACTCACAAAGGCTTCGGATCCATCGACGCCTTTGCGAAGCTTGATATTAACCACGCCTGCCACGGCATCCGCACCATAAAGAGCGGAAGCTCCGTCTTTGAGGACCTCAATCGTCTCCACGGCGGCCAGCGGAATAGAATTCAAATCGACGAACGCGGTCGTACCACCCGTTCCGACGGGATACGGGGCGACGCGACGGCCATTGATCAAAACCAACGTGGCTTCGGGCCCCAGCCCGCGCAGTGAAACAGACGAGGCCGCCGGGGTGAACCCCGTGGCATTGTTGGAGATTGGAACCGAGCCACCATTGGAGGCCGTGATCTTTTGCAGCAAATCCGCGGCCGTCGTATAGCCGCTTTGGTCGATGATCTTCCGATCGATCCGAACGACCGGAGACACCGTCGCGTCCATGGCCGTGCCCGTCGTCGGGATGTACGAGCCAGTCACGACAAACTTTTCGAGTTTTACTTCCTCCTGCGCCGCCGGGGCAGCGGACAGGGGCTTGGTCTGGGCGTTATTCGACGCCGGCAGGAGCGCGAGGGCTCCGGCGATCGCTGCGGCGCAGCGACTTCTAACGGTTATGACGGATTTCATAGGCTGTTTCATGTCCGCACGTAATGAATAAGGATCGAGGTAGTCGCTCGATCGGTTGCGGCAGAACGCGGTTATTTCGCGACGAAACGCTGAATTATTACGACGTTACGTATTTGTAACACGAAACAATGAAGCCGCGCTGATACAGCGAACAACAAAACATACTCGCAGGCACTATAAGCTGCAGTTCCGGAACAATTAACAAGGCACGTTAGCGCATGGATTGCAGGAAATTGCAATTGAATTTTCATTAAACCCAGACCGGAGCCCCTCCTTCGGCCCAATCACGCGACTACCAAGGGCATCGTTGGGGTGGAGGAACGAGCGGGGCAGCGTTAACGGCGAACCGGTGTCAAGCCTGCCGTACCAGCGGCGCTGACGAGGATCGCTGAAATCCGTATGGAGGTGCGACTTGCCGTTCCTTCGGAAGTGCCCACGGTCACGTGCGCACCGTGAAGGAACTCACGTCCATCCTTGACCAGCTGGCCCAACCCGCAACGTACCCTGCCGTGCTTGCCACCTTGGTCAGCGTGGCTGGTTCGTCCTATCGGCGCCCGGGAGCCCGTCTCTTGCTGACCGCGGGAGGCGTCAGGGTGGGCTCGATCAGCGGGGGCTGTCTGGAGCAGGACCTCATGGCGCGGGCCGCGGCGGTGCGAGCCTCGGGACAAAGCGAGGTGGTGGTGTACGACACCACGAGCGAAAACGACGTGGTCTGGGGGGTGGGACTCGGCTGCCACGGTGTGGTCCACATTCTTTTGGAGTATCTGCCGGCTCCACCGGCTTGGCTGGAGCCGGCTCGATTGCACGTCGCGTCGCGAACAGCATTTCAGCTGACCTGTGTCCATCGGGGAGTTCCTCCGCGCTCATGGGGGACCTTCTGGGGCCCGCCAGAACAGATCGCAGCCGCTTCACCGGAAGGGAGGTTCGTGCAGTCGATCGAGTCGCGACTCTCTTTACTGATCTTCGGGGCCGGAGACGACGTCCAGCCGCTGGTGCGTCTGGCCCACGAACTGGCATGGCGCATCACGGTCGTCGATCCGAGGCCGGCGTTTGCCACTCGGGAACGCTTTCCTCTCGCCGATGAGATCCTCACCGGACCCTTGGTCAATCACCTCGGGCGACTTCCGACCGACGCTCGCACAGCTGCGGTGATTATGACCCATCACTATGTCCACGACCTCCCTGTCCTGGAGGCTCTCGTGCATCGACCGCTCGCTTACCTGGGATTGCTCGGGCCGCGAAAACGCGCGGAGCGGCTCCTGAACGATCTGCGCACCCACGATCCAACGGTGCCTTCAGATTTGGAGCAGCGCATTCGCGCGCCCGTGGGGCTCGATCTCGGGGGAGACACGCCGGAATGCGTCGCCCTCGCCATCATCGCCGAAATCCAAAGCAACCTGACAGGGAGGGACGGACGCCCCTTGCGAGAACGCACCCGCCCCATCCACCCATGACCCAAGACCGTTCCCCCACCCCGCCGGACTCCGACCCGTCGCTTCGTTCCTTTGGGGTGGTGATTCTGGCCGCCGGAAGGTCGTCCCGCATGGGCCAGCCGAAGCAGCTGTTGCCGGTCGGCGGCCGCCCTTTGGTGGTGAAGGCGGCGGAGGCGGCGCTGGCTTCGGCCGCATGGCCCGTCGTGGTGGTGGTGGGCGCCCAGGCCGGCCAGATCAAAACGGCGCTCGCGCGCCTGCCTGTTCTAATCGCAGAAAATCCGGCCTGGGAAGAAGGCATGGCCTCCTCGGTTCGAGCGGGTCTCACGACGGTCGAGGGGTTTTCCCGCAGCATCGAAGGCATGATTGTCGCCCTATGCGATCAACCGGGGTTCGGGCCCGACACGGTCGCAGCGCTGGTGGAACGCCAGCGAACCACATCCTGCGGGATCGTGGCGGCTCGTTATGAGGGACGGCTGGGCGCTCCGGCGCTCTTCACAGCCCGCTACTTTCCCGCCCTGCATGCGCTCCGCGGCGAGGAAGGGGCGCGGCACGTCATCGCCGCCGCGGCGCTGGTGGGCGATGTGGCCGAAGTTCCCCTGCCCGCGCTGGCCGTCGATCTCGACACGCCCGAAGATTACCGACGGCTGCTGGACCAGACACCGCCCGTGGCCTGACCCGGACGCCGCCGGGGTGCGGGAAAACGCGGCTCAACGATCGATCACGGCAATCGAAGCTCCATGCCGATGCGTAGATCGTTGGGGGAAGCCATCACCTGTCGATTGGCGGCGTAGAGATCCCGAAACCGACTGCGATCTCCATAGTACCGCAGCGCGATGCTTTGCAGGGTGTCTCCCTTGACGACGATATGAACGCGTGCGCCCGACGATGATTCCGGAGGGCGGGCCGAGGGAGTGGGCGCGGGACTGCGCACCGGTGGGGGCACGACCGCCACCGAACGCTCATCTCGCGCACCCGCTCCCCGATTGGGTTCAAACGCCGACACGGAGGTCGACCCGTCGTTCGGTGTGGGCGCAAACGGCGCTCGATCGTCGGCGGGCAGGATCGCCGTCGTGGTTGTGACGTCGCGCTCATTCACCGCCGACTGACTGCTGGGCCGGGTCAATCCCTTGGCGAGCAAGGCACTCAGATCGGCTTTGAGTGATTCGTTTTCCCGACGCAGACGCTCCACCTGTTCGTACGCGTCGAACCGAGGATCAATGGCGTTGTTCAACGGATCCCCGGGCAGGGTGCTGGCAAATTCCCGTTTGGCCGCGTCAATGCGTTGGCGGACCAAGTCCGCCTGCGCCGAGTTGGGCTTCAGCTCGCGGAACTTGCGGTAATGATAGATGGCCGCGATCGGATCCTTGATGTGCTGCTGGTAGAGCAGCCCCGCTTCCAGATGCGATTCGGGACTGTCGTCGCCGCGTTTCTCGACGACCTTGAGAAACGCACTCAGCGCTTCCTGGTTCCGCCCCTGTCGCAACAGTTCTTTTCCCCGCCGGTACCCAGGGTCATCACTCTCGGCGGTGAACCCCGTGCGCTCTCCCTGCTCGCAGCCGGCGAGGAGCAGCAGGATGCAGGGCACCATCAGACGAAACAACAGCCAACGGGTCGTCATCGAGCGGGAAAGAGATTGAGTGGGAAAAGCGTGGACGGTTACGTTCGCCTTTTAGGCAACCGACACAAACGAGAAATGGCACTGACGTCCAAAACGATCCTCGCGCAAGCGCGGGCCTGCATCCGCACGGAGATGGAAGCGTTGGAGTCGACCGCCGACGGCTTGGATGCCTCCTTTGTCGAGGTGGTGCGACGCATCGAAACCACGATCGCCGCCCGCGGAAAGCTCATCTTTTCCGGGGTCGGCAAGTCGGCCCACATCGCCCAGAAACTCTGTGGCACCTTCAACAGCACCGGAGTTTCGTCCTGCTTCCTCGACGCGACGCAGGCGTTGCATGGTGATCTGGGGCTGGTCGAGGAAGGAGATCTGGCGTTGCTGCTGAGCAACAGCGGTCAGTCGGAGGAAATCATCCGGCTCGTGCCATGCCTCAAGCGGTTCGGCGTGTACGTCGTGGCCTTCACCAGCCACTTGGATTCCGAACTCGTGCGCGCCGCCGACGCCTGCCTCCTGTACCGCGTGCCGCGAGAAGCGTGTCCACTCAAACTCGCCCCGACCGCAAGCACCACGGCCGCGCTCGCCTTGGGCGACGCGGTGGCGATGGTCCTGCTGGAGTCGCGTGGTTTGACCCGGGACGATTTCGCACGCTATCACCCGGCCGGGAACTTGGGACGCGTCCTCCTCCTGCGGGTGCGGGACATCATGCGCACGGGAGAACGGTTACCCGTTGCGCCCGAGACAATCACCGTGCAGGATGCAATTCTCTCCATGACCAAGGCCAAGAGCGGTTCCATCGCGCTGGTGCATCCCAAGTCCGGTCGTCTCACAGGAATCCTCACCGATGGTGACTTCCGCCGTGGAGCCCTCAACGCCGGCCCGACGTTTCTCGCCCAGGCCGTGGAAGCGTTCATGACCCGCTCTCCGAAAACCATTCTGGACACGGCTCTTGGCGTTGATGCGCTTCGACTCTTTGAAGCCCACAAGATCGATGATCTCATTGTCGTGAATCGCCACGGCAAGCCGGTCGGCCTCGTTGACGGCCAGGATTTGCCCAAACTCAAAATCGTGTGAGCAGTCCGATCCGCACCGGCATTCTGGGCATGGGAGGGTTCGCCGCAACCCATCACCAAGCGGTGATGACCTTGGAGGAGCGCGGTCAGGCGCGACTCACCTGCACCTGCGACCCCAATCCGGACGCGTTTCAGACCGAACAAAGGGCCTGGCACTTCGCCCGCCGCGGAGTGCGAGTGTTTTCTCATCACGGTCCATTGCTGGAGGCCTGCCGCGACCAGCTCGATCTGCTCGTCGTGCCCACACCCATCCCCCTGCATGCGGAAATGCACCGTGCGGGCATTGCCGCCGGGTTGGCCGTCTATCTCGAAAAACCTCCCACCTTGGACCACATCGAGCTGGAGGAGATGATCGCGCAGGACCAGCGAGCGAAAAAAGCGACGTTTGTCGGGTTCAACTTCATCATCGAGAAGCCCCGCCTGGCCCTGAAGACCCGGCTCCTCGCCGGGGAGTTTGGTCGTCTCCGAGAAGTTCACCTCACCGGCCGCTGGCCGCGTCCCACGAGTTACTTTACGCGCAATCGTTGGGCGGGACGTCTGGTGGGGGACGATGGACGCATCATCCTCGATTCCTGCTTGGGCAATGCGATGGCCCACTTCGTTCACAATGTGCTCTTCTGGGCGGGATCCGGCTCCTTGATGAGTTGGGCCGGGCTGGAAGGCGTGCAGGCGGAACTCTATCGGGCTCATGCCATCGAGGGCGCCGATACGTTTTTTGTGCAAGCCACCACCCCGGAGCGCGTCCAATTGAAAATCGCGATCTCGCACGCGTGCCTCGACTCCATCACTCCGGCGGAAACCGTGGTCTGCGAACGAGCGGTGCTTCGATATGCGGTGGGCCAGGCTGCCGAAGTGCAGTGGCAGGACGGACGGGTGGAGCGACTTGGGCTGCCTCCCTTCGACACTCTGGTCGACAACCACCTCGAGTACTACCGCTACCTCCGCGGAGAGATCGACCGGCCGGCCACCACTCTGGTGGATTCACGGGCATTTGTGGCGCTGAACGACCTCGCTTACGTGTCCAGCCAGAAGATCGTAACGTTGGCCGCGGATCAGGTACGATCCCAGCGAAACGAGCAGGACCAAAAGAACTATTTTGTTATCAACAATTTGGCCAACACGCAGGACGCCTTCATCCACCAAGGCATCTGGCCGAGCGAAGCCGGCTGGAAACGCGATGCACCCGCGCGTTTGGTCGGGCCATCGGAGTTGGCTCAGTTTCGGTCGGTGGTCCACGCCATGGCAGCGCCCGGAGCGGAGCCGAAGCCGGGCGCTTGAGTTCCGACCCGTTCGTGGAGGGACCCAGGATCCCGTTCCAGTCTAGGGTCATGGCTCCTAATGCGGCCGGCGACCCGGCCTGCAAACTCTAGACCGGGAGGCGCGGACGGCTTGTCTATTCGCGAGGTCACGTCATGATCCGCGGCATGGCTACGCCCGAATTTGTCTATCAGGATCCCTTCCCCCTCGGTGCCGACGACACCGAGTACCGGTTGCTTTCGAAGGAGGGCGTTTCCGTGACCCACTTCGAGGGCAAGGAAATCCTCAAGGTCGAACCCGAGGTGCTGGCTTACGTCGCCCATCAGGCGATGCGGGACACGTCGTTCCTACTGCGGCCCAAACACCTGGAACAGGTCGCCGCCATTCTCGAAGACCCCGAAGCGTCACCTAACGATCGCTATGTGGCTCTCACTTTGCTGAAAAACGCGGAAGTGGCTGCCGAAGGCATCCTTCCCTTCTGCCAGGACACCGGCACAGCCACCGTTGTCGCCAAGAAGGGCCAGCAGGTGTGGACCGGAGCGAATGATGCCGAGTGGATCTCACGCGGTATCCACGAGACCTACACCAAGGAGAATCTGCGCTACTCTCAGACCGCTCCCCTCGACATGTGGAACGAGGTCAATACCGGGAACAATCTGCCCGCCCAGATCGACCTGTACGCCACCGAAGGCCTCAAATACGAGTTTCTGTTCGTAGCCAAAGGAGGCGGTTCAGCCAACAAGACGTTTCTCTTTCAGGAAACAAAAGCGCTGCTCAATCCCAAGAGCCTGGAGAAGTTCGTGACGGACAAGCTCTCCTACCTCGGCACGGCGGCGTGCCCTCCCTATCACCTCGCCTTTGTGATTGGTGGCACCAGCGCCGAGGCGTGCCTGAAGACGGTCAAACTCGCGTCGACCAAATATTATGACCACCTGCCGACGTCTGGAAATGCCCAGGGTCGTGCCTTCCGCGATCTGGAGTGGGAGGCGAAGATCCTGAAGATCGCCCAGCAGAGCGGCATCGGCGCTCAATTTGGAGGCAAGTATTTCGCCTTGGATGTCCGGGTGATCCGCCTGCCTCGACATGGTGCCAGTTGCCCGGTGGGCTTGGGCGTTTCGTGCTCCGCCGATCGTAACATCAAGGCGAAGATCACCCGCGACGGCATCTTCCTCGAAAAAATGGAGACCCATCCCGGACGCTTCATTCCTGCCTCCCAACGGACGCTCAAGGATGAGCAGGTGGTTCGCATCGACCTGAACCAGCCGATGACTGCGATTCTCGCAGAGCTTTCGCGGCACCCAGTGACCACACGGGTCCTCCTGAATGGTCCGTTGGTCGTCGCCCGGGACATCGCCCACGCCAAACTCAAGGAACGGATCGACGCCGGACAAGGCCTGCCCGACTACCTGAAAGCGCACCCTGTCTATTACGCCGGACCCGCGAAAACGCCCAAGGGCTATGCTTCGGGTTCTTTCGGTCCGACCACCGCTGGACGCATGGACAGCTACGTTGATCTTTTCCAGTCCCAGGGCGGCTCAATGATCATGTTGGCCAAGGGAAATCGCAGTCCTGCCGTCACCGCCGCATGCAAGAAACATGGCGGTTTCTACCTCGGAAGCATCGGCGGACCCGCCGCAATTCTGGCGAAGGAGAACATTCGCAAAGTGGATGTCCTCGAATACCCGGAACTGGGCATGGAAGCTGTCTGGAAAATCGAGGTGGAGGATTTCCCTGCCTTCATCCTCGTGGACGACAAAGGAAACGATTTCTTCGTCAATGGATGCGGCGCCTGCCTGCCGACACCAGGAAAGACCTGAGTCGGCGCTAATCCCCGAAGATCGTCACCACCAGATGCCGCGCATGCGGTGCGCTGCGATGTTCCCAGAGAAACAGTCCCTGCCAGGTCCCGAGCAGGAGAGACCCGTTTGAGAACGGCAATGTCTCGCAGGTTCGGGTCAGGGCCATCTTGATGTGTGCTGGCATGTCGTCGGGACCCTCCAGCGTATGCTCGAACCAGGAAACATCCTCCGGTACCAGTCGATCGAGCCATGCCTCGAGGTCCCGTCGCGCCGAGGGATCCGCGTTCTCCATCACCACCAGACTGCAGCTGGTGTGCTGGCAGAAGAGGGAGACCATTCCGGTACGGATTCCGCATGTTCGCACCGCTTCTCTGACCTGCTCGGTTATCTCATAGGTGCCACGGCCCGACGTGCGAAAAACCAACGTATGCTGAAAAACGGCCATGGTGTCAGGCTGGCACGACGGACCTCGCGCTTCGAGCTCGTTCAACCGCCCGCTGTCGACACCGCGTCCGCGCTCGGTCTCGTCATGCCAGCGGGATCGAGCGCTCGGTCCAGCGTGACGGGATCCATCAATCCCCGAGCCAAGACCACCTCACGCAGGGTACGTCCAGTGGCGTGAGCCTCCTTGGCCACCTGTGCCGCGGCATCGTATCCAATGTAAGGATTGAGTGCGGTGACGGTCATCAATGACCGGTCCACCAGCTCGCGGCACCGCTCCTCCTGGGCTTTCAATCCCGACACGCAGCGATCAGCAAAGACGCCAACGGCCTGGGAAAGACAGGCGATCATCTCGTGCAACGCATGGGCGATCAACGGCAGGGTCACATTCAGTTCAAACTGACCATCCCGACCACACAGCCCGACCGTGTGGGCCAGCCCTTGGGAGTAGTGACAAACCTGCACCAACATTTCGCACATCACGGGATTCACTTTTCCGGGCATGATCGAGCTGCCCGGCTGCGTCTCCGGCAGGACCAACTCTCCAAGCCCAGCCCGGGGTCCCGATCCCATCCACCGGATGTCATTCGCAATCTTGCTTAAACTCCCCGCGACTGTGGCCAGATGGCCGGCGACCTCGACAACATCATCTCGGGCGCCCTGGGCCTCAAAGTGATTTGCCGCCTCGCGGAAGCAGAGGCCGGTCTCGAGGCTAAGGATACGACAGACGCGCGCAGGGAACTCCGGGTGGCGATTGAGCCCCGTGCCGACGGCCGTTCCGCCGATGGCGAGTTCCGAGAGCGCGGCGACAGCTCGATGGCAGCGGTCAATTCCCTTGGTCACCTGCTGAGCATAGCCGGAAAACGCCTGCCCGAGCGTCATCGGCGTCGCGTCCATCAAGTGGGTGCGACCGACCTTCAAGATCGAGTCAAACTCACTCGATTTGGCCTGGAGTGCGCGGCCCAACGTTTCCAGCGCGGGCACCAAACTCCTGGTCAGCTCGACGGAGACGCTGAGGTGAAGCGCGGTGGGGACCACATCGTTGGACGACTGACCGAGGTTGACATCGTCATTGGGGTGAACGGGCCGTTTCGAACCGATCGGTTCCCCGGAGCGCACACTGGCGAGATTGGCCAGTACCTCATTCATGTTGGTGTGCGAGGACGTGGCAGACCCCGTCTGGAACACATCCACTGGAAAGTGTTCGAACCACTTTCCCTCGACGACCTCCCGGGCGGCGGACTCGATGGCGTGGGCTTTGGTCTCACTGAGCAGACCCAACTCCAGGTTCGATCGTGCTGCCGCCAGTTTCACCCAGGCGAGCGCTCGGAGAAAGGGCTCCGGAAGGCGCCGGCCACTGATGGGGAAATTGATCACCGCGCGTTGGGTGGAAGCACCGTACAGGGCCTCCGCGGGCACCTGCATGTCCCCCATCGTGTCACGTTCAAGCCGAGTCGTCATCCCTCAATCAACCCACCTACCGGCTAAAAGCAAAAGGACCCCGCGTCTGGCGGGGTCCTCGGCGTCCGACCATGTCGGATGCGGAGCCTAGAAATTCAAACTGAGCCCGCCTTTGGCGACCCCAAGTCGACTGACGCTGGAATAGAGCTCGTCTTCGCTCAAGCGGCTGATCATGCGATCACGGACCCGCTCGGTGGATGTCTTGGCCGACGAACGTTTCATCGAGGCGGGCGCGACCAGCGCCGCCAGCCGTTCACGCCTGGACTCCGTCGGCGAGGTGACCTGAGTCAACGGTTCGACCAATTCATGCTGCGAGGAGACACGACCCAAACCCGACAAATCGGATGCAGCCGGAGCGAGCGAATCATCCAAAAACAACGATGCGGTCCGGATCGCGGCAAAACCATGGGAACCGGAATCGGCGGCCACGGCCCAGGAATCCGTGGTGCCACCCCTTGCTTCGTCGATACCCGAAGGATGGGCTTCATGGGGAGCAGCCGATGCCACCGCCATAGAAACCGAGGGCTGCACGTCCATCTGGAGGGCGGAAACATCCGCCGCAGGACTCGATTCCGAACCTGACGTCACTGCGCGCGCGGGTTGTTCCGCTGCCGCAACCAATCGAATCTCGTCGGAGGCAGCAGACGGATTCGAAGCATTGGCCGAAACATCGGAGCGAGGTTCAACCACGTTCGGGAACTCCGCCTTACGGTATTCGCGCACAGTGACGATCGACAGGGCAATCACCGCGGTGGCACCCAACGGCACCCTGAGTTTCGCGACCCCGGCGGAAAAACGTGAAAAATCCAAATGCCACCATGGCCGCCGCTCAACGATGGCCGCAAGTTGTTTGGCCCGTAGCTGTTGCTCAAATTGAGCCCAGAACGCCGACTCCGGGCGTTCAGCCCGTTTCAGCCGCAGGACTTCCTCGAGCGTGACTTTATTTTTAACCAGACGATCTGACATCATGTGCGCACGTATGACTGAAGTTCCGACTGTAGCAGTTGTTTTGCGTAATGGAGGCGCGACCGCACGGTTCCGACCGAACAGTCCATCACCTCGGCGATCTCTTCATGACTCAATCCATCAATTTCGAATAAAGTGACCACGGTACGATGCTTGATAGACAGCTTTTGCAGTGCCTCGTTCAATTTTTCCTGAAGCTCCTTAACAAACAATTCACGATCGGCACCTTTCTTATCCGTAAGATGGGAAATCACTTCGCCGGCTTTGTCCTCTTCGTGGATCTTTTCGAAGCTGAAAAAGGTTCTGAGTTTATTCTTCCGGAGATGGGAAAGCGTACCATTGACGGCAATCCGATAGAGCCAGGTGAAAAACGACGATTGTCCCTGAAATCGATGGATGGATTGAAATGCCTTAATGAAGGCATCCTGCGTTAAATCCGCCGCATCTTCGCGGTTGGAGGTCATGTTATAAACCACCGCATAGACCCGCTCCCGGTATTTACGGATCAGCTGATCGAAGGCCGCCACGTCACCCCCCTGGACCCGCTGTACCACGGTCCAGTCCGAGTCCGCTTCCAGCTGTCGCTCGGGGGACGCAACGAGCGTCTTCGAGAGAGCTTTGGCGAACATGTTCATGACTCCTTCAGGATGGCGAAGTGGGAAAACGGCGCAATCGGAAACTTGGTTGTGCGGCTTTCGGACACCTAACCTGCAACCGGGTTCGTGCGCCGAAGCCCCTCCACTTGGGCCCGCAGCACGTCGCCCAATTGTAGCAGGAGTTCCGTGGGCGCCAGGTCCGTCCACGGGCGCAGTGCATCTTCGCCGATCTTAAGTTCGGCTTCGATCGCTGCAACCACGGCTCCAAAGACATCCAGCTCTTCCATGTACTTCAGCCAGAATGGGAGCTGAGGACTCTTCTCTCCCTTGATCTCAGCAAGGAGCTGGGCACCCAAAGTTTCGGGCAGTCGTTCGAGCAGGGTCAGCAAAGGCAAGGTAAGTTTGCCGCTGACGAGATCCGTGCCGAGGGTCTTGCCAATCTTTCGTTCATGCCCAAAAAAGTCAGCCAGATCATCGTAGATCTGATATGCGATTCCCAAGTGACGGCCGTAGCTCGCCGCCCCTTTGACAAACCCCGCCGGCAATCGGGCTAACTCGCTGCCCAGGGCGCAGGAAACACGAAAGAGTTCGGCCGTCTTGAGATCGATCACGCGCTGATAGTCCGCCCGTGTGACCGACGCTGTTCTTCGTCGCAGCGTTTGGATGATCTCTCCGGCGCAGACTTTGCGCGTGGAATCCGCCACGGCACGACAGACTGCCGTGGTGGGAAAATGCGCCGCAAGATGCAAGGCGTGTGAAAAAAGTGCGTCTCCGAGAAGAACCGCTGCCTCGGGGCCGTACTCCCTCGACGCGGTGCGGCGACCTCTCCGCAAATCCGCCTCATCCATGATGTCGTCATGCACCAACGTCGCCAAATGCACCAACTCCACCACGGCGGCCACTCGGACTAAATCGGGCAGCACCGCACCATCAGCCTGCCATCCGCTCAGGAAAACCAAGGCGGGACGAATACGTTTGCCCGAAGTGTCGATGCAATAGTCGGCCATCGTTCGGATTTCGGGCTCGAACGCAGCGACCTGTTCTCGCAAAAAAACGTCCAGCGCTGCCATGTGAGGAGCAAGGCGGGCAAACACAGTGGCGAAGTCGCGAGCCATCGGACGATCCGGTTGAATCGTAGCAGCCATAAATGACGGAAGGCTACGGCAAGTGCGCCAAAAAGCTAATCAATTGTCGCCCTTTGCCCACCTCACCGCCCGGCAATTCGTCCGCGTTCCGGCTAGCCCCGGATCCTGGCACAGACAATTCCGGCCGCGACTGCGGCATTGAGCGATTCGGCCCGCCCGTACTGGGGAATGGTCACCCGCTCCCGGACCTGTTTCGCCACCTGCTCCGAGAGGCCCCGGCCCTCGCTGCCTATCACGACCACGACATGCTCCATGGGCTGGAGTTCGTGGACCGACCGGCCTTGCAGATCACAACCGAGAATGCGCAAGGTGTTCGGCTGATCCGCCAGTACGGCCGCCACATCCACCGTCACGGCCCTGACCCGGCTGAACGACCCCATGCTGGCGTTGATGACCTTCTGGGAAAACAGATCCGCACAGTCCGTTCCGAGCAGGACCCGATCAAAGCCGAACCAATCGGCGATGCGCAGGAGCGTACCCACATTGCCCGCGTCCTGCACCCGGTCGAGCGCCAGGGTGCGACCGGAAGCCAGCTCACCCGGCGCCAAGGACGCCCGGACGAGTCGCCCGATCCCCAATGCATTCGAGGGAGTGGGAAAGTGACTGATCCGGGCCATGTCTTCGTCTGAAATCACCGTGGCGTCACCACGTCCGGCATACCGGCTGGAGGAGGTCACCAGCAGTTGTTCCCAGACGACGTTCGCAGCGAGCAACTCTCCCACCACCTTCTCCCCCTCGACCACAAAAAGACCCAGCGCTTCGCGCTGCTTTTTCTCACGCAGCGAACGAAGACGGGAAACCTCAGATTTAGTCAGGGCCATGGAGGGGGGGCAGGAGGAGAGAAGGGTCGGCGGCAACCGGGGTGGCAAGTCACCCCGGAACGAGGAAGAGCAGCTCGGATCTTGCCGCCCGGACTCATCTCGGCAAGCTCGCCGGGTCCACTTCATCCCACACCCATCCATGAAAAAATACCTCGTTGAGTTCATCGGCACGTTCTTCCTCGTGGCCACGGTCGGTTTCTCCGTTCGGAGCGGCTCCAACCTTGCACCCATCGCCATCGGCGGGGTCCTGATGGTCATGATCTTCGCCGGCGGTCACGTATCCGGTGGTCACTACAATCCCGCCGTCTCACTCGCGGCCTTCATCCGCGGCAAACTCTCCGGTGGCGACCTCCTGCCCTACTGGGTGGCCCAGGTGGCGGCCGGCGCGGTGGCGGCACTCGTGGTCAATGCCGTGGTGGGCCGGCCTACCGCGGCTCCGGGCACCTTCCTGCTGGTGCCCTCCATCATTGTCGAAGCGCTGTTCACCTTCGCTCTCGCCTGGACCGTACTCAACACGGCCACGGCCAAAGGCACCCAGGGCAACTCGTTTTACGGCCTGGCCATCGGTTTCACCGTGGTTGCGGGGGCCATTTCCGTGGGCGGCATCTCGGGGGGGGCCTTCAATCCCGCGGTCGGTGTCGGAGTGACGATGATGTCACTCGTTCCCACCAGCCAACTTCCCGTCTATGTTGGCGCTGATCTGGCGGGGGGCGCCCTCGCCGCCTTGGCCTATTTGTTCGTCAACGGCCGCGAGTGATCCGCTGACACGCCAAGACGCAAAAAGGCGCACCTCTGAAGGTGCGCCTTTTTTGTCGAATGACGGGTTGGACCGTCGTTCCGAACCTCAGACTTCCGGCCCGCCCTGGGCGATATTGCGCGCCCGCAGGCGCAGCCCGTTGAGGCGGATGAAGCCGGTGGCGTCACTCTGATTGTACCAGCTCTTGACGCCTTCCATCGAGGCAATGTGCGGGTCGTAGAGAGAGTATTTCGACTTCCGGCCCGTGGTGATGATATTGCCCTTGTAGAGCTTGAGCCGGACGGTCCCGGAAACGTACTTCTGACTTTGGTCGACCAGCGCCTGCAAAGCCTCCCGTTCGGGGGCGAACCAGAATCCATAGTAAACGAGCTCGGCATACTTCGGAATCAGCGAGTCGCGCAGGTGCTGCACTTCGCGGTCGAGGGTGAGGCTCTCGATCTGTCGGTGCGCCTGCATGAGGATGGTGCCACCGGGCGTTTCATAGACGCCGCGTGACTTCATTCCGACAAACCGGTTCTCCACCAAGTCGACCCGTCCGATACCATGCTTTCCGCCCAGCTTGTTGAGTTCCTTGAGCACGCCCGCCGGGGTCAGTTTGCGGCCGTTCACCGCGACGCAATCACCCTTGAGAAACTCCAGCTCCACGTACTCCGCCTGATCAGGGGCGTCTTCCGGCGAAACCGACAGCTTGAACATGTCCTTGTTTTCCGGCGCTGTCGGATCAAACCACGGATCCTCCAGGATGCCGGCTTCGTAGGAGATGTGCAGCAGGTTGCGATCCATGGAATACGGCTTCTTCAACGAAGCCTCGACCGGGATCTTGTGCTTCGCGCAGTAGGCGATCATCTCCGCCCGGCCCGGAAAGAGATCGCGGAAGGTGTCGATTTTCCACGGAGCCAGGATCTGCAGTCGGGGCGCAAGCGCCATGTAGGTCAGCTCGAAACGGCACTGATCGTTGCCTTTGCCTGTCGCGCCGTGGGCCACGGTATCCGCCTTTTCCTTCTTCGCGATGTCAAGCTGGGCCTTGGCGATGAGAGGACGGGCAATCGAGGTTCCCAGGTAGTACTGCCCCTCATACACGGCGTTTGCGCGGATCATCGGATAGATGAAATCGCGGGCAAACTCCTCGACGAGGTCGAGGGTGTAGTGCTTTGACGCCCCGGTTTTGCGGGCCTTCTGCGGCAAGCCCTTCAGCTCCTCCTCCTGGCCAATATCGGCCGCGAAGGTGATGATCTCCGCATCATAGGTTTCGCGGAGCCATTTGACGATGACCGAGGTGTCGAGACCCCCCGAGTATGCGAGGACAATTTTCATGGATCAACGGTTGTGTGAAACGCCTCCGGTTGGAGCAAAGCAAAAGCGTCGTTCGGAGCCATTTGCTCCGAAACCCTCAGCCGGAACGGTTCCCAAGGCGGTTCCCTCTGGACAGGCCCCCCGGCAAGGCAAACCGAACGTCCGGAGCGAATTCAAGAAGGCCGAAGGCGAGGTTCAGTTCCGTGGAGTCTGGGCAAGCACGGCCATGATCGCTTTTTGCACGTGAAGCCGGTTCTCCGCCTGGTCAAAAATGATGCTGCGCGGATTGTCGAGGACCGCCTGGGTCACTTCTTCGCCGGGATGCGCAGGCAAACAGTGCAGAAAATAGGCGTCAGGCTTCGCTTTCGCGAACAAGTCGGACGTCACCTGAAAGGGTGCCATGATCCGAAGCCGCTCCCGACTCTCTTCTTCCTTGCCCATGCTTACCCACACGTCGGTGTAGACGATGTCAGCCTCCCGAACTGCGGCCACGGGGTCAGAAGTGAATTCATAGCCTCCCGCGAAGCCTTGCTGTGCGAGGAAGGCGTCGAACTCGGGCGTGGGGCGAAACGCTTCCGGTCCGCCCAACGAAACCTTCATGCCGAACAAATTGGCCCCAAGGATCCACGAGTAAGCCATGTTGCACGCGGTGTCACCGATGAAGGCGATCTTGCGTCCGCGCAACGAGGCCAGGAGATCGCCTCCGGTGGTCTTGCTCCAACGCTCCGCCACCGTGAACGCATCGGTGTAAATCTGACAGGGGTGCAGAAAATCTGTCAGTGCATTGATCACCGGGACGGTGCCGGCGGCGGCCAAACGCTCGACATCGCTGTGATCAAAGGTTCGAACGATCAATCCATGGACGAAACGAGAAAGAACCCGGGCCGTATCTTCAATCGACTCCCCGCGACCGAGTTGAATATCGTTCCGATTCAGGAAAAGTGGATTGCCGCCCAGCTCGTGTATACCCACTTCGAAGGACACGCGGGTACGGGTGGAGGACTTCGAAAAAATCATCGCCCAAGTCTGGCCAGCCAGTACGGGAGGGGTGTGCCGTCCCCGTTTGGCCTTCAGGTCTCGGGCCAGCGCCATGACTTCCGCCACTTCGTGCAGCTTGAAGTCCGTCTCCTTGAGAAAGTGCTTCATGATCAAATGAAGCGAAGGGGTCTATGGGCAATTGCAACTGGGGGCGAGTGTAATTTCGCGTAACCGCGGCAAAGTAACGCGGTTCGCCCCACTGGCGCCATCTTGAATCGTATCGCTTCCCTCCACCACCCCGATGACGGTGGCAACCTCGTAGACAATGGCGTGAGGGCTCTTCTGCCCACGTACGTAGATGTCTTTCCGCGGCAGCAGTCGCGCCGGCCGCAAGCTCACAATCCCTATCCCGTGCGGGTGAGCAGCGGGTGCCGACGAGGGCGTTCCCCGCCAGTCCGTTGTTCGCGGTCAGGCCACAATCTCATGAACGACCTTCCCAAAAACATCGGTAAGCCGGTAGTCACGGCCACTATACCGATAGGTCAATTGCTCGTGGTCGATCCCAAGCAGGTGCAGGACGGTGGCGTGGAGATCATGCACGTCGACGACGTTCTCAATCGCGCGGTATCCGTAGTCGTCGGTCGCGCCATGAACCACCCAATTCTTGAGCCCGCCGCCCGCCATCCACAACGAGAACCCTTGCGGGTTGTGATCCCGCCCTTTGGTCCCCTGGGCGAACGGCGTCCGTCCGAATTCACCGGCAAAAATCACCAGCGTCGAATCCAGGAGTCCCCGCCCTTTCAGGTCCCGGATCAAAGCCGCGATCGGCTGGTCCACGGCGAAAGCGTTGCGCGAGTGATTCTTCACCAGGTCATCGTGGGCGTCCCAAGGTGCTACCGGCAGCACGCCCTTCACACACGTCACCTCGACAAAACGGACGCCGCGCTCCACCAGTCGGCGCGCCATGAGACACTCGCGCGCGTAGACCGACAGCATGGGATCCGGCGAGTCCAATCCATAGAGCTTGCGGGTGGCCTCCGTCTCACCTCGCAGGTCGGTGAGTTCGGGCAGCGCCGCCTGCATGGCGAAAGCCGTTTCGTAATTTCGAATCGCCGACTCGAGCTGCCGCCGTCCTCCGGGGGTTCGTTGGAGAAACTCCCGGTCGGCGGCGGCGATGGCCGCAAGTTTTGCACGTTGCATCTTGTCTTCGTCCGCCGGAGTGCTGGAAGCGACGACCTCGCCACCGCTGTGCAAGTCGAAGAGAGAACCTTGATGAATGGCGGGGAGAAACCCGTTGCTGTAGTTGCCCGTGCCACCCATTGGAATCATCCCACCATTGAGCACGACAAACGACGGGAGGGTTTCATTCTCCGTACCCAATCCGTAGGAGATCCAGGAGCCCATGCTGGGGCGACCCACGATCGAGTGCCCGGTGTGCAGAAAATAGCAGGCCTGCGCATGCTCGGGAAACTCCGCCTTCATCGAACGAACGATACAGAGCTCGTCTGCCACCGAGCGCAGGTGAGGAAAGAGATCGCTCACTGGTATTCCTGCTCCCTTGGACGGATGAAACGCCCATGGGCTTCCAAAAATGGATCCGTTGTTGTCGAATTGCGTGGCATCCATCTTGAACTGAAACGGCTTTCCATGCTCCTGCGTGAGCCTCGGTTTGGGGTCGAAGCTGTCGACCTGGGAAACGCCCCCGTCCATGAACAGCAAAATGACGTTCTTCGCCCGGGCCGGACGAACCGGTCTATCCATGGCCCCTCCCCGTTGTCTCATCAGTCCGGCCAGCGCAAGCCAGCCGAACCCGTGGGCCGAGCGCCGGAGCATGTCGCGGCGGGAAAGGAGCGTTCGCGGTTCCAAGGTCATCGGAGGTAGAGGAACTCCTTGTGATTGAAGAGTACATGCGCGACCGCGGTCCAGCCTTCGATCGGGGATGACGCAGCGGCCAGCAGCGGTTCCAGCCGGGCGAGGTCCGCCGCAACCGCGGGACGGGCGAATGCTCTTTCGACCATGCTCGCGAAGCGTTCCGAGTCCGTAGGCACCTCGCGCATCATCCGCTCGGCCCACACGCGGGATTGTTTCAGCACAAACGGATCGTTGAGCAGCGCAAGGCTCTGCGCCGGCACGTTTGACTGGCTGCGTTCGCCGGCAGTCACGGCCGGGCTGGGTTGATCGAATACGCGCAGGAATTCGCTCCGGGAATTGCGTCGCATCTCCAGATAGAGGCTGCGCCGGCCATGCCCGTCAATCGGTCCGCTCGGGGGCTGGGAGGTATCCACCGAGGCCCGATAGTGCGCGCGAACCGGCATGCCACCGACCGCGGGGTCGAAATTGCCCGCGACCACCAGCAGCGAATCCCGAATCTCCTCGGCCTCTAGCCGCCGCACCGTCGTGTGCTGGAGGTACCGGTTTCCGGGATCCCGTTCGTCTGCGGCGACCGAGGGCTCGCTGGACGTCTGCCATGCTCGCGATACCAGCATGCGCCGGATCAATCGCTTCAGGGACCAGCCGTCGTGGATAAACTCGTACGCCAGAAAATCGAGCAACTCGGGATGCGTCGGCAAGGCCCCGAGTTTTCCGAAATTGTCCACACTCGGCACGAGGCCTTGGGAGAACAACCAGTGCCACACCCGGTTGACCATCACCCGCGACGTCAGGGGGTTCGTTGGAGCAACGACCTCGTTGGCCAGGGCCAGCCTGCCACTGCCAGCCGACCGGTAATTCTCTTCGGACGAAGCCAGAACCTGAAGATAACGCCGAGGCACGTTACGACCGGGCTTGAGGTGATTGCCACGCGGAAAGAGTTCCGAGTCCAAACCGTTTCCGTCGTCGCGAAGTCCTGGCACGCGCGTGGCGACGGGAATGCGGTCCGCCAGAAACCGATATCGTTCCACCAGGTCCGCCAGTTCCGGAGTGGTCCGGTCGGGGCGGGAATCGAGCAAACCGAGAGATGTCACTTCACAGAGCAGAATCAATTGCTGCTCCGTGGCGTGACCCTTCCCCCAAGCCAGCAGGGCCTCCTGGGCTGAGGAGGCCAGCCTCTCTCCGACCTCCCGCCACGAACACGCATCTCCTTCCCAGAATGCCCGGGGCAGGATGTCCAACCCTGGCTGCCAGTCCTTCGAGTGGAAGAGCACCTCAGCGATCCCAAATCCTGACCGCCCATCGGTCAGCTCGAACACCTCCCGAATCGGCGCGATTTCCACATAGGGACGGTCGTCACGGGTGAACAGTTCGACATAGGCCCGCCGCCCGCGCCACGTGTCGCGCATCCGCCACGTGTACCACTGCAAGTTCGAGGCTTCGAGCGTCGGATTGATGCCCGCAAACAGCGTGCTATCCCCCTGGAAGTTCTCAATGACCAGACGAGCGCGGGCTCCGTTGTGGCCCGCGGCCAGGAGGCTGATGGAGTCCATGTCGATCGTGAAGTCAGGGGATCGGAGCATTCCGCCGTGTCGATCCGACCACGTATCCGAAAAATACCCCGCCGGACGAACCGCGCGGACCCCCTGGTCTCCGGCGGAGGCAAGGGCGAGGTCACCCGCAAGCTGCGTTCGTTCCGGCAATCCGGCTCCACTGATCCGCCATCCGTCAGGAAGGGCTTTCCGGAAGTCGGCAAAGACGCGCACCGACTCCGGGCGAGGCCTGTTCGTGGCTTGTGCGATGTTCGCCAATTGTCTCCACGTCTGGCCAAACTCCTCGTCATCGCGGGCTTTGGTCAACGGGAGCAGGGTCCTGAACAAAACGTCCTTCTTCGCCCACGCGCCCAGCGCAAAGGCCCGCCGCCACGGATCGACCGGCAACTGTTCGTACACGGGTCGCTCTCGCTCCAGCACCGTGGGATGCGCCGCGATGAACTCCGCTCCCTCCTGCAAGCGCTGGGGCCATTGTCCGAATTGCGTTCCCCAGTGATTGGCCAGCAGGTGATGTGCGCCGGATTTGAGCTGGTCAATGGCGGCGTTCTCCCGGGTGAACGCAGATGCCGGCTCCAGCACATGGGTGGCCACTCGCGAGCTGCGCAAGATGCCATAGAGCGCGTAAAAATCGTCCTCCGAAACCGGATCGAATTTGTGGTCGTGACAGCGAGCGCAGGACACCGTCAGGCCCTGAAAGCCCTTGGAGAAGGTGTCGATCTGGCTGTCGATCACCGCCACCTCCTCACGTTTCACATCCACCGGCGTCTGGAAGAACTCCACAAACCGCCAGAATCCGGTGGCAACGAGGGCCTCGTTCTTTCCGTCGCGCCAACGTGGCTCGATCAAGTCACCCGCGATGTGTTCGCGCAGAAACCGGTCGATCGAAACATCGTCATTCAACGCCCGCACCAGGTAGTCGCGATACCGCCAGGCGAATGGCAGCAAGGAATCCCGCTCAAGACCGTGAGTCTCGCTGTAATGCACCACATCCATCCACCTCCGGGCCCAGCGTTCACCGAAGTGAACCGAGTCCAACGCCCGGTCCACCAGCCTTTCAAACGCGTCCGGTCGACGGTCGGCCAAGAATTCCCGCACCTCGTCGGGTGACGGCGGCAAACCGAGAAGCGCGAACCACAGGCGACGAATCAAGACGCGGCGCTCCGCATCCTTTGCGGGAACGAGCGATTCGGACTCGAGTTTGGCGAGCACAAAGCGATCGAGATCAGTCCGCGGCCAGTTTCGATTTTTCGTCCGGGGCGGAGCAACCCGGCGCAGCGGTTGAAACGCCCAGGCTTTGGATCCCTCCGCGAAATCAATTCCCTCTCGTTTGACCTCCGCGACGGACCGACGTGGATCGATCGCCCCCTCCGCCACCCACGTTTCCAACGCACGCTGTTCATCCTCGGGAAGGCGCCCTTTGGGAGGCATTTGAAGGTCGGCATCCGTGTAGCGAATCGCTTGAATCAAGAGACTCTCATCCGGTTTGCCCGCCAGAACCGCCGGCCCGGTGTCTCCGCCGATCTGCCATCCGGTGCGTGAATCCAATGCGAGCCCACCCTTGATCTTCGTTTCGTGCGAGTGGCACTCGAAGCAGCGTCGTTGAAGAATCGGCAGCACCTCATTTACGAACCGCTGCTCCTTCTCGGGAGAGTCCGCGGCCGCTGCGGCGGGCACAGCGGTCGCGCCAAGGAAAATCAGGAGCAGTCCAAACCATCCAAGCCACCAACGGCGCAACTCCAACGCCACCGTGAAGTGAGTCCCCGGATGGCTTTGACGTGCCTTCGACTTACGCTGGTTGAAGGTGATGCTCGCCACGGGAAGTAGGAACATCACCGAATTCATCCGACTTAAGGTCAGCCTCTGAGCGACATCGGCCGACGAACGAAGCGTCAGGTCCGGGACGCCAGAACGCCTCGCAGCAGGTTCACACTCTGTTCAAGTTCGGCTACGGTTGCAGTCAGCGGCGGGAGCAGGCGAATGACATTGCCGCCGGCCGGCGGAGCCAGCAATCCGGCCTCGCGGAGCGCGGCGACGTAGGCCGGTGGTTCAGCCACCATTTGAACACCCACCATGTAGCCCTGACCTCTCACGCCCACGACCTGTTTTGGAAAGTCGGCCACCAATTGTCTGAGGTCGGCATGCCAACGAACGCTGTTCAGTCGCACGTTCTCCATCAGCCGCTCACGTTCAAGCACGTCGAGTACCGCCAACGCGGCTGCGCAGGCCAGTGGAGTACCTCCAAAGGTGGTCCCATGAGAACCGGGCTGAAAGAGATCAGCCGCCCGCTCCCCGACCCAAATGGCTCCAATGGGAAACCCTCCGCCCAGCCCCTTGGCCATACCGATGGCATCGGGACGCACTCCCACGTGCTCGAACGCATAGAAGCTCCCCGTACGACCGATGCCGCACTGCACTTCGTCGAGCATAAGCAAGAGATTGTGCTGGTCGCACAGCCGACGCAGGCCATGCAGAAAGTCTGACGTGCACGGGTTGACGCCGCCCTCGCCCTGAATCGTTTCGACGAAGATCGCCGCGGTGCTTTCGTCGATCAATGCCTCAAAACTGGCGAGATTGTTCAGTTCCCCGAAGACGAACCCCGGGGTCATGGGACGGAAACCCTTCTGAATCTTCTCCTGCGGCGTGGCGCTCATGCCGCCAAACGTCCGCCCATGAAACGCCTGTTTCGCGCAGATCACCTGGTAGCACTTTCCTTCCTCACCTCCGGCTTTGCGCATGCCGTGCAAACGGGCGAGCTTCAAGAGGGCCTCATTGGCCTCCGCACCGCTGTTGCAGAAAAACACCCGCCCGGGCCCGGCATAACCCACCAAGCGACGCGCCAACTCCGCTTGATTGCTGTTGCGGAACAGGTTGCTGGTATGAATCAACTCTCCGGCCTGGCGCTGAATGGCCGCCACCCAATGCGGATGGCAATGACCAAGGGCGTTGACCGCGATCCCCGATGTAAAATCGAGAAACTGGCGGCCTTGGTCGTCCCAGACCAACGAACCGCGTCCTCGCACCAACGTAAGCGCGGCACGCGCATAGTTCTTCAGAACATGGGCGTCGTAGAGGTCGGCGGTACTGGTGCGAACGATGGAGGGCTGCATGAAAAGTGAAACTAACCGTGGACGATTTCGGTGCCAATGCCCTGGTCGGTGAAGATTTCGAGCAGGAGCGAGTGTGGCAGTCGGCCGTCGATAAAATGCACCCGCTGGACCCCCTCCTGCAGCGCGCGAATCGCACTCGCCACCTTGGGGCGCATTCCTTTGTCAATGACGCCCTTCTGTTTGAGCGCATCGACTTGGGAAATCTTCAGGGTGGAAATCAGAGACGCCGGGTCGGGCGGGGCGGAAAGCAAGCCGGGCACATCGCTCATGTACACGAGGCGGCGGGCGTGCAGTGCACTGGCCACGCGACCCGCCACGAGGTCTGCATTCACGTTGTAAGGCTTGCCGTCGTACCCTTCCGCCACCGGGGAAATCACCGGGATGAAACCCTCCGCAATCTCCTTCTTGATCAGCTTTACCTTCACCTCCGTCACCTCGCCCACGAACCCCAGATCCACGGCATTGCCATCATCATCTTCGGTCAACTTCTGGCACACCAGCACGGTATCACCCGGCAGGCCCTTGGGTTTTCCCTTCGCGAGCGCGATGGCGTCACAGACATCCTTGTTCACCACATCGTCGAGGGTGCGTTTGACGATCTCGACGGTGGCTTCGTCGGTCACCCGGAGACCGTTGATAAACTTCGCGACCAGGCCGGACCCCTCCATGGCCTTGGTGATCGCTTTCCCGCCTCCGTGCACGACGACCACATTGATTCCGCACGCCGCGAGGAACGCGATGTCGTAAGCCACCCGGGTCCGGGTCACGGGATCCGGATCGTCCATGAAGCTCCCTCCATACTTCACGACAAAGGTGGATCCTCGAAAATCCTGGATGTAAGGCAGTGCTTCCAACAGCACTTTCGCCTTGGCGGTGATTTCAGCGACGTTCATGGATGGGCGCCCGGGCGCAGCTCCGCTCGATCTCCAACGAAAGCTTCCAGCGCGGAAGCCAAAACAGGGTCAGATGGGAGAAGTTCACGTGTCAGCGGAATAGGGTACGCATAAGCGCGGCAACCCGCGCCTTTCCATAAAATTGTGATCACAGGTCCAAAGAATCTTGCCCGAGGCAGCCAGACCCTGCGGGGAATCCGCCCCGTTGGGACCCTCCAAGCCTACAAATTCGCTTCACTCCCGGGCCTGGCGCGCACAGGTGTTGCCAGTGCCCAGCACCGATTTGACCTTTTCTGACCGCGCACAACATCGCGCCTGGCTCGCCACCCAGGCCGTGCTTCCTCGTGGTTTCCGCGTAGGAACCACGCGCTTTGAGTTCATGCCTCGCGAGGCGCCCAAACCCGCGCGGATGACCCTGACGCTGGTGGCCCTGGACCAGCCCACGGCCAACTTTGCCGCTGTGTTCACCCGAAACGCCTTTCCGGGTGCTCCGATCCTCGTCGGCCGTCAACGGCTCGGCGCTCCCTCGCTCGGCGCGATCGTGATCAACAACAAGATTTCGAATGTGTGTGCGCCAGGCGGTGTTGAGACGGCGGAACGAGTCGCCGGCGAAGTCGGACGACTCCTGGGTCTTGACTCCACCGCCGTGCTTCCGAGTTCGACCGGCGTGATTGGATGGGGGCTGCCCGTGGATGCCATGATTTCCGCACTTCCCCAAGCGGTGGCCGCTCTCACCCCCGGCTCCGCCCTGCCCATGGCCGAAGGGATCGTGACCACCGATCTCTACCCCAAGGTCCGTCGAGCCGTGGTCGGAAACGGGAGCCTGATCGGAATCGCCAAAGGCGCGGGCATGGTCGAACCCAATCTGGCCACGATGTTGGTCTATCTGTTCACCGATCTCGCGATCGGACGTGACAGTTTGCGCCGCATGCTTCCACGCGCTGTCGCCACCAGTTTCAATACCATCAGTGTGGACAGCGACACGAGCACGTCGGACACCGTTGCCCTGCTGTCCACCGGTCGGGTTCCCTGCGAAGATCACGACGCGTTCGAACAAGCATTGACCACCGTCTGCCGCGATTTGGCGGAGGATGTGGTGCGCAATGGAGAAGGGGTCCGCCATGTCATTCGCGTGGTCCTGACCGGCTCGCCCTCGGTGGAAATCGCTCGCGGGATCGGCAAAGCGATCGTCAACGCCCCTCTGTTCAAGTGCGCGATCGCCGGAAATGACCCGAACGTCGGCCGGCTGGTTCAGGCCATTGGCAAGTACGTCGGGGCGCAGTCGCTCGCCCTCGACCTCTCCCGTCTGCGTGCCAGCATCGGGGGCATCGAGATTTTTGCCGACGGCGTCTTTCGTCTGAATCCGGAGAAAGAAGCCGCTCTTGTTTCCCATCTGCGGTGGGCTGAACTCTACGCCAGCGCTCCCAGCAAGGACGGCGTATTCGCCGCCCCGATCGACTTCCCTCCTCACGAACGCTGCGTCCAGATCGAAATCGATCTCGGAGCCGGACCACACGGCGCCACCGTGCACGGCGGGGATCTCACTCACGAATACGTGAGTGAAAACGCCGACTACCGCAGCTGACCGGTTGGCGACTGCGGGCCGGCCGGTTCAAACCAATCCTGTGGTTTCGGGAAATCCGCACCAGAGATTCATGATCTGCACCGCCTGACCGCTCGCGCCTTTGCAGAGGTTGTCTTCCGCCGAGGTGATGACGAAGTTTCCGGTCCGCGGGTCGAGCACGGCGGACAAGTCGATCCGATTGGTGCCGGTCACGTGTGCGGTATCCGGAGTCTCACCGCTGGGCAGCAGTTGCACAAAGGGCGATGATCCATAGGCCGCTCTCCACGAGGAGTAAGCCGATTCCACCGTCGCTCCCGCCGCCGCGGGCACAGTCAGGGTCGTGGCGATGCCCCGCCGCATGGGCGCGAGGTGTGGATTGAATTGGATCACGGTCGCCGCTCCTGTATGCAACGCCAGTTGTTCTTCAATTTCGGCCAGGTGCCGGTGTTTGACCAATCCATACGCCTTGGCGCTCTCCGCGCGCTCAACATAGAGATACGCCTCCTCCGCTTTTTTCCCGGCTCCGCTCACACCGCTCAAGGAGTTGGCCACAATGTGTTCGCGCCTGACCACACCATCGCGGAGCAAGGGGACGAGCGGCACGAGAATGCTGGTTGGATAACACCCCGGTGCCGCCACCAGTCGCGCTTCGGTTTTCCAGGCCGGGGGCGTCAATTCGGGCAGAACAAACCGGGCCTGAGGCAGCAATTCCGGCGCGTGATGCTTGCCGTAATAGCGCTCGTAGGTGGCTAGGTCGGAGATGCGAAAATCTGCGCTCAGATCGATCACTCGCTTGCCGGCCGGCACCAGAATTTTTGCAAAATCGGCCGCGGCTCCGTGGGGCAGCGCAAGAAAGACCAGATCAAGCTCACTGGCCGCGAGCCGCGTCGCATCCGAGTCGGAGAAAACGAGCCCGCGATCGACGCCGCGTAACGCCGGAATGACCTGCGCCAGGGATTTACCCGCATGCGTCCGCGACGTCACCGTCGTGAGTTTGACCAGGGGATGGCGCAACAGGAGCGAAACCAGCAGTTCTCCCGAATAACCCGAAGCTCCAACGATACCAACATTCATGCCGTCAGCTTCGGGCCGTTTTTCCGCAAGTTCAAGGCTGGGCCCGCGACAGCGCTCCTCCGCAACGGTCGCTACAGTCACAAAAAAAGGCCGCCCAACGTGGGCGGCCTGAAATTCCAACGGAAGGCGAGGCAGGCTCAGCGCTTCGAGAACTGGAAGCGCTTGCGCGCGCCCGGCTGACCGGGCTTCTTGCGTTCCTTTTCGCGCGGATCACGCGTGATGTGTCCGGCCTTCTTCAAGGCAGCGCGCAGTTCCGGATTCATTTTTTGCAGCGCACGGGCGATCCCGTGAGCAGTGGCGCCCGCCTGGCCGGCGACACCGCCACCCGCGAGGTTCACCGTCACGTCCACCTTTTCGCGCAGCTCGACCGTCAGCAAAGGAGCGTAGGCTTGCTTGGCGAAGTTCTCGTGGGAGAAGTAATTTTCAAAGTCGCGGCCGTTGGCGATCAGTTTGCCTGAGCCTTCGACGAGGCGCACGCGAGCGGTCGCGGTCTTGCGACGCCCGGTGGCGGTGAACACGTTGGTGGCGGTGACGCTCATAGTCGGAATCAAACGGAGATCTTGATGGGATTCTGCGCCTCGTGCGTATGCTTGTTACCAGCAAACACGCGCAGCTTGGTCAGCATCTTTGCGGCGATGCGATTCTTCGGGAGCATGCCTTTGACCGCGTGCTCAATGATGAACTCGGGGTGACGCTCGCGTTGCAGCTGAAGGGAACGGTAGCTCTCGCCGCCAACGAAGCCGGAGAAGAACATGTAGGTATTCTGCTCTTCCTTCTTGCCGGTCAGAACCACCTTTTCCGCATTGACGATTACGACGTAGTCGCCGGTGTCGACGTGAGGGGTGTAGGTGGCTTTCGTGCGACCGCGAATGATATTCGCAGCCTTCACGGCGAGACGGCCAAGCACCATACCCTCGGCATCGATCAGATACCACTTGGGTTGGGGCAGAGTCTCGTTTTTGGCGAGGAACGTTTTCATGAGAAAAGGGGCCAAGAGGTAGGGTTGTACGAGGGCGTGTCAACTGCTTTTCCGAGGGATAAAAAACCCGCCACCGCAAATGCGGGGCGGGTTAGCAGCTATCTCAATTAATATGCCTTAAGTTGGATCAGAATCCAACCGTCAGACCGGCCGTGAACCAGAGGTGGTTGTCGTCCGCTCCGTCGAGGTCATTGGAAGCGTACTGCGCACCCACGGCGAACGTGGCTTTTTCCGTCAGCTTGTAGGGCAGATTCACACCGATCCCGTAGTAGATGTAATCATCACCCACGTCGGGGGAAACATTGCCCAAGGTGACCGTGAAGTCGAGGGAGGTGCCCGCCGACTCCAGCGAAATGCTGTAGCCCACCGAGCCCTGAACCGTGAACGCCTTCAGATCGAAGTCGTAGTAGGCGTAGATGCCCGGGGTGAATCCGCTGACCGTTCCCGTCAACCCGATGAAACCTTCGAAGGTTTGTTCATCAAAGCTGGAGGTATCGGCTTCCGGATAGTAATAGAGAGTGGCACCGACATCGAGCTTCCACTTGTCATTCAGCGGGATACCGTACCCCGCATAGAAATCGAACTCGTTGTCCGAGTTGTTGGTCACGGGTTGATTCGTCCAGACTCCTGCATAGAAATTGCCCGAGGCAACTTCGATCGAGGGTTGAATCGAGTCTTTCGCGTATTCGATGCCGCGGAACACGTACTTGCTGGCGTAAGGGAAGTCGACCGTAACGGAATAGGAGAGTTTGCTCTCCTGAGCGTTCAGGCCAAGTCCCGTCGCGAGGAGGGCGAGGATGAGGGCAGTCTTTTTCATGTAGTTGTTATTCTGTAGTTTATTAGGTCGTTGTCCGTGAAGACAACGAGTTGCCATCCAAGGCCGCGATGATGCCAAACTCAAGGCTTAACTTCTTCACGACCCATGATAGCCAGCTCGAAGACCAAAAGAACTATTCATAGTTCCAAAAGCAGGAGACGGGCCAGTCTGTCGCACATATGAAAATAATTAAGTCCATCGCCGCTATCATTGGCGTTTCCGGGGTCGGTCTCGGCGCGTTTGGCGCCCACGCGCTCAAGGCGACCCTGACCGAACGCGGATCTCTCGAGGTGTGGCAGACCGCCACGCAATACCACTTGGTGCACGCGGTGGCGATGCTGGCGACCGTCGTGGCGGCAGGCTCCCAGGAGGACGAAAAGATTCAACGTTCCTGGATACGTTGCTGCTGGGCTTTCGCGGTCGGTATTCTCCTCTTTTCCGGTTCGCTCTACGTCCTCGCACTGGGTGGGCCCCGCTGGCTGGGACCCGTGACGCCACTGGGCGGTGCCGCGCTACTCGTCGGTTGGTTTCTAGTCGCTTTCGCCGGCCGGCGTTCCGCAAAGTAGTTCATGCATTTGCCAGACTCCCTGCGGTGCGCCCTGGCAGCGGTGCGACCCATCGGTCGTCCACGGTTGGTGGGAGGTTGCGTGCGCGATTTCCTACTCGGCCTGGAGCCAAAGGATTTCGATGTCGAAGTCGGGGAAACCGACTTCCCCACCCTCCACCGGGCCTTGGCCCCCTTCGGCGCAACGGATGTTGTAGGGCGCAGTTTCGGGGTGATCAAGCTGCGCACGGGCGACGGACGGGAGTATGACTTCAGCCTGCCTCGCCGGGAGTCGAAAGTGGGCGCGGGCCACCGGGGATTCGAAATCGCACCAGAACCCGGCCTGAGTGAGGCCGAAGCTGCGGCCCGACGCGACTTCACCATCAATGCGATTTCGTGGGATCCGTTCACGGAACGGGTCATCGACCCTCTGGGCGGGCAAGCGGACTTGAAGGCCAAGGTTCTTCGTCACGCCAGCCCGGCCTTTGTCGAGGACCCGCTGCGCGTGCTTCGCGCCATGCAGTTTGCCGCCCGCTTCGACTTCACCCTCGCCCACGAAACCGCGCTCCTCTGTCGTTCGATTGTCGACGCCTATCACGAGTTGCCGCTCGAGCGGGTGTGGGGTGAGTGGGACAAGTGGGCCACGCAATCCACCCGTCCCTCGCGGGGCCTCGCCGTCCTGGAACAAACCGGCTGGTTGGCGCATTTCCCAGAACTGGCCGCCCTGCGAAACTGCCCCCAAGAGCCGGAGTGGCACCCCGAGGGGGATGTGTTCAACCACACCCAGCACTGTTGCGATGCGTTGGTGAAATTACAGCCATGGAAATCGGCTGACTCCCATCGCCGCCGTTTTCTCCTTTTTGCCGTGTTGACCCACGATTTGGGCAAACCCTCAACCACGATCCGCTCCCACCGCCGCGAGGTGGTTCGATGGACCAGTGCCGGACATGAGGCGGCGGGAGGTCCCATTGCGGAAGCGTTTCTGGTCCGCATCGGCGCCCCGGTCGGTCTGGCGGACTACGTGCGCCCCCTCGTCGTGGACCATCTGATTCACCACCACGGACCGAAGAGCGAATTCGGAGACACCCAGGTTCGACGACTGGCTCGTCGACTCTCTCCCGCCACGATCGACGACCTCGCCCTGGTCATGACGGCCGACTCCTTTGGCCGCCCTCCCCTGTATTCTCCCGAGACCCACAATCTGATCGAGAAACTCCGTGCCAAATCTCGTCTTCTCGATCTGGCGGCACGTGCACCCAAACCCATCTTGCTTGGCCGGCATCTGATCGCCCTCGGTGAACAACCAGGACCCCACTTCAAGCAGCTGCTCGATGACGCCTTTGAGGCGCAGCTCGATGGGATGTTTCAGAACGAAGCGGGCGCCGTGGAGTGGGCAAGAAACCGATTGCGACGCACGGAACACGCCAAATAGTGTCTCTTCGAACGACCGGTCCTCGATGAACGGGAGACCCGGATTTCGCAGCTCTCATGCCCACACAACTAGAACAGCTTAAGCAGTTTACAAGAGTCGTGGCCGACACGGGCGACTTTGTGTCGATGAAACAGTTCGCACCTCAGGATGCGACAACGAACCCGTCCCTGATCCTCAAGGCCGCTGCGATGCCCGATTACGCCTATCTGGTGGATCAGGCCCTGAAGGATGCCGGCGCCAGCGCGTCCCTCGGACAGATCATCGACCGATTGCTGGTACTCTTTGGGTTGGAGATTCTCAAGATCGTCCCTGGTCGCGTCTCGACCGAAGTGGACGCGCGCCTCTCGTTTGATCGTGAGGGCACGGTGAAGAAGGCCCACGAAATCATTGGCCTGTACAGCGCGGCGGGAATCCCGCGGGAACGCATCCTGATCAAGATCGCCTCGACCTGGGAGGGAATAAAGGCGGCCGAACAGCTCGAACGCGAAGGGATCCACTGCAATTTGACCTTGTTGTTCTCGTTCGCACAGGCCGTGGCGTGCGCGGACGCGAAGATCCAGCTGATTTCCCCGTTTGTCGGCCGCATTCTCGACTGGCACAAAAAGTCGACGGGCAAGGATTTCACCGCCGTCGAAGACCCTGGCGTACGTTCCGTGGCGGCCATCTACAACTACTACAAGAAATTTGGTCACCGCACCGAAGTCATGGGGGCCTCTTTCCGCAACAAGGGCGAGATTCTCGAGCTTGCTGGCTGCGACCTGCTCACCATCGCGCCCCCTTTGCTAGCCGAACTGGCCGCCAGCCAGGACGCGGTGGTTCGAAAGCTCTCCCCCGCCGCCGCCGCTGCGGATCTGCAACCTAAGGTCTCCTTCGATGAGAAGGCGTTTCGCTTCGCTCTGAACGAGGATGCGATGGCGACAGAAAAGACAGCCGAAGGCATCCGGTTGTTCTCTGCCGATATCGTGAAGCTGGAGCAGCTGATTCTGAAAAAACGTGGCTGAGCAGGCGCCCCCGACCGCTCCTGGTTCGGGGGCCTCAGACGTCTCTTCGCATCCGAAGCGGTTCTAAGGAGGAGTCGGGCCCGGGAACGAGTGAAAAGGTCACTTCCCCGACGCTCAGACTCCCGTCCTTGCGAATCTTCGCCCGCAGGCCGCCGCGCCCCTTCAGCCACGTTTCGGCCCCGGGCGCCACGGCCTGATCCATCCAATGGCACGGCGCGGACTCCGTGCACCCCTCAAACTCAACCTCGCCGAGGACAAACCGCACCCCCAGCAATGCCGGCAAGTCCAGTCCTTCCACCAGGACATTTCGCCGAAAGGCGTCCGGCTGGAGCTGAGGTCGTTGAAGCGCGCGCTTGATTTCGTCGTAAACCCGATAGTCGAAAAAGGTGATCTGACCCCGATAGTCGGGTTTGTAGTCGAAAAATCGGTCGCCTTCGATCCCGCGGCCGGCCCGACACTGGAGGCGCTGCATCGGCATGGTCGGATGCACACCGGCTGGACCGCCATGATGACCAAAGAAGTTGTGTCCGGCGGAAACGAAAAGATGTCGGATGAAGACCTGCATGCAGCTCTGAAATCGTTTCATGCGAACCGGGCAAAAGGCAACCGGCGAGCGCGGATGGCATTTCATTTTTCTTTTCTCGGGGCATGGCTCTCGCTCGACTGCGCCCATGCGCCTCATCCGACACCTCACCGCCCAGGGTCCAGCCTACGCCGCACTGCTTCCCGACGGCTCGGCCCGGGCTCTGGCCCACGATCCGTTCTCCGGTCCGTTGCAGCTCGGCGCCTCGATCGGTTCGCCGGGACGGCGACTGGCGCCGGTTTCGCCCACCACGATCATCGGCATCGGTTTGAACTACCGGAAACATGCCGAGGAGGGTGGCAAGGGAGTGCCCTCGCGCCCGATGTGGTTCATGAAGACGGTGTCCGCCATCCAGCACCCGGGGGAACCGATCATTCTCCCGACCGCCTGCGCCAGTCACAAGGTCGACTACGAGGGTGAGCTCGCCGTGGTGATAGGTCGGGCCGCGAAAAACGTATCGAAGGAAGCAGCACTGGACTATGTCCTGGGATACACGATTGCCAATGACGTATCCGCCCGGGACTGGCAGTTTGAGCTGGGTGGCGGCCAGTTCTGTCACGGAAAGAGCTTCGACACCTTTTGCCCGCTCGGGCCCGTGCTCGTCACCACCGATGAACTGAAGAATCCGAACGCCCTCCGCCTGGTCACCCGCATCAACGGCGAAGTCCGCCAGGACTGGACCACGGCCGACATGGTCTTCGACGTCGCCACGGTGGTCAGTTTTCTGAGCGGCAGTCGTACCCTGCTTCCCGGCACCGTCATTCTCACGGGCACGCCGCACGGCGTCGGCTACGCGCGCAAACCTCCCGTCTGGCTGCAACCGGGTGACGTCGCGGAGGTGGAAATCGAGTCGATCGGCACGCTTTCCAACCCGGTGGTCGCCGAGGTGCCGTAGAGCGAGCTGGACGCCGGGATCATCACGGCTGCCGGACCGGCGGGATGAAACCAAAGTTTCGCCAGACCTTCCACGCTTCGTCCGAGTCCAGGTAGGCGACAAAGCGCCGGGCCGCCTCGGTGTCGGCCGCATCGCGGAGCACGGCGACGGGATAAACGATGTCGGGCGCCAGAGGGCCCGCGACCGTCCACACAACCCGGACGTTTTTCGACTGCAGCGCGTCGGTCCGGTAGACCATGCCCGCATCCGCATTTCCGGACTCCACCGCCGCCAGCGTCGCGCGCACATTATCTGTACCCACAACCTTGTGACGCACCTGGTCCCAGAGACGCGCGGCCTCGAGGTACTTGCGCGCATAGATGCCAGCCGGAACACTCGAGACTTCCCCGAGCGCGAGCCGGCGGACGCCCGGGGAAGCGAGGTCCTCGGGCCGGCGAACGTCGGTTCCGCGCTCGGCGTGCACAATCACCACAAGTGTGTTGCCAAGGAGGAGGCGACGGGAGCCTGCCAGCACGAGCCCCGCACCGGAAACATCATTCATCTTTGCCTCGTCCGCCGAAATAAAAACATCGGCCGGCACACCTTCCTTGATCTGCCGGGCGAGGGCACTGGAGGACCCAAAGCTAAAGCGTGCGGAATCGGGGCTTGTTCGGGCATAGTTCTTGCCCACCTCGACGAGGGCGTCGGAGAGACTGGCGGCGGCCAGGACGTTGACCTCCGCCGCCGCCGCGCCAGCCACCCAGAACCAAACACAGACTCCGCCCCATCGCGTCCAACGCCCAAG
>JAEUGY010000021.1 GCA_016794625.1 Opitutaceae bacterium
TCAGCGGAAACCGGATGACAGTGGACCTCATCCATCACGAGGTCTTGGCGAAGGTGTCGCACCCGGTCAGCTGGAATGGGAAGTACACACTGACGGAAAAGACCTCGACCCAGTAGTGTCCCGCGTATACCCCACAGATGCCGTCCGTATCAGGATCGGAACATCCGCCTAAGAAATTCATGGTCCAGCCGTAGAACCGTCGGCATGAGACTCTACCTTGTTTCCCTCCTCTTCCTCGCTTCTGCGTTGGGGAACGCGCAGGAGGAACGGGAGGATGGGGGGAAGATCTCGAAAGAGCAGTGGGACGGATGGAAAGAGCAAGTTCGAGGATTCGACGAGATTCGAATGACCGAACCCATGGCCATGGTCGAGGTGCCCGCGAAATGGACCCCCAACGGACTGGAGTACAAGCAGAAGCCGGTACGCGACCGGCTGCTCCATGTGGGGCGAGCAATCTCCGACTCCGATGCGTTTTTAGCCCTGCTCGACTATGAGGGAGACCATTGGCTCGGGGCACACGGCTGCCTTGGCCTCTTTCATCTGACGTTTTTCCGGAAAGGAGAGCGCGTGGGTTTCATGTACTACGCGCATGGAATCTATTGGGCGCCGCTGACCCGAGACTCGCAGCGGAGCCTCAACCGCTGGCTGCGCGACCATGGATTTCCCATCGAGGACGTCCTGGCCTGGCGACGAAACAGCCCGCGCGTTCGATTTTAAGTGGGGGGACATCAGGTCTTCACCTTTGACAAACCAATAGCCGGGAGGACGCGTTTCGGGAGAGGGTTCAGAGGTGAGGCGTCGGCACAGCTGTCAAGAGTCAAGACCTGACGTCTTTGGATCGATCTCTAGAAAACCGGAAGAACCTCGCGTGGTCCATTCCCGATAGACAGGCGCATTGTTGAGAACTGTAACCGCCTCCTCGCGTTCAATGCTGCACCCTTTTCCGATGCATCGATTGAGAGACGTTTGCTCACCTAGCCATTCGGTGAGCCAATGCGGCCGAAACGATAAAGCGATGACGGGCCATATCAGTGAAACGTAGGATGGCCCATTAAGTTGGGCGCTTTCTAGGCTTGTAGATAAAATTCCAACCAAGTAACCATCACCATCGAAGACTGGCCCTCCGCTCATGGACCCAACAGCGTGGCAATCAAGTTCTACACATGGCCCAGGCATCAGAACACGGTCACGTCCACATGCGAAGACCTGTGTCACTTTGCCGGTAGAGATGTAGGGATGAATGGTAAATTGGCTCGTGTCCTGATATTTTTCGCGTTGGGGACGAAATCCACAGATCATGAGACTTTCACCCAGCCTAGGCGTACGCGTTGAGGGGAAAGCTGTGGTATATAGATTCTGCGGAGGAAGGGCTGACGCGGCGACGCTTGCAAAAATTGCGATGTCATTCCCTGCACTCATGAATGATTGCCTGCCGCCCCAAAGCATGAGTCCGCCTTCTACCGGTGACATTAACGTCCAGGAAATCGCGGAGGGATCGTAGTGGGCATACTCAGCAAGCACGTGGGTCGCTGTCAGCGCTATTCCCGGTGCAACCATCACGGCCGATCCAACCAGCCGATACCAGCCGTCGGCCCCGACGACTGCACCTAGGACAGCACCCTTAAAAATATCCGGATTGGTTATCCCAGCCAATCCGCCCGATTCAAAAGCCGCAAAATTGCTGTTCTGGAATTTCAGTTCTATTCGCCGGCGTCTGAATGCCAAAGGGTCCGCAATGTAAGTCGCGGTTTGTAAGCGGGGAGCGTTAACCGATGGCACGGAATTAGTATGAAGTGGCCGCCATATGCAGGACCAGTGAGTCGCGACATTTAGTTATGGATGATTTGGTTTTCTTCTGAAGAAAAGGGATATTTATGCAGAACCATAGGTCGTCAGGTGTTGACTCTTGACAAAACTATCGGCGGCTGGGCGGGTGCCGGAAGACAGTTCAGGGGTGGAGACGTTTGCGCTGCTGTCAAGAGTTGTCAGGGGGCGGTCAAGACCAGCCAAGTAGAGTCGATTCAAAACCAGCCACTTTGAGCGAGGGATTTACGTCCGGTGCGCCTTCAGGTTGCACGGAGCAGTATGAACCGACTCGAAGTGAGCCTCCAACAAGCAATACAAGCACTGCACGAGCGTGGCTGGTCCCAGCGAAGGATCGCCCGGGAGCTGTCTGTCAATCGGGAGACGGTTGCCGGGTACGTCCACGCGCTAAACCCGGCCATTTCGACCCCCGGGTAGGCTTCGGTAGGCGATCCTAATCCAGCCATTTCGACCCCCGGCTCTGGGGGGGACAACCGAAAGACGTCAGGTCTTGAATTTTGACAAACCTATCGCCGGGAAGACGCGTGTCGGACGATGGTTCAGGGATTTGGCGTCTACGCAGTTGTCAAGAATCAAGGGGCTGTTGCCCAAGAGCTCGCTCCAGTGAGGCGAATCATATCGGATTTTCGGTTACGCAGCAAGCAATGCGGGGATCCAGTCAGCGGAGGGCGTACAACGGCGGTTTCCCGGGCAACGCAGAGCGAAGCGAACGGCCCCAACGGCCGAAGGAAGCGCTCCTGCGCCGGATTTCGGGCGGAACGGCAGGCGCGCGCCGACGCTGCCGGGCACGGCGCCGCAAAGGATGGCGATGTTTTGCACGGCGGCGATGAGCCAGTCCTGGATCCGTTGGCGCCAAAGGCGCCGCCACCGGGCGCGCTTGAAGTGGTGGAGGTTGGAGCTGCGGGCGAAGCTGCCCTCCATCAGATGGCGGCGGCGAGCACGGTCGGCATAAGCCTCGGGCAGTCGCGAAAGTGCGTGGGCGCACTCGAGTGTCGGCTCGTTCCAGTGACGGGCGATGGAGCGGCCGAGCTTACCGGTGGTGCACTTCTCCCGCAGTGGGCAGACTGCGTACACCTTCCTGTCCGCCATGTAGTCGGTCATCTGCCTACGTTTGTGGGTGCGCTTGGGTTGAAGCGGTTGGCCGGCAGGGCAGAAGTAGCGGTCGTTGGCTTTATCGTAGAGGAAGTCTTCTTTGGTGAAGCGCCCCTCCTGGCGATGATTGGCCGGCAGCATAGGGCTGATGTGCGGCCGGACCCCGCGCTCGACAAGGTCGCAAAGTTTTCCACCGTGCCGTATTGGCGATCGGCCACCGCGACGGTGACTTCGCGGCTAGTGTTGCCCTCGTGTTGCGCGACTAGCGGAAGTGTCTGGCTGGGTTCGGCGACATCGCCGGGGGTGGTTGCTGTGGCGGTGATCACTCCACAGCGGTCGTCGACCATGCGGTGCGTCTTGTAGCGTGGACGGGCCGTGCCGCTGGAAGGTCCCTTGGAGACGCAGGGAGCATCGGGATCGGTGGTGCTGACCAGACCTCGGTTGATATCCGTGCGAGCAGAGGGCGGAGCGGTGTCGTCAAGCTTGCGCTCTTGGACCGCGTAGGCGGCCTTGATTCGCGCGACCGTCTCGGCGTCAGCCTTGATCACGCTATCGCGAGACGCGTCGGCATCGATCAGGCTCCCATCCACATGGACCTTGGCGCGGTCGACCAGACCGGCCTCAACGCACTGGCGAACGGTGTGCACGAAGAGCGTTTCGCGTTGTCGCCGTAGGTGTGGGCGACCGCCGCGCGGGCGAGGTTGAAGTCGACCAACGCCAGCACACGCCGCAGTGGGTGCTGGGCATGCACGCGCTTGTCCAGATCGACTCGGTAGCTGAATAGTTCGGACTGCGCATCGTGTATCCCCATCATGATGAGGAGATTGTGCGAGGAACCAAGAGCGCTACAAGTATCTTTTTATCAATTACTTAGGTTTGGGCAACAGCCCCTCAAGACCTGACGTCGTTGATTGAACCTTCCTTGAAGAGAGGATGCCGCCGCCGGGGATTTTAACGTCTGCTTCAGTAGAGACACAACTGGTCAATCTGGGTAGCGCGAAAATGAGAAATGTGCTTTTCCGCTATCGAAAACCCAGTTTTTGATTGTGTGGCAAAGCATTGGTACACGGGAACAAGGCGCGATCACACCCGGTTTGTCAGGCTTCTCTTGCACAGGTCCCAGATCGTTGCCAATTCAGGCACTTCTACAAAACTATGGACTTCGCTCTGAAGTTGTACCCCAAATTTGCTGTTGTCCATTAGTCGTTTGAGACCGATTGTTACTCCATCGGCAGCGCAGGAGTTGAGCTGCGCGGCCACGAGGCACACAAGGTAGGTACAGCCCGCAAGTGTTTTCGCCCGATGAGTAGGATCGAGCATTTCAGGAATTAATTCGACGAAAACGCGCTGCATCGTTTCGTCGATTCCGTCCCGTTTCCAAGTGTTGCCTTCTTTCGTTGCGACGAAGCGAAGCGCATCGCGCATTAGACGGGTATCCTCGGTCGAGATTTTCCAGTCTCCCTTGCGAACGTTCCATTGCTCCCCAAGTCTTGGAGCGAGAGCTTTGCCGATGCACCAAGCCACCATCTCGACGAACGCGTTGGAGGCACGCGCGCCCTTTGTAAAATACGTTATTGTGACCTTACTTAAAAGTATCTTTCCAAGTTCACGATGGCGAAGGTCATCTTTGTGCCGTCGAAGCGCTCGGTAGCCAAGGGTCTGGAGGGCAACCAACTCAACTAGTGGAGGAATGTCGTCCTCGGAGCGTCCAAGATATCGATCAATTAACTCCCGTGCCACCTCTGGTTCGAGTTTGGCTGTGGAATGTCCAAGTGCGCCGAGAAGATTCCCGATCGGGATTTGGGCTGTAGGCGGGCCTAACCTGCCCAGACCGCATCCGACTGCGTAGGTGTGCACCTTGTAGAGAAGCTCGGAGGAAAACTGAAAGTTGAGATGTCGCTGTAGAATTCCTTCAATCCACATATGCATTCGTGTGAATGTGCCCCGACCTGAGAGTTCTTCGACGGCTTGAAACCGCAGGGCGTAAGCGATGTATCTCGCTGCCAAAAATTCCTCCCATTCCCTATGCTCGAAACGACACGTCCCGACGATCACAAAGAGGCTCTGCTTGAGCAGGGCTTCCAAGGTAATTGGGTTGCCTGCCAATTCGAATCCGCGGCACACGCTCCGGGCCTCGGCGGGGACATTCGCCGAAGAGCAGAGGGCTTTCCAGCGTGACACCCGTTCTTCGGCGGCGGCACGAATTTTCGGAATTTCCGCAGTCGACCAGTAGTGGACGAAGAACAAATGGCCGATCAACGTCAGCGCATCCAGCCACTCGTCCACGGTGACGTTTGGCGCGACTGCGCTTAGTGCCTCGCTCTGTTCGATTACAACGCGCAGCGCCTCTTCGAAGATATCCGCTGATGTCTCAAGGTGTTCGAATCGTTCCCCTTTTACGATCTTGCTAAGGATCAACGGTGTGAGGAGCATCTTCTTCGCATTGGAGTCCCGTACTCGCTTGAGTAACACCGACACTACGGCGGACGAGATATCGTTTGCCAGCCCTTCGGCTTCGTCGAACCATGCAGTGTTACCCGGAATCAACTGGCACCGGCTTAAATCAACAAGGTCGAGTTCTTCCGGCATCTGATCTCGCTCGAGGGCCTGACGTACCCGCTCCACTCCAAGATCTGGCTCCCGCACGGCCTTTCGGATCAGCTCCATCAAGCGTTCGAGTAGCGCGAGTCGTTCATCCTTTCTCAAACGCCGGTAAATCCTCTTCAGTCGAGCTGAAATCGACGCCAGTGACTTCTCCCAGCCCACCTTTATTTCCACCAACATTGTCCGCATGTTCTTGGCCTGCACGACCGTCAACCTTGCTACTTCGAACGCGTTGCCTCCGATAATGCCTCCAATGGGATTGGAACTCCGAACACCCAGCACGATCTTTGTTGAAACTCTTTGTGCCACGAATCCGTCGATCTCCACCAAAAGCCGGTTAAGATCGCCGACATCGGCTCGAGGATGTCGCGCCAAGTAGTCATCCACGCCGTCGATAATGATCACACAACGCTCCTGTTTCACCATGTTTAAGAGCCAGTTCGCGTCGACCTGAGGCGATCGTTCCACCTGCTTCACGGTCCAAGCGGCGTCCTTCATTTGTTGGACGTTTCTTTCCTGGCGTTCCTCCGTCCACCACTGTGCGAGCTTGAGCCATTCCAATGGTGCTTGCCCTGGCGCCATACCGACCCCATATCTAAACAACGGTATATAAATAGGAAGGCAACGCGTTGGGGACTTTCCGTTTTCTTCCCGAACTACTTCGCCCCTTAGGGCGGACGCTGCTAAGGTCATGCCCAGCCGCCTTAGTACGGCTGACTTGCCGACCCCCGGCGCACCGGTCACCAGCAGTCGCTCGGCTCGATCTCCACCGAGCTGACAACGCCTCAATAGTTCGTCGAAGACCTGACCCTGCGATCCAAGCCAATAGTTGTCATCGCTTCGTCTTTCGTCATCGCCCATTGCCGCCGGGATTTCCCCCTTCGTCGCGACTAGGTCTCGGATCTGGATATGGTTCTCGAGGCGCGTACCGGCCGCGATGGCTCGATCAAGGAGCGTCAACGTCTGCGCCAGAACGCTGGGGCAGCATCCATCTGCCTTGAGATGAAAACTCCATTCGTCACAAATCGTGTCGACATTAGTGCTGGAGGCGCTTCTAGCGTACTTCACTCCAGGATGGCTGCCGCGCAGGGTGATCCGCTTTTTTGGGTTGCTTCGCACCATTGCCGTTGAAATCGAGTCGCGTATCGGTCGAATGGCGCCATCGCCGCTTCCAAGGACGTGTAGTTCGGTCCAACTCGGTAGACCAGAGTCGTTCAGAAACTTAAAGAACGCGTCAAGTTTTCGGGACAGCCGAGCCAGCTTGGACGATTGCCAAACTAACTGGGGAAATATTCTGTTTACGCCGAGTGGAAAGCGAGGCGCGACTCCAGGTAGGCTCAGGACGCGATTCAACAAACCGAGCGCAAACGCGATCGGGAAGTAAATGGGGGATAAGAGACTGAATGCAATCTTCCCTACCGAGCTCCCGCCTTCATGCGGCACGCCGATGTGGACAATTTTCCTAACGCGAGGAGTGATGTAACTCCGGTTCATCCAGTCTAGTTTTCCCTGCCGATAGTCCGCCTCCATCGCATCGTGCTCCGCCGCCAGCATCGCGTTCACTACTAAGCCGCCTGTGCTATGAACAACAAAGATGATGTGGCGATAGTGCCGCCAATCTTGCGTCTTTAGCCTTGTTGCCAATTCGACTGCTGCTGTCTCATAGCTACCTGCTTGGAACAGACCCGATGCGTACCAGAAGCTGAAAAGGTCAATATCGGTATCAAGGTATTCCAAGATATAGTGCGGCGTGCACTTCCATGCTTTACGATAGTCGCTCAGCACGCCGTGAACGAAGACCACTAGGTGCTCAGGATGGGGATTGGGTGCTTTCGCTTGGCGAAACCAGCCATACTCCATCTCTTCTCCAGATTTCCAAAACTCGTCTTCGAGCTTCTTTGCTTTACTTGCGGTCTGGGCGGGCTTCGGAGGGGCAGTGACCTTTTCGGCTATAGGGCTCATACTACGGATACAAAGTTAGGTCGGAGACCTGCGTAAACTAAAATATTCAAATAGTCTATACCGGTCTAAACGATTTGCCTAGTCTATCACACAGCATATTTTCCTCGCCCGACGGCGAGGGCATCGAAGTGATCGTTTTTAGGACCGGTCCATGCCTACTCACGGCAAACTGAGAAAGCAGGTGTGAACGCTGATGACTCTTGCGTAAGGTGAAACGGTAGCTGTAAAGTGGGGCGTGATTTTGGGCTTCCGTCCAAGGCCTTTTCGCATTTGTCGTCGGGTTGAGATTCCGGTTGTGAGTGAGATTATGCTGATAAATCGCGCGCCATAAACGCGAATAGCCAATAATTAACATTTATTTACGAAGAGAAAACTCCCCTCGTGTCGTGATTGCGCGGACGAGATTCGTGATGTGAAGCCGCGGCAATTTTCGCCATGTGGCAAATGGACCGGGGCAGATTTGAAGGACTGTCCTCCTCAACCTCGAGGGTGAACCATAAGACGTCGGGTCTCTTGACTCTTGAAAAAAGTTATCGTCGAGAGGGCGCATGCCAGAAGATGTTTCACGGGGTAATGCGTCTGCGCAGCTGCGAATGGTACAGTCTGGAAGTCTTTGGGTTGAATATATGCGATTATATTGCGGAATGGTTTTTCGCGAAATCGAATTGAGGATATCGCTTTTTTCCACTTCTCCCTTCTGATGAAGCGCTAGCAACTTCCACCGAGCGGCCTATTCAGGCAGCCGTGGTTTTGATCCGACAGATTTCGTCGAGATGTATAACCCCTAGTCTTGGGCTCTAGTGGCTTGGTCGGTAAAGCCTCAGAACGATTTTAGCATGCTTGCATTGTCGGTCGGCTCGATTGTGAACTTAATGTATGCTTTCTTTAGTTCTTCTACTCCGGTGTTGGAGTTTATGTTATCCTCAAGCTCCGCGCTTGGCTTCTTTACCTGTGTATAGACTCTAGTGTACTCATCTATTCCGATCGGTCGGTATGGAAATTCTACGTTTTGAAGTTGTTTCCATTCGGGGTCCTTCTCTGATTTAATGTAGTCGTACAATGCCAACTCTCTCGTAGTGGATGCACCGTCATCAGCGGGCACTAAGTCGAAAGCGCCAGAGAACTCCAAGTTCGATCCCGCCGTAACGAGAAACTGCTCGAGTGTGTAGTTCTGATCTGTTATTGTTTTGTAATAGTCGAATGCCTCCCGGGCGAATATGTTCCCAACTGCCTTTCCCAGGCCACTGACGGAGTCGAGTGCCCATTTGCCGAGCGACTTGTCCTTTGATTCAAAAATCGCCTTCCTTAGTAGGAACTTATCGATGGAGTATATTTTCGCCTTAATTCGATGTACCTTGTTAAGCTCTACAGGAATGGGCTGGATGTCGACCGTGAGTACATCATACGAAGCTGCGTTCATAACGACATGCGAAAACACAGCCTTACGATCAATCTTTGCTTCAAATAGATCGTTTCCTTCGAGGCCTTCTACCTGAATTAGAACCCAAAGATCTCTATCTTTCCATGCATTCGCGGTCTCGCGCTTACTCCATCTGTCGCCTCCTTTCGATCTATGGAGGAATCCAGGCCGAATCGCCTTTATTTCAATATTGGCAAACTTCTTTGCTGATTCCGTCGATCTCTTAATGTGGATGCCGTT
Source organism: Opitutaceae bacterium (assembly GCA_016794625.1). Taxonomy (GTDB): domain Bacteria; phylum Verrucomicrobiota; class Verrucomicrobiia; order Opitutales; family Opitutaceae; genus UBA6669. The sequence goes on from JAEUGY010000021.1 coordinate 9,143, forward strand.
CGCATAGACTGCACTGTACTTACTTCCTTTGGCTTCTTTTTCCATAAGGACAGGTGCGTAGTAGCGCGTATGTGCGCATCCAGATAGAGTAAGTGCTGCAAGCAGAACTGTCGGGAACTTCATATTCTTGAGCTTCTTCATAAAACTATTGCGTGTGTCTATAGCTTTGCTGCGCGCAAAATGAACCACGAGCACGCCTGTCGCATCTCATGCATAAGTGCGAGGTGTGACAGGCGTGCCCGTTAGCTCTAATGTTTTGTTCGGTGACGTCGGCTTAGCTAATTTCCTTTCCGATTGCGTTGAGAGCGACTTGAGTAATATCCAAAGGATCGGAGGGGCGTCGAAAGACGCCAGGTTTTGACGCTTGACAAAACCTATCGCCGGATAGGGTGCGCGAAAAATGGTTTATTGTATGCGTTTGTGCTGCTGTTTATAGAAAAGCCCTGAAGTCTCTGTTTGTTCCTCCCAGAAGTTTTCGCCGCGCGATCATCGTTACGATTCCCGAAATCGTTCCAAGTAGAAGCGCGGAGGTGCCGGGCTCGGGAATTGCGATGACGGTAAGGTAGTCGATGGACGCGATGCTGCCGGAGATGATCTGGCTGTTGTTGCCGGCGCCTTCGCGGTTGAAGGTGGCGGTGCGGGAATCCGAGAGCAGTGTCGAGGTGGTCCCGTTTGTCGTGTTGGATGAAGTTCTGCTGGAATTGTCGGAGTCGACCCGCTGCGTGCGCGCATCCACGGCGGGACCTAGGAGTGAGAGGCGAGTGCGCAGCATGGCCGGTTCAAGGACGGTGGTCGCGGGCGAGTGGGGGCGTCTGGGCGCTGGCTGGAAAAAAGAGACGCCGATCATGTCCTCCGGGAAATGGTATGGGGGATTACGCGGTATTTTTGACCAAAGTTGCAGGCCGTTTCGCGCTCCGGCCCGGACGAAGACGCTTTGGCCCGTCGGGCAGTTTGGGTTTTGATAGCAAAGCTCCCTCAAGAAATCGGTACGGCTTCTGGTGCGCCCCTTTACGAGGCGTACTTCAAGCAGGTCTCCATCCGAGGTCGGGGGCTGTTTTTCGCGACGCGTTTGGTGCGCCGAACAGCCAGCGGCGCTTCAGCGGAGCTGTTCTTCGTGGACGGTTTGTCCTCGGTCCAAGAGGTGGAGGATCACTTTGTCTTGTCCGTGGTCGAGGCGGTCCGGGAATATCAGGACATTTTTCCCTGTCGGATGGCGTGCGGAGGGAAAGATGATGCCGCTGAATCGGCCGTGATCGTGGACGGTCGTTCCGAGTTGTTGGGTGATTGAGCTCGGATGCCTGTCCGGCTCCTCCCATTCGCGGGTGAGTTCGTCCGGGGTGGTCGCAAGGAGCGTTTGTACGTCTGGGTTAGTTAGGTCCAACATGGTGGTGACTTGGCAGTGTACCACGAGAAGGGCCGTGCTCACCGGACTGGGCGAACGGGAGGGGTCGAGAAGTCTTTCGATTCCGAAACGGAATTCGACCTCCGCGGTTTCCTTCTCTAACGACAGGTACAATCGCCTTGGCCCCGCCTCGAAGGTGTAGCGGGAGGCATGGGTGGACGAGTGGAGAAAATTAAAGCCGGACTTTGAAGCGATACGTCGGAAGACAAAACCGAGGTCGAGGCACCGGTAGAGCGGCTGGGAGAGGGGTGCGCCGGGTGCGTCTGCGAGCAACTGCGGAACCTCACCCCAGGGCCGCATCAGGAGGGTTCTCCGCTGAGCATCCGTGTCACCGCGGTCTCGACCTCTTGCTCCTGTCCTCCAAGTATGAGCTCACGCGGCGTTTTGTTGCTGAGCCCGCGTTGCGGCCTTTTTAGCCAGATGCGGAACGCTTTGGGTTCGTTTCCGAGGTGGGGCATGACGCCGGCGATGGTCTCGAGGGTGGCGAGCTTTTCCTGGTAGCGTTCTGAATCGGTCTTCTTGGCGAGTGCCTGGCGCGTGACTCCCACATAGGCGGCCATTTCCGCAGTCGTGAAGTCGTAGAGTTGGGCGAGTTTGTCGGCATCGAGGTTTCCGTTGTCACTACGGATTTCAAGTGGGTCGTGGGTAGCCCCTAGCTCCAGCGTGAGGGGCTTCTCCAATAGGCCCGGCTTTTGGTCGGAAATCGGCGCGGCATAGGCGGCCCCTGCGAAACGTGGTTCCGCCGTCGCAAGGGCTCCAAAGTGCCCGCCGAGAACGGCGAAGAGTTCAGCGGCGCTGCTGTCGTGAGTTTCGATGTCTGCGAACGCCTGGTGGATTTCAGCGGCCACGGCGTCTTGCTGAGTTGGTCCGACGGCGATCTGTTGGGACGCGATTTCTTTTCCCTGCTGATCGTGGACGCTCATGGAGACGGTTGGCGTGCCATCCTCGACGAGTTGCAGCTTGAGTTTCATGGGCAAATGGAAACTAAAAAATAACCAAATGACAAGCAAAAGGCAACTGGTGGGTCATGCAGCGAGGGCTGCCTAGTTTAGAGTCATATGATTATTGAATAGAGGTTTGCCGAATTTTAGTTCGAGAGCGGGAAGGCGAGGCGTGGCGGCAAGCGCCAGCCCTACAATGTGGGGAAGGAGGCCAAACGTTAGTCTCCGGGGTTTTGTTACGCAGATTACACGAACTATCGCATTGATTGCGATTCGGGGGTTGGTTTGGCTGGGCCTACAGTTGTTACTCGAAGGCATCGGGTACTTTATGGCGAAAGGCTCCCCACAGTTCGAATCGACGGTCTGGACTCAGGTCCTGGTCGCTGCGCGTGAACCGGACTCGTCCGCGGGGGCGGAGGCGTTGTCTCGGCTGTGTCAGGTGTACTGGTTTCCGATCTACGCTCACATCCGGCGGTTAGGGCTTCCGGTGGCGGATGCGGAGGATCTGACGCAGGGCTTTTTCGTCCACATCCTGCAGAACGGCTTCCTGGCTCGGGCGGATCCGGGGATGGGGCGGTTTCGGAACTACTTGCTGGGCGCGGTGCGTCACTATCTCGCCAATGATCGGGAGCGGCAGGGGGCGCAGCGGCGGGGCGGTCGGGCCCAGAAGGTGTCGATCGACACGGACCTGGCGGAGGTCTGGCTGGCGGCGGAACCGACGGTGGCCACGGACGCCACGGTGTCGTTCGATCGGGCTTGGGCGGTGTCGGTGCTGAAGGCGGCGATGGCGATGGTGGAAGCCGAACATCTCGGAGCGGGGAAGGGGCATCTGTTCCATGCCGTGAAGGAGTTTCTGCAGCGTTCCGCCTCTCCGGGTGAATACGACGAGGTGGCTCGCGCGCTTCAGATGAGCAAGGGGGCGGTGGCGGCGGCGGTGCATCGGATGACCGCGCGCTTTGGTGAATTGGTGAAGAAGGTGGTGCGGGACTCCGTCGCGGACGGAGAGATGGCGGAGGAGGAATTGACGTATCTGATGCGGGTGCTGCGGCGGTAAGGGGAAACGTCAGGGTGGACAAAACGCGAAGGCGCGGGGACGCGGAGACGGAGGAGCGGAGTGGGTTCGCAACGGGGTCGGTGCATGACAAACATCAAGTCTGGCTTGGAGTGTGCGAAGTGTGGTGCGGCACGGATGGAATCTGTGGCCGGAGGGCTTTGCGTCGGGTGTCTGGCCCGGCGGGCGTTGGAATCGAACGGGGCGGGGTGGGAGGGGATGGGAGTGCGGGGTCGGCGGCCCCGCCTACAGGGGGATGATGAGGACGGGGGGGACTTGCCGGAGGGGTTTGAATTTGTGGAGTCCTTGGGGCGCGGGGGCATGGGGGTGGTGCATCTGGTGTTCCAGCGGTCGTTGGAGCGTTATGTAGCGTTCAAGCAGATGGCCGGGGGGTGGCAGAATGTTCCGCGGGCGCGGGAGCGTTTTCTGCGGGAGGCCCGGGCGGCGGCCCGACTCTCGCATCCGGGCATGGTCGCCATCCTGGAAGTGGGTACGCACCGGGACTCGGTGTGGTACACGATGGAGTTCATGGAGGGCGGGGATGTGGCGGCCTTGCTCGAACGGCGGGGTGGGCGGCTTCCCTGGCGCGAGGCGGTCGAGATGGTGCTGGTGGTGGGGCGCGCGATCCATGCGGCCCACCAGGCGGGGGTGGCGCATCGGGACTTGAAGCCGTCGAATCTGCTGCTCGATGGGAGCGGGGCGGTGCGGGTGACCGACTTCGGGCTGGCGTGGATCGCCAACGAAGAAGGGAAGGACGTGACCCGGGAGGGCGAGGTGGTGGGCACGCCGGCGTTTCTGGCGCCGGAAGCGCTTTCGGGCGGGGGGCGGTCCGTCGATTCGTACCTGGCTGATCAATACAGTCTGGGCGCGCTGCTCTTTCACCTCGTGACGGGCCGGCCTCCGTTCACCGGGGCGCATGTGCTGGAGACGCTGGCGGCCATCCTGGAGCGGCCGGCGGCGCCGCGGATGCTGGAGGTGGCGCCCGAGGTGCGGGTGCCGCAATCGGTGGAGGACGTATGCGCCCGCTGCCTGGATCGCAAACCGGACCGCCGGTTCGCCTCGGTCGGGGCGTTGGTGACGGCTCTGGAGGGGTGTGTGGCGCGGCCGGGGTCATGGGCGACTCCGCCGATGCTGGGGCCGGCGACGCGGCGGTGGGCGTTGGTCGCGGTGGCGGTGATGCTGCTGGGCATCGTGGCGGTGACCGCTCCTTGGCGGAGGGACGGTCCAGCCGTGCGGGCGGAGATCGGCGCACCCGAGCCGATCCTCGCCGTCGCGGGGTTGCAAGTGCTCGACGGGGATCCGACGACGGCGCAGGTGGCGGCGGGACTGCGGGACGAGTTGATTTCAACCTTGATGCGGGTGAGCGATCTCCGGGTCGTGGCCGGGGTCGTGGAGGAAGGTCCCTTTCCTGGAACCAGGCCCACCCACCTGCTGCGGGGGACGGTGCAGCGTTGGCAGGACAGCGTCCGGTTCACGGCCAACCTGATCGAAATCCCCGGGGGCACCGTGCGCTGGTCGCGGAGTTTCCGCCGGGGCGAAACGGATCTGTTCAACCTGCAAACCGACATCGCCACCGAGGTGGCCGTGCACCTTAGGGCCGAGTTGCGGGGAGACCGGCAGCTGGTGTTGCGCGGGACCGGTTCGCGGGTGCCCCGGGCGCAGGCGCGCTACCTGGAGGCGCTGACGCTGGCGCGGGAAGCGAAGAATCCGGTGCAGGACCTGGAACGGGCGAGGGCGTTGCTCGAGGAGGTGGTGACCCTGGATCCGGAGTTTGCCCTCGCGTTTGCGTCGCTCTCCCTGCTGCACAGCCAGACCTTTCACTGGAGCAGCGCCAAGGACCCGGTGGCGCTGGCGCGGGCCCTGGATACGGCGCAGGAGGCGCACCGGCTCAACCCCCACCTCGCGGAGGCGAAGCTGGCGCTGGGTCAGTATTATTGGCGCGGATTCAGGGATGAGGTGTTGGCGAGACCTCACTTCGAGGCGGTACTGGAGCGGTCGCCGCACCACGCGGGCGCGTTGACGGCCCTGGCGGGCGTGAACCGGCGTCGCGGGGCGTTCGAGCTCGCGGCGAAACAGTTTCGGGAGGCGCTCTCGAACGATCCGCTCAATGCGAACCTGGCCTACAATACGATCGACACCCTGGTGCGCTTGCGTGCGTATCCCGCGGCGGCGGAATTGTCGGACCGGTGCGAACGACTCCTGCCGGCGCAGCGGACGCTCAGCCTGCTGCGGGGGGATCTGGACCTGCTGTGGAAGGGCGAGGTGCAGCGGACGCGTGAGGTGCTGGATGGCTGGATACCAGCGCCCAGGGATGAGGCCCTCCACGTGTTTCTTGACTGCCAGGCCCTGCTTCTTGAACAGAAGCCGGACGAGGCGTTGCGACGCCTGCAGGCGTCGACGTTCAATGGCCTGGCGGGGCAGACGGCTTACCTCACACGCGAGGGGTTCGAAGCGCAGTTGCGTCACCTCGCGGGCGACGCCCCGGGGGCCCGCCGCCTCGCGGAAGGGGCGTGGCCGGCGGTCCGCGCCGAAGCCGAGGGCAAGCCGACCAATCCCAGCGTGCAACTGCACGCGGCGCAGGTGCAGGCGTTGCTGGGTGAGGTGGAGGCCGCGGAGGCGCGGGTGCGCCGGCTGCTGGCGCCGGGGGGTGCGGCGTCGGTGGATGCGTTTGATCGCGGCTATTATTTGCGCTCGCTGGCGATCATTCTGGCGATGGCGGGACGGGATGCGTCGGTGGTGCGTCCGCTCTTGGAGGAGGCGTTGGCGTTGCCGGACCAGTGCTCGGAGGCGTCGCTCCGGTTGCATCCGGCGTTGCGGCGGTTTTTTTGAAGGAGGAGGGAACGTTGAACGCTGAACGCTGAATTTTTAATGCTGAAGTGTTCGGAATTCTGAGATTTCGCACTTCGCCCTTCGCGCTTCGCACTTCCAGGCCCGCAGGGGCTGGCAAGCCCGCCTACAACGGGCAAAACGGATGCTGCGCGGTGTGATTTGGGGAGGTTTTTGATGAAAGTGTGTCATTTGAGCGACGGCTTTCCGGAGCAGTGGGGGCGCACTGGGGTCATCGCGTGAGCGGTGGGCGCGGTGGGCGCAGCCGGCGGTCGGTTGCGGTCTTTGGTCAACCGGGATTTCCCCCCTTAATTCTTATCGCTATGGGTGTCGTCGCTTGGAATGAAGAGTCGAGTTCTGAATCTGACAGCTCGAGTGCGTCTCGGGCGGTCGGGGTGTCATCGCCCTACTTCGTGAGGCTTCACCTCGCCAATCTCCTTGCACCGTCCGACTTGGTGGCGGTGCAGTTTTTGGTGGGGAGCCCGTCGCCTTCCGCCCGGAAGTCGATTGCGGCCCGGATTGCAGTGATGCAGGTGGCGGATCGGCAGAGCGCGCTGGCGTTTGTCTCCTTGAACTATGAAAGCGCCACGCCGACCTGGATCGCGCGGGCTTCGTTTGACCGACTGGGAGGGAGGTCGTCCTTCGAGATCTACACCCGCAAGACGGTGGAAGCGGGCGAATTCCCGGCGGTGCAGCGTTACCTGGCCGACCACAAGGATCCGGAGGGGAAAGCGTACCTGCAACGGCTCTTTGCGGGCGACGAGGCGGCGAAAATCGTGCTCGAACTCTAGCGACGCGGCTGCGGGTCACTTCGCCGCGCCGGCGCCGAGCAGGATCTTGCGGATTTCGAGGTTGGTCGAGCGCCACTCGGACTCGGGCGGGAGCAGGCGGCGGGCGTTCTGGAGGTGGATCTCGGCCTCGGGGTTGTTGGACTGGAGGAGGACGAGGCCGAGCAGGTAATGCAGTTTGAAATTGGTGGGATCGAGCGCGAGGGCGCGGCGGTACTGGGCCTCGGCTTCGGCATAGCGGCCGAGGAGGGCGAGGCTGCTGGCGTGGTTGCCTACGGCACCCGGTCGGTCGGGCCAGGTGCGGGCGGCGCGGGCGTTGACCGCTTCGGCCGAGCGGTAGAAGCCCTGCTCTTCGAGGGAGGCGGCGAGGTTGAGGGTGATGGCGTAGGAGGCGCCTCCGATCTCGAGGGCGCGGCGGTATGCGGTTTCGCCGTCGGCCCAATGGGGCAGGTAGGCGTAGGTGTGGCAGGCCAGTCCGAGGGCAAAGGCGCCGAAGCCGCCGAGGAACGCGGGACGGAGGGGTTTGCCGTCGGGCCGGAGTGCACACTCCGCAAACGCCCCGAGGCCGAGGAGCAGGCCGATCATCGGGAGGTAAAGGTAACGGTCGGCGTGGCTCTGGCTGCCGACCTGGACCAGCCCGATCACCGGCAGCAAACCGAGGACGAACCACGCGCCGCCCAAAGCGAGCAGCGGGGCGCGGTTCCGATACACGCTGGCCCACAGGCCGCCGGCGAGCAGCAGGAGGAGTCCAATCAACGCCTGTGGCCAGTCGGGCGCGGGCGGCATCGCGTAAAACAGGCAAAGATCGCCCGGCCAGGCGAAGGTTTGCAGGTACGTGGCCACGGCCGCCCCGGCGTTGGCCAGGCGGTGGGGCAAGGTGAGGGCGTCGATCGAGGCGACAGCGCCCTGGCCTTGCTGGGCGAGGAACGTGATGACCGCTCCGGCCAGACCGACCAAGGCCAGCGGGCCGATCCGCCGGAGGACCTGTCGACCCCAGGGCTGCCAGGGTGCGCCCGGGGTGCTCGAACGGAGCAGGAACTCATGGACAAGCAGGATGGCGGGCAGGACCACTCCCGACGCTTTGGCCATCAGGCTGAGGGCAAAGGTGAACGCGATCAGCGCGTCTCGCCGGGCCGTGGAGCCTTCGTTCGACGGACGCAGGTAAAGCAACACGGTCACCAGCAAAAAGCAGGTGCTGAGCTGGGTCTTGCGCTGGGAGAGCCAGGCGACCGATTCGACATTGGCCGGGTGGACTGCAAAGACGAGGGCCAGCACGGCGGCGACCGACCGGCAGAGGCCCAGCCGGGCCAGCACGAGGAAAACGAGCAGGCTGTTCAGCGCATGCCAGAAGGCATTTTCGATCATTTGCGCACCCGGTCGCCCGGAAAAGAGCGACTGGTCGGCCATGTGGCTCAGCCAGGTGAGCGGGTGCCAGTTCGCCGCGTCCGTGTTCGTGAAGGCCCAGAACGCGCCCTTCCAGGTCAACCCCTGCAGCACCCACGTGTTCTGCGTCACATAGAGCGCGTCATCGAACGCGATCGGCTGGTGGTGCGCGATCCGCCCGTAGAGGGCGAAGACGGCGAGCAGCAGGACCGCAGCTACGAGCGACGTGCGGGGGAAGGAACGCGACACAACAAACTAGACCCGACGCGGACCGGGTTCCGGGGCCAGCGGGCGGTGGGATGGCACCGTGGTCACCACGTGCGTCGTATGCTCCAGGTCCTGGATGCGCTGCTCAATCCGTTCCAAGGTAGAGGCGAGGCGCTGATTGGACAGATTGACCGTGTGGTCCGACCGCGCGCCGGCCTCCAAGGGCAACCAACCCGCCTGCGCTTGGGCGAGCAGCTGCGGGTGTTTGCTCACCGCGTCAGCAATCCGATTCATGGCGCGACGCTGGTAGTGGGCCGTGAGGAAGGTGGCCAGCAGCACCGAAAAACCCACGGCGGCGGCGATCCAGAGGGCGATTTGGGTGGAGCGTTGCGCCGCCTCCTGCTGACGGAACAATTCGTATTCGGCTCGCGAGGCGTCCTCCGCCTGCCGCTTGTTGACGGCCGCGAGCGAGGCTTTGAGCGCCTCGAGCCGATCGTTGAGCGCCTGGGTCTGAGCCCGGGAACGTTCGTCGGCCTCGGCCCGCTGGGAGAGGAGCGCGGCCTGCGTGGCGCGCAGCTGATCCCGCACAGAGTAGTAGGCTTCCAGCAGCTCGGCGGGCGTCAGTTCCTCGCGCAGCGCCGACTTGGCGGCCAGCTGTGCGGCCGACGTGGCCGGACCCGCACCCACCGGCGGCGGCTGGGCGGCGGTTGAGGGTGTTCCCGGCGCCAGTTGGGCGGCGGCGACGCCGCTAAAGAGCGTGGCCAAAGCGGCCAGCGCGAACAGCCAAAGCCGGCGAAGCGGGGAGTGGGACGACATGGGACCGGTGGGTTCAGGCTCTGTCCGCGATACGGGGTTTGTCAATCAGGCAAGGCGCCCGGTGCGTGAAGGTGTGCGCGGGTGGTCGACGAAAGCGAGACTGTTCCCAGATGAAAAAGAGTCGCGTCCGGCCGGTCGCGCCGAGCGAGGAATCCACGGGCGGCCGCGCCGCAGGCCCGCCGGTGGGCGGCGAAATTCAGGAATCATGGGATTAACCATTGACCGGATACGAGTCGGCCTTTGTCGTTGGTGCAACGCATTGCCGTGGCGAACGTTTTGGGGTCCCGACCGGGACCGCGCTCGAACCCCCCATTCTGGCGCAACGTCCAGACCCTTCACCACGGGGCGTTTTTTCAATGATGCGATTCCTTTTGTCCGGTGGCTGGAGATGGGCGCTCGTGCTGGGATGCCTGGCTGGGCGGGTATCGGCGGCCGAGAACCAACTGTTTGTCCAAGGCAATGCGGTCTACGGGCAACTGGCACTTGGGTCGGTCGGCTACTTCACGACGCCCAAGGTCATTGTGCAAGGGGTGACCCAGGCCAGCGCCGGGCTGTACCACAGCGCGTTCGTGAAGACCGACGGCACGCTTTGGACCATGGGCGACAATTTCGAGGGCCGGCTGGGGGATGGCACCACCGTGTCAAAGGCGGCGCCGGTTCAGGTGGCGACGTCGGTGGTCCGGGTGGCGGCCGGTGGGTTCCATACGCTGTTTTTGAAGACCGACAAGACGCTGTGGGGCATGGGATCAAATTTCACCGGACAGCTTGGTGGAGGGAACAACACGGATCGCACCACGCCGGTCTTGATTGCGACCGACGTCGCCGAATTCGCGGCCGGCTATGGTCACACGCTCTATGTTAAAACCGACGGCACGCTCTGGGGCATGGGAGCCAACTCGGCGGGCCAGCTTGGTTTGAATTCCACCACCGATCGCAATACCGCCACCCAGATCACCACGGGCGTCGCCCGGGTGGCTGCCGGGTATTCGCACTCCGCCTTCGTCAAGACCGATGGCGTCCTCTGGTTGATGGGCGACAACAGCGCGGGCCAGATCGGCGGCTTGGTCTCGGGCCGCCTCGTGCCCACCCTTCTGACGGGCACGGTGGCTGACGTGGCAGCCGGGGCTTACCATACGGTTTTCCTGCGGACCAACGGGACGGCCGTGACGCTCGGTGACAACAGCTCCGGTCAGCTCGGTGACGGAACCTTTAACAACCGCATCACCCCTTACAACCTGGCGACGGACGTTGCCAAGATCGCCGCCGGCGGGTTTGGAACGGCTTACATCCGCACGGATGGCACCTTGTGGAAGGTGGGCGGCAACCGCATCGGTCAGCTCGGTGACGGCTCGACGCAGAATCGGGCGACGGCGGTTCAGGTGGCGACCAATGTCGCCCAGGCGGCCTGCGGCGACGCGCAGAGCTTTTATGTGCGCAACGACGGCGTCATGTGGGGGTCGGGCGCGAGCGCCTATGGTCAGCTTGGTGACGGGGTGGCGGCCTTTCGCGACTCGCCCACGTTTGTCACCACCTCGGTCGTGCAGACCTCGGCCAGCACGGATGCGACGTATTTCGTAAAAAGTGACGGCTCGCTCTGGGCCGCGGGGTCAAATTCCGAGGGACAACTCGGCGATGGCACGAGGACGGACCGCGGGGCTCCGGTGCAGGTGGCGATCGGCGTCGCGCGGGTGGCGGCCGGCTATGGGCACGCCCTCTTTGTGAAAACCGATGGCACCCTGTGGGGCATGGGCGTGAATTCGACCGGCCAGCTTGGTGACGGCACCACGACGGACCGACTGATTCCGGTGCAGGTGGCGACGGGCGTTGGCACGGGCCCGGGCCAGGTGGTGGCCGGCGGCTATCACAGCCTGTTCATCAAGACCGATGGCACCCTGTGGTCGATGGGTTCGAACGTCGATGGCGGACTGGGCGACGGCACGCGGACCAACCGTTCTTCGCCCGTGCAGGTGGCAACCGGCGTGACCTTTGTGGCGGCGGGTTCGCAGCACAGCCATTTCGTCAAATCCGACGGTACCCTCTGGTCCATGGGATCCAATTTCAATGGCGTGCTCGGGGATGGCACCAACACCCGCAAATCGACCCCCGTGCAGGTGGCGACCGGCGTGGCGCGCGTGTACTCCGGGGCATCGATCGGATCCGATTCATCGTCGCACAGCCTGTTCATCAAGACCGACGGCACCCTCTGGGCCATGGGCAACAATGGTTATGGCCAGCTTGGTGACGGCACCTATACCGACCGCAATGCGCCGGTGCAGGTGGCGACCGGGGTGACCCAGGCGGCGGTCGGAGGTTACCATTCCCTCTTCATCAAGACCGACGGCACCCTCTGGGGCGTCGGAGCGAATTTCTCGGCCCAACTGGCCGCGGGTTCGGGCGCGGACCGGCTCGCGCCGGTGCAACTGGCGAGCAACGTGACCGCGGTGTCGGCGGGTTACGCCCACACCGTGATGATCCGCCAGACCGATGCGCGCATGACCAATCTGGCCGTGCGCAGCAATGCCGGCACCGGTGCGCAGACCCTGATCGTCGGCCTGGCGGTCGGGGGAAGCGGGCAGAAGCCGCTCGTGGTGCGCGGAGTCGGACCCACCCTCGCGACCTTTGGCGTGCCCGGCGCGCTGGCTGATCCCCAGGTGCGACTCTTCAATTCCAACAGCGTGCAGCTCCAGGAGAATAACGACTGGGGTGGTTCGACGGCGCTGGTGAATGCGTTTGCCGCGGCCGGAGCGTTTGCCCTGCCGACGACGTCGAAGGATGCGGCCCTGCTGCCCAGCCTCGCGGTCGGGGGGTACACGGTCCATGTCACCTCGACGGCTGGCACCGGGGTGGCGCTGATGGAGGCGTTTGATACCGAGCCCCTCAGCAGTTCGGCCCGGCTGGTCAATGTGTCCACCCGGACCCAGGTCGGCAGCGGTGCGGACATCCTGATCCTCGGCCTGACCATCACTGGCAACGGTCCCAAGACGCTGCTCATCCGGGCGATCGGACCAACCCTGGCGAACTTCGGGGTCGGCGGCGTGCTGGCCGATCCGCAGATGGATGTGTACTCCGGTTCGACCCGCATTTCGGGCAACGACAACTGGGGCGGCAGCCCCGCCCTGATCGCGGCCTTCCAGACGTACGGCGCGTTTTCGCTCCTGCCCAGCACCCGCGACGCCGCGCTCGTGACCTCGCTGCCGCCCGGCGGCTACACCGTGCAGGTCCGCGGCGTCGGCGACACCACCGGGGTGGCCTTGGTGGAAGTGTATGAATTGCCGTAGGACGAGTCCCGTTTGGCAGGGGGGGATCTGGGATCTGAAATTTGAAATTTGAGATCTGAGATCTGAGATCTGGAATCTGAGATCTGAGATTTGAAATCTGAGATCTGAGATCTGAAATCTGAAATCTGAGATTTGAGATTTGAAATCTGAGATTTGAAATTCGAAAACCAGGCCCTCCGGCCCGCCGGAGGGCCTGGTTTTCGGAGCTGCTGGCTTGCGGGGGCGTGGGGGAGGGGGTCAGGGTGAGGCATGTCTACATCGCTTCCTTCGCTCAGTCGGCGCCATTGGCTCACGTCGGCGGGCACGGCCCTCGCGGGACTCGCGGTGGCGGGCCGGTTCCTCAACGAGGAGATGCGCGCGCAGGCCCTGACCCCGGAGCGCCTGGCGGCGGTGACGCCGGGCAAGGTGCGACTTTCGCTCAATGAAAACCCGTTCGGCCCTTCGCCGGCGGCGCTGGAGGCGATGCAGCGGCACCTCGCGGCCGGGAAGTCATGCCGGTATCCCTACCTCGAAACCGGCGAACTCGTCGAGTTGATCGCCCGCAAGGAGGGCGTCAGTCCGGAACACATCGTGCTCGGCGTGGGCTCCGGCGAAATCCTCGAGACGGTGGCGTTGCATTTCGGTCTGGCGAAAGGCGAGGTCCTCTATGCGACTCCCGGATATCTCCAGCTCCCGCGCGCAATGGAGGCGGTGGGCGGCCGGGCGGTGGGGGTGCCGGTGACGCCGGCGGGTGAACACGACCTCGAGGCGATGGCAGCGCAGGTCAGCCCCGCCACCTCCATTGTGTATCTGGCCAACCCCCACAACCCCACTGGCACCACGGTGGACGCGGCGGCGCTGCGGTCCTTCATCCGCGAGGTGTCGCCGAAGGCCTTTGTCTTCGTCGACGAGGCCTACCTCGACATCGCCGACAATTACAACAGCCGCACCGTGGTCGGCCTGGTCAACGCGGACCGCCCCCTGCTGGTCGCCCGCACCTTCTCCAAGATCTACGGACTGGCCGGGCTCCGGATCGGCTATGGCGTGACCTCGCCCCGATTTGCGGCGGTGCTCCGCAACTACGCGATCGGCTCGCTGGCCGGGCCGGCCACCGTGGCAGCCATCGCCAGCCTGAAGGACGACGGTTTCGTCGCGCGCACCCGCGACAAGATCGTGGCCGAGCGCCAGAAACTCCTCGACCTGCTGCGCGAACTCGGCCGCGCCTATGCGGAACCGCAGACCAACTTTGTTTTCTTCAACGCGGGGCGCCCCCACGCCGAGGTCTTCCGGCGCATGCAGGCCGAGGGCGTGACGGTTGCGCGGGCGTTTCCGCCGTTGACCGACTGGGTGCGCATCACAATCGGCCTGCCGGAAGAAAACGAAAAGGCGCGGGCGGCGCTGCGCAAGGTGCTGACGACCGCCTGAGGCGAGGGTTCAGCCCTCGAGGTGTTCGATGAGGAACGGCTCCACCAGAGGGTTGAGGTGGGCGAAGTTCTTCACGCGCTGAATGTGCAGGTCGGTCAGCCGGGTGCCGGCGGAGAGCACGACCATGCCGTCGCGCGTCGTGATGTCGGCGAGCAGGATCATGCCGGATCCGAGCGTGGTGAGCGTGGCCTGCTGCGGACCGGTGCCGGTGAGCGGGGCGGGCTTGGCCTGCAGCTCGGGCAGTCCGGCGTAGAGTGCGAGCACGATCTCGGGATCATACCGCTCGGGTCCCTGCTTGAGCAGTCCGATGGCCGCGGCGGGTGAGGTGCCCTTCTGGCGCAGGGCCAGCAGCGCCTTGATCGCGTGCAGCGCCCGCGCCGCGATCGGAATGTCGCGACCGGCGCGCGAGTCGGCCGGAAATCCGGAACCATCGACATGCTTGTCCTGATACAGCACCGCCTCGACCACGGCGTCGATCCGCGGAATGTGATGCAGCAGACGGGCGGAGAACTCCGGCACCCGCTCGACCAGCCGCCGTTCCGCCTCGGTCAGGCTCTGGTGCAGCTTGAGTTTTTCGTTCAGCGCGGGCGGCAGCGTGGCGCGGCCGATGTCGGCGAGCAGGGCGGCGATTTCGAAGGTCCAGGCGGGCTGGCGCAGCGCAAGGGCAACACTGCGCGCGACGCGGCGTCGGAGCTGGGCCTCGCCGAAGGCCTGCCAGTCGAGGATGCCGAGGATGTCGGTCAGGCACTGGATGGCGCCGTTCAACGTGCCTTCGAGCAGCTGCTTTTCCGCGGTGACCAGCCGGTATTGGGCCAGGCCGTCGCGCAGGGCGGTGGCGATGTCCGCCTCCGGGCAGGGTTTGAGCATGAGGCGGAAAATGGCGGCCTGATTGACCGAGTTGATCGCGTCGCTCATGTCGGCGTGGCCCGAGATCATCATGCGCACCGCGTCAGGGCGGACCTCGCGCGCGGCACGCAGGAAGGCGATGCCGTCCATGCCCGGCATTTTGAGGTCGGTGAGAATGAGGGCGACGTCGCGCTTGCGCACGATCTCCAGCGCCGGTTCCGGTCCCTCGGCCGTGACCAGGTTGAACTGGTCTCCGAGGTTGCGCTGATAGGATCGCAGGATGAGGGGCTCGTCGTCGACGGCGAGGATGAGGTCGGTCATGGTCGGGAAAGGAGTTGGGGTCGGGGAAGGAGCGAAGAAAAACGGTTCAGCGGGCGGCGACGGCCAGATCGGAGACGCAGTCGCGCCAGGCCGGGATGCGCGCGTCCAGGCCGAGGGCGCGCAGGTAGTCGAGGTTGAGGCCGCTCGTGGGCACTCCAGGAATGGTGCGCAGATGTTCCCCCGCGAGGGCGTGGGCGGCGTGCACCACGGCGAGGGGGCCTGGCTCCGGGTTGGACCACGGAGGGCCGGCCGTGTGCAGGGCGACCGCCTCGACGATCGGATGCGGCAGACCCCAAAGACCGAGCAGGTAGCCGCCGACCTGGCCGTGCGTGGCGCCGTACACCTCCTGTTCGAAACGACCCAGCGGGAGCGACTGCGCCCGCGCCAGCTCGATCACCCGGGCGAGCTGTTCGGGCATGTTCTCGGCCAGCACGAGCAGACCGCAGTTGTGCAGCAGCCCGGCCGTGAACGCCTCCTCCTGGGCGGCCGGTGACCAACGCTCGGTGTGCGCGATGGCCTTGGCGGCGGCGGCGGTCAGGGTGGCCTGGCGGCTCATGGACTCGCTGTGCAGGCCGGCCTTTTCCAAATGCGGACAACACTCAAACACGTGCACGCTCAGCACCAGCGCCTTGAGAATGTCGACGCCCAGGTACTGCACGGCTTCGTTCGCGGTGGAAATGGAGTGACCGATGCCGAAGAACGCGGAGTTCACCAGCTTCAGCAGCTTGGCCGTCATGGCGATGTCCTCCTGCACAATCATGCCGATATGCGCCAGCTCGGTGCGGGGGGTCGCGAGTGCGGCGAGGATTTTTCCATAGAGATCGGGCCGGCTCGGCAGGCGATTGAGACGGGCCACCAGATTGCGCACGGGATCCGACTGCACCATGGACTGCAGTGCGAGCAGGCGCTCGATGGTCGAGATCAGCAGCGCGGGCTCGCAGGGCTTGCTCAGGTACTGATGCGCGGTGCCCACGCACTGCATGACCAGATCGTGGTCCGCATGGCCGGACAGCACCACCCGGGTCACACCCGGGTAGCTCCGCACGACTTCGTTGAGCAGTTGGGCGCCGTTCATGCCGGGCATGAGCATATCGGTGACGATGACGTCGCAGGTTTCGCGATCGAGGAACGCGAGGGCATCCTCGCCGCGGTGGACGAAGGTCATGTCCCAGACGTCCGTCTGCTCACTCAGGGAGCGTTCCAGGCCACGCAGGACCATGGGTTCGTCGTCGACGAAGAGAATGCGATGCAGGCGGGTGCTAGTCATGGGACGAAGAGAGCGGCAGGCGGAGGATGAAGGTGGAGCCGCGACCCAGCTCCGTTTCGAAGGTCAGAGAGCCCTTGTGGCGATCGACAATGACCGAGCGGGCGAGCGCAAGGCCCTGGCCCGTGCCCTTGCCGACGGGTTTGGTGGTGAAGAAGGGCTCGAACAAATGCGGCCGGGCGGACTCGGGGATGCCGGTGCCGGTGTCGCTGATCCGAACCTCCACCCAGTCGCCCTCGGCGCGGGTGGATACGGTGATGCGGCCCTTGGTGCCGGGAGTTTGGGCGACGACGTCGGCGATGGCGTGGGCGGCGTTGACCACGAGGTTGAGGATCACCTGGTTGAAATCGCCGCGCAGGCAGGGAACCGTGGGCAGGTTTGGGGCGAAGGCAGTCTCCAGATCGGCGATGTATTTCCATTCGTTGCGGCAGACGATGAGGGTGCTGTCGATGGCCTGATTCAGATCCGTCAGGGTCATCTCGTCCCCGCCCGGATGGGAGAAGCTCTTCATCGCGCGCACGATCTTCGTGATCCGCCCCATGCCGTCGGAGGCGTCGGCGAGCGCGGCCGGCACCTCCTGGCGCAGCCGGGCCTGCTTGATCTTCCGTATGGGCTGGAGCAGGGCCTCGACCTCCGGTGGGAGCGGCCCGCTCTTCTCCAGGTAGGCGACGATGCCGCCGTGGGCGGCGAGCAGACGCTCGATGTCGGCCATCGACCGGCTGACGTAGCTGATGTTGTCGCTCACGAACTGCGAAGGTGTGTTGATCTCGTGGGCGATGCCGGCGGCCAGCCGGCCGATCGACTCCAGTTTCTGCGCCTGATTGAGTTGCACCTGCAGGGCAAGACGTTCGGCCTCGCTCTGCTTCTGCGCGGTGATGTCGCTGGCAAGCCCGAAGGTGCCGATGATGACGCCGGAAGCGTCGCGCAGCGGCATTTTGCTCGTGAGAAACCAGCGCGATTGCCCCGTCCGGAAGGTCAGCCGCTCCGTCTTTTCGAGCAAGGGGCGGCCCGTCTGCAGGATGGCCTGTTCGTCCGCGGCGGTGGTGCGCGCGTCGCCGGCGTCGAGGAAATCCGCGTCGGTGCGACCCGTCACCGCGTCGGGGGAGGCAGCTCCGAGCAGGGCGGACATGGCCTGGTTGATGCGGAGAAAGCGGCCGTCCGCATCCTTGAAAAAGATGAAGATGGGCACGGTGTCCATCAGGCAGGTCAGCAGCCAGCGCTCATGCCGCAGGTCCGCCTCGGCGGCGCGGCGGGCGGTGATGTCCTCCTTGCTGGCGAGATAGTGCGTGATCCGGCCCGCCTCCCCGCGGATCGGAGTGATGGTGGCGGACTCCAGGTAAGTCTGCCCCTGCTTGTTCTTGTTGTGGAACTCGCCCTTCCAGACTTCCCCCGCCTCGATCGTGTGCCAGAGCTGACGATACTCATCCGGTGACGTCCGGCCCGACTTGAGCACGCGGGGGTTCCGGCCGAGGACCTCGGAGGCGGCGTAGCCGGTGACATTGGTGAACTTTTCGTTCACGTACTCGATTTCCCCGTGCGTATTGGTGATGACCACGCTGGCCGGGCTCTGTTCGACGGCCCGGGAGAACAGCTGCAGCCGCTCGACCGTGCGCTTCTGTTCCGTGATGTCCCAGCTGATACCGAGAATGCGCACGGCCTGGCCCGTGTCGTCGCGTTGCACCCGGGCCCGGAAGCGCAAGTGACGGACCACGCCGTCGGCGCGACGGATGCGGAATTCGGTGTCGAGATCGCACAGATGCGCGAGGGCGCTCCGGAGTTCCTCCTGGCAGCGTGCGCGGTCGGCGGGATGGATGACGGTCTCCCAGATCGAGGTGGGTTCGACGCCGGCCTGCGGCGGCAGCCCGCACAGCAGGTGGAGGGTTTCGTCCCAGAAGAGCCGGTGGTTGCGCAGGTCCCAGTCCCAGATCCCGATGCCGCCGGCCTGGGTGGCGAGCGTCAGCCGCGAGGCCTTTTCCTCGAGTTCGGCCTGTGCCCGGCGACGTTCCGCGACCTCGAGCTCGAGTTGGTGCGCCGCCTCCTGCAGCGCCACGGCCTGTTCGGAGAGACGCCGCCGGAGCCGGGCGAGTTCGAGGTGGGTGTGGACGCGGGCGAGCAGCTCCTCGCTGTTGACCGGTTTGACAATGAAATCGACCGCGCCGCGCCGGAAGCCGGCCAGCCGTTCGTTGAGGTCGCTGACCCCGCTGATGAAGAGCACCGGGATGTCGCGCAGGGCCTCGTCGGACTTGAGTCGGTCGCAGACGGCAAACCCGCTCTGGTCGGCGAGACGCAGATCCAACAGCACCAGTTCCGGGGGGTCCCGGGAGATGGCGGCCAGCGCCAGCTCGGCGCTGTCGGCCGGGCGGACCCGGTGGCCGGCCGCCGAGAGTGTGGTCACCCACAGACGAAGTTGATCCGGCGAATCATCGACGACCAAGAGATGCCCGGTAGGCTCCGTGGAGGGTGGGAGGGGAGGCATGGAGTCAGGAGCTGGGAGGTTCGAGGCGGCCGGACCGGACGGGCCTCGGCCGGAGCCGATGCAGCAAGGAGGTGTAGCGGAACAAGGCGGCCTGCCGGGCGAGGTCCTCGGCGGCCTCGGGGTGCGTCGCGCGCAAGCGCTCGATGGTCGCCGAGATCCGGGCGCCATCCAGCGTGAGCAGGGCATCGCACAGCTGAGTCCGGGTGGACTCCGGCAGCAGATCGAGCAGGTCGGGTTTCTGGGCGACGTTCGCCGGGGCCGGCGTTTCGCCCAGGTGGCGGGCCATGCAGGTGAAGAGCGTCTGGGGATGGAGAGGTTTGCCGAGGAAGTCGTCGCATCCCGCCTCCAGGATCGCGATCCGTTCCTGCTCGAAGGCGCAGGCGGACAGCGCGATGATTTTGACGTCCCGCCCACCCGGCAGGGCGCGAATGGCCCGGGTGGCGGTGGCGCCGTCCATCACCGGCATCATGATGTCCATCCAGATGATCGCCGGTCGCCACTCCTTGAACGCCTCGATAGCAAGGGCGCCGTTTCCGGCGACGCGTACGGCACAGCCCTCCTGCTCCAAGGTGATGCGCAGGTAATGGGCGTTCGCGGACTCGTCCTCGACAATGAGCATGCGTAGGCCGGGATGCGGCGCGCGTTCGACGTTGTGCACTTCCGAGGTGGCCGGGGATTCGACCGCGACCACCTCGACGGGAAGCGCGACCCGGAAGCGCGAGCCACGCCCCGGTGCGCTCGCGATGTTGAGCGTGCCACCCAGCTTTTCGATGTACTGGCGGGTGATCGACAGACCCAGTCCCGTGCCCTGGTGCGGGGCATGGTGGGAGGCCTGGAAGAACGGTTCGCAGAGCCGGGGGACGTCCTCCGAGGCGATGCCGATGCCGGTGTCCTCCACCTCGATTTCGAGCGTGCTCCGTGCCTCCCCCGACGGCGGCAGCAGCCGGACCCGCAGGACCACCCGGCCCTGGGGCGTGAACTTGATCGCGTTGCCGAGCAGATTGAACACGATTTGCCGCAGCTTGGTCGCGTCGGTGAGCACCGGACGGGGGCAGTCGCAGGAGACATCGAGCAGCAGGCCGCGTTCGGCGGCCTTTGGACGCATCAGCGTGACAACATCGCGGATACGTTCGACCACGTCGACCCGGGAGAGTTCGAGGGTGAGCCCCCCTGCCTCGATCTTCGACATGTCGAGCACGTCATTGATGATGTGCAGCAAGTGTTCGCCGCTTCGGTTGATCAAATCGAGGTGCTCCGTCTGGCCGGGTGGCAGCGACGCCTCCCGCCGCAGCAGGTGGGTGAACCCAAGAATGGCGTTGAGCGGGGTGCGGAGCTCGTGGCTCATCGCGGCGAGGAAGGCGCTCTTGGCCCGGCTCGAGGTCTCGGCCTGATGTTTGGCCGCGACCAGGGCCAGTTCGGCCTCCTGCCGGGCGGTGACGTCCAGGATGATGCCCTCGAAGGCGGACGGGGCCCCCGAGGCGTCCCGCTGGATCGAGGTCATGTCGATCACCCAGCGCACGGTGCCGTCGGGGCGCACGATCCGGTAGGGCTCGTGACAGAAGGAGAAGACCGAGGGGTCGGATGAGGCGTGCTCCATCTCCGCGGTGGCGCGCGCGACATCATTGGGGTGGACCAGCTCGCCGTAGGTGACACGACCCTCGAGGAAGTCCGCTTCCCGGTATCCAAACAGGTCCCACACATTGGCCGTGGCGTAGGTCACCGGCCAGCCCGGGGTGGCGGCCCAGGTGAAGGCGACCACCGGGCTGCGCTGAATGATGGTGGCGGCGCGCTGCAGGGCCCGCTTGGTTTCCAGGCTGCTCAGGCCGAAGGCGATGTCGTCCGCGATGGTGCCGAAGAGCACGGGTTCCTCGGGATGGGTCGGTTGCGCTCGCGGGAGCAGTGCGAGGACCACGCCGAGCGTTTTTCCTCCGGCTGAGAGACGATGGCACAGCACGCGTTTGTCCGCATGTTCCCCCGCCATCGGACAGTGTTCGCAATGGGCGCGCGGTTCGTTGCGGATGAAGGTCGCATCCGACTGCAGGGCCGCACGGAAGCACCCGGGCAGGGCGCCGGCCTGCAGGTTGGCGGACAGCGCCCGCGATGGACTCGTGCACTGCGCGTGGCCGACATGCGTGGCGTGGTCGCCGTCCGCTGAAAGCAGGACGACGCTGGCGCCGATGTACCCCGCCTGTTCGGTCAGAGCCCGGGCGGAACGCTCAAGCAGTTCCTGGGGATCGGACTCCTCCAGGCAGATCTGGTTGATCTGCTGTTGTGCGAGGAGCAGCCGCTTGAGCTGGGCGCCGTCGGTTTCGCGTTGGTGCAGGGTGGCCCGGACCCGGGCCAGCTCTGCGCGCGACGCACGGGTTGCCTGTTCGCTGGCACGAAGGCGGAGGACGGCGCGCCTCCACGCGAGGGCCAAACCTGCTCCGAGGGCAAGCGACGACGACAGCCAGAGGGCAGGGGTGAGATTCAGCATGGCCGGACGGGCGGGGCGCTGCCAGCGGCCCGGGCGCCGCGCAACGCCCTAGGTAAAAGGCCGAGGGTTCCGGGGTCGGCCGGCTCGGAGGGAGCTCGCGGGAACAGCTGGCGCCGGGCGGGACAGAAGGGGTCCCGGTGAAGCTGCGTGAAGCGGCGCTCCCGTAATGAACTCATGGATCGAGACCGCGTCGAACGACGCAGTCGCTCCCGAGTACATCGGCACCGGCGTGCGCTTTTGGAAGCGGCGTCGCCGGGCGGGCGACGGGCGGCGGAACCTATGAGCGGGGGTTTTGCCCTAGACCGGCGACGCTACTTGCCGGTCGCTCGATGCAGTGTTTCGGCGGAGACCCGCTTGATTCCGGCCAGCCGGACGGTGTCGAGCAGTTCAATGGCGGTTCCGTACTTGGCTCGCTCGTCGCTCGCGATCAGCACCCGGCCCTCCGGTTTGGCGAGGGCGAATTCGCGCAGCCGGTAGTCCACCTCCCGGTTCGTGATGGGTTCCTGGTTCCAGTAGTAGGTGCCGGCTTCGGAGACCTGCAGGATCACCGTCGTGTCCGGATCGTTTATTGCTCCGCGGGTGCTTGCCGGCAGCGGCAGCCCGATCGAGTAGATCTTCGAGAGCGAGAGGGTGAAGAGCACGAAGGTGGCGAGCAGAAAGAAAATCACGTCGATCAGCGGAATGATTTCGATGCGGGCCTTGCGGCCGGCGGAAACCGACGAGAACGGGTCGTGGGAGGAGTTGGGGTTGGAGTACATGCGGAGGAGAGGGGGCCTTCAGGACTACGTGCGAAGTCGACGAATCTTAGGCGAACGCTCCACGAACCCCGGGAGTTCCGGCTTCGAGTTGGCAATGCTCAGCAAAGACAAAAACCAGCCAACAAGGCGCCTCCGCTCCCGGGGTTCGTTCCGCTGGAGGGAGGCAGAGGCGGGACCGAAGGTCCCGTCGCGGCCTCAGCGAGGCCGCCTACAGCGGGACGCGTGTGGGGCCGGCTCTTGCGGTTCTCGTGTCGCGGCCTCGGCGAGGACGCCTACAGCGGGGAGGGGCGGGGCTGAACTTTGGGATTCACGGACCGGGGAGGGGGCGCCATGGTGCGGGCATGACGATTTATGGACGGTGGGGGATGGCGATGTTGTTTGGTGCCTTGGCCTGGCTGGGCCGGCCGGCGGCGCAGGCCGCCGAGGCGGCGATGCTGCCGTGGATTGAAGATGGTGCGAACGTGACCACGGGCCAGGCGGCCTGGGTGGAGACCCGGTCCGACCGGCTGCACGGGTTCTCGCGCGTGACGGGGGTCAAGATCCTCGTACGCCTGCTCGCGAAGTCGCCCACCGAGGCGGAGGACAAGGTCCCGGGCGCCTACATGCGCGCGATGGCGAAGCGGCTGGCGGTGGATGGCCGCGGAGCCCTGGTCGTCTACTTTGCGGACGAAAAGGAGTTTCGCGTCTGGATCGGTGACGCGTGCGCCGCGACCTTCGTCGGAGAGCCGGGTTCCGCGCGCAAGTTCACGGCCAACGGACGCATGCACGAGGTCAAGGAGGCGTTCTTGAGCGCGGCGCAGAAGAGCAGCGATGCCGCGTTCACCGCCGCCCAGCGCACCGCCCCGGCCGGCAGTGCGCCGACGGAGGCCCTGCGCGTGACGCTGCACGCCGATGCGATCATCGACGGCCTGATCGCCAAGCTCGGTTCCACGCCGCGCTCCTAGCGGGCGGGTCGCGCGGAGCCGGCCGGTGCCTGCATCGAGAAAAAACTACGGCGCGGGCAGTTCGTACACTTCCACCAGGGCTTCGCCGGTGGTGTCGCCCACACCCGAAACCTGGGCGGTGTAGCTGCGACCGGCGGCTAGCGTGACCACGACCGCGGAATCCCGGCTGGCGGCGGGCAACGCAAAGGCGCCGACCTGGGCGAAGGTGGTGGCGAGCGCGGGCGACCAGTCGTCGTTTTCCGCGATCCGGGTCGAACCCTCGAGCACCTCAAGGCGTGGATTGGCGAGGGCGTTCGGCACACCCAAGGCCGTCAGGGCGGGACCCACCGCGCGGATCAGCAGGCGATGGGTGCCGGTGCCCGCGACAAAAAAGCCGGTGATGAGAATGTCGGCCCCCGTGCCCACCTGGTTGCGCGCGGACAGGTTGACCAGACGGGTGGCGGCACCCGCGCCCGCATCGTACCCCTCGATCAGCACGACCCCGGCGCTGGAGCCGGTCGCATGCACGGTGTGCGCGCCGCTGACCGCCTGCAGCAGACCCGCGTCCCGGCTCGCCGGTGGGAAGGGAAACGCCCCGACCGCCGCCATCGTCGGTGCGAGGGACGCGGGCCAGTCGTTGTTGGCCGCGACCCGCGTGGCGTTGCGAAACAGCACCACCCGCGGATCGGCCATGGCGGAGGTCAGCCCAAAGGCGGCGAGCGACGGCCCGGCGGCGCGCACGAGCAGGTCCTTGCTCCCGCCCTGGACCACAAAGCCCACGATGACCGTCTGCGCGGACGCCAGTGTGGTTCGGACGGATACGTTGGAGAGCCATGCCTGAGGCGCCACGGTCAGCACGGTTTCCACCGTCAGGACGGATCCCGCGGCATTGACGGCCTCAAGGCGGTAGCGTCCCGCCCGGGCGGCGTCGACGGCGGACAGCACCAGGGTGGCGGACGTGGCGCCGGGCACGGCGACGCCGTCGCGCCGCCACTGCAACGAAAGAGGGGCCGCACCCGTGACGCTGGCCGTGAGCCGCGCTTCGGTGCCGGCGGTGGCGGTGACAAGGGCAGGCTGGGACGCTACCCGAGGCGCGCCGGCGGTCGCATCGGTATGCGCGACCTGCACTGAGCGTGTCACGCTCGCGCTGGGGGAGAACCCTCGCTGGGTCACACGGAAGACGAGCGGGTAGCTGCCATTGGCCTGACCCTCCGGCACGAGGACGTCGTAGTTCACGCGGCCGAGTGCATCTGCCGTCAGCGAGGTCAGGCTGAACGAGCGATTGAGCAGCCCGTCGTTCACCTCCAGCGTTGCGCCCAGGACCGGTGCGCCGGCGCCGTCGACCACGCGGAAGGAGAAGGAGGCCGTTTGCCCCCAGTCCCGGATCGTCGCGCCGTCCGGCGTTTCGGCGATCAGCGTCAGCGTCGGGGCAGCCGGGAGCCGGGTGGCGGTGACCTCGTTGGAGGCGGCGGGGGAGTTCCCGGCGTCGTTGAAGGCCCAGACCCGGTAGTCGTACTCCGTGCCCGCGGCGGCGGTGGTGTCGCGATGCTGGCGCACGCCGGCGCCGAGCGAGGCGACCGTGCTCCAGGTGTCGGTGCCACCCAGACGACGCTCCAGCCGGAAGCCGGCCTCGTTGGTGGCGGTATCGGTCCAGGCCAGGTCGATGCCGGTCGCATCGGGCGTGGCCTGCAGCCCGGTGGGTGTCGCGGGCGCCGTCAGCGGACCATCGAAGAACTCGCGCAGACCCTCCCGGATGGCGCGGGCGACCAGGCGCCGGAAGGCCTCCGTTTGCAGCGCGTCGTTGTCCGGGGACTGCCGGTCCATGAACGCCAGCTCGATCAGGATCGAGGGCCGCGTGGCGAGACGGTTCTCGCCGTAGCTTCCGTTGAACCCCTTGACCCGCCGATCCGGCCAGGCCGCGTTGAAGTCGCGCCGGATCGCCGTGATGATCGCGTTGTGGACGATGTCGGCCAGCCGTTTGCTTTCGGAGGCGACCGTATTGTTGGTGTCGTAAAGCGTTTCGGTGCCCGTGCCTCCGCCGCCGTTGTTGTGCAGGCTGACGAGCACGTCGGCGTTGATGCTGTTGGCGTAGCGCGGCCGGCACCGGATGTCCTGCTCCAAATGAGTGAACCCGGATTCGTTCCAGACGGACGGATCGGCGCCGAGCGCCTTCACATGGTAGCGGGCGGCCTCCTGCCAGCGCGGGAAACCGGATTCGCCGGCGCCGGCCAGCCGGTTCAGTTCCCGCGTCGGAAACACGAGGGCGCCGGCGTTGCGCAGCTCCTCGTCGACCAGCGTGATCAGGTCGTGGTTGATGAAATCCTCGACGATGCCGAAGAACGGCGAGCGCTGCAGCACCCAGGTGGTGCCATTGAAGTAGTAACCATGTCCCGGGCTCACCGCCACCCGGCGTGCGCTCAAGGCGGCGGTGCCCGGCGTTCGCGGGCTGGGCGAGCCCGGCGCGGCCTGACGCAGCGACACGTCGGCCGGACCGTCGAGGGCGGCCAGCAAGGCGTGCAACGGCACGCCATCGATGACGGTGTAGACCTCGTAGTGGGAAAAGACCGGGTCGAGCACCGTGCCGACCGCCCGGTGGACGGAGCGACTCAACGCCTCGAAGGCCAGACTGCCCGGCTCGAAGGCCAGCATCTCGCGATCAAAGGCGAGGGTGAGCTGATGTCCGGAGAGCGAAACCTGCGTCAAGGCCACGGCCCGGGCGGGAGCGCCGGTCACGCCCGGGGCGGAAGGGAGCACCTGACTGGCCAGCACCTGCTCGACCGCTCGTTTGACGTCCGGGACCAGGGAGGACCGACGGCTTTCCGACACCGCCTCCGCCGGCGCGGCGGCCTCGATTGGACGGGTGCAGAAGCCCGACAGGAGCAGAAGGAGCGAACCGAGAAGACGAGGAAAAGGACGGGCCACGATGAAAAACAGGAAGAGAACGCCCCGAGCCGCGGGAACGGGCTTGAGGCTTTTGCGTTGCTGGTTCGACATTAGCCCGCGCCTCGAACCAAGCAAGGTTGCTGGCGCTTCCATGCCCTTTGTCCCCGTGATTTCCCCGTTTGGTCTCCACCGGTGCCTCGGTGTCGCGCTGGCGCTCGTCCTTCCGGCGGCGTTGCCGGCCGTGACCCACCAGGTCGGTTCCCTCTCCGAGCTGCAGCTCAAGCTCAACGAAGCGGCGCCCGGCGACACCCTCACCTTGAAGAACGGCGTGTATACGACGGATGCGCCGATCGTGGTGAACCGCCGCGGGGCGGATGGACAGCCCATCGTGATTGCGGCGGAGACCGTCGGCGGAGTGGAGATTGCCGGCACCCACGGGTTCACCCTGATTTCCCCGGCCGGGCACATTGTCATTTCCGGCTTCGTCTTCACCCACAACGCCGGCAAGTCGACCATCGCCGCCGGCACCAGCCATGTCCGGTTCAGTCGCAATACCTTTCGCTGTGTCGGCGAAGGCGCCTACCTGACCGTCAACGGCCACGACGCGCAGATCGATTTCAATGAGTTCGCCGAGAAGAAGTCCGCCGGCTCCATGATCGCCGTCGGCGGCACCGGCGCGCAGATCGCACAGCGACTGTGGATCCACCACAATTACTTCCACGACCTCGTGACCTCGACGGGCGAGAGTGCGGAGATGATCCGTTACGGCCTCAGCGCCCTCAGCCTTTCGACCGGAGCCGGCGTGGTGGAACACAACCTCTTCGCCCGCTGCCGGGGGGAGAACGAGCTCATTTCCAACCGGTCCAGCGGCAACACGTATCGCTTCAACACCTTCATCGAAAGCCCCAGTGCGCAGGTGACCCTGCGTCACGGCAATGCCTGCCGCATCTATGGCAACATCCTGCGCAACACCGAAGGCCTGCGCCTGTTTGGCGACCGCCACGTCGTGCACAGCAATCTCTTTGACGGAAATTACATCGGCGTGAACCTCGGCAACGGCGGCGGCGAGGTGGCGGACGGTGCGCCCTTGGCCAGTCATGACCGACCCGACGACTGCATCATTGCGTTCAACACCTTCGTCGACAACCGCACCCACTACCAGATGAGCCGCCGCACGCCCACCGCCCTCGGAGCGCAGCGCACGGTCTTTGCCTACAATGTGCTGCAGGGCGGAGGGGTGGCCGCGAAGATTGACGGGCCGTATCCCGAGGCCGTCTGGGCCGGCAATATCGTCTGGACGGTCGCCGGCACGGGCAGCCTGCCACCGGAGGGCTATACGACCCTTGATCCCCGGCTGGCGCCGGGGGACGGTGCCATCGTCCGCCCGCTGCCGGAGAGTCCGGTCGTGGATGTGATCGAGGCGGGTTACACCATGGTTTCGGTCGACATCGACGGACAGTCACGTCTCGGGAAAAAGGATGCGGGGGCCGATGAGCGCAGCGAAGAGCCCCGGGTCGCGCGGTTCCTGACCCCCGAGGACGTCGGACCTTTCGCGAAGTAATCGGAAGCCCCCCGCCTTGACATCGGCGGAGGGAGTTTCAGGGTACACGGCGGGTATTGATGATGACCATTTTAACGATCATGCGGCGAGGCGGACGGGCGATGGCCTGGGCCGGACTGCTCGTCGGCGCCACCCTCGCCCTGGCCCAACCCGCCCCTGATTCGTCCGCCGCCCGGCCTGCCGCGCCCGAGGAGCTCAGCCAGTCGGAGTTGCTCAAGGCCTACCTGCAGGTGCGCGATCAACTGCATGCCACCCAGCTCGCGGTGTTGAACAACCGGATGGAGTCGGAAGCGGCTTCCCGGGCGCAGGCCGCCGCGCTGACCGAGCGTCTGGAGGCGATCAAGGTGGCGATGGATGCCGAGCGCGAACGCCAGCGGAAGGAAGTGGAGCGGGCGGAGGCCGACCGGCTCCGACTGCAGCAGGAAGCCGAGCAGTCGAACCGGATCGTGCTCTGGGTCGCCGCGGCGTTTGGCGGCATCGGTCTGGTGGCGATGCTGGCGACCCCGTTGTTTCAATGGCGGGCGATCAAGCGCCTCGCCGATCAGAACAGCTCGCGCGGTGCGCTTGCCCTGGCTCCCCGCGCCAGTTTGACCACCGGCGATGCGCTGGCCCAGGCCGATCAGGCCGTGGTGCAATCCAATCAACGGCTTCTCACCGTGATCGATCGCCTGGAGCGACGGGTGATTGAACTGGAAGACACGGCCGCCGTGCCGGCCGTGCCGACCCCGGGTTCCGCGCTGGCGACCCCCGGGGCGAACGCAGTCGCGTCCCCGGTCAAGCCCGGTCCCGAGACGGTTGCAGCGCCGGTGATGCCCCCGCCTGCCGCGGCTCCCGTGCGGGCTGAACCGGTCACCATCCGCCGGACCCTGCCCACCGATGATCCAAAGGCGCCGATCGAGGGACTCCTGTCTCGTGCGCGCGGGTTGCTGGCGAGTCAGCGCTACAAGGAGGCGGTGGCCTGTTATGATGAAGTGCTCCAGCTCGACGTGAACCACGCCGAGGCGCTGCTGCGCAAGGGCACGGCCCTCGAACGGCTGAAGCGCGACCAGGAGGCGCTGCGTTGTTACGACCGCGCGATTGCCTCGAATCGCCGCCTGACCCGGGCCTACCTGTACAAAGGCGGAGTCTGCAACCGCCTCGGCCGCTACGACGAGGCCCTCGAAAGTTACGAACTGGCGCTCCAGACCGAGGAAGATGAGGGCGTCGTGCAGACCCTCCGCCCGAAAGCCGAATCCAGCAACTGACGGTCCACCCCGCCGACCCGATTTTCGCATGTCCTTGTTCAACCCCACTCGAAACTCCATGGATACGCTGCGTGCACGCTGGTTGCCGTGGGCCCTTGTGGCCGCGGTCTCCCTCCTTCCGCTCCGGGCTTCGGTGCCCGAGTACCGTCTGGGCGATGTGGTCGTCGAGGACGTGGTCACGCCGGTGCCGCTGGTCATCGTTGATCCGGACGCCACGGATGCCCTCAAGCAGAAGCTGGCGCAGGAGGTGTTGTTTGTCGTGCGGCACTCGCCGCAGACGACCGTCGCGGCGGAGGTGCGCCTGCGCGCCGCGGTGGCCGACACCCGCGCCCGGTTCCTGGAGCAACTGCAGGCCGCGCTCTCCGGGCGGGCTCCGGCCGAGTCCGATCTTGGTTCCCCCGAGCAGGTGGCGGTGGTCAAGAAGGTCGCCGAGACGGCGCCGCGCCAGTTTCCCTTCGCCAATTTTGTGCCCGTGTGGATACGCGGGCAGTCGGATGAGACGCTGACGGCGGCGCTGATCCAGCCGGTGCGCGACGTGATGGCGCAGCCCGTGGTCGGCAGCAAGACTGAGAGCCCCCTGCCGACGAACCAGCCGGTGCGCCTCCTCGCGGTGCGCTCGCTGGAGGACGCCCCGACCCCGCGCGAGCTCGAGGGGCCGGTGCAGCGCATCTCGGCCGGCCAGATTCTCAGCCTCTGGCGCGCCCGCCGGCTGGTCGAAACCAGTTTCCCCGCGGCGCAGGATGCCATGGGGCGGTTTGCCGCCTCGTTTGTCCAGGCCAACGCCGTGCCCGACGCGGAACTGACCGACGTGCTGCGGGCCCGCCGGATGGAAGGAGTGACGGCGAATGAGACGTTTGCCGCCGCCCAGGTGGTGGTGCGCAAGGGCCAGCGCGTCGATCGCAAGGCGCTCGCGGCTCTCGCCGCGTTGCGGGAGAAGAGCATGATCGGGGCGCTGCAGTCCAAACTCGCGCAGGAGCAGACGGTGGCCTCGCAGCTCAGCCGCCAGACCGTTTGGATCGCCGTGGGACTCGGCGTGATCTGTGTCACCCTGTTGCTGATCCTCTGGCGCCTGCGCAGCCGCCCCGGCGGTGCGCTCGTGCTGACCTCAGGCGGCCTGCAGCAGGCCCTGCCGTCGAGCGACCGGATGTCCCTGACCGAGGCCCCGGGCACGGACGCCTGGCGCCAGCGCGCCCTGCTCGCCGAGGGAAAGGCGGAGCGGGCGCAGGATGCGATCCGTTCCGGTGTGCTCGGGTGGATGAAGGAGAAACTGTATCAGACCCTCTTTCGTCACCGGGCCGAGCTCCTTTCTGCCCAGCAGCGCGCGCAGGCTGAGATGAGCGAGCTGGAGCGCCGGCTCGAGCACCTGCACACGCCCCTGCAGGAGCGGATCAGCGCCTACGAAAAGCGCATCGCCGAGCTGGAGCAGGAACTGGCGGCGAAAGGGGAGGAGAACCGCGAGCTGATCGGCGCGCGCATCGCGGTGACCCGGCAGCAGCTGCACGTCGAACGCGAGCGCAGCCGGTACGGGGAGAATTGACCGGCGGGGGCCCGGGTGGTATCCGGACGCGCCGGGAGGGGCGCCGCGGGGAGGGATCCCGGCGGGCCTTACACGGTGGCCGGCTCCTGCTTGGGCAGCCAGCGAAGGAGGGCGTCGACCAGGGCCTGGCGGGAAATGGGTTTGGTCACGTGGTCGTTCATGCCCGCCTCGAGGCAACGCTCCAGATCGCCCTGCATGGCGTGGGCGGTCATGGCGATGATGGGCACGTTGCGATTCAGCACCGGAGTGTCGAGGGATCGGATACGCCGGCAGGCCTCGAAGCCGTCCGTTTCCGGCATCTGCACGTCCATCAGCACCAGGTCGTACGGCGTGTGCGTCAGCCGGCGCAGGGCCTCCTGGCCGTTGTCCGCGGCGTCGACCGTGAGGCCGAGCTTGGCCAGCAGATCGAGGGCGACAATCTGGTTGGTGGGATTGTCCTCGACCAGCAGGAGGCGGGCGTCGGCGCGAACGCCGCTCATTTGTGTTCGCAGCGGAGTGGAATGGGTGCCTCCGGCGCTGGGTCGCGGGGCCGGGGCGCGAGAGTCGATCAGGCTGACGAGGGACTCGATGAAGTCCGACTGCCGCACGGGTTTGGTCACGTAGCCGCAGAAGCCGATCGGCTGAAACCGTTCCGGGCTGGTGGCTTCCTCGGTTGACGCGAGTGCGACCAGCCGGGTGGCGGCGAGGGCGGGGTCGGAGCGGATCGCCCAGCCGAGGGTGGCCCCGTCCATCGTTGGCATGTTCAGGTCGATCAAGGCGAGTGTGAACGGCCGGCCCTCGGACACGGCGGCGTGCAGGCTGGCGAGCGCGGCGGCGCCGCTGGCGGCCTCATCGGCGAGGGCTCCGGCCCGGATCAGCCGGGCGACGAGCATCTCGCGAACCTTCGGATGGTCGTCCACGACCAGCGCGCGGAGCTGGCCGGGCAACCGGGCGGGCGCGCGGGCGGGTGTCGTTTCGGGCGACCGGGTCAGACGGGCGGTGAACCAGAACTCGGAGCCGGCGTTGGGTTTGCTTTCCAATCCGATGGCGCCGCCCATCAGCTCCGCCAGCTGCTTGGAGATGGCCAGCCCGAGACCGGTGCCGCCGTACTTGCGGGTGTTGGAGGCGTCGACCTGGATGAACTTGCCGAAGAGCTTGTCCTGCTTTTCCAGCGGGATGCCGATGCCGGTGTCGCGGACCCGGAAACGCAGCGTGGCGGTGCCGGCATCGACCGTGTCGGCGGACACGAGCACGGTGACTTCGCCCTCGTGGGTGAACTTGATCGCGTTGCCGACGAGG
The DNA here is from genome assembly GCA_016794625.1 of Opitutaceae bacterium. GTDB lineage: Bacteria > Verrucomicrobiota > Verrucomicrobiia > Opitutales > Opitutaceae > UBA6669. The sequence goes on from JAEUGY010000021.1 coordinate 40,806, forward strand.
TTGTTCAGGATCTGCCGGACCCGGCCGGGGTCGCCGCGCAGGCGGGCCGGCACGCCGGGGGCGACGCTGCAGATCAGCTCGATCTTCTTGTTGTCGGCGCGCGTGGCGAAGGTCGCCGCGACGTCATCGACCAGGCGCGTGAGATCGAAGTCAATGGACTCCAGGCTCAGTTTTCCGGCCTCGATCTTGGAGAAGTCGAGGATGTCGTTGAGCAGGGTCAGCAGGGCTTCGCCGCTGCTCTTGGCGATCTGGGCGTGCCGTCGCTGCGCGGCGGAGAGGTCCGTATCCAATATGGCCTCGATCATGCCGATGACCCCGTTCATCGGAGTGCGGATCTCATGACTCATGTTGGCGAGGAACTCGGACTTCGACCGGTTCGCCTGCTGGGCCTCCGTGCTGGCGATCTCCAGGCTGCCGGCGAGGGTCTGCAGTTCGCGCTGCCGCTTGGAGAGCGTGCTGAACTGCCGGTACACCACCAAAGCGAGGGTGAGACTGAGGGCGCACTGAAAGATGGTGAGCAGCAGGCCCCAGAAAATCTGGCGGCGGATGTTGTCGTTGTGCGCGCCCACGCGCTCGGCCTCGTGTTGCTGGGACTCGAGCGAGAAGTCGTGCAGGACCTCGCCGAGATCATCGAGTCCGTGGGCCACCTTGTCCATCTCGCGGCGCAGCGCGGGTGCGTCGAGAGAACCGCTGGTCAGCCGGTCGATTTCGACGACCAGGCCGTGCAGCCGGGAGAACATCTTCTGGTAGTGGGGTGCGAGGGGGCGCGCCTTGGGCGCCTGCTGAAAGGCATCTAGAATATCAATACGACTGACCAGGATGTCGCAGCGCAGCTTGATGCGCTCCAGGTCCGGGGTCTCATGCGTTGACTCGTCGCGCAGGGCCTCGGCCATGCGCATGGTCTCGGACTCGAGCTGGAAGCACGACCACGGTCCGTTGTCCTCGCTGAAGCGCAGGCTCTGGGTGAGCAGGTTGTACTGGCGGGTCTGGACAATGAAGATCGCGGTGAAGGCCACGAGCAGCGAGATGCCCATCGCCACGACGGCTCGCCGGTAAAGTCTCATGGGTGGCGGGGGAGGGGCGGGCGCGTGGCGGACCGTTGCCGGGGTCAGCGCACGTCGATCTTGCGCAGCTGCCACGCCGATCGGTTGTAGTAGAGCTCGGTGTTCAACTCCTTCTTCGAGTCGAAGGGATAGATGATGAAGAGCGGCCCTTTCTCGCGCACGGTCATCGGCTTGTCGTCAAGGCGCAGGGCGATGATGACGTCGAAGATGCGGGCGTCGTTGACCGGGAGGGTTGTCTTGTAGTCGTTGAGGGCGGTGACCTGGAGGGTGTCGCCCTGGGCCCCGGCGGCGACGAGGACATCGCGCAGGCGGGGACCCGAAAAGGTGCGGGCCTGCGGATACCACGGGGTGCGCGTCGAAAAGCTGTGCTGCGGGAGGGCTTCCAGCATGGCGAGGTCGAACTCGGCCTTGTCGGAGGCGTTGGTGAAGGCGATATTGCCAGTGATACTCAGAATGATCTTGCCGGTGGGTGGGCGCAGGGCGGAGGCATGGGGAACCAGCAAACCGGCGAACAAACCCAGGACCAGAAGGATACGAAGAACGGCCAGGTCTCCACCGAGGGGGTGGATACGGCGATTAAGCAAATGGGATGCAGAAGAGGTCATGGCCAAAGGTCCGCGGGAGAGATTCGCGCGGTCCATGAGTACTATCGGCGCCACACGGACGTTCTGTTGTCCGGGAACGCCTTCTTTCATAGGCATTTTTACGAGTGCCCCGCTCGAATTCTACGTACGCCGCCCCCCCACCTTTTAGGCGGCCCGTTGTAGGCGGCCTCGCTGAGGCCGCGACGGGATGACCGGTCCCGCCTTCTTCGTCTTCTTCTGATTGCGGCGCCGTTCCCTGCGGCCTCAGCGAGGCCGCCTACCATTTCAGCGAGGCCGCTTCGCCTGTCAGGCCTTAGTCAAGGGCGTGAATCTGGACGGACTCCGCCTTGCCCTTGACCGTCACACGGCCAAGGGAACGCGTGGGGGCCGGCTGCGACAGCGCCTGGACGGTCGCGTCGCTGAGGATGACCGAGGTGGCATGGATGGGTTCGCGGGTCAGACTTTCGAGTCGCGCCGCCAGGTTCACCCCGTCGCCGATCACCGTGTAGTTGAGCCGGGTCTTGGAGCCCATGTTTCCGGCGACGACCTCGGCGGTATTGATGCCGATGCCAAAGGCGAGCGGGGCGCGACCCTCGGCGGCGAGCTCGCGATTGAGCTCCGCGAGGGCGGCCACCATGGCGCGGGCGGTGGCGACCGCCTGATCGGCGGCGTGGGGATGCGGCACGGGGGCGCCGAACAAGGCCATGATGGCGTCGCCGATGTACTTGTCGATGACCCCGCCGTGCGCCTCGATGATCGTGCTCATGCGGTCGAGGTAGCGATTGAGCAGGGCCAGCGCCTCCTGCGGTGGCATGCGTTCGGACTGGCCGGTGAAATTGCGCAGGTCGCAGAACAGAATGGTCACGACCCGATCCTCGCCGCCGAGGGCCACGCCGGAACGCAGGAGCTGCGCGGCGATTTCCGGGGAGACGACCTTGCCGAGCAGGTCGCGCACGCGGTCGCGTTCCGCCAGCCCCGCGGTCATATCATTGAAGGCGGTGGCGAGCTGGCCGAGTTCATCCTCGCGGTCGAGGGTGATGCGAGCGGTGTAGTCGCCCCGACCCACCCGTCCGGTGTGCGCGGCGAGGGCCTGCACGGGACGGCTGACCTCGCGGGCGAGGGACCAGGCGGCGAGCGACGCGGCGAGCAGGGCGGCGAGGGCGATGCCGAGCACGACCCGCTCCAGGGCCCGCGCCGGGGCGAGTTCGGCGGTGAGGGAGCGCTGGAGCGCGATGCGGATGGGGCCGCCATCGAGGCGCGGCAGCGGTTCGAAGCGGGTGACGTACGGTTTGCCGGCGAGCCTGACCAGCGAGGTGGTGCCGTCCGCCGCCACCGCGTCCACCGTGGCCGTCGCGAACGCGGCCGAGAGCTCGGCGCCGCCGGGCGCCGCGACCGTGGTGGCGAGCACCCGGGGATCCTCGGTGACGGCGCCGGAGAGAAACGTGACCTCCAGCTGGGACACCTCCTGGATTTTCTGCGCGAACGCCCGGTCGATCGGGTAGGCCAGACCAAACCAGGCGGCGACCTGGGGCCTGGGCGCGTAGAGTGGCACGACCACCAGAACCTGCAACTGCCCGTGCAGCACGGCGTATCCACTGGCGCGTTCCAGATCCGACTGCGTGGCCGTGTCGATCAGCTGGCGGAACGGAGCGAGTTCCTCCGGGCGGAGCTTCGGATCGGTGGAGGCGAGAAAGTCGCCCTCGGCGGTGAACAGACTGATCAGATCGGAACCGACCCGCGTGGTGAAGCTGTACAACGTGGATCGCAGCGTGGCGACGTCCGGCTCGCGCATCAGGAGCGGCTTGATCGCGTAGTCCTCCGCCATCAGCCGCGCCCCGGTTGAAAGCGTCTCGATCCGTTCCTGCAGCGATTGCTGGAACACCCGCGCGCCCACGCCCAGGTTCTGCCGGATGTGTTCCATGGCGCTGCGCTGGCTGGCTTGCGACACCAGCACGTAGACCACCCCTTGGACCAGGGCGATCAGTCCCACCAGCAACAGCATGAGCTGCCGGCTGAAGTGACGAAAGCGGGGCAGGCGAAAACGCACGGGTCAGCGGTAGGAACCTGCCTTCGGGTCGGGCGCCCGCCGGATCCGCCGGTCGGGCTTGAGGGTGACAGAGAAGGCCCGCGTGGCCGCCGCGCCCTCGGCCAGCGAGAGCTCCTCCTTCAGCGGCGCGGGCAGACGCGGGTGCATCAACTCGAGCCGGTAGCGGCCGGGAGGGGCGGTGATGACGGCGTCGCCCGAGGCGCCCGATTGGGCGAAGTAGGGGGTCGGCAAGACGTAAAGATAGGCGACCATCCAATCATGGATATTGCACCCAAGCGTGACCGTGCCGGAGACGTCGAAGACCACGGATTCCGCCTGACCCGGATTGTAGAGGGCAAACTCGAACTTTTTCGCCTTGGAGAGCGAGTAGAGGTGGTGCTGGACCTTGTCCTGGTTGGGAAAGTGCACACGGGTGCCGGCCTGTACGACCGTGACGTAGCGCTGAAATTCCTCGTTCTGCTGCCCGATCTCGTGCGCCGGCGTCGCGGCCGGAGTCGGAGCCGCGACGGGCGCGGCAGCGTCGAGCGGGATCAGGGCGACCACGGCGTCCGCCACCGGGGCCCCTTTGGTGTCACGGATCTGGAAGGAAAGCGTGCCGGGCGTAGCGCCGAAACCACGGGTGGCGAGCAGAACCAGCAGAACGAAAGCGTGCAGGCGGGAAACGCGCATGGTGGGTCGACGAAACCTCGGAGGAAGCCTTCACGTTGGCGAGGCCGGAAAACGCCATCCGTTCCGTTGGAGCTGGCCTCGCCGAGGCCGGGGACGGGACCACCGGGTCCCGCCTCCGTCGTCGGAAGGCTTCACGCGACGCCCATCCCCGCGGGGTCCACGACCCCACCTCCAACGGGTCACCCGCAGGGTTCTCTCCTGGAGGGCGCCGCTCCGTCGGCGCCGGTTGCGCGTCGCGTATCCCGCGACGATCGTGCGTGGTGGTGCGTGGACCGTTCCCCGGCGTCGACGGAGCGACGCCCTCCAGCGAGCCTCTTCCTATTCAAAAATGGGACGGAGGGCGTCCCTAAATCCATGCGGCCTCAGCGAGGCCGCCTACAACGGGTCACCCGCAGGGTTCTCTCCTGGAGGGCGCCGCTCCGTCGGCGCCGGTTGCGCATCGCGTATCCCAAAACGATCGTGCGTGGTGGTGCGTGGACCGTTCCCCGGCGTCGACCGAGCGACGCCCTCCAGCGAGCCTCATTCCAATCAACACGGTACGTCGTCGGCGGCCCTAGAACCGGTAGCCCAAACGTAGGGTGAGCGACTTCGTGGGGGCGCGGATGTCGGCCTCGTCGACCAGGGTGGCGGTGCTGCCCTGCAACTCCGCCGAGGCATGGTCGTTCAGGGCGAAGAGCAGGCTCACGCTGCCGGTGGTGACGTGGGCGCGCGGCCGGTAGGTCAGCCAGTTCGGGCCGTACAGCCCCGTCACCTCTCTGGGGATGGAGGCGTACACGCGGGCCGCATCCGGTCCCAGGGTTCCCGCCAGGGCACGGGACCAGTTGGTCGGGCTGACGTGGGTGAGAAAGCGGCCCTCGGCATAACGCACGGCGCCGGCCAGGCTCCAGCGCTCGGCGACGTCCCACGTCCCCTCCACGGCGACGTCCCGCTGGTTCGTGTCGAACGTCTCCGTCCGGGCAAAAAGCTCGCGCCACTGCAGACTGGCGGCCACCCGCACCGAGGAGGTCAGCCGTTTCGAAAGATGCGCCCCGGTCTCCACGCCGACGCCCTGATGCGAGCGGAAGCGCGCACCGTGGTGGAGCAACGCCGTTTCGAATCGCAGCACCGGCGCGAGTGGACCGAGACCCGCCTTGCGCTGCACGGCGAGCCGGCCGGCGACGCTCGTGAATTCATTCCGATCAAACGCGGGCTCGAGGAACGTGGTGACGTCTGCGCCCGTCGTGAGTGACCAAGCGCGGTTCAACTGCTGCGACCGCACCACCGCGAGCACCCCTTCATAGGTGGTCGCGTCCCGACGCGTGGCAACGTCCGACGTGCGGCTGATGTTGTCGACGCGGGCGACCGCCGCGGAGAAGGAGGGCTGGAAAGCCGCCCTGCCGGCGACGGCAGCCGGAGTCGCGGGCCCCGTTTGCGCCGAGGAGATCCCGCTGAGCAGGAGGAAAAGGCCGAGGAGCGGGCGGGGAGAAGGCATGGCGGGCGTCCGTTGGGCTGAGCGGGGAGGCGTCAGGTGCCAAGCTGAAAAAACACGCGCAGGCGTTTCAGGATCGTGCCCCGCGCGGCCTCGATGCCGGTGGCCGGCGCGGCGCCGCTCGCGAGTTTCTCGTTCGCCAGCTGACGCTGCGCGAGGATTTCGCTCAGCTTCGCCAGCAGGTCCGGATTGGCCCGGGCGAGCGGGAGAAAGTCGTCCTTGGTGATCTCCACCACCGTGACCTCCCCCTGGGCCACGACGGTGGCGTTGCGCGGCTCGCCCGTGAGCAACGACATCTCGCCGAAACAATCGCCGGCATTGAGCGTGGCGACCGTCAGCCGCTGATGGTCGCGGGAGATGACCACTTCGACGTGTCCGCGCACCACGAGGAACATGGAGGCGCCGGTTTCGCCCTGGGTGACGATTGGTTCGGTCGACGCGAACAACAGGGTTTCGCCGACGGCGAGCAGATCCGCGATCTGCGTTTCGGACAGCACCTTGAAGACCGGATGCGAGCGCAGGGCGGCGGAGGCGGTGGTGGCCACCGTGACGTCGGGCTTGGAGGGCTGGGCCTGATGCAGCGTCATCTGTGGATACGGGATGTCGAAGCCCGCGCGTTTGGCCGCGTACCAGCAATGCACCCGCACATCGCTCATGACCGGGTCCATCAACCCATGGTCCTCGATCCAGACATTGATCTCGTAGATGATGGCCGAATCGGCGAACTCCTTCAGATAAACGACCGGGACCGGATCCTGACACACGCCGGGCACGCTGGCGGCGGCGGCCTGCAATACCTTCTGCGCCTGGGCCGGCGGGATGTCATAGTGCAGACCGATGAGCGGTTTGACCGCGTGCTTCCGCGTGGGCTTTTCGAAATTGAGAATCGCCGCTTTGACGATGTTGCTGTTCGGCACATCGATCATGACGTCGTCGTTCGTGATCAGCCGCGTCGTCCGCCAGGAGAGTTCGATGACCTTGGCGTGGGTGCCCTCGATTTGCAGCCAGTCCCCGGTCGTGAACGACTTGTCGAAATGCAGCCCAATGCCGGCGATCAGGTTGCCCAGCAGATCCTGCATCGCGAGGCCGACGATGATGGCGACCACCCCGGAGCCGGCGAGCAGGCCCGGGACTTCGACGTCGTAGATGAATTGCAGGGCGACAACGACGGCGAGGCTGAGGATGAGCAGTCCGGTGGTGTCGGTGAGCACCCGCGGCACCTCCTTGCCCGGTGCCTTCGGGCCGGTCCGGTTCCAGATCAGCCGATTGAGCACCGTGACCAGCGGAAAGGCGGAAAACACCAGCACGGCAGCGGTCAGGTGTTGCAACACCGGGACCGCCGCACCGTCGCGCCAGGTTGAAAGATGGAGGCCCACCAGCAGCCCCGAGAACAGGGCGAAGGCATGGTAGGTCCAACCGAACTTGATCGCCCTATTCTGTCGCAGCAGGTGGGCGAGGGCGATCAGGACGATGTAACCGGCCAAGGTGGCGCCCGCGATCGTACCGAGGTCGCGAAGGGTGGGCAGCGAGGCGATCATGCGCAGGGACTACGCCAGACAACGCGACCGGTGTCACGTTGGCAATTCACGCCTGGGCGCAACCGGCGCCGACGGAGCGGCGCCCTCCAGAAGAGAACCCTGCGGGTGCCCGGTTGTAGCAGGCGGCCCGTTGTAGGCGGCCTCGCTGAGGCCGCGACGGGACCCTCGGTCCCGCCTTCGTTGTCCGAAACCTTCGCGCGACGCCCATCCCCGCGGGGTCCACGACCCCACCTCCAACTGAACCCGTTCTCCTCCGTTGGAGGTGGCCTCGCTGAGGCCGCGACGGGACCTCGGGCCCCCCTCCGTTGTCCGAAACCTTCGCGCGACGCTTCATCCCCGCGGGGTCGGCGACCCCACCTCCAACTGAACCCGTTCTCCTCCGTTGGAGGTGGCCTCGCTGAGGCCGCGACGGGACCCTCGGTCCCGCCTCCTTCAACGGGTCGGGGCGGGGGGCTCTGGGTCGGTGGGGAGGCGCTTCAGGCGTTCGTCGAGGGGCGGGTGGGTGGAAAAGACCTCCTTCGCGGCCTTGCCGCCGCCGTCCTTGCGCAGCTGCACGAGCACGGCGCGCAGGCCGCCGGGTGCGAATCCGGTGACCTGCGCGAGGTTGCGGCCATGCTGGTCGGCTTCGAATTCGGTGCCGTGGTCGAAGCCCTTTTCGAGCAGGAGCGTCGTGACCTCGGAGATGGCCTTGTCGAATTGGGCGAAGTCCGAGCTGCGCTCCGAGACCAGGGCATTCACGCCACTGAGAAACTCTCCGCGGGCGATGATCTTCACCGCGTGCCGGCGGTCGATGTGCTCGATCTCGTGGCCGAGCACGCCGGCCAGACGGTCATCCGTATCCAGTTTCTGGTAGAGCCCGCGGGTGATGAACACGCGTCCGCCGGGCGCGGAGTAGGCGTTGACCGTGTCGGAGGCGAGCAGCGCGAAACGCCAGTTCAGGTCCTGCCGGTCGGCGTAGCGGGCGAGCGCCTTGCCCAGGGTGTTGACACGCACCGTGGCGGCTTCGTCGCGCCAGAGTCCGCCGAAGCGCCGGACGATTTCGAGGGCGACGGCATCGCCCACGGCGATTTCCTCCTCGAGTGTGAGACCCGAGGCGCCCTTGACCACCTGGCCCACCTTGGAGGCGGTGCCCTCGACCTTTTTCAACTTGTCGGTCAGTTCCCCGAGGTTCGGAAACGCGGCCTGGAGCGGCAGGGCGGCGGCCAGCCCGAGCAGCAGCGGCAGCACCAGCCATCGCGGAGCGGAGGGAGGGAGGGGCGTGATCATGGGCGGTATTCTCCTTTTTGCTGCGTGCGCAGGTAGGTTTCGACGTCCTCGGCCTTGACCTTGGCGGCCTGGGCCTCGAGCCAGTCGAGGTCGGCGCCGGCATTGGCGGCCGAGTGCCGGGAGGCGTAGGCGGTGCCGGCGTCGCTGAGCGGACGCGCGGCGGCGACCGTGTTGGTCTTGGACGCGTCGATCGAGGTCAACGTCGCCGCCGGGGCGCGAGTGGGTTTTTCTCCCGCGAGGTTGCCTTCGAACACCCAGCCCGTGGCCTTTTTGCCTTTGACCTGGAGCCAGGCGCCGCGGACCTCGAGCACGGTCAGCGATTCGGCGAAGTCGGCCTTGCCCACCGGGGCGGCCAGTGCTTTCGGTTCGCCGCGCAGCGGCGTCTCGGCGCGTTTGGAGAACGCAGTGTCGCCTTTCTTGTAGGCGTAGGCTCCCGGGACCGAGAGCAGGACGCCGAGTGCGACGAGCGCGACGCGGCGAGAAGGGAGGAACAGTTTCATTTGGTATCGAGCGTGAAAGTGGGTTGCCAGCCGGCCGGAGGACCCTCGGCGGCGTAGCGTTCGGATTCGCGGAGGTACCGCGCGGAGAGCAGATCGCCCGGTCGCAGCGTGGACGCTTTTTCGAAAGCGGCGGCGGCCTCGGCAAAACGTTGGGCGCAGTAGGCTTGGAAGCCGGCGGTGCTGGCCTCGGCGAAATGCCGGGTGGCCTCGTCGGCGGTTTCCCGTTCGGCCAGCGGTTCGAACACCTCGACGGCCTGGGTCTTGCCCTTGACCCGCAGCCGGGCCACCGGCCGGAGACACAGGTGCGCGCCGGCTTGGGCGGCGGTTGCGGGTCCGATCAGCAGGGCAGTGCCGAACGCCTTGTTGGCCCCTTCGAGCCGGGCCGCCAGGTTCACGGCATCGCCCAGCACGGTGTAGTTCTTTTTCCGGACAGAGCCGACGTTGCCGACCACCACCTCGCCAGTGTTCAAACCGATGCGCATGCTCAGGGTGACCCCGTGTTCCGTCTGCAGGCGCGTGTTGAGAGCCGCCAGCCGGCGCTGGCATTCCAAGGCGGAGCGACAGGCCGCGAGGGCGTGGTCGGGCAGGGGTTCGGGTGAACCATAGACGCCCATGATGGCGTCGCCGATGTACTTGTCGACATACCCGCCGTGATCGAGCAGCACGCCGCTCAACTCGTCGAGACACAGGTTGATCACCTGGACCAGCTGTTCCGCGGGGAGTTTTTCCGAGAGCGCGGTGAAACCGACGAGGTCGGAAAAGAAGACGGTGACCTCGCGACGCTCGCCGCCCAGCTTGAGCGCATTGGGGTCGGCCACCAGCCGTTTGACGAAGGCGGGGGAAACGTAGGCGCCAAACCAGCCTTGGATCTCCCGCTTGCGGGCCCGTTCCCGCTGGAAACTCGTCACTGCCACTGTGCCAAACGCCACGGCGGCGCCGACTGAGGGCAACGACGGTGGAAACCACGCTCCGAGCAGAAAGGCGATGACGCTACCGCCGATCGCCAGAACGAGCACGCCCAGGGTGGCCGCCGTGGGCCGCCGCAGGCCGGTGCCGCGATGGCCGGCGACGAGGATAAGCGCCAGGCCCAGGGCCCCGGAGGCGAGCGGAAGAGCGGGGGGACTGTCCACCATGAAGCGGTTTTGCACCGCATTGCCGTGGGCGGTCCAGTGGACGAGCACCCCGGGTTCGGGCGCGTGGACCGGGGTTGCCACCGCGTCGAAGGTGGCGGCGGCGTTGGCGCCGACGAATACCGTCCGGCCGCGCACCGCGTCGAAGATCGCCCCGGTGGGGGCGGGCTGCTGGTCGAGGGCGCGGATCAGCGCGAGCGGTTCGAAGTCCGGACTTTGGTCGAGGGCAGGCCCGAGCAGTTCGAGCCCGGCGGCGACAAACGGCGCGGCGGGCAGCACCGGCACCCCGCGGGAGCGAACCTGTTCCAGCGGGCCGTACCACCGCAGCCGGGCGGAGCCTGGGGCGGCAGCGCGTTCCGAGGCGCTGAGCGTGGCGGCGACCAGGGACTCCCGCATCAGGTAGTGGCGGATCACACTGTCACGCTCCGGCCGCGACTGCACCGATCCCCACCGCGGACGGGCGCCGAACAGCTCCAGGTGTCGCTGCTGAAACGCGTCCGGCCAGAAGACCGGCCGCTGGTCGCCGACGGAGCCGAGCGTGAGTTCCGGCAGGCCCGCGGCGACCGCGCCCAGTTGGGCGTCCTGTTCGGCCGCCTCGGCTTGTTCGAAGAAAATGAAATCGGCCACGATGGCCTTGGCTCCCGCCCGGTGCAGGGCGGCGAACAGACCGGCGAAGGCCTGACGCGGCCACGGCCACCGCATTTCGAATCCGTCCCCTCCGAGCGCTTGCAAGGACTGCTCATCGACCAGCACCAAGGCGGTCTGTTCCGGGGTGGGCAGCCCGGATGAGAAGGTCTGCTGCAGCAAGTCGTGCCAGGATCGGTCGAGCGCCCCCAACAGCCCCGTCAAGGCCAGCACCCCAAGCAGCCCCGCGGCGATCGCGGGAGCGATCAGCCGGCGCAGGCCAGGGCGGGATAAAAACGGGAAGACCATGGAAACAGATAATGCGAAGCGCGGCGAGGTGCGCTGACGGACCATGGAAATCGGGAACGGTTGCACCCACAAGCCCGGTTGTGCCGCCTCCGCCTGGGCCGTTTGGCCCCCGCCCGGGGGCGGCGGATTCAGTAGCGGATGTCGACCAGCGAGACGGAACGACCCCGAAAAAGGAGTTCGATCTCGGCGGTGGCTGCGACAAAGGTGTTGTTTTTTTCCCCTGGGTGGAAGGCCCACTGTTTGACCGCCGCCTCGGCGAGAGGGCCATGTTCCGGGTGATCCGCCTTCATGATCTCGACAGCGGTCACGACCCCTCGCTCATTGATCCGGGCTCGCAAGCGCACGCGGCCGCGCAGGTTGCGTTTCAGGAGTTCGGGGGAAAGCTCCGGGTCCACCTGATGGCGGATCGAAGGGAAGCGATTGCCCGGCCGCTGCTGCTCCGGTTCCTGTTTCAGGCCGGGGATCTTGATGGCCGGAGTGGTCTTCGGAATCGGATTGAGCCGGGCCGGCGGGGTTTTCGCGGAGAGGGAGGAGGGGACCGTCGACGGCGGGGTTGGAACGGGCGTCGGGACCGCGGGAGACGGGAACATGGCCAGGCGCTCGTCCGTGCTGGGATGTGTGCTCAGGTAGGTGAGGTCGACGGCCTGCTTGGGCCGAGCGTCGGATAGTTTGCGCAGGATTGAGGCAAAGCGGTTCAACGGGATCTTGCGATCAAGCAGCAGGTCGCGGGCGTAGCGGTCGGCTTCGCGCTCGAATTCCCGTGAATACCCCGACTGCAGGATGAGAAACGGCAGCACCCCCGCCATCTGGGTCAACGTGGAGAGGTCGCCGGTCAGGGAGGTGACCAGCAGCAGGGCGAACGACTGCCGCAGCGCGATCTGCAACCCATGGCGTTCCTCCAGGTGGCCGATTTCGTGGGCGAGGACCGATGCGATTTCGTCCTCGTGCGAGGTTAGCGCCACGAACTCGTCGGTGACCAGGATGTTGCCGCCCGGCAGGGCAAAGGCATTCGGAAACGTGCCGCCGCCCGAACGGAAGTGGATCCGCGGCAGGCGGTCCGCCGGGCGATCCGGCAGCAGACGGGTCAGCTGGGACTGCACGCGAAACCGCTGCGCGGGCGAGAGGCGGGAAGGGCCCAGTCGCTGCGTCAGGGAGGCGAGGGCGATGCGCCCGACTTCGCGTTCCACGGACTCCGGTGTCTGAAACGCCACGCTGCGCGCCAGCGCGGGCAGGCCGAAGTACAGCGAGAGCACACCCGCCGCCACCAGACAGACCGTGGCCACCACGGCCAGACCGCTGTGCGTCTCCAAAAAATGGATCAGATGGGCGATCCGACCCCGCTTCTGCCGGGCGAGCGCGGCATCCACCACATCATTGCCGGCGGTTTCGATCACCCGCGAATCGGGCAGGTAGAGGAACCGCGGGATGGAGCCAATCCGGTCGCTCACGCGGATCTCGCGCAAGTCGATCTCGTGGCGAGATCCGGCGCCTTCGATCACGACCCGCCCATCGGTGGTGAAGTCGATCGTCACCGGTTCGCCCCGCAGGAACCGTCCGTCCGAAAGGATGCCGGTGGTGGTGGTCATAGGCCGAAGTCGAGCCCCACGAATTCCCCGGCGGAGTCGCCGATGCCGCTGCCGTCGCGTCCGCCCATCTGCTCGATCGCTTCGATCGACCCCGCCGGTTCGAACTGCAGGCAGTACGCAGTGTAGCGGTAGGTGCGGATGACCGTCCAGGGGTAGAGCAGGCCGGCCGAGATGAGAATGGCGCCCAGGTTTGTCAGCTGCAGCCCCAGCCAGCGGTCCAGTTTCAGGTTGGCCACGAACCGGTGTTCATCGAGCCGGGTGCCATTCCAGATCTGGTTGAAGAGCCGGCCGAAGATGAAGTGTTTGCCCACAAAAAGTCCGACGCCGTAGAGGGCGAAGAACGGCAGCATGCCCAGGAGTCCCGGTGCACGGACCTGCCCCGGTTCAGACGTCAGGCCCATGATGGCCGCCAGGACCGCCCCGGCGAGGATGGCGCTGCCGATGACGATCAGACCGCCCAGCAAGTAAGCTTGGTAGAACTCGCGATTGCGGACATCGAACCGGAAAAACGCATCCCCCAGCCGGTGGTGACTCACCTGGTACCGCCGGATCGACCGCATCCAGGCCGGGTAGTAGAACCCCAGCGTGATGACCAGCAGGACCGGCTCGAGCAGGTAGACAAAGGCGGAGGCGCCGAGGGACGGGTTGAAGCGGAACCGCATGCCCCGGTAAACCGTGTTGTAGGCGTTGAAACTCAACGAACGCACCACGATCCACGGCAGCATGAGCACGAAGACGAGCATGACCCCGTAGCGGATGGGCGGATAGACGACGCCGAAC
>JAEUGY010000080.1 GCA_016794625.1 Opitutaceae bacterium
CACTGGAAATTCCGGTCGCGGCGGGTCACGTCGCCGCCCGTCTGGGTGTGAAGGTACACGCCGGTGCTGTCACACTGCCAGATCTCAATCGTCGCATTACGGATCGGGCTGCCCGCGGCGGTGAGCAGGCGTCCGCCCAGCCAGGTGATTTCGCCGACGGCCGGGGTCGTGGCGTCGTTCATGATGATCAGATCATTGTCCGTATCCAGGGGCAGTTTGTCCGGATAAAACGGTCCCTCGGTCTGGCGCGGGGTCAGGGTGAGCTGCTCGGCGAACAGGCCGGGCACGGCGACCAGGGCGGTGCCCCAAGCCAGCTGGCGGAGGAAGGCGCGGCGGGGCGCGTAAACGTGAAACAGGTGAGGAGGGGTGCGGACATTCATGGGGGGACGGTTTCCGGCCGGACCGGTGGGGATGACGCGAGCCTGGAGTCCATGGGACCGGGAGGCGAGCGGTATCCGGCGGCGCGGGGCGAAGCGACCGGGCCGGCGGGGACCCTAAGGCTTGGCGACGGCCGGGCCCTGACGGATCTCGCGGGCGAGGCGGACGAGTTCCCAATAGGGCGGTAGGTAGCCTCGTTCCTTCCGGAATTCCTCGGCGCGCGCGAGCAGGCGGCCGACGAGTGCCTGATGGTCCTCGCGGTAGCGTTCGACCCGCAGCGCTGCGGTAGCGCTCAGGCCCTGGGGAATCGGTCCGGTCCGGCCGAGCGTGTTCAGCAGGGCGCTGTAGCCCTTGGCGAGGCGGGCGAGCGGGAGCTGGGCGTGTGAATAGGGCAGGGGGGCGCCCGGCGGGGCCTGCTCGATGAACACGTCGGTGGCGGCGTCGTCCACGTGGGCATTGAACAGGGTCGTCCGTCCACGCCACTCGGCGACGAGGCGAAGCTGCGGATCGTACTCCAGGTCCGCCGGCTCCTGCGTCTCGAAGTGGCGCACGCCGATCGAACCAAGCCAGGCGGTGAGGGTGGGGGAGGACACATACGAAACGCCCATCCAGAGCGAAATGCCGACGGAGGCATACGCCGCCGACGCCACCTCGGAGCAGAATTGGGCGCGGGGGTCGTGATGATCCATCGCGAAGTCGTAGGGAATGTGACGCCGGCGGGCCGCAGCCAGTGCAGACGCGGCCGCTTGGTGGGGGCGCATCGGGTCGGCGACCAGGGCCGGCAGGTCCGCGCGCGGACGCAGCAGCATGACCCGGAGTTTTTTCCCCTCCAGGTACTCGTCGAGGGTGGTCACCACCACGCCCCGCTCGATCAGTGCCTCCACGAGCAAAACCTCGTGGGTCGACGGGTCCACGTGCACCAGGGCGACGTGCGAGAAGGCCCCGGGGTAGTCATTACCCCGCGCGATCAGGGAGGAGGTGGGTGCGGCACCCCGCGAGACGAGGATGTCGCCGCTGTGGAGCTTGATGCCCAGCAGTGTGGCTGACGGCGTGACCGAAGGCTCGTCGTCGCCCCGCACCAGCTCCGTCAGCGGGGTGTCCGGCGGCACCTGGAGCAGCACGGTTTCCAAGGCGAGGCGTGAACCGTAGAGCAGCCGGTACAGTCGTTGCCGGGCCGGAAGCGTGCCGAGGTCCCAGGCGCGCGATTGGTCCTTCACCGCACTTCGGGCGCGCGTCACCGCCTCGATGTACTCGTTCAGACGAGCCGGATGCGCGGCGATCAGCGGGCCCAGGTGGAATAGCTGCGACTCCAGTTGCCCGAACAGGTCGTCCGCCGGCCCATGCGGGCGCGCGGCCAGTTGCTCCACCAGGGACCGGAGCCGAGCCAGGGCCGGATCGATCTGGGCGGTCAGCGCGGCGGCGTCGAGCGCGCGAGACGCCACCAGCCGGGCTTCGAGTTGCGACCACAGCGCGTCCTGCCGCCACTCAAAAATCGGCTGTCCGGCGCCGGCCGGCGGGACCGGCGGGGGCTCGGGTTTCGAGAGCAGAGCGACCGCCGCCACGCCCACCGCCACCGCGGTGATTCTCCAGCGGCCGGTGCGTTGCCGGGGCGTTTTCCGTTCGGGCAGCGCGGTCATTCGGCGGGGAAGTGCTTCGCGAGGAACGCATCGATGCGCTGGTACATTTCCACGCGGTTGCGATAGTCGAGCAGGCCGTGCTGCTCATTGTACTTTGCCATGAACTCAGGCGGCTTCCCCGCCTTCTCCAGCGCGGTGACCAGCGACCGGGCCTGTGAAAACGGGACCGCGGGATCGTCCCGTCCATGGATGATGAGCAGGGGCGCCTGCATCCGGTCGACCAGGTTGACCGGTGAGATGGCGCGGAGTTGAGCCTCGTCCTTGACCGGATCGCCGACGAGGGTGACGTTGAAACCGAAGCTGCGCGGAAACATCTCGGCCTTGTCCTTGATCAGTTCGATCCAATCGGTGACCCCGGCGATGCTGATGCCGCACCGGTACAAATCCGGTTCGAGCGCCAGTCCCATCAGGGCGGAGTATCCGCCAAAGCTGCCACCCATGATGCCAACGCGCCTCCCGTCGGCGATGCCTTGCTGGATCGCCCAGCGCACTCCGTCGGTGATGTCGTGCTGGACGGTACCGCCCACGTTGCGCCGGCCCATTTTCTGAAACGCGTCTCCGAATCCGACCGAGCCGCGGTAGTTGACCTGCAGGACGGCGTAACCGCGGTTGGCGAGGAACTGCACATCAGGATCGTAGCCCCAGACGTCGCGGGTGTGCGGGCCACCGTGGACCAGCGCGACCAGCGGCAGGTTCTTGCCGCCCCGTCCGGGCGGCAGCGTCAGATACGCCTGCAGCGGCGTGCCATCGCGGGCCTTGAATCGCACCGCGGAGGCTTCCGCCATTTTCGCCGGATCGATCCAGGGCATGCAGGCGAGCAGCCGGGCGAGGGTCTTGGCTTCCGTATCAAAGAGATAATACGTGCCGGGATCCGCCGAGGACCAGGATTGCACGAGCAGCCGGCGGCGGTTGTCGCTGATGCTGATGATCGAGTTGATGCGCCCGGGCAGGGCCTCCTTGAGAGCGGCCTGGGCCTGCTCGAGTCCCGGGTCAAACCACACCGTCCGGGGAAACTCGGTCATGAAGTGGGCCCCGAGGAGCTCCCCGGGTCGGTCGCGGGCGAAGACGAGGCCCTGCAGGGGGATGCCGTTGGCGAAGGAGCGCCAGTCGTTGGGGATGATGTCGAACAGCTCGTGGGCGATCACCGGCTCGCCGAAGGTGTGTTGGATCAGGTCATACGGGTACACGGCCCAGCGACGCTGGTCTGAGAGGCGGTTGACATAGAGCGTGCGGTGGTCCGCCGACAGGGCCAGCGGCCGGTTGACGGTATCGTTCCAGTCCATGCCGGGCAGGGGAGTCCATGGTCCGTTGGGTTCCGCGCGGAAAATCGTGCGGGCGGTGCCCAGTTTCGTTTCGAGCGCCACCCGGATCGCGCCGTTGGAGTCGGGCAGCCAGTACTCGACGTTGCCCGGGTTTTGTTCAATGCGGGCCCAGGCGCCGGTGCGCGTCTGCATACGCATCACATGCGGCGTGTTCAGCACCTGAAACTCGCCGGGGTAGCGTGCTCCCGGGGACCTGTACTCCGTCATCAACACACTCTGTTCGTCCGCGCCCCGGAAGGAGTGGATCACGCCACTGCTCTGGATCTCAGCTTCGCCGCTTTGTCCCTTGTCGCGATAAAAGCCGGTCAGACCCCGGAGTCGCGTCCCGTCGCGATCGACCGCGGAGAATCCACCCTCGGCCAGGCTGAAGATCAGCCGCTGGCTGTTCAGCCAGCCAATCCGCGTCGCCTGTGGAATCCATGGCGCCCGCGACGGAGGGACCTCGAGGCGGACATTCTTGTTGGTTTCGAGGTTGCGCAGCACGATCTCCTGGACCCCCTTCAGATTCTGCACGTAGGCGACCGTCCGTCCGTCGGGTGAGAGGGTCATGCTGCTGAAGGCGGCAAAGTGTGCGAAGTCGTCCACCGGCAGACGTTCGGCCGCGAGCGCGCTCGCCGCCAGAAACCACAACGCCGGACCGGTCAAGAAGGGTCGAAACATGGAAAGGGGAGGGCGCGCGACCCTCGCCGACTCGCCGCCCGAGGGAAAGCTTTTCCGTTCGAGGCCTCCTGCGCGATTCGATCCAAGAGCTCGAAGGGTGGTAGCACCCCTCCGAACTTCCGCGTTCAACGTTCGGCGTTCAACCTTCGGCGTTCTCCTCCACCTTCCCCCTTAGCGCCTTCGCGTGAGCCCCCCTGGTTCGGTGGAGCGTCCGCTTAGCGCGAGCGAGGGGCTTCCATGGACCGGATGAAGTCGACGTTGAGGTCGAGGCCGAGTCCCGGGGTGCTGGGCACCTCAAAACACCCGTCGACCAAGGGCAGCGGGGTGCGCAAGAGGCCGGAGGCGAAGGGGTTCTCGGTCACGTCGAATTCCACCATCGGCGGGTTCACGCCGGGCATGAGCGTCGGCTCCGGCAGCAGGGAAACGATGTGCACGGTGGCGGCGTTGAGGATCGCGCCGCTCCAGGAGTGGGGGATGCACTGCACACCATGGAGCTCGGCGAGTTCGGCCACGAACAGCACCTCGCGGATGCCGCCGCAGAGGCTGGCGTCGGGCTGGACGATGTCGACGGCGCGGCGGTCGAGCAATTCCTTGAAGGCCTGGCGGTGCTGCAGCATTTCACCCCCGGCGACGGCGATGTCGAGCTGGGCGGCGAGTTGGTCGTATCCACGATAGCCAAACTGGGGCAGCGGCTCTTCGTAGAACGTGACACCGAGTTTTTCCAGTTCACGGCCGACCTGCAGGGCCGTCGCGAGGGTATAGGAGCCCCAGGCGTCGACCATGAGTTTGACGTCGCTCGGGAGACCCTTGCGGACTTCCGCGAGGGCATCGAGTTCCGAGCGGGGGTCGTACCGGCCGATCTTGAGTTTGATCGCCTTGAACCCGCGGTGGACGAGGGCACGCGTTTCCGCCGGCCAGACCTCCGCGGGATGGACGCCTTCGACGTATCCGCCGCCGGAGGCATAGACGAGTACGCGGGTGCGGCGGGCTCCGCCGTACAGCTGATGGACCGGGACGCCCAGCGCCTGCCCGACCAGGTCGTGCAGGGCGATGTCGAGGGCCCCGATCGCCAGCCGGTTTTCGAACGGCGCCAGCCAACGCGTCCGCCAGGAATTGCTGATCGCCCGGGGATCCTGGCCCACGAGCAGGGGAGCCATGGCCTGTTCCATCGTTTCCCGCACGCCGGCGAGGGGGGCGGTCTCACCCCAGCCGACGAGACCACCGTCGGTGGTGATCCGGACCAGCAACGTCCGCCTCCAGGTGTTGAGGACCGACGCCGGCCCACTCGGCCGGGCCAGTTTGTGTTCGAGGAGAAACGTATCGACCGAGGCAATCTTCATCAGAGCAAAGGGGGTTGGAACCACGGATGGACGCGGTTGAACACGGATTCAAACCGGATGTCGTGCTTAGGATCGCAAGTACCGCGATTGAAGCACGGACCCCGGGGCTGCGCGAGTGCCTCAACTGAACCGACGGGTGTGAAAATTCGCAGCGGTTCCGTTGGAGGTGGCCTCACCGAGGCCGCGACGGGACCCTTGGTCCCGCCTCAGAGGTCCGATTTCTTCACGCGACGCCAATCCCTGCGGGGTCGCCGACCCCACCTCCACCAGACGTCGACTTCGAATTGCGCTTAGGTTTCGCCTATGCGCGGCGGCGGCATCTGTGTCCATCCGCGGTTCCACGGGATCCTGGCCGCTTCAGGGCCAGTCGATCCGGAGGGCGGCGGCGAGGCGACGGGGGGCTCCGTCCTCGGACCCGCCTTACGGCTTCTCCAGCCGGGCGGAGAGTTCGAGGTAGTCGCAGAGCACGGCCACGTTGCGATTGAAGACCGCGCTGCTGATCCGGTCCAGGACGGTGTACTCGCCGTTCCAGCGTACGCCCGCGGGCATGTCCGTCTTGAAGCGGTCATTGCGGGTGATCCAGGCGCCGGACACCTCCTGCTCCGCGATGAGTTTCCGGACTGCGCCGGAAAGCTCGGTCACGCGGCGGGACACGGCCTCCCGCGAAAGGTCCGGGCGCTCGGCCTGCTTCAAGCCGGTGTGCCCGAGCCGGAGGGCCCGCTCGTAGCGTTTAGCGACGGCGGCGATCGGCCCGGTGAGATCGGTTTCATAGCCGTAGCCGGTGCTGCGTTCGATGTGGAGTTCCTCCACGCTGTTTACCCGGATGCGGCCGCGGTCGTAGTAGAGGGCCTTGTTGGTGCCGAGCTCGACGAACCGCGCCCACTTGCCGTTGGGCAGGCGGATTTCGTTCAACCAGCGCAGGGCGTCGGGAATTGGTTCGAGCAAGGTCGCGTCGCCCAGGGCCAGGTAGAGATCGATGAGGGTGCCGAGGTTGCGGACGGTGACGGCCGGGCAGAGGGACGCCGGTTCGAAGGTGCGGGCCCAGGCGGGTTGGAGAAACTCGTTGTACTGCTGCGCCCATCCCGGCTGCGGTGGGGGATTCTGGGAGATCGAGATGAATCGCGCCACGCGCCGCAGGCTCCGTTCGATGGCCTTGTCCTTGGGGTCAAGTTCGTGCGCTTCGAGCATCACCCGCACGCAGTCGTTGATGCCGCCGTCATTGAAGGTGGCGTAGTCGTGATAGTTGCCGCGGGGTGGATAGAGGTGCGGCCAGCCGCCGTTCTCCAGCTGGGTCTTGAGCATCATGTCCAGGGCGCGCCGGACCGCGCCGGCGAGACGCTCGTCGGAAGCCACCCGGTTCAGAGCGAGGAGGAAACTGATGGCCGACTGGCTTTGGTTGTCGTCGAAACTGACGGTTTCATTGCCCAGGTTCGCGAAGTCGATCGTGTGGTCCCAGCCGCCGTGCTTGTTCTGTCCCTGGATCAGGGCTTCGGCGGCCTGGCGAGCCGCGGCCAAGGCCTGGGGATTCCGGGTCACCTGGTAGGCGCGAAGGAAGGACTGGCCGACGGCGGGAGTGCCCGGTGGCTGCACCTCGATGGTGTGGGCGTCTTTGGGCCCTTCGCCCCAGCGCTGGGAAAGGTCGGGCGTGACCGCGTAGACGTAGCCGCCATGCGTGTGGATCGACTGGAAAAACGCCACGCCCCGGGCGAGGGCGGCCTCGGCTTGGGGACGCAGATCCTCGGCGCTGAGACAGGCGGGGAGGAGAAACAGCGCGAGCCAACGAGGGGTAGTCATGGCCGGGCAGCCTATACGATTCAGACCGGACTGCCAGCCTCCGCCGGAGGAATTCCTGTCTGTCGTGAAAGGATTGCAGGGCCCCGGGCGCCGCCTTCTCCTCGGTCGTCCCCTATGAATCCGAAAGCGAGAATCACCCGTCAGGAGTTTCTGAAGCATGCCTCGCTCGCCACCGCCGGTCTTTGGTTGGGGGGCTGCACCACGACCTCCGTGCGTGCGCCGCGGCGAATTTCTCCCAACGCCAAGCTCCGGCTGGGCTGTGTCGGCATCGGCGGCATGGGCCGGAGTGTGACGGCTGAGTTCGCCTCGTTTGCCGATGTTGAAATCGCGGCTTTGTGCGACGTCGACCCGGCGTATGCCGCCAAGACGGTCTCCGTTCATCCAGGCGTACCCTTCTATAAGGACTACCGCGCGATGCTGGAAAAGGAGAAGACGCTGGATGCGGTCATGATCGCCACGCCAGACCATTGGCATGCGCCGATCTCCTTGTCGGCGATGCTGCTGGGACTCCATGTTTACTGCGAGAAACCCCTCGCGCATACGATTGAGGAAGCCCGCTTGATGGGGCGTGTCGCCCTGGAGACCGGGGTGGTCACGCAGATGGGCAATACCGGCCACGCCGGCGAAGGCCTCCGTCTGACCAAGGAGTGGATCGAGGCCGGGGTCATCGGTGCGGTGAGCGAGGTCCACGTATGGTCCGACCGCCCCGGCCGCTTCTGGCGCACCCAAGGCAAACGCCGGCCGACCGAAACCCCGCCCGTGCCGAAGGACCTGGATTGGGACCTTTGGCTCGGACCGGCGGCCAGCCGCCCCTACCACCCGGACTATTGCCCGGGCGTGTGGCGCGGCTGGCTCGATTTTGGCTGCGGGGCGCTCGGTGACATGGCGGTGCACAATGCCGATCCGGCGTTCTACGCCCTCGATCTCGGTGCGCCCGACTGGGTGGAGGCGCAGACTTCTCCCACCAACCCCGACACCTTTCCCGAGTGGAGCGTGCTCACCTACCACTTCCCGGCCAACGCCCGCCGCGGTCCGGTGAAAATGGTCTGGTACGACGGGGGCAAGCAACCGCCCCGGCCAGATCAGTTCGAAGCGGAACGGCCGCTGGGGGATAACGGCATTTACTTTGTGGGTACGGAAGGCGTGATGATTGCGGGTGGATGGGCGGGCGCGCCACGGCTCGTCCCGGAATCAAGGATGGCCACGGTCCGCAGACCGGAAAAGTCGATCCCCCGGAGCGTGGGTCATCGTCGCGAATGGGTCGACGCCTGCCGCGCCGGACGCCCCGAGGATGCGAAGTCCGGGTTCTGGTACTCGGCGCCGTTCACCGAATCGCTGCTCGTGGGCGTGCTGCCCGTGATCGCCGGAAAGCGCGTCGTGTGGGACACACGGACCTTGTCGGCGGTCAATGCCCCCGAGCTCGATCTGCTCATTCGAAAACGCTATCGCCGCGGGTTCGATCTGCCCTCGGGCATCCGTCGCGATGTGACCAGCGGCCGGCGTGTGGTCGGCTAAGCCGGCGCCGGCTCCGCTGACCTCGCCAACCTGTCCTCCGACCCGTAGCGGAACGGGGAACCCGTTTCGGGCTCGGGGATCGAGCTGGTTTCACGCGGAGGCGCGGAGGCGCGAAGTGGGGTTCGGTGCGATGAGCCGGAAACGCCCTCGTCTGAAGTTCGAGGTGGTGCACAATCCCTCCCCCTTTGCGCCTTCGCGTGAGACATCCGGGCAGTGGATCGCAAGCATCATTTCAATTGTATATTATGTTATCATTGAACACTTTAAATGCATTGGGCCAAAGCCACCTTTGGCGCGCTCACTCGGGATGAGAAGTAATCTGGACACCAACGAAGGAGTGTATCTACATGTAGCTATGGCCGTGACGAAAGCGAAATTGTTCCAGCATGGAGGGTCTCAGGCGGTGAGGCTTCCGCGCGAGTTTCGGTTTCAGGGCCGCGAGGTCCGGATTTCGCAGACTGAACGCGGCGTGCTGCTTGAGTCGATCGACTCCGAATTCCAAGAGCGGCGTCGGCGATTTGCCGCTCTGGCTGGGTCCTGCCCGGAGTTGACCGACGTGCCTCCGCACGCAACCCCGGATCTTCCACGCGACGCGTGATCTACCTGCCGGATACCAACACCCTCTCCGCGTACATGCGGGGAGATCCGCCGGGCCTGGTCGCGAAAATGCAGGCGGCCTTCGGCGATTTGCGCCTTTCCGTCGTCGTTCTGGCGGAGCGGGAGTTTGGTGTGACCAAAGGGACGAGTGCCCAGGCGCGCCTGCACCTGGCGGCGCTGGCGCAAGCGTTGCCCGTGGAGCCCTTGACCCGCGACGACGCTACCCACTATGCGGCGATCCGGCATGACCTTGAGCTGCGAGGCTTGGGCATCGGGCCCTTGGATACGCTGATCGCCGCGCAGGCCTTGCGCCTTCAGGCAACGCTCGTCACGCGAAACGTCCGGGAGTTCTCCCGCGTGCGCGGCCTGCTCGTCGAGAACTGGCATGAGAGCGGTGAACAGCCGTAGCGGAACGGGGAACCCGTTTCGGGATGGGGGGAAGCACGAAGGAGGAACGCTCAACGCTGAACTCGTAACGTTGAACGCTGAAGTACGGAACGGTGCTAGGTGCTACCAAAACATACTATCCACTGGTATCGCCAAGACCCGGACCCCTTTGTGCCTTCGCGGCTTCGCGTGAGGGGTCTGTGATCGGGTGAGGGGTGGCGCGGGCGCTCAGTGTGAACCTCCGGTGCGCCACGCGTCGTAGAGTTTTCGTTGTTCCGGGGTGAGTGATGCGATCACCGAGTCTTGATTGGATTTTTGTCCGCTGGCACGCTCGAGTTGGTTCGCACGTTCGGCCGCTGACGCCTTGAGCGAAATCGCCATTTGTCCCCCTCGGCCGAACTGCGTTCTTTGCTCTGGGGTCAACGCGGCGAGAAAGGCTTCCAGGCGTTGTCTCGTCCGCTCTTCTAATTGCTCGGCAAAGAGTCTTCGCGAGCTACCGCTCATGCCGTCTGGACGGAAGGCAATCTCGACGACATGACCGCTTTTCAGGTAGTTCATGAGAATGGCGATTTTGCCTTCGCGGTTGATGGTCGGCCACGCGCTCATCACTTCGTAGGGAAGTCCGGCCCCTTGGGTTCGCAGTCCGTGATCATGGGAAAGGAGTCGTTCGATTTCCTGCGCGGTAAATGATGGCAGCTTTATGCCTTTCGGATCGCCTTGGTCGAAGACGCGTTTCGACTGACCGTCTCTTGAAATCGTAGTGACCCTTCCCGCGTTTGAATCGATCTCGGTTACCCGGGCACCGAGGAGGTCTGATCCCACACGAACCAGGCGGGGTTCGTCGTTGACCTCGAGAAACGCGATCGGCACGCCTCCCGGAGTACCGGTCGCGCGAACCTCAACTTTTGCGGCCGCATTCCATTGTTCTAATTTCGCTTGTCGGGCGATCGAGAAGGCGCGCCTCTCTTCGTCGGTCCGGGGGACGTCGACTGTATTTCCTTGATTGGGCGCGGGACTGGCGGTCTGCGGCTTGGGCTCTTCCGTGTACCCAACCAGTGCGAACAGCGAGAGAAGCGCTGCTCCGGTCAGCGTGCGGCGGAGGGTTTGGGGGCGATGGGAGGAGATCATGGTGATGCGGGTGAGGAGTTGACGTTTGTTTTCGACGATGCCGAGCGTGGCGGGCAGGCGGCTTTGGTCGCGCACCGCGCCGATGACCGAGAGGAGGGCGCGGCCGTAGGCGGCGGGTTCGGCGGGGCGGGCGTGGCGGAGAACGAAGTCGTCGCAGGCCATCTCGCCGTCCTGGCGGGCGAGGCGGGCGGCCAGCCACACCAGAGGATTGAACCAATGGACGGCGCAGGCGAGTTGGAGCAGGGAATGGCTCAAGAGGTCGCGTCGACGCAGGTGTCCCAGCTCGTGCCGGATCACCCAGCGCAACTCTTCCGGCGAAAGCCGCGCCGAGAACCCAATCGGAAAGAGGAGCCGGGGACGCAGGACACCGCACAGTGCGGGGCTGGTGACGAGCGGGGTCGTGACGATGTCGGGGAGCGTGCGCACACCCAATTCGACACACCCGGCTTTGACCGCTGCCACGAGGGCGGTATCCACGGGAGCCGACCGCTCATGCGTGAGGCGACGCTGCAGGCGGATTGCCGCGATCAGGCGCAAGCCCAACAAACCGACCACGCCGCCCAGCCAGAGCAGTGCCAGACCCGAGACCCAAGCTTCCGTTGCCGGAGGCGCGTCATCCGGGGTACGGAGCTCGGTTGCGCCGGTCAGCTCCATCCGCGATTCCGCTGCCGACGGAGTATCGACGGGTGCGGGCCCGTCGGTGCGGGTGTCTGGCGCAGCCCGTTCTTTCTCAAAGGCGGGAAGCGAGAAGAACCGATCCAGTCCCAGCTGGGGAAGCGAAAGCGGCGCGCGCGCCGGGATGACCAACGCGCCTGCGACCACCAGCCAGAGCGCGAAACACCAACGTGGGCTGGCGAGCCGGAGCAACGGGAGCCTCAGGACCAGCAGAAGCAGGATGAGCCAGGAGAGGCGCCACGACAGGGTCGCGTAGTCAAGGAAGACCTGCTCCAGACTGTTCACGGACGACCCTTTTTCTCGCGGAGCCGCTTTTGCAGCTCCTGGATTTCGTCATCGCTCAGCTCCACGCGGTCGCAGAAGTGCAGCAGCAGCGGCCCGGCCGCGCCTTGGAAGACCCGCTGGAGGAACGTCTCGCTCTCGCTCGCGATGCACTCCTCGCGGCGAAGTTTGGGCGCGTAGAGGTTCACCTTTCCCTGCTTGGTGACCGACAGCACGCCCTTCTGGACCAGTCGGGTAAGAAAGGTGTTCACCGTCTTTTGCTTCCACGCCGTTCCCGGGGGCAACGATTCCAGGACCTCCGCGGAGGTCGTGGGATGGCGATCCCACACCTGATTCATCACTTCCCATTCGGCGCTGGAGATCTTCGGCGGCATAAGTCCTACAGTTGTAGGACAGACCATTCTTACAACTGTAGGAAAGGTCAAGCGGCGAATGCGTCCGCCGGTAAGAGCATGCCCGCGGCGGCTAAGTGGGGCTTGTATTCCCGTTGGAGGTGGCCTCGCTGAGGCCGCGACGGGACCGACCGGTCCCGCCTCGGTCTTGGCAGGGGTTGTCACGCGGAGCCGCAAAGCCGCGAAACGAGGTCTGGGGGCTTCGTGTTGGCAGTTCACAGCAAAGGCACAATGCAGCCAACCAGGCGCCTCCGCCCCCAGACCTCGTCTCGCTCCGCTAAGGGAAGCCTCAGGGCACGCTGGCAGGCTGCCCCCGGACCTCGTTTCGCTCAGCCAAGGGTCAGCAGGATGGAACTGCAGCGATGGGTCAGACTTTCGGGAGTCCGCCAGGCGAACGGGCGCCCGCAAACCGCGCAGCCCGCCGATGGCAGGTCGGACTATTTCTTCATCTTGGGCATGGCCGCGATCGGTTCAGGAAAGGCAACCGCGCGGCATGACGTTTTGCGCGTTTCCACCCGCAGACACGTTTCCCGCTTTGACGCAGCGGGTCAACGCGATGGGCTAAGGTGGCGGGCTTTTCAGCGACGGAGGTGGGCCACCGTACTTGGCGAGCAAGGTGAGCAGGTCGGGGTGATCGATGAGTCTGACGCCTGGGCCGAACGCGGGCGCGTGGGTGCCTTCGTATTCCTGAAACAAAGCCAGGCATTTTGCACCGATCTTCCGTACTGACTCGTAGAGAATGCCCGTGGGCTTCGAAGGGTGGCCTCTGAGGGCCTGGGCCCAGGCCTGGCAGATGGCGTAAGGTCCGCTGAACGTACCCCCGTGGGCTCCGATCTCAATCATGCCTTCGGCGTCGAGCGTATCGACCACTTGAATATCTCCACGAACGACCGCCTCCCAGGCTGAGCGCTCCTCGACCTTGGCATAGTCCAGCCGACGATCAGACGGGGCCCGCGTCGCGAGGTCGTCCCAAAACACCTCCCAGAAACACACCGCGGTGGATTCCCCCAGGTAGAGGGTACCGGGCATATCGCGCCGGGAGAACCGCCAGCCCGGATCCGAGGAGTAATGGAGCGGCGGAAACCGGCTCTTTCCGATCCGCCACCACGACGCGCTGCCCACTCCCGGGACGGCGTCCAATCGCACCAAGGGCAGGGTGCGTTTTGACAGATCCGACGGCGGCGGTTGCGCGTGACCCTGATCGAGCGCCACGGGTTCAGTCCGGGTTGCTGCGGCCGGCCGCTTCGATGACTTCGCGGATACCGTCCTCGCCCCGTTCGGTCAGACTCAGGTAGCTGAGCCCTTGGAGGTTTTCCCGCGGCACCGTCAGGAAATCGAGCAGGCCCCAGCCGTTATGCCCATAGGCCGCGATCACCGGGGCAACCCATGGTTTTGCCCCGCCTCCGACGACGAATTGCCAACGAGGCAGTCGCAGGCCCTTTCCCGTGCGAGCCGGGTAGGCAATCAACTCGCCGGACTCGACCCGGTTGCGCACCGTCTGCCCCGTCACATTCAATCGAGCCGCGGCCTCTTCCGTCGAGTAGGGCTCGCCACTCCGGCCTTCGATCTGCGGCTTGGCCAAGTCTCCCCAAAGCGCAGACAGTTCCCAGGCCGTGGACGGCTCTTCGACTTCGCGACGGACCAACTCGGACGCGATGTCCAGAAAACGCCGGGCGGGAAAGTGACTCGCCCGGGCTAGTTGACGAATGCCCGCGTCCGCCACATCCGTCGCTGAGATCGCGTCGCTTTGCATATTTGAATCGTGGTCGTTTTTGCCAAAATGACAAGAAAACAAAAGGCCAAAATCCTATGGCAACGCTTTGTCGGTGCTGATGGTGGTGTAGCCGAACTCCGAGGGTCAGTGAGCCTGTCTACAACGAATAGCTGCATATCTTGCTATTTAACAGTGGGTAGCGAATTCTATGACCTTCGTGATAACAAGGATCTGCGTCTTCTCACCGGATTTCCGGCTGACGCTGGGTGGCGGTGACGGCGCCCGGGGGGAAATGTGTAAATGAGTGTCGGTAGACTTTACACAAATCAGTAGCGAATGCGTCTGTTTTGCTCGGTCCGGGCGTGGAATGAATCTTTTTGCTATAATATTCTATTTATCAGCACCGACTTGCATTTCGTTCGGGGCTATTTGCACGCCATCTGCTGATCCGGCTGGGCAAGTCACTTTTCCAACGCGGGGAACGAATCCGCCCCGGGTGTCTTGCCTTCACCCACCCACATACACGTATCCATGATTAAAACACTTATCAAGACGCTCACGGTGCTCGCGGCTTCGGCCCTCACTGTCTCGGCCGCGGTTGTCACGGTCCTTCCGGGCGATCCCTCCTGGGCCAATCCGGCGGGTGAAAACGGGGGCGGCGGATCCAGCGCCATCACGGGCACCGCTCCCCGCTCCGGCAATGGTTCCGTGGAGCTGTTTGGCGATCGCACCCGCTTTGTCGGTCTGGGCAATTTCTACAGCAGCGCGAGCAATCTGGGGCTGTTGAGTTCGGTCACGGGATTCACCTTTGACTGGATGGTGGCCCCGGGGAGTGCCGGCAGCGGCCCCGGCGCAGCGGCGAGTTATTCCCCGGCGCTCCGGCTGCACATCTGGGATGGCGCGCAACGCAGTGAACTCATTTGGGAAAATGCCTACAACGGCAATACCGCGGCGGTGCAAGGCACGTGGTACACGTCTGGAAGCTCCGACAATTTCTGGAGGTTTCAGACCGGACTCGGCGACAGCCTGATTTACGATCGTTCCATTGGAGATTGGAGCGCCCTAGGGTATAGCCCGAATGCGTACATTGCGGGCATCAGCGTCGGTGTCGGCAGCAGTGCGGGCGCCGGCTACCATGCCTTTGCGGACAATGTGACGCTCGCGTTTGGCGGAAACTCCACGACCTACAACTTCGAAGTCGCGGCCGCCTCCGTGCCGGACGGCGGAGCGACGCTCGGATTGCTGGCCGGCGTACTGGCGGGGCTCGGCCTGCTCCGCCGCCGCGTCCGTTCCTAACCGGTTGCCGCGTGGCGAATCTCAACCGCGAAAGGGCAGGAGCGTTCCTGTCCTTCCGCGGTTTTTTGCCGCGGGATGCAGCGGCACGGTGCGCGAGTCAACGGCCGGCGACATTCGCTTGGTCAACGGTTCGCCTCGGATGCGCCGGAGCCGTGCGAGACGCCGCACGAAATGGGGCGGCGGCCCCGATCAGGCGCTCGGGAGTCCGGCGGGCGGACGGCTGGTCCCGCGGCGCATCCGGCAGGCGTCGGAACAGTATTTCACTTCCTCCCACACCTTTTCCCATTTCTTCCGCCAAACGAACGGACGCCCGCAGACCACGCAGTCCTTGGATGGCAGGTCGGACTTTTTCTTCATCTTGGGCATGGATGCGACCTAACACCACGTTGAAGAAAGAGGCCAGAACCACCCGCTCTGATGGAGCGGGAAGGTTTCTTCCGGGTGGCCTCGCTTTCGATCGTTACCCTTTTCGCCGGTAGTGCGCGGTCATGAACCGGGTCCAGGAGCCGTCCGGGCCGAGGCTGCGGGAGGTCAGGGTCCGGTGGTCGTCGCTGATGACCTCGATGATATCTTGGTACTTCGCCAGCTGGGTGGGATCGGTGAAGCTCGGGCCTTCCGAATTGAGGGTCAGGACCCGACCGGAGGCATCGAGTTCACCATCGTACACCCACAAATGGGACATCATGGATCCAACCCAGGTGCCGACAAACCGGTTCCGGACTGGGTTGAACCCGAGCGTGATCATCATCCTGGCCGTACCGCCGCCGGGCATGTCGCCCTGGCCCTCACCGATGATCCAAAGGTCGCCGATGGATTTGACGGACTCAGTCCCGTGTTGCTTCGAGTTCGGTTGACCCGGCTCGCCCACGCATTCGCTTTCGAACGTCCAGTTCCCGACGAGTTTTTGCAGCCAGGCATGCTCCTTTTGGGCCGGTGCGAACATGGGGCCGCACGATTCGGTTGAAGTCTGGGTGGAGGCAGGCGTAGTCGTGTCCATGGGGATACCTTCGTGGGGGAGGGGTGAGTAGAACGGTGGCGGACCTTGGTCCTTTCAGGTGACACGATGCAGGGCAAGGTGTTGTTCGGCCAGAACTGCGCGTGCTCGTTGCCTGAATTGGGTCAGGGGCGGAACCGGTTGAGGGAGTCGGCGCCGGGAGGCGTGGCAGTCCCGCGGCGCATGCGACAGGCGTCGGAGCAGTACTTCACCTCGTCCCACACCTTTTCCCACTTCTTCCGCCAGACGAACGGCCGCCCGCAGACCACGCAGTCCTTCGATGGCAGGTCGGACTTTTTCTTCATCTTGGGCATGGACGTGATCAAACCAAGCGCGGCCTTCCTGCAAGCCTTCCTTGCCAGCGCGCTTTGCGCATCCCCGGAATCTGGCGACGCCCTAATTGCGCACCGCGTGGCGGGCGATAACCGAGTCCTTTCGCGGCAACCACATAGCGGTAGCGGGACGAATACCCGCGCTCGCCCGGATTCGGGTCGATAAAGTAGGAAAGTGTCACTCTGAGTCGGATCTGGTCTCCTCTGAAAATTTGATCTCCCAGTTTTGCAAGCGGCTGCTTTGGCCAAGGCAGCGAATACACGTTCGTCTGGCGCGAAGTCCTGAAGTCAGCACACGCTGCTCGTGAAAGCATAGGACTCCTGCCGATCATGTCCACCTAAGCACCCATCATCGCTGACCGGACAGCGGAAAGAGCTGCGGGAAATAGCTATCGAGCACCTTGGCGGGGAGGGCGAGGGAGACGGGCGTCTTGGGCGACTCGGAGGTGAGGAGGCCGGCGGCAAGGGTGCGGCTGAGGAGGTCGCGACCGGTACGCTCGCCGGTACCGACGATGCGGCCGGCCTCGCCACGGGCGAATTGGCCACGGAGCAGCGCCTCGCGGAGCAGGAGG
The DNA here is from genome assembly GCA_016794625.1 of Opitutaceae bacterium. Classification (GTDB taxonomy): domain Bacteria; phylum Verrucomicrobiota; class Verrucomicrobiia; order Opitutales; family Opitutaceae; genus UBA6669. Next base: position 17,016 of record JAEUGY010000080.1, read on the forward strand.
AAGATCTTGTCGGCGTCCTTCGCGACCGCTGGTTCGGCGACGTGGATGTAGTGCTCGATCCGTTGCTCCAGTCCGTCGAGGTCAAGGAGGCGCTCCATGAAGGCGATCTGGTCGACCATGGTGCGGAGCGTGAACTCGCAAACATCCCAGAGGGCGCGTTCGCTCAGGTGCCCGCGGCCATCGTCGGCGCTGGTGGTGCTGCGTTCCTGGTCGGCGTTGGCGAGCCGGCCGTAGTACTCGTCCCGGTTGCGGGCGAAGCCGCGCGAGAGCGACCACAGGCCGCCGCCGTCGATGCCGAGTTGGCGGATGACGGCGTCGGAATAGAGGCGGACAACGCGACCGTTGCCGTCGCGGAACGGGTGAATCCACGCGAGCCGGTGGTGGCTGGCGCCGATGGCGATGATGCGTTGGAGCCGCGATAGATCGGCGGATTCGTAGCGCCACTGAAAATGGCCCAGGAGGGCTGGAACAAGCTCGTGCGGCGGGCCGACATGCGAACCGACCTCGACATCGCGGTGGCGGAGTTCGCCGGGCGTCAGCGGGGTTTTGGCGCCCGATGCGGTGGTCGCTATTTGCATTTCCTCCGGCAGCGCGGCATAGAAACGCCGGTGCAGTTCGCGGATGAACTCGGCGGAGTGCGGCGATCCGGTCTGCGTTGCCGCCCAGCGCTGCGCCTCCAGGTGGGCGAGAGCGAGGCGTTGCAGGTCGCGTTTCGCCGACTCGGCGGCGAAGTCCTTTTTCAGTGCCGCCTCGATGTCGCGGACGCGGGTTTGCTGTCCCTCGATGAGGTTCGAGTAGTAGCAGTGCATCCACCGGGTGAGCTCCACGAGCTGGGTGCGGAGCGGCTCACGCACCTTCGCGGAGAGCCGAGCAGCCGACTCCAAGACCGTGCACGCCAAGTCCTCCAACGGTTGAAGCCGCTGGGTCGGAACCACGGGCTCAATGGCGGTATTGGCGATCATTTCTTGCCGATCTCAATGCCGATCTTTCTTAGGACGTCAAACATTGATAGAAAACGACTTTTGACTGGTAGGCCGCCTAAAGACCGCAAATTTCTGCCGATCTTCTTGCCGATCTTGCGGCCGGCGCCCCTCAAAGTAGCGGCCGCTGAGGCTTGGCGCAGGAGTTTGGTGCGTCAACAGCTGGGCCCTTTCCTGCGGTTTCGCGCCCACCTCGTGCATTGGGCGGGCGCGCCGAACGGAGGTGAGGCGGACGAGCCACCGCCACAAACGGTGCGATCGCAGGCCCGCTCTCGGCCCAGGATTGCGGCCCTTCCCGGCCAGCTTCCCGTGTGTTTTGGGGCAACACGAATAGGAAGTGAGTTTGTCGTTGCCCGAATTCCGGTCACCTGGTGGCACGGCCCGACTCTTGGCAACAGATCCGCGATCTGCCGCAACGTGTTCAGTTCCTTAAAGAACACCCGGTGACATCGCCTGACACCGGGTGCGATTTCGAAAAATTGGCTGCCCAGGCTGGGATCGAACCAGTGTCGACGAAAGGGCCAGAACCACCCGCTCTGATGGAGCGGGAACGTTGAACGCTGAACGTCTAGTTTTTAACGCTGAAGTGTTCGGAGGGCGAAAGCGGCCCGGCCAGGGTCGCTTACGGTTACGGACCCGGTGGGTGGAGGAGGGCGGTGATTTCGGGGTCGTTCCGGAAAGTCACGAGCCGGGGATCCATGTCCAGCCGCGAGCGGATCGTGGCGCGGCTGTCTTTGCGGGCAGCGATCGCCTCGCGCATGAGGGCGAGCGCGGTGGCCCGGTCGCCGATCAGCAGGTTGGCCGGGATGGCCTGGAACCACCAGGAGCCGAGCGGGCTGGGGCTGAACGGCCGGGGAAGGGACTCGACGAAAGTGCGAAGGGCGATCCGTGCCTCGTCGGTCCGCCCGAGGGCGTGCCTGATCCAGGCTTCGTTCAGGTAGGTCTGGCTGTCTTCGGGATTCAACCCGCGCTGTTTCAGCAGTTCGGTCAGCGCCAGTTCAAACTGTACGCGGGCGAGTTCCTTCTTTCCGGATCGTTCGAGCAGCGTCGCCATCAGGAGCGCCCGGGGACCACGGAAGTCGAAATCGACCATCCACGGCTCAACAAAGGCGTTGAGTGCCTCGAGGCCCGCCTCGGGACGGCCGGTGAACGCCGAATAGAGAAAATAGCCGAGGACGGTGCGCTCAATGGCCCGCACCCGAGCCGGCACCTGGTCCAGAAATGCCTTCATGCCGGGCAGGTCGCCGTGGAGCCCAAAACGAATTCGTGCTTTCCAGACCAGGGCGTTGCCCAGGGGCGCGAGCGCAAGCGTCTCCTCGATCGCGCGCTCAAAGTCCGCAAAGCGCCCGATGTCGCGATAGTGCCGGCTAAGGTCATAGCGAACCAGGGCGTCGCGGGGAAACCGCTCGACGGTGCGGAGCGCCGAGGCGAGCGCCAGCCGCAGGCCCTCGTTCTCCGCTTCCGTGATGTTTTCGTCGAAGACACTGCCCGGAGCGACATGGAGCACCCAGAGGCAGTTGTCGCGCATGCGGTGGAAGCGGGGTTCATCGGGGGCGAGGTCCACCGCCCGTTGCGCGAGGTCGACGGCACGCTGCGTTTCGACTCCCCGGGCGTACAGGTGAGCGGCGAGCGCAGCATGGGCCTCCGGTTCGTCGGGCGCGAGCAGCAGCGCGCGTTCGGCGGTGCTCTTGGCCTTCTGATAACGGGCCGTGCTGCGGTCCCACCCGCGCAGGAGCCACATGCTGTGGACGCGGGCCAGGACGGTGACCGCCTCGGCGTCGGCCGGATTTTTCTCCACCAGCTGGGTGGCCATTTCCTCCGCCAAGCGAAAATCCTCGGGGATGGTCTCGATGCCGTCGAGCAGGGCCACGGCTCGCTTCAGCTCGGGCGAACGCGGCCAGTCGCGCGCCGCGGTTGGCATGGTTGCGCGGGGTGGGAGGGGCGTGGAGGAAGTCTCCGCGGGAAGACCGGCCGGCCGACGTGCGAGGAGGAGTGCGACCACAACCGTAGCGAGGCCGACGGTGCCCAGCGAGAGAGCAAGGGCGACCCGCGGAAACGGGCGTGCCGGAGTGTTCGACGGGGCCGGTGTCGGGGTCGCGGGTACGGGCGCACTCTCCGAGGTCGAAGGTTTGGAGAGGCCGCTGCGTTGCGACCAGAGTTTGAGGAAACGCGCCCGCGCCTCGGGGGTGACCTCGCCGCCGGGCAGACGCGTCCATTGGACGGCACGGAAGCGGTCTGGCACCAGGGCCTCCGGCTCCCGCGTGTCGTCGATCACGACGGGCAGGATAAAGGGCACCCCGCTGGCGATACCGAGCGCCCGCTGGGCCGCCAGTTCCCACTCGATCCGGAAATAACCCTCCTCCCGGGACTGCGTGGTGGCGGAAATCAGGGGCAGGAACAACACGCACTCCTTGATCTGGCGCCGGATCTTGGCGTCCCACTCGTCGCCCGTCTCCAGCCCTCCCTCGACATCGAACCACACATCGATTCCGGCCGATCGCAGCGACTCGCAGAGGCGCCGCGCCGCGCCCGCATCCTGGGAAGCGTAGGACAGGAAAACCGCGCCACGGGAGGCGGATCGTACCTCGCTCATGTCCGTCTCTTTCCCGCCCTGGCGGGCAGCGGGTGACGTTGAAGGGAAAGGTGGAGGGGGGAGCGTCCCTCTCTTGGGCAAACGATGGAACGACCTGCGTTCGATGCGGAACGGTCAACGCAGGAGGTGTTCATGGAGGAGACCTTCTTTGATGGCGTGTGCCCGGGGCGCGACAAGCCGCAAGTGGCTTCCGGCGAGCGACGTCCCTGCCCGGTTGGAGGTGGCCTCGCTGAGGCCGCGACGGGACCACCGGTCCCGCCTCCGTTGTCCGCTTTGTGGTTGCGACGCCGAATTCCGCGGGGTCGGCGACCCCACCTCCAACGGAAGCCTTCTCCCTCCGTGGTAGGCGGCCTCGCTGAGGCCGCACGCCTTCCTGCTCCCTCATTCAGGTTTGACCCACTTTTTGGGATTGTTCGCACTTTGCGGCCAGAGCGTCTCCGTCACCATCCCCGCCTTATGTCCTCCTCCCCTTCGCGCCGATCGACGGTCATCGTTGTCCTGCTGCTCTTCCTCGTGCTGGTGCTCGTCCTCCTTTTTTGGAGTCGTTGTCGTCAACCTCGACCTGCACCCGCGGCGCCTCCGCCGGTGCAGCCGGCCGCGCCGGCGACTCCTCCGCCTGGCCCCTCGGCCGAAGCGCGGGACATCAAGGTCGGCGAAAGCCCCCGCGAGGTTCTGGGCGCCGCCACCCTCGCCTTCACCCCGACAATCCTCGCCGGCGCCGATATCTCGATCCAGTGGACCGGACCGAACAACAAGGACGACTTCCTCAGCCTCGTGAAGCCCGACGCGCCGGCGCATGCCTACACCACGTACACCATGACCGACCGGGGCACCCCGGCCACCCTCGCGGCGCCGGTGGAGGCGGGCCGCTATGAGATCCGTTACGTGGCCGGCCGGAGCAAAACGGTCCTGGCCCGCGCGCCGCTGGAGGTGACCGCCGCCGCCGCCACGCTCAAAGCGCCCGCATCCGCGCTGATCGGCTCGCAGATCCCGGTCGAGTGGACCGGTCCGAACCACAAGGGCGACTACATCACCGTCGTGGCGGCGGGTACCGAGGACGGCCGTTCCGGCAACTACACCTACACCGATCGTGGATCACCCCTCGAAGTAAAGGCGTCCGTGCAAGACGGACCGGCGGAGCTGCGGTACCAGACCGGACAAGGCAACAAAGTGCTCGCGCGCCGTCCCCTTCTTCTGACCCTGCCGACGCTTTCCCTGGACGCCCCCGCAGCCGTCGTGGAGGGCGGTGAGGTATCCATTGTCTGGAGTGGTCCCAGCAACCGCGGCGACTACATCACCGTGGTTCCGAAGAGTCTGCCGGACGGACGCTACGGCAACAACAACGACGTCAGCCGGGGTTCGCCCTTGCGTGTCCAGGCTCCCATGGGCGCGGGGCCGGGTGAAATCCGCTACATGACCGGTCAGGGCGCGCGGGTGCTGGCCCGGCGAGATCTCACGTTGCTCCCCGCCCGAGTCACTTTGGATGCCGTAGAGGCCGCGGAGGCCGGCTCCACGATCGAGATCGTGTGGACCGGCCCGAACAACCGTGGTGACTACCTCACGATCGTTCCGGCCGGTGCGCCCGCAGCCCAAACGGGCAAGTACGCCAACGCGGAAGGCGGCTCCCCGTGCCGGATCGCGATGCCCCAGGAGAAGGGCCCGGCGGAAATCCGATACATCAGCGGACAGGGCCGGATCATTTTGGGCCAGCGAAAGATCCTCGCGAAGTAACGCCGCCCCCGGATCGGACGCTCCCGGCGGCCGCCGTGACACGGACGGGTTGCCGGAGACTCGCGTCAGGAACCGAGAAAAGGCGGCGGGAACCCCGGGCGCTCCGGTTTGATGGCGTCGGACGTGGCTATGCCACTTGACTCAAGTGACTTAAGCTCGCATCGGGAAGGTCCCTCGTTTCGCTCTCGCACGCTTTCTGTCTCCTACTGATCCCGCCATGCCGCTTCTCCATCGATGCACCGCGTCTGTTTTTTCGCTCCTCGGCTTGGCGCTGGGCGCCTTTGCGCAAACGCCCGCTAAGCCCGCCGGCTCGATTCCTGACCGCCCGCTGAGTCAGTCGCCGCTCGTCATCAAGAACGCGGTGATGGGGAAGGACGGGAAGCCCATCGATGGCGTCAAACTGTCGCAGCACGACTTCGAAATTCACAGCCCGTCGATCTGCGTCGCCCCCAATGGGCAGATCCACGTGACCTACGTGGAGAAGCACCGAACGACCTATGCTCTGGCCGTCTATCACCGTTCCAGCAGTGATAAAGGTGCGACGTGGACGGACGCGAAGAACCTTTCGGAGGAGATGCCCGACATCCAGACCGGCTACGGCGTGGTGCTGGCGGACGGCAAGGACCGGATTTACGCCATCTGGCGTGCAGGCCTCGGCGTGAACTCTCCGGCCAATCCGTATCCGTCCAGTACATCGCATGCCAATCTCGTTTACCGTGTGCTGGAGAACGGCAAGTGGAGCAAGATTCTCCCGGTGCATCCTCCGGGTTCGATGGACCTGCAAAACGACGGCTCGCTGGCCTACTTTGCGGTCGTCGACCCTCAGGGGCGGGTCCAGGTGATTTGGAATACGAAGCCCGGCAAATGGCATCCGGAGCTCACCGTGGTCAGCGGGACGTATGTGCAGCATTTGCCCGGCGTGGGAAATGGGTTGGTGTTTCAGGCCACCTTGGACGGGAGGACGGCCAGCGCACCGCGCGAGATCTTTCTCACCGAAGTCGGCGGCATCGGTGAAGGAGGCGGATACGGGACGCATTGCGACGGGCTGGATACCCTCAATGGGTACATCGATGCGCAGGGAGAGGCACACTTTGCCGCGAGGGTGACACGGACCCGGGATTTCTCCCTGCAGGGGAAGTCACGATTTCAGCTGTTCGAGCGCGGCAAGGCGGGTCCGTTTATCGATTTCCCGGATCTGTCTTATCATACATGGGCGAGCTTTCCCCGGCTGCTGGTTGATGCCGAGGGACGTTCGCACCTCGTGATGCTGTATCCGAAAGGAGAGCGTCCCAGCATCCGCGACTATCTCATCGGATCGGACGAAGAGCCGGACGTGATTCGTCAGACCGCATCAGAGAAGGGCACGGTCGACAGCTTTCAGGCCTTCCAGGGCCCGGGCGGTCGCATGATTGCGGTGTTTCAGATGAACGACACCGGTGAGAAAGGGGATGGAAACACCTTTGTGTCGATCAGCACCGGCAAGGGATGGAGCGAACCTGTCAATGTGACCAACAACCAAGGCCGGAAGTCCTTTGCCAGCACGCAGACCAGCCGCGCGTCGCATATCGCGGTGGCAACGAGCTATTATCCCGGCCCGACCGCGGCGACCTTCGACCACGAAGGACACCTGCTCCTCGTGATGATCAACAATGAATACGGTCTGTTTTCCAGCGGCGCGTTCGGAGTGACCCTGGTGGGTGGCAGCAGCTCCACGCCGAAGCTCCAGTTCCTGCGGCTGTGAGCGCAACCGGTGCCGACGGAGCGTCGCCCTCCAGGGGTGGGCCCTGCGGGCTTGGAAGTTCGAAGAGTGAAGAGTGAAGTGCGAAACGTCGGAAACAGAAGTGGATAGTATGTCTTGGTAGCACCCAGCACCCGTCCGCACTTCAGCGTTAAAAATTCAGCGTTCAGCGTTCAACGTTCCCTCCCCTCCGTTGGAGGCGGCCTCGCTGAGGCCGCGGGTTCGACGCGGGGTGGGCGATTCACGGGATATTGACGGGCGCCGGGTTGACCGAGGTTTCTCACCGGGCTTGTCTGGAAGGGTGGAGGCGCACACGACGTTCCAGGGAAAGGAGATCGTGCTCCGACCCAAGGGAGTCGGACGCTTTTTCAGTGCGGCCTTCCTTGGAGTCTGGCTAACGTTCTGGGCCGTGGGGGAGGTGGTCGCTCTTGGAGCCCTTGTGGGCGGCGTCTGGAGCCTTGCCACGGGACAATCGCCCGGCGAAGGGCGCAGCCCCCTTGAGGTCGGGCCGGCGCTTGCGGTCGGCACATTTCTGGTCGTCTGGCTGGCCTTGTGGACCTTCGGCGGGTGGGCTGCGGGAAGGGAGTTTTTGAAGCTCCTGTTCGGCGTGGATCGAATCCGGGTGTCGCCCGCCGGGCTGGAGAGCCTGCACCAACGCGGGCCCTTCCGTCAGCGGGAGCGCTGGCCGCGCGAGTCGCTCCTCCGCGTTTACCTGTCGGGCCGCGCCGGTGCGCTTTGCCTTGAAGCCACCTCCGGGACCCGGGAGCTGAGCAGCCTCGGCGACGCCCTCGAGCGAAGAGAGGCCGCCGACCTGTTGACGCAGGAGTTCGGCCTTTCGCGGGAACCCTTGGTGGATGGACGCCTCCCCGAGCCGTGGAAGGAGCTGCGTTCGGATACCGGTGACTACGTGCTCCGGACCGATCCACGCCGGCGCGCGCGGTTTGCCCGGTGCCTGCAAGGGATCGTTGCCGTGTTGCTCGTGGTTTCGGTTGCGACAGTGGTTCATGCTTCCTCCGATCTGTCCTTTGGGCCGATCGCCGCCATGGTGGTCGCCGGCACGGCGGGCGCAGCGTTTGCGGCGTGGCGCCTCACGTTCCAGCACGACGAGTGGGTGCTGGCGGAGGGCCGCCTCATCTTGCGGCGCGTCACTCCCGGAGGTTCGTCCCCGAAGTTCACGGCCACGGCCCTGGCCTTGCGGGAGAGCTCCGATTCCGATGGAGATGCCTGGTACCGGGTAGTGGCCCTCAGCGAGGCCTCCGCCGCGAGCCGTTTTCCGGCGGAGCGGAAGACCACGGAACGCGAGCTCTGGAGTCAGAGCGCGGATGGCACCGAAGTCCGCAATCTGGCCCGATGGCTGGCCCACCGGTGCCGGCTTCCGCTCCTCGACCGCACCACGCCGGCCGCCAACGCCGAGGATTTGACCGCCTACCGGCAGCAACTCATGGCTTCGGGCCGCCTGGGCCGGTGGGCCGCCCGGATGCTTCCCAGCGGCCCTTCCGAGCGGACCTAGGGGGTCTGAAAGGGTTCCGATTGGGCGGCTTGTCTGGCCCGCTTTGACATGATGGCTCTTCATGATTTCGGTCCAGCCATGTACGAGAGTACGCTCACCGAACGCGGGCAGATCTCCCTCCCGGCCGCACTTCGCCGTGCGCTTCGGTTGCGGCCCGGTCAGAAACTGCGATTTGAGCAAGTCTCCGATCATGAGTTCCGCGTGTTTACCCGGGTGGACAAGATCCCCGGCCCGATGGCGATGCTCGGTTATGGACGCCGATTGGGAGGTCCCGCGCGTCGTACCCAGGACTGGATGCAGGAACTTCGACAGGGAGAGGTCTGAGATGTGAGTGGTGGATACCTGCGTGGTCCTGGATGTCTTTCAAAACGATTCTTCCTTCGGTTTAAGTTCAGCCCGATGCCCTAAGAAACGGCGCGCGGACGGGTAGTGCGTTTCGCCGGTCACCACGGTCGAGTTAGCCGCTGCCTTCCGGGGCGACCTCGCCGAGCGGAAACGATTTCTGAATTGGGTAGGAATTTCACTCTGTGCACTCCATGTTCTCTGTGGTTGAGCAGCCATCGGCGGCCGACTCAAACGCGCGTGGCGCAGGCCCTGATTTCTTGGGTTGCGGGAGTTCTGCTGTCCGGGTATCCGGGGTGGGTGGCCACGTTCAACGAACCGACCGGAGCGTCATGGGGACTGGGTGTTGTGCTGGAGCATGTCTGGCGGGATGTGCGGTTTTCACTGCGGTCGCTGCGGCGGTCGATGACGTTCAGCGCGGCGGTGGTCGCCACGCTGGCGTTGTGCATCGGGGCGAACCTGGCGATTCTTTCGGTGCTGTATGGGCTGATTCTGAAGCCGCTGCCGTTTCCTGATGCGGGGCAGATCGTGGACGTCTACAATTCGCGTCCAAAGGTGGGGCAACTGAAGCAGCAGCTGGGCGTGGGGCAGTACCTGGACTACAAGGAACACGCGGACCTGTTCTCCGGGGTCGCGCTCTGGGCGGGGTGGATGTTCAACATCGGCGAGTCCGGCGGCACGACGCGGTATGTGGGCATGCGGGTGACGTCGGAGTACTTTTCCGTGCTCGGTCTGCAGCCGCTGAAAGGGAGGTTTTTCACCGAAGCGGATTGTGTGCCGGGACAGGATGCGGTCGTGGTCCTGACGCAGTCGTATTGGGAAAAACAATTTCAGGCGGATCCGGACATCGTGGGCAAAGAGGTGCGGCTGTCGGGGCGCCCGTTTACCATTGTCGGGGTGGTCCCCCGGAGCTTTGAGCAGGTGAGCGTCGCACCGGTGCTCATGAAGCCCTTCGAGCGACGGCCGGAGGACGCGAACCCCCAGTGGCGGTTGGCACAGATGGGTTCGATGTACGCTCGGATCAAACCGGGGGTTGCTCACGGGGAGGCGCTGGCCCAGCTGCAGACCCTGGAGCAGCACAATCGTGACCTGGTGGCGGATCCCGCGATGCGTGAGTTCCTTTACAACGGGGGACATCAGATGGGCCTGGGTGCGCTGCGGGCGGAGCAGACGAAGTCGATCAAGAACGGTCTGCTCCTGCTGCAAGGTGGGGCGTTGCTGGTCTTGCTGCTGGGCTGTGTCAACGTGGGTAGCCTGATGCTCGCGCGCGCGAACACCCGACAGACGGAGCTGGCCGTGCGGCGCGCCCTGGGTGCGAGTCGCTTGGTGCTCGCCCGGCAGTTGCTCACCGAGGCGGCGGTGCTGGCGGTCGCGGGCGGGGTGTTGGGACTGGCGCTGGCCTGGGCGAGCCTGCGGGTGATCAACACCTACACCGGCAAGATCATCTTCGGTATCCCGCCGGTCCGGCTCGATCTGGACGTGCTCGGTCTGACGCTGCTGATCTCTGTGGGGGTCGCACTGCTCATCGGGCTGCTGCCGGTTCTGCGTCTTTGGCAGAAGGGCGGTTTGCAGCATGCCATGCAGAGCGGCACGCGCGGGGCGACCCGGGGCGGGAGCATTCGGGCGATGAGTGGCGGGCTGATCATCGCGCAGGTGGCCCTGGCCTTCATGCTGCTGGTCGGAGCCGGTCTGCTCCTGCGCAGTTTTGCCAAGGTCATGGCGATCGATCCGGGGTTTGATGCCAGAAAGGTCATCCACGTCCGCGTTGCCTATGATGCCTCGTACACGGACATGGCGATGTTGCAGGGGTTGCAGGAGCGGATCATGGAGAAAATGCGGGAGATCCCCGGGGTGGAGTCGGTCGCCTATTCGGATCGTTTGCCCGGGTTTGCCGACGACAAGCCGGTCACGCTTCCGATCCACGGTCTACCTCCCGGGAAAGAAAGCACCTATCCAACGGCGGCGGTGTTTCGCGTCTCAGCGGAGTACTTTCAGACCATGGGCATCCGTCTGCTGGAGGGACGCTCCTTCACCGAGGCCGATCAGCGGCCGGGAGCGAGATGGGTGCTCGTCGTGGATCGAAGGTTCGCCGAACGCCACTTCCCCGGGAGGAGTCCCGTGGGGCAGGTGCTGGCCATCGGGCCGGATGCGCAGAATCCGGAAAAGGCGCCGGTGATCGTGGGGGTGGCGGAGGTGGCGCGGGTGAACGGTCTGGAGAATCGTCACGGCGAACCCTACGTCTATCTGTCGATGGATACATCGCGGGGTGGGCTGTCGGTTGAACTGCGCACCACACGAAGCTTTGAGGAAATCATGCCGTTGATCCGCGCCCAGGTGCGCAAGGTGGACCCGTCCCTGCCTCTTTATCAGGAGAAGACCCTGCAGATGCAGCTCGACGACGCGGCCGCCAACCGGCGCGGGATCCTCTGGCTGCTCGGTGCCTTCGCAGGCATCGCGCTGATCCTGTCGGCGGTGGGCCTTTACGGCATGCTGGCCTACGATGTGGTTCAGCGGACCAAGGAGATCGGCGTCCGCGGAGCGATCGGCGCCACGCGGGCGCAGCTCGTCGCGATGATCCTGCGGCAGGGTCTGGTGAAGGCCGGTCTGGGACTCCTGATCGGACTCGGCGGCGCGTTCTCGCTCAGCCGTTATCTCGGCAGCCAGCTCTACGAGGTGGCGCCAACCGATCCGCTCGTCTTCGCGGGAGTGGCGCTGCTGCTCCTGCTGGTCGGCTCCCTCGCGAGCTGGTTGCCGGCGCTGCGCGCATCCCGGGTCGACCCCATGGTGGCGCTGCGGTGCGAGTGAGGGGAGCGATAAGGGGTAGGGCCCGCCTCAGCAGGAAATCAGGCTGCAGCGACGGAGCGGGGCTTTACCTCACGCGCAATGCGAGCACCGAGACTTCGTTGGGCCTGCCGAAGATCGCAGTCCACTTGGAGTCGGCTCCACCATCCGTCCGAGAGCCCAAAATACCGATCAAGGCGAAGCCCCGTGTCGGCCGTGATGGTTCGTTTGCCCGCCAAGATGGCCGAAATCCGCGTCTGAGGGACTCGAATCTCCTTCGCCAGGGCATAAGGAGTGAGGCCCATCGGGGCCAGAAACTCCTCGCGCAGCATTTCACCGGGGGTTGGGAGTGGCAGTCGTTTGGACATGGATCAGTGATAGTCGGTGATTTCGACCTCCTCGACGCCGTGGTCGGACCACACGAAGCAGAGGCGGTACTTGTCGTTTATGCGGATTGAATGCTGGCCTTTGCGGTTCCCTTTGAGCGATTCCAAGCGATTGCCGGGTGGGGCGCGGAGATCGTCTAATCTTCTTGCAACGTCGAGTTGCTGGAGTTTGCGCAGCGCTACTTTTTGAATGTCAGCCGGAAGGTCGGGTGTCGCTTCTCCCTTGTAGATCTGCCTCGTGGCATGGTCACAGAACGAAACGATCATCGCTCCTATTAGTGACGCCACGCGTTACTAACGTCAAGCGTATGTTTGGAGAGGTAACCGGCCAACACTCACCCTATGTGTTCGTCTCTGTCCTCGTGGCGAACCCAAAGCAAACCGCATCGCATTGATTCATTGCCTTCTAGTCTTTTGAATTTCCCGCATCAGATCCGATCAACTTGTCTAGGGCCAACATGCGTGTGTTCACCCGAAGTGAGCCGGGGGCTGGATAGCGGATCGGTTCGTGGGTGGTTCCTGCTTTCGCGAGTCCACGGAAACGTTTTTCGTTCGGACCCTCCAGCTCCGGTTCGATCCCTGCTTTTTCCTTTAGCCGGCGCCGTGCGGGTGCCTGCAATGCGGTCTGTACCTTGGACGAGTGTGTGACGTGCATAGTATACTTTTCCCGACAACTTCTGTCGCGTCAAACGCGTCCGTGTGCCCGTAGATTCAAGCGCGGTTCCGACCTGCCAACTCCTTCTGTAGAGCCGGGTAGTCGATTTTGGCGTTGTGGCGGCGGTCGACCGGGAGGCGCGTAAGAAAGAGAACTTCTTGGACGTGGGCCGGGGCGACGGCGGTGGTGAGGCGGGCTTTGAGCTCGGGGGTGGGTTCGGTGGCCTCGATGACGAGGACGCGGTGGCCGTGGTGGGCGACGAGGGCCGCGCGACGGACCTCGGGAAAGGTCATCGCCATGCACTCTACGCCGAAGGGATAGAGGCGTCCATGCGCATCGTCGATCCGGGCGCTGCAGCGTCCGTTGAGCCAGAGGCGACCGGTGGCGTCGAGCGAGCCGGCGTCACCGGTGCGGTGCCAGGTTTCGTCACCAACCTTGAACTTGGTTTCGGCGTCGCCGTGGCCCCCGAGGTAGCCTTTCAGAACATGATCGCCGGTCACGACGATTTCACCGATGGCGCCGGTGGGAAGGCGAGCCGCGTGAAAGGTCGTTTCGGATACAGGCGCCCGGGCTTGGCCGAACGTGTCGGCGAGGATGGCGAGGCGGAGTTCGGGCACGGGAGGGCCGGCGAGCAAGCCGCGACCCGACGCCATGGCGGCGAGGTCGTCGGGCGAAATCGCTCCGCGGTCGAGGTGGGCGATGGGTTCGGCCTCGGTGGAGCCGTAGACCGCGACGACCTCCGCGGCGGGGGCAAGCCGGTGCAGGGCCTCAAGGAGGCGAGGGAAAACCGGGGCGCCTCCGGTGTGGAGGTGGCGGAGCGCAGGCAGGCTGCGCTGCGTGCTGCAGCCGTGCGCCACCAGGCGTTCGAAAAAGGCGGGCGAGGCGGTGATGCGGGTGACGCGGTGGTGCTCGATCTGTTCCCAGAGGCTCGCGGCATCGACGTCGCCGGGCCGGCGGAGATCCGCGTCGGGCAGCACGGTCGTCACGCCGGCCGCGAGATTCGCCAGGACAAAGATGGGCAGGGTGGCGAGATCGATGTCGCCCGGCCGCAGGTGGAGACTGGGCGCGAGGGCGTGGTACTGGGCGAGGAGAAAGGCGTGGGTCCGGACCGTCGCCTTGGGGACGCCGGTGCTGCCACTCGTGAACGTGACGAGGGCCGGATCCGCGGGCTGGGCCGAGGGTGAGTGGGAGTGCGGAGGCTCGGGTGGCGACGCCGCCGCTGCGGCGGTCGGTGCGGAGGCGCGCGGCCGCCAGCGCCGGGTCAGGGGAAACCAGCCGCCGCTGGTGAACTTGAGCGGGATGCGACGCAGCGCCGAGGACCGCAGTCGCAGGAGGTGCGCCTTGGGAACAGCGAGCAGAGCGTTCGGCGCCCAGCGGGCACAACACGCCTCGAGGTGTTCGCGGCCGGCGGAGGGATCGAGGAAAAGCGCCACGCCTCCGAATCGGAAGAGTCCGAGCAGGGCGACATAGAGATCGGCCGACATCGGCACGAAGACGAGCGCGGCGTCGCCGCGCCGGAGCCCCTCCGCCTGCCACGCCGCCGCGGCGGCGGCGACCTCCCGGTGAAGCTGGGCGAACGTCAGCGTCCGCCCCGCGCGCACATCGATCAACGCGGGCGTGTCGGGCCGCAGGCGGGCCTGTTCGTCAAGCAGATCGCCGATGGTCATGTGACGGCCCCCGTCCCCGCTGTAGGCGGCCTCGCTGAGGCCGCGATGGGACCAGATGGTCCCGCCGTGGTTCGAGCGTAAGCATTGCGACGCCCATCCCTGCGGGGTCGGCGACCCCGCCTCCAACGGAAAGGGCAAGGTCATGCGACGCGCAACCGGCGCCGACGGAGCGGCGCCCTCCAGGAGAGAACCCTGCGGGTGCCCGGTAGTCGGTGGACTGTTGGAGGTGGCCTCGTAGAGGCCGCGACGGGACCAGACGGTCCCGCCTTGGTCCGAACGCAAGCGTGGCGACGCCCATCCCCGCGGGGTCGGCGACCCCGCCTCCAACGGAGAGGGTTGGGTCACGCGACGCGCAACCGGCGCCGACGGAGCGGCGCCCTCCAACTGTCGCTATCCGAACGAATCCGGCTTTAAGGGAGGGGACTGGCATTGGGTCAGCGGAGGGATTTCGAAAACAGCGCATAGCGTCGGATCGTGCGCGCGTAGTGGGCGCTGAGATTGCGCGAGCGGTTCGACTCGTGCATGAGCGCGTGGATGGCCCGCTGGTAGCCGAGACCGCGGGCGGCACGGTGCGCCTCGGCGAGCAGCCACGCTCCGAGTCCGGCGCACGCGCGTCCAGGGCGGACGGCGAGGGTTTTCACGATGATCGTATCGACCGTCCTCCCGCGCCCGGCCTGAGCGAAATCGGGGACGGCGAAGACGTAGCCGACCGGGTGCGACTCCCGCTCGGCCAAGAGCACCAGTTCGGGCACGACCCGCGACTGGAGCGGAAGGTACTGGCCGAGGAAGGCGTCGGCGGGCAGGGGCGTGTAGAGGTAGTTCTCCTGAAAGGACGCGATCGACACGTCGTAAATCCGGGCCAGTTCGTCGCGGAATTGCTCGAGAGAAAGCGGGCGGATCACCACGCCCGCGGCGCGGAGCCGCTCCGCCACGGCGTTCACGCGAGGGTCCTCGCGCAGGAGGTCGTCGGCGACCGTCGAGGTGTATGTGGCGAGTGTGTCGTATCCACATGTTTGCCACCACGTCGGCCACTCCGGGGGATTCGACGGTTCAAGGAAAAAGGCCGGTTCGTCGCCCGGCTCGGTGACAAAACGGTACCGACGCCACGTGTTGCCGTCCATCGGCCCCACCGCGAGCGTACAGCCCTGCGCGGCGAGTTCCCTCGCGGCCCGGTCGAGCACCCCCTGGGTGGCGTCGGGGCCGCTGGCTGAGAATTGACCGATCACGCCGAGTTTTTCTCCGGGCAGGGACGGCACGTCCGTCCACCACAGACCCGCCTCCGCCGACTGGCCTTGGAGGCGGTGCTCGATTTTCAGGTCGGGCCCAGGGGAGGGAGAGGCGTGGGTGCTCACAGGTGAAAGAGCAGCCAGCCTCCACCGGAGGCAAGCGCGGCAGCGGCGCCCTGGCGCCACCAGCGGAGGGTCAGGTTGTCGGGCGCCTGCAGCCGGGGTTCGATGAGGACAAACGCCGCCGTGGCCACCGCCACACAACCGGCGCCGACGGCGAGGGTCACCGGCAGCCCCGGCTCGCCCCAGGCGAGGACCGCGTACGCGAGGCCTTGCGCGACCACGGCTTGAGCCACGCCGGCGCTCCACCAGGCCCCGCGTGTCCAGTTGGGCCGCGCCTGCGAGAAGCGCACGGCGCCGATCATCGCCTGGTGGGTGGCCGTGCCGAGGGTGAACAACGCGAGCCAAGACGGGTGCGAGGCAAAGGCCTCCGCTACGCCCCAGATGAGACTGGCCGAACTCACGCACAGGACCGCGACGAGGTTGTGACGCGGTGCGCCGCCGGGTACGGCGGGCATCAGTCTCACGTAGCTGGCAATGAGCACGAGCGGGGAAAGCAGCCATCCGGGTCCCCCGACGCTCCAAAAGAAGTACAGGGCCAGCGCGCAGCCCAATCGTGCGCTCTCGTCGACCACCTCGCCATGCCGCCAGACCACGGCGACCGTGGTGAGCACAAACAGCACCGACAGATTCGCGGCGAGCAGGGTCAGCGGGGTATCGTGGTATACACTGACCTGCGCGTAGGCCGCGAGCGGCAGGAAAATGTTGTCGAGGCCGTGCCACGACACCGCTTCGAGGTTGAGCGCGAACAGCCCGATGGCTGCACCCATGATCAACGACATCGCCCAACCATGTCCCGTCAGCAGGAGGGGAATTGCGGTGGCCAGCATGCCGGTGACCCCCACCGCGATCGAGCCCTCCACACTTTTCGTGCCTTCGAGGGTGGCGAATTTATGGCGTCCCCAGCGCGTGCCGATCATCGCCCCGGCCGCGTCGGCAAAGGTCAGCAATGCCACCGGAATGACAAAGGGCAGCGGATCGTTCTGGGCGAGGGTGAAGACGAGGGCCACTCCGACCGGAAAACAAAACTCGCCGAGCGAGGCGCGGTTGACGTCGTGGAGCACGCCGCCGACTCCGCGCTTCAAGGCCGGCACGACACGCACGCCGCCGAGCATGAGCAGCGCGAGCCCGGCGAGGATCCACACCGGCCATGCTTCCTGGAAGATCCAGGGAAAACTCAGGCAGAGGGTGCCCATGCCGAGGTGGACGCACTTGCGCGCCGTCTCGGGTTGCACGAGCGCGCGCAACTGCAGGACCTTCACGGCCGCCATGAGCGCGCCGAGTGCGGTCAGGATGAGGGCAATGCCGGCCACGGGAGTCATCGTCGCTCCTCCACGATGAACGCGCTGTAGAAAAACGCCTTGTCCTGCGCGAACAGTGGCGCGGCGAGGTCCGGGCGCGGGTGCAGGTGCGCCGCCAACGTCTCCGGCCGGGAGCGGGGGGCGAGCATGTTCCAGTAGGCGAAGCGCGCGCCCGGCCGGCTTGCCTCGGCCAGGCGCGTCAGCAGGGCGGCGGTGTTGGCCTCGGACATGTATTCAAAGATGTCACTGAGGTTCAGTTTATCGATCCACGGGCCCCGCCGGGTGGCCTGTTCGCGGGCGAGGAAGGCCTCGAGGGGCATCTCGTGCCACTCCAGGCGGTCGAGCCGGTCGCGGATCCGGTGAAAATGTTCCGCGCGCAACGCCCAGGGCAGCGCGTCGCCATGCGTGCCGGTCAGGATCCAGTGCAGGTACGGATTCTCGGCGGGATTGAGTGCGGTCAATGCATGCTCGACGCGCGCGAGGATGCGGTTCGCGACCGAGCCCTCGACGTACTTGAAGAATGCCGGGTCGCGTCCGAGGCGTCCCATCATGAAACGCGAAAAGAAGAACCGGAACAGCAGCCGCCACCGCCAGGTGTTCCAGTGCTCGGCGTAAAATCGAGTGCGCTCCTCCGGTGAGCCGCCCTGGAGCAGACGGGCGACCTTGCGGCGTCCATGGACCAGGGGAAGCAGGCGCGATCGGAACAGGCGGAAGTAGTTCTCGAATTTCCCACCGCCACCGATGCCCTGGGCGAGGGTGTCGGCGTGGGCGTCCCAGAAGGCCGCCACCCGCGGACTCAGGGCGGGCCGGCAGCGCCGGTAGAGGTCGAGGCGCTGGGCTCCGCCGCCCGGACGCGACCCGATGAGCACGAGCAATTCGGGATGCTGCAGACAGCGGTAGGCGGCGACGCGCAGTTCCAGGCAGGCAAGCTGGGCCGGGTTGAGGTCGAGTGCGACGACCCGCTCCGCCCCGGCTCCGAGCAGGGCGAGGGCGTTGTCGCCGGCCGACGCAATCGAGACCACCGTATCGGTCGGCTGGATTCCCAGGGCCGCCAGCAGGATGTCCGCATCCTCCCACACCTGCGCGTAGCGGATGCGGGTGAAGTCGACGGTGGCGGCAGCCTCGGTTCCGGCGTTCATGGAGTGGACGCCGGCGGGCGTTCTTCGGCCGCCGGACGGGAGCGGGCGGTCTCTTCCACCCGACGGACGACGCCGGTGGTGCCGTCCATCTCCAACAGGTCGCCCGTGCGCGCCCACTGCGTGATGCCCGCAATCGAGACAATCGCGGGAATGCCCATTTCGCGGGCGACGATGGCGGAGTGCGAGAGCAGGCTGCCGTGCTCCACGAGCACCCCGGCGGCGGACGGGAAGAGCATGATCCACCCCGGATCGGTCCGCGGGGCGACGAGGAGCTCGCCGGGCTCGATCGCCGCGGTGCGCGGATCGAGGATCACGCGGGCCCGCGCCCGCACCACCCCCGGACAGCAACCGGTGCCCTGCAGGGAGTCCCCGGTGGGCACGACCGCTGGTTGCGCCGAACGGAAGGCATTGCCGAGATGGACCGCGCCGCGGGTGGAGAACCGGTTCGAGGGCGGCGGACCCGCCCGGTATCCATCGAACTCCTTCCGCCGCAGCATCGCGAGGTCGGCCAGGTTGGCCGAGACGGCGGTGCCTTCGACGAAGCCGAGGGCTTCCTCGACACTCAGGAAAAAGACATCGCGCGGATCCTCCAACCGACCTTCGGCGTGAAACCGTTTGCCCAGTTCGAGGAAGAGCCGACGCACACGGCCAAACAGCCGCGTGCGTTCAAACCGCAGATTCTCCCGGTCGCGCACCCGCGCCCGCGCGTGCCGGAGCACCCAGGTGAAGATCCACCGGCGCAAATGCTTCTTTTCCAACGCGGTGGCGACGCGCTTCTCGGCGTCGGCACGCAGGCGTTTTTCCAGACCGGTGTCCGCCGCGCCGGCCGCGCCGAAGCGGCGGGCGTACTGGCCGATGGACACCAGCAGCGGCATGGGATCGTCGTGCAGGGTGAGGCTTTCCAGTTTGAGCTCCTCGAGGCAGCGATCCCCAAATTTTTCCAGATAGGCCTGGTAGCGGGCGGCGAACTCC
>JAEUGY010000087.1 GCA_016794625.1 Opitutaceae bacterium
CTCACCAATCCGCCAAAGGCGGACAAACCCCAACCCAAGGACTGAATCACCCGGCACCCTCGATCCGCTCCCGTTCTTTGCGTCGGGGGTGGGTCAATTTACATACTCGTTAGTGGGTCAATTTTATCTGCTCGTTGACACTCGACTACCAGCAGCTCTGGAAGTCGACCCTGGCCGGCCTCAAGGATGGAACGATCAAGAGCCTTACCACGAAAACCGGCCTGAAGATCTTTGTCGGATCGGCGGCCGAGTCCGCCCTGGTGCCGGGCACCCTGGCGGCGACGACCTCCGGGTTCGTCACCAACATCACCGGCCTGGTCCCCCCGTCCGAGGAGTCGAAGCCACCCCCGGTGCCCTTCGTCATCACCTTCACACCGGCGACCGGCGCGCTCCCACCCATACTCCCCCCGGGATACAAGTAGTGGCCAAGCGGGGATCGCGGCGGCCCGCCTCATTCGCACGGAGACCACAACGGCGGCCAGATCCAACAGGCATTCCCATCGCATTCTGGAATTCAAGTGCGATTACCCACACCGACGCATTCAAAAACGAGTTCTGGACGGCACCACCCCAGCTAAACTGAGCTATCATCGTTTCATCTACAAAGGCTGGAATGTCGCCTCAGAGCTTGCGGCACCAAGGGGGGGAATTCGGTGGGAGTGACTTTGAGATCCTACTCTTGGTGCCTCGACATCTCCCGCTCTCTTTCGCAAAGTGGCGGCGTGGGTGCCCTGCTTCAAGTCAACGAGCACATTTCGGGCAAGAGTTTCGTACTATCTTACGACGGAAATGGCAATGTCGTATCTCACGACAATATAGCGAACGGTGTTATCGCTGCAGTTTATAGATTCAGCCCATTCGGCGAGTCACTTCGTGTTGATGTCTTTAAGACTGCGGTGGAAGGCCAACCGTTCCGCGTGTCGACATATTGACCCCGAACATGAGTTATCGAACTTCGTATTGTTATCACTCGGATGTTTCGTCCGGCGGGGATCCTGCGTTGGTGCCCGACCACCTTAAGTATGTTGAGGAATATGAAAAACTTAGAAATAAATGAGATCCGTGAAATTATTATTGTTGGGTTCGTTGATTAGTATGCCACTTGGTGTTTTCGGATTCGCTCAGGAGGTTGCGACCCGACATTACGGTGTCCATCGGGGACCGCTTTCTGAGATAGTAATTACGTTTCCGGCTCGTGAAAGCGGCAATGAGGCAGAGTTGGCGGTATTTTGCGACCCCTGGATTGCGATACAAATAGTGAAAATGGAAGTCGACGGTGTTCCAGTTACCCCTGAAGTAAACACCGCCGGAAGTCGTCAGGCCGATGGGCGCAAGATTCTCGTGCCGAAGGGGGCGCAATTCAGTTATTCACTAAGGGCTGAGAGACTGGAATTCCTTGAGCCAGAATTTGACCAAAAGCGTTGGCGAGTTGGGCAGTATTTGCGACTCATAAGAATTTGGTATCACATAAGGTACCCGTTAGGCCGAAATAGCGCACTAATGTATACGCAATCTGTTACTCTTAGTAAATACACTGGACTTCCGGAGCTTCCTGTTGGAATTGAGGGAGCTATTGTCCCTCCCTGAGGGCAATCCAAAGACGTCAGGACTTGAACTTCGACAACGTAGAGCCTTGGAGAGGCGCGAAGGAAACTGGTCGTGAAGAAAAGGGTGAGCGCCTTGTGAGCTGCAGTTTTCAGAGAATCCGAAAGTGGGAAGCGACCCATGGAATCAGCCCCTAATGTTTGTGGTCGCTATCCTTGCTCTTAAGAGATCCCCAATGCATCGCAAAGAAGGCGGCCTCACAATCAGTTGATTTCGAACGAGCAAGCACACCTTTGATCATCCCTCTTCACCGTCGATCACAAGAATTCGAGGTTGACCCATGTAACTCCGCCTTTGAGGACGGGACTCTTGACCTAAGCCAATCCCCCGAAGACGCTGTATAGGGAATTGCATGACCCGATGGAACCATCTCGCACTAGGGGAAAATTGGTGGTCAGAAAAAAGCCGTCCCTTCAACGCCGGATGTGTTTAGCTTTTCGCCGATGAAAGCTCTAATTTGCGCTGCACTATTTGGTATCTCACTGGCCAATCTTGCTCGGCCCGAGGCGCACGCTAGCAAAGAGTCGATCGATATGCGGTGTTTCCTTGTTTTCGATGAAAATTGGCAGGGCGGTCAGAAGAACTCCTCAAGCACTCCACCTTCCAGAAATATACGAATTGCTGTAGTTATCAAGAACCTCGATAAACAGGACGTTTCCATTGCCACCGGTGCTCAACCACGTTTGACGAGCAGTCCAGACTCGTCGTTGGTCTACTTGGGGCTTTTGAAGTCACAATCCTATGACGGTGAAACGAGGGTCCCTTCAATTGTGGAGGTTATGCCTTCGGTTCTGCGGTTCGGCGAGGTTGCGATCATCCACGCGGACGTTAGAGTGCAATTGCGCTTGGTGAGGGAATTCGCACCAATCATGGGGGTTACCATATGTAGCCATATTCCCAACAACCAGGACTCGGATTACCGGTTATCCCGTTCATCCTCGCTGAATTTTCTACCACTATGAATTTTCGATTATGCATGATATTCTGCGTATTCGTACATACACACGCATTGGCGAGTTTCCAAAAGGAGCGCACGGTCGCACTTCCAGTATTTGGTTCATATGCCCCGAGAACGATGGATAGGTCAGTCGGGCTTCCTTCTCACATTCAGGCAAGCATTAGTGCGATATTTAAGATGTTCCCAAAGGCGTTTTCTGAACGTCTCAACATCGAGCGCTGGTGTTACGTAGAGGAGCCTTCGCTCCCAAGTACATTCAACACCCGCATCCGGTACTCTGTTGTCATTCGTGTAACCATCAATCATGAGGTGATTAAAGGTTCGGAGTTTAGAATGGATTTTGACGAGTCTGGTATGCTGCTCTCCGATTTGGAAACACCAAGGTTCGACTTGGACGGGAATATTGTTTTATGCGGGTGGTCCGAAATCGTGAAGGCGTTCCGGGCGAATGGAGTTAAGGACATACCAGGCGGCAGTCTGATCTTAAGGTATGAAAATTCGGCCATGACGTTAGCTTGGGTCGCCCCGCGGATTAAGCGGAATTTTTTTGGAAGGGAAGTTGGAGAAACGGTTGTGATAAGTGCCGCGGATGGGCGACTCTTGGGCAAGTCTAGGAGGTTATTTCCCTAATCTGATGATTTGGCCGCCCATTTCTTACGGAAGCGTCCCTGAGGGTGCCACTTAGGCGAGGCATAGGGTTCGATCCAGCGAGTCAGGTATTGCTTCTTGACCAAAAGTATCAAGCCCAGTGCGTTGTCGAGGGCTGCGCCAGTGGCAGTGACAACTGCTTGGGTCCGCCTCAGGAGTCTTTGCGGTTCACTTGAGCGACGAGCGTTTCCTCGACAGCGAGGAGCCTTTGCTGGTGCTGGCGAGGTAGAGCGCTGATGCGCTCGAAAAGGGGCTTTGGCCTTGCCGACGGGGCCGGCGCCGCGCTTGGCGGAGGGCGCCGGTGGTGCATTCCCAGCCGGCGTAAGACTGCTGAGAAATACCCAGTTTTGGATGACCTGGGTCTGGGCGGGGCCGGCGTGCGGTGTATGGGCGCGGAGGCTATCAACCCGGCGTATTTCAACGGCTTCCTCGGCCATGAACACCTCGACGCCCTGCAGCATTGCGCAAAGTTCTCGATTGCCGATCTAGAGAAAACCTACGCGAAGTGCCACCGCCGTGAACGCGAAGGTTGAAACCCGGATCCCCCCGTTTATGATTCCGGACATGTCCCTGACAATCGAGCAGATCGTGGAGGAAGCGCAGCTTTGGCCGGAGGACGTTGTGGCCGATTTGGTCGACCGATTGATGCTTGCCAAGCACGGCGTGCACGACCCTGCGCTCAGTCCCGCCTGGCGCACCACGGCGGCGCGCCGCGTGGACGAAATCCGCAGCGGTAAGGTGAAGGGTGTCCCTGGAGAGGTCGTATCCGCCCGAGTCCGCGAAATCGTTGGACGGTGAAGTCACGCGTCTTCCACCCTGAGGCCGATGAGGAGTACGCCGAGGCGGCCCGCCACTACGCGAAAATCAGTCCTGAATTGGGCAACCGGTTTTACGAGGAGATCGAACGCGTCCTGGACGAAGTTTGTAAGGCTCCGCATCGATTCCGGTCAATCGATGGAGAAATCCAGCGGTATCTGGCAGACGATTTTCCCTATGCGGTCCTCTACCTCAACGAACCGGATCACGTGTGGATCGTCGCTGTCATGCCACTTAAACGCGATCCCGACTACTGGAAGCATCGGCTGACGAACTGACCAGTTTTTCTTTTAGCCGCCGCTCCCGCGAGCGCGTTCCTTTGCGCGGCCGCTGGTTCGGGGAGCGGAAGTCGCAGAACCCGGAACGAGGCAAGGCCTCTGAAAAAGCGTCGGGTTGCCCGGCCTGAGATTACAAGACCGCGTCAGGTCGAGTTTTTGGTCAAGACCGGGAACCGATCACGGCTACTACTCAGGCGAGGATCGGTGAGACGATCTTCGCCGGAACGACGCCGGTCAGGCGCTGGTCGAGGCCTTGGAACTTGAAGGAGAGGCGCTCGTGGTTGATGCCGAGCAGGTGGAGGATCGTGGCGTGCAGGTCGCGCACGTGCACCGGGTCCTTGACGATGTTGTAGGACATTTCGTCCGTCTCGCCATAAACCATGCCGGGCTTGATGCCGCCGCCGGCCATCCAGATCGTGAAGGCGCGGGGGTGGTGGTCGCGGCCGTAGTCGGTCTCGGTCAGGGTGCCCTGGCAGTAGATGGTGCGGCCGAATTCGCCACCCCAGATGACGAGGGTGTCCTCGAGCAGGCCTCGCTGTTTCAGGTCCTGGATCAGGCCGTAGCAGGCCTGGTCGACGTCCTTGCACTGGGAGGCCAGGTCGCGGGGCAGCGAGCCGTGCTGGTCCCAGCCGCGGTGGAAGATCTGGACAAAGCGCACGCCGCGCTCGACCAGCCGCCGTGCCATCAGGGCGGAGCTGGCGAAGGTACCCGGCACGCGTGCTTCGTCACCGTAGAGGGAATACGTTGCCGGCGACTCGCCGGTCATGTCGGCCAGCTCGGGGATGCTGGTCTGCATGCGGAAGGCCATCTCATACTGCTGGGTGCGCGTTTGGATTTCGGGGTCGCCGATCTGCGCGTAGCTGCGCCGGTTGAGCGCGTCGAGTCCGTCCAGCATCTTCCGCCGGAGCTCCCGCGGGATGCCGGGGGCGTCGTTAAGGTAGAGGACCGGGTCGGAGCCGCTGCGGAAGGCGACACCCGCATGCTGGCCGGGCAGAAACCCGGAGCCCCAGAGCCGGGAGGAGATGGCCTGGACGTTGGAAAAGGGACTGGAGTGCTTGGCGTGCAGGACGACGAAGGCCGGCAGATCCTGATTGAGCGTGCCGAGGCCGTAGGAGAGCCACGAGCCCATCGAGGCCTTTCCGTTCTGCATTGAGCCGGTGTAGATCAGCTGGTTGGCGGGTTCGTGGTTGATGGCGTCGGTCTTCATCGACCGGATGAAGCAGAGGTCATCGGCCATCTTCGCGTGCCAGGGCAGCAGTTCGCTGATCCAAGCGCCGCTCTTTCCGTGCTGGGCGAACTGGTAGATGCTGGGGGCGAGCGGGAACTGCGCCTGTTTCGCGGTCATGCCCGTGAGGCGCTCCCCCTGGTCCGCCAGCCAGTCCTTCAGGTCCTCCTTGAACCGCCCACGCAGGCCCGGCTTGTAGTCGAAGAGGTCGAGCTGGGAAGGAGCGCCGATGAGCGAAATGTAGATCGCGCGTTTGGCCTTGGGCGCAATCCGCCACGGGGCGGCCAGCGCGGCGGATGGGCTGTCGGCGGCCAGGGCGCGGTCGCCGAGCAAGGCGGCCAGCGCGGCCACGCCGAGACCGGTGCCGGTCTGCCGGAAGAACTGCCGGCGGGTCAGGGCGTCATTGAAGGTGTCAACCGGGCGTCGCCAGTCAGGATGAATCGGGTTCATGGGCGTGGGGGCGGGCAGGGTTACTTGGTCAGGGATTCGTCGAGGTTCATCACCTGGCTGGCGGCGAGCGTCCAGGCGGCCAGTTCAACGGCGGGTAGCTTTGGGTCGGCGGCCGACTCGCCGATGGCGAGCAGTTCCGCGGCCTTGGCCGGGGTGCGCTGGTAGACCGCGAGAGCGTCGTCGACCAGCGTCTTGACCACGGCCCGTTCCTCCGCGGCCAGCGTGCGGCCGAGCAGGCGCAGGGAGACGTGGTCGAGCCGCGCGTCAAACGTCGTCCGTCGGCCGAGCGCCTGGGCGGCGAGCTGCCGGGCCGCCTCGACGAACGCCGGGTCGTTCAGGGTGACGAGCGCCTGCAGCGGTGTATTGGTCCGGTCGCGACGCACACAGGAGACCTCCCGGCTCGGGGCGTTGAGGATGTCCATCGCCGGCGGTGGGGCGGTGCGTTTCCAGAAGGTGTAGAGACTGCGGCGGTAGAGGGCCTCGCCGCGATCCTGGCGATAGAAACGGGTGGTCGACTCCTTCATGGCGACATCCTCCCAGATGCCCTCGGGCTGGTAGGGCCGGACCGGGGGACCGCCCCGCCGGTCGACAAGCAGGCCGGAGGCGGCCAGCGCCTGGTCGCGCAGCACCTCGGCGTCGAGCCGGTGCCGCGGGCCGCGGGCGAGCAGCCGGTTGGCGGGGTCGCGCTCCAGCAGCGCGGGCGAAACGGCGGCAGACTGCCGGTAGGTCGCGCTCGTCAACATCAGGCGCACGAGTCGCCGGTGATCCCAGCCGCTTTCGCGGAACTCCACCGCCAGCCAGTCGAGCAGCGCGGGGTGGGAGGGCCGCGAACCGGTGATGCCGAAATCGCCGCTGGATTCCACGAGGCCGGTGCCGAAGAGCTGCTGCCAGACGCGATTGACGGTGACCCGTGCGGTCAGGGGATGATCGGGGGCGAACAACCACCGCGCGAGGGTCAGGCGATTTGCCGGCTCGCCGGCGGGAAGCGCGGGCAGGACGGCCGGAGTGGCGGCCGGCACGCGTTCGCCGGGCTGGCTGTATTCACCCCGGACCAGGATGTGCGCGAACGGCGCCGAGTCCTTCTTCTCCTCCATGACCAGCGTCACGCCACCCCGGCGACGGAGCACCCGCGCCTCCGCCTGCAGACCATCGCGGAGGGCGGCGAGTTGGAGCGAAGGCGCATCGGCCCCGGCGAAGTAGGCGAGCCGCAGCCGCTCGAGTTGCGCGGGTGTGCGTTCCGTGGAACCCGGAGTCAACGATTCGAAGGCCGCCACCCCTTCGGCGAGCGCCTTGATTTCCGGGCCGGCAAACCCCCGATCGAAGTGACGCAGGTCCTGCACGTGCACGGTCCCGCCAGTAAGGCCGGACGTGCTTTCCGGCGCCGGGCCGAGCCGGAGCGGGGCCGGGGGTTCGATGTCGGTACGGAACGCCCGGGGCACGCCTTGGTTGGCCACGTCCTTTCCATCGATCCAGACATCGATCAGGCGGTTGCGGCTGCCACTGCCGTCGAAGAGGAGCATGAGGTGGTGCCACGACCCGGGCGTCAGCGGAAGTTTGCCCACGGACCGGATCGGCGTGGTGGAGCCGCCCTCCGAGACCCAGAGACCTGGGCGGCCCTGGTCGAGGAAGACCTCCCAACCCGGAGCGGAGGCCTCGCTGCCGCGCGAGGACAACACGCTGCCGCTTGGTTTCTCGGTCACCCGGATCATCAGACTGAACGCAAATTGTCCATCCCGGCGCAGCGGTAGCGGTGGACCAAGGACCTGGGCCGCGGCGGACAGGCTGGGCGCCGGGCCGAAGGGCCCTGCAATGTGATCGGGCGCGAGTTCGGCCCCGGCGGCGGGCGCCTTCCCCAGCAAGGGGCGGTGCAGCAGCACGGTGTGATCCACCGGCGGCAGGGGCAGGTGAGTGGCGGTGGCCAGCCAGCGGGCGAAGTCGGCTTCACCCTCGGTGCGGCGCTGCTGGAGGGCGGCCGTGGTTTTGGCCAGACGGGCTTCGAGTTCCGCCCAGCGGGTGCGATCGGCCGCGGCGGGCACGAACAGGCTGGGCTCGGTCTCCGCCACGTTGCCGTCCATCGCGGGCATGGTGTTGTTGCGGAAGAACGCGGTCAGCGAATAGAACTCCCGGGTGCTGATCGGATCGAACTTGTGGTCATGGCAGGCGGCGCAGCCGGTGGTGAGGCCGAGCCAGACCGTGGAGAGGGTTTCGACCCGGTCCTTGGCGTAGATCGCCTCGTATTCGGCCGGGATGGCGCCGCCCTCGCTTGTGGTCGGCAGGCACCGGTTGAAGCCGGTGGCCACTTTCTGATCGAGCGTGGCGCCGGGCAGGAGATCGCCGGCGATCTGCTCGACGGTGAACTGATCGTAAGGCAGGTTGCGACGGTAGGCGTCGACCACCCAGTCGCGGTAGGGCCAGATCGAACGATAGTTGTCGATGTGGATACCATGGGTGTCGGCATAACGCACGGCGTCGAGCCAGTGCCGGGCGAAGTGTTCGGCCGAAGCGTCGCTCGCGAGCAGCCGGTCGACCTCCTGTTCATAAGCTGAGGCCGACGGGTTGGCGGTGAAAGCGGCGAGCGATTCGGGCGTGGGAGGCAGGCCGGTCAGGTCGAGGGTGACGCGTCGCAGCAGCCGGGCCGGGGATTCCTCCGGGGCGGCGGTGAGGCGCTGCTGGTCGTGCGTGGCGGCGACAAAGGCGTCGATGGGATTGCGCGCCCAGCCCCGGCCCGCGGCCGGCACGGCCGGTCGCTGCGGGGCGATGAGGGACCAGTGTGGCTGGTAGGTGGCACCTTCGGCGATCCACTGCCGGAGCAGCGCGATTTCGGTGGGTTTGAGCGATTTGTGCGCGTTGGCCGGAGGCATGCGCTCGTCGGGATCGTCGCTCAGGATGCGTTCGATGACCGGGCTGACGTCGGGGCGTCCAGGCACGATGGCGGGCTCATGATCGCCGCGGGCCATCGTCGCGTCCTCGAACCGGTCGAGGCGCAGTTTGCCTTCGCGGGTGGCGGAGTCGGGCCCGTGACACGCGTAACAGTTTTCCGACAGGATCGGCTGGATGTGATCGTTGAACGAGAGCGTGGCCGTGGGGTGCGTGGCCCCGGCGATCGCCGGGGTCGACGCCACGGAAGCGGCCGCCGTTTTCACGGCGGTGACGGGCGTGTCCGTCGACGACGACGTCGTCACTTCAGACGGGTGTCCGCACCCGGGCAGGAGCGCGAGCAGGACGAGCACGCTGGTGGAGAGCAGGGCACAGTGCGTCCGGGTGGTACGAACGCGGTCGAAGGGGGAGCGTCGAATCATCGGGGCGTTGCACCACGATGGGGTGTCTCCGGAGCGCGAGGCAATCTCGCAGAAGAGTAGAATTTTTCCGCGGCGGCGGACGTCAGATCACGACATGCCGAATTCATTCCAACTGCGGGAATTGGCCTTGAGGACGGAAAGAACCGGGCCGTACGCTCGGCGCACCATCAGCGATTTGCGCATCCACAAACGGAGGATTATCATGAACCGGACCGGGTTGATCGTGGCTCTTGCAGCCCTTCTCGGAGGGCTTTGCTCTCCTGCTCACGTGTCGGCGGCAGCGCGGATCGAAGAAGAAAAGGTGGGCCCGCTGGGCACCGGAATGAGTTACGGCATCAGTCCCCGCGGCGTGCGGTTGGCGACGATTGCGGCTCAGGGCAGCCGTCAGGTCGTGATCATCGACGGCGTGAGCAGTCCGGCCTACGATCAGGTGTTGGGCGTGGATGGTGCCACGTATTTTGGGGCTGGCTCCGGACTGGCCAATCCGGGGCTCTTTCCCGTCGCGTTCAGTCCTGACGGCATGCGGACCGCCTACGCGGCGCGGGTGGGCAACGAATACCTGGTGGTGGTGGACGGAAAAGAAATCGCCCGCGGACCGTTCAACAACAACGCCAAGCTGTTCGGCTATTTCCCTCTGGCGTTTTCACCCAAGGGTAAACACGTCGTGTGGATGACCTCGGCGGCCGACTTTTCCGGCTTTGTGCTCCATGTCGATGGCAAGCCGGGTCCCAAACTCGGACACAACGCGATCGAGATCGCGTTCAACGCCGACGAATCTCGGTACGCCTATGTCTCGAAAAGTCCGGGGGATCGAACCACGGACATCCTCGTGGTGGATGGCAAGGTGGCGCCCTACGTCGGTCGCGACCCGCAGTTTTTTCTCGAAGGCGGTGGTCTGGTGACGGTGGCTCAGGTGCCCGGCAAGATGTCGGTGCTTGTGGACGGCAAGTCGGTGTTGGATGCGGCGACGATTGCGTCGGTGCGCGTTCCGGCCACGGGTCGAAAACTCGCGGTGATCGCAGGCAAGACGGCGTCGGCGGGTCTGGCTGGTCAGCAGCTGTTTCTTGATGGAAAGGCGGTGGCCGGCACGGAGGGTGCGCAACGGGTCTACCTCAGCCCGGATGGCAAACGGCACGCGGTGCTGTGCCGGACCAAGGCCAACTCCCTGGTGATGGTCATCGATGGGGTGAAAGGTTCGGAGTACGCGGGCGTCGACGAAACCTCGCATGTCCCCTTCTTTTCGGCCGACTCC
>JAEUGY010000105.1 GCA_016794625.1 Opitutaceae bacterium
TTTTCGCGGGTGAATCCGGAAATGGGACCGGCCAGAAGCCTCACGGCGGCGTAGAGAAAGGCGCCGTGGGTCGCACACACCTCGCCACGGCCATCGTCGCCAATCTGCAACCAGATCCAGGCGGACGTAGCGTCGGCGGACGCGGGCAGATGAGTCGGGCGGCCTCGCGTTGCCACCGCGACCCGCACGCCGCCGGCGGCTCCAGGGGCGTAGGTGGCTCCCGTGAGGCGGGCCAATTCCCGGGCGGCGGTCTGCTCGCCGGGCGTTGCCGCGTCGGCCACGGTCACGGTTTTGATGGGGAGGAGGGGGTTGGGGGAAGATGACATGATTCCTGTCCGCGATGGGAAACCCGGCGAGGGGTGGCAATCGTGAACCGATGCCGTCCCCAACTTTCACCCAACAATTCCCAAGACATGCATTGTTACCGGCTTGGCGGCGGTGGGACGGCGAGACCGGGACCACCGGGCCGGAATCCGGAATCAACGGAACAGATTGAGCGACGCAGTGATCAGCAGGGCGTTGGTGAAATCGATGAGGAAAGCCCCCACTACGGTGACAATGAGAAATGCACGGGGGGCCGGGCCGTAGCGGCGGGCCAGCACGCGCATCGTGGCCACGGCATTGGATGTGGCGCCGAGGCCGAAGCCGATCACACCCGCGCTCATGGTGGCCGCTTCATAGTCGCGGCCCATGATCGGGAAGACCACCCAGGTGGCGAAAGCGGCGATCAAGACCACTTGCAGGCCCAGAATCGCCAGCATGGGCAGTGCGGCGTGCGCGAGCTGGAGCAATTGCAGGTCCATCATCACCACGGCGAGCAGCCAGGTCAGGCTGAAGGAGGCGATCGCGTCGGTGCGTTCGCTCACGAGCCAGCGTGCGCCGAGCGCGTCGTGCAGGTTGCGGGCCAGCGCCGCCACCAGCATCGAACCCATGTACACGGGAAACGTGATGCCCGCGCGTTGGATTGCGACGCTGAGAAACGCTCCCACCTTGAGACAGATCAGCAGCAGGCCCACGTGGACGAGCACACTTCCGGCGTGCTGGGCGAGCTGGCGGGCCTCGACGAGAAACCCGTGCGGTTCCTCGGCGTCCGGGTCGGGGGTTGCGGTTCGCGGGGCGGGATGCGTCGGCAGGGCGGGAGTTTTCCGGGAGAGCAAACGTCCAGCGACGGGACCGGCGACCAAACCGCCGGCGATGACGCCGAAGGCGGCGGCGGCGATTCCGATGGCCGCCGCGCCGTCCAATCCCGCCTTTTGAAACTCTGGCGCGAAACCGGCGGAGGTGCCAAACCCTCCCATCAACGACACGCTGCTGCACATAATGCCGAGCAAGGGGCTTTCGCCCAGCGCCACGGCGGTGAGCACGCCCGTGGCCGACTGAATCACCGCAAATCCGGTGGCGAGGCCCAGATAAATCAGCAGGGGCAGTCCTCCGCGCCGGGCGACCGACCAGCTGGCGTTCAAGCCAATGCAGGTGAAAAACAGAATGAGCAGGGGGCGTTCGACATCGGTCGGCTTGGGCGTGGCCAGGTCCCACTGTGGCAGGACGGGCCAGAGCCAGAGGGGGTGCTGGGTCGAACCGTTGACGGTCAGCCAGCCGGGGAGCAACTCTCCCACCAGCAGGAGCAGGAGCGCCACGAGGAGGCCGCCGGTGATGGGCGCTGGAATGTTGGAGCGACCCAGCCAGCCCAGGCGTTTGGAAAGCAGTTCTCCGAGGAGAATGACGGGGATGGCGAGAGCCAGCAGGGTGAACGGACCGATCGCAAGGTATGGGGCTTCGGCGGGAGTCACGGCCAGGAAGGAGATGGAGCTCATCGCGTCGGAAGTCGTGGTCGCACGGCGGCACTTGGTTTGGTCGGTCGTCCGTCGACCGTCGAGTCCCTAGTGTGGGAGGAGGGATGGTGCGGGGCGTCGGGTGACCGGGAGGACCCGGTCCGACGCGTGAGGTTTTGGGCTTCGCGTCCGTCTCGATTTGAACTTAACTGACCCTCCACCCCCTTCGTCTTCGCTTTATGACTGCTTTTGCTCCTCGTCTCGCTTCCAAGCACGCCCTTGTGACCGGCGCCGGATCCGGTATCGGTCGGGCCCTCGTTGAACGCTTCGCCGCGGAAGGCGCAAGTGTCACGGTCCTCGACTTCGGCCGGGAGGCGGCAGAGGCAGTTGCTTCCGCCATTCGTGAGCAGGGGGGGCGGGCGGAGGCTGCGGCCTGCGACGTTTCGGATGCGGAGGCCGTGCGTGCGGTGTTCGCCGCGTTGCCGCGACTGGATATTCTGGTGAACAATGCGGGCATTGCCCACATCGGCACCGCGACTTCAACCCAGCCGGCCGATTTTGACCGGGTCTACGCAGTGAACGTGAAGGGGGTGTACCATTGCCTGCATTTCGGCCTGCCGCGGTTGCTGGAGCAGAAAGGGGGCGTCGTGCTAAACGTCGCGTCGATCGCCTCCAAGGTGGGGCTGCCGGATCGGTTCGCCTACAGCATGACCAAGGGTGCGGTGTTGAGCATGACCTTGTCGGTGGCCCGGGACTACGTGGCCCAGGGCATCCGCTGCAACTGTATCTGTCCGGCGCGGGTGCACACACCGTTTGTCGACGGCTTCCTCGCCCGGACCTATCCCGGGCGCGAGGCGGAAATGTTCGCCAAATTGGCCGCCGCGCAGCCGGTCGGTCGCATGGGTGAGCCGGCGGAGATCGCGGCACTTGCCGCGTTTCTCTGTTCACCGGAAGCGTCCTTCATTACGGGGTCCGCCTACGACATTGATGGCGGCACCACGCTGCTGCGTTGAGGCGAGTCCTTGCTCCGGGTGTGCACGAGGCTTCCACGATCCATTTTCCCATGACTGCACTGCGTTACCTTGCTGCTGGACTGACCCTGTTGGTGGCCGTTGTCGGTGTGCGGGCGAACCCCGGCCTGGTGCCCACACCGGGGTATTCCCTTCACTATGACCGTCCGGCCGAGGCTTGGACGGAGGCACTGCCTCTGGGCAACGGGCGGATGGGGGCCATGGTGTTTGGCGGGATCGAGCGCGAGCGATTTCAACTCAACGAAGATACGCTGACCTCGGGCGAACCGCCGTCCGATCTGCGCACCCTTTCGATCCGGCGGGATCTCGAACACGTCCGCGGGTTGATCCGGGAAGGACGAAATGCCGATGCGGATACGTACGTGACGCGCAACTGGCTGGGACGGAGCCAGCCGTGTTACCAACCGCTGGGCGACCTCTGGCTCGATTTTGGTCCCGGCGGCCCGGCGGAAGGCTACCGGCGGTGGCTGGACCTGTCGACGGCGACCACGGTGGTGGCCTACCGGAGGGGGGGCGTGGGCATGGTGCGGGAGTCGTTCCTCAGCGCGGTCGACCAGGCGCTGGTGGTGCGACTTTCGGTGGACCGGACAGCGGCGCTCAGCTTCAGGGTGTCGTTCTCGTCGGTTCATCCCACGGCCCGGGTCCAGGCAGCGTCCGACACGCTGGTGATGACGGGGCGCCTGCCGGGGTTTGTTGGACGTCGGGAGTTGAAGGTGATTGAGCAGTGGGGCGACCAGCACAAGTACCCTGAGAACTTCCTTTCTGATGGTACGCGGCGTCCGCACGCGGCGCAGG
Source organism: Opitutaceae bacterium (assembly GCA_016794625.1). Taxonomy (GTDB): domain Bacteria; phylum Verrucomicrobiota; class Verrucomicrobiia; order Opitutales; family Opitutaceae; genus UBA6669. The sequence continues at coordinate 3,599 of JAEUGY010000105.1, forward strand.
TCCTGTACGGGGACGACATTGATGGCCGGGGCATGGCGTTTGAAACCCGACTGGCCGTGGAGACCGACGGGCGCGTGGTGGTCGATGGGGACGGTCTGAGGGTGGAGGGGGCGAGCCGGGCCGTCCTGCGCATGACGGCGGGCAGCAGTTACAATGGATTCGACAAGAGTCCGAGTCGCGAAGGCCTGGATCCGGCGGAGCGTACGCGGCGCGAGTTGACCTCGGCGCTATGGCGCAGCGTGGATGAATTGCGCGCCCGGCATGTGCGTGATTACCGGGCCCTGTTTGATCGTATGGACCTGGAGCTGGCGGGCGATCCCGCCGTGGAACGGTTGACGACGGACGCCCGGCTGGCCGCTTTCCGGGAAAAGGACGATCCGGCGCTGGTGGCCCTGTTGTTTCGCTATGCCCGCTACTTGTTGCTGGCCGGATCGCGACCCGGGACCCAGCCGTTGAACCTGCAGGGCATTTGGAACGATCAGGTGATTCCCCCGTGGGCGTCGAGTTACACGGTCAACATCAATGCCGAGATGAATTATTGGCCCGCCGAGGGTGCAAATCTGGCGGAGACGGCGGAGCCCTTTTTCCGCATGATCAAGGAGGCATCCGTTACCGGAGCGATAGCGGCGCGCACGATGTACGGACACCGCGGTTGGGTCGTACATCACAACACCTCGCTCTGGCGCGATGCGTTTCCCGTCGACGGGCAGGCAAGGGCGGCTTTTTGGAATCTGGCGGCGGGCTGGATGGTGTCGCACCTCTGGGAGCATTGGCTCTACGGAGGCGATCGGCAGTTTCTCGAAGAACAGGCCTATCCGCTGATGAAAGGGGCGGCGGAGTTTCTCTCGGACTGGCTGAAGGAGGCGGCGGACGGGAAGCTCGTGACTCCGGTCAGCACCTCACCCGAAAATGCCTTTGTGGCTCCTGATGGACGGGCGGCCGCGGTCACGGAAGGGACGACCATGGACCTTGCGATCATTCGCGAGCTGTTTGCGCGCACGATCGAGGCCTCCACGCTGCTCAATCGCGATCCTGAGCTTCGGGCCGAGCTCGCCGCCAAGCTGGCGCGTCTGGCTCCCTACCGGATTGGGGCGCGCGGACAATTGCAGGAATGGAGGGAGGATTACGTGGAGCGGGAGCCAAAGCACCGGCACGTGTCTCACCTCTATGGCCTGCATCCCGGCAATCAGATCAACCCTGAGACGGCGCCCGAGCTCTTTCGCGCGGCAGAGCGGACGCTCGAGCTTCGGGGTGATGAGGCCACGGGTTGGTCCATGGGTTGGAAGATCAACCTTTGGGCGCGGTTGCTCGATGGCGAGCACGCCTACATCATTGTGCGGAACTTGTTCACGCCGGCGGGTGCCGGCATGGCGATGAGCGGTGGAGGACTCTATGCCAACCTCTTCGACGCGCATCCGCCCTTTCAGATCGATGGAAATTTTGGATACGCGTCCGGCGTCATGGAGATGCTGGTGCAGAGTCACGCCGGGGTGCTGCACCTCCTGCCGGCGCTGCCTTCGGTCTGGCCCGCGGGCAAGGTCCGGGGCCTGCGGGCGCGGGGTGGGTTCGAAGTCGATCTGGCGTGGGAGAAAGGCCGGCTCACGGAGGCGGTGATCCGCTCTCGATTGGGTGGTGTGTGCCGGTTGCGCACACCGCAGGAAGTCGAGGTCGAAGGAGCGACCTCCGTCCAGCCCGCACGCGGCGTGAACCCCAATCCGTTTTTTCACACGGTGGACCCCGGTCGTCCGGAGATCTCCGCGGGGGCGGTGTTGCCTTCACGTGCCTTGGCGCCCGCTTCGACGGTCGATTGCGCCACGCGTGCGGGTGACACGCTGCGTGTACGCCCGCGGCTGCGCCCGTAGGGGAGCGCCGCAGTGCGATCGCGGGATGAAGGCTGGCCCGGGACCGGACCCGACATCAGTCGATGGTCGGGGACGGGACCGTTCTTTAGGGTTTGGCTTTGGTTTGTTTCCAAACCTTGTCGAGTTCTCCGCGGAGCACGGCGGCATCGGGCCACGCGCCCGGCAGTCCGGTGATATTGTAGCCGGCTCCGCCCGCATGGTAGGGGCCCATTTCGGGGCAGACGAACAGGGTGCGGTCGCGGTTGCGCGGGGCGGACTTCCAGCAGGTGAAAAGCGCGCGGACAAATTCCAGGTAGGATTTCACCTCGTCCGTCAGGGCGCCGCGGTGGGTGACGGGGACCTGGCAATGATGGCCGTTGAAGGGCCGGCAGTGTGACTGGTCGGAGTTTTGCACCAAGTCGGGATGATCCAGTAGCCGGGCGGCGTAGTTGGCGGGACCCAGGTGTTTGACGACGGAAAAGTGGGAGAAGTCGAAGTTGATCTTGATCATCTCCCCGGTGGCGCGGTGGAAGCGCTCGGCGATCTCGTAGGTTTTTTCCGGCGTTTCGGTGCAGCAGTCACGATGCACTTCAAGGGAAGGGACGACCCCGCCGATTTTTTCCGCGGCGCGCACGAGGGCGATCCAGTGTTTTGTGGCGAGTGCCGGCGGAGTGTCGTGGTCGTCGAGCTGCACGTTGATGTGCACGGCGCCGGCTTCCTTCTGCGCCTGGATCAAAGCGGTGAACTCGGTCGGGTCGTTGGTGGAGATGAAGCCGAGCAGATGCTTCAATCCGTAGTTTTCGGCGTGACGACGGTGGTCGGGCGTGAGCGCGGTGGTGATACCGTCGAATCCGGAGGCGGCGATCGTCTTGATTTTTCTTTCGAGCGACCACTCCCGGGCAGGCGAGGGGTGTCCGACGAGCGACCAGAGGTTGGCGATGTGGGCGATGGTGGGCATGGAGGAAATGGTGGCGGGGGAGCGCCGCATTACCCTTGCGTGGAGGGCGCGGATGAAAGGTGCAAGCAGATGATCGGCTTCGCGGACACCGGAAAGAAAAAACGCAATGCGACAGTGGGCGGCCGGATCCGCGTTCACAAAAGAACGGATCCCGGACGATCGGCTGGTTTCACGCAGCCCGCGTGCGCGTCACCCCCCACTGACGGACCTTTCCGACGTGAAGCGCAGGTCGATTCGCCTTCCGCCGTTATCCACCAGAGACGGATCTCTCGAGTACCTGGAGGAGCGGTCCCCACGACGTCCCGGCAGGATCTTCCAATCCGGGAAGAAACGTCTCACGTCGAGTCACCGCACGACCTTCGGTTGCTGAGCCCTGCCAGAACGTGACGGTGCGTGTCACCTGATAATCATTTGGGTCGAGACGAGAGGGACGTGCGAACTCCAACGTTTGTTGACTCACCCCAAAGCCCCCGAAGTGGGCCGTGAGGGCGGGTGAAAGCGCAAGGAGTGTGACCTTCGCCACGTCCTTTCCCAGTGCCGCCTCGACCGAAGACTCGAAGGAAGCTTTGAGCCAGGCTCCCATTTCCGGGTAGGGAGGGATGTCCAAAGCGTAGCTGTGAACATTCAAACGACCCACCGAAGCGATCGAAGCCTCGTGACGGTGACGCAGGGTTTGGGTGTGCACCGCCACGGCACCGAGGGCGAGCCACTGTTCAGGAGTAAGGGCGAGTGCGGTATTGGCGGCGAGCTGCTGAAGTTGAATGACTTCTGCCAGGACCGAAGGTTGGTCAGGAAAAAGACCCGCGGGCGAAGGCTCGAGAGGGATCGACCCTGAATCAGCGCGCTCCGACTTTCGGGACTCCGCTCCGCCGCGGACGGCCGACGTGTCGAAGTTTGAGACTGCTCTCTTAGCCGGAAAGGCCCGTGGTTTTCCGGGTCCGAGAGAGCTTTCGTAGGCTGTTAAGTGGCTAATCAGAAATAGTTTAGATATGGAGTAGGAGATCCCCACTATACCTATGACAAGCCCGAGGAGAGGCAGAAATCGCCGATGACCGACCATTCCGAAGTAGGTATTTCACCCTGGGTGCCGGCGAGTGAATTCTTGCCCGTATCATTACTCCCCCACCGGTTAAGGGACAGGCAACAAATACCCGGTTAAGGGACAGGTGGATTTTATAAAGATATTTGATTGCAAATGCATAAATATATCATTTAAACAACCGTCATTCCATGAGACACGCGCGCCTGAAGCTAAGTTCGGAAGATTCCGTGGCTGCGTATCATGTTATAAGCCGGACAGTTAATGGGGAACGGTTGCTGGATGACGACTGCAAGAAGGTCCTGCAAAAGCAGATCTGGCAGGTCGCAGACTACTGCGGAGTCCGCATTCTGACCTACGCGTTGCTCAGCAATCACTTTCATCTTCTGGTACTGGTTCCCCGACGGGAACCGGTATCCGATCAAGAATTGCTTCGCCGCTACCGCGTTCTCTATCCGAGCCCCACCCGTTATCAGTCCGTACGCATCAAGGTGATTGAGTCTCAATTGGCCACCAACGGGCCGCTCGCTGTAGCGTGGCGAAAACAGCAGCTGGCCCTGATGGGAGATTTGTCTCCATTCGTTCAGATCCTAAAGCAGCGCTTTTCCATTTGGTTTAATCACAAACACAATCGCTTCGGGACGCTTTGGGCTGAGCGCTTCAAGAGCGACCTGGTTGAACCGGCTCTGCACGCCTTGCGAACGGCCGCCGCGTACATCGACTTAAACAGTATCCGTGCCGGCCTAGTTTCCGACCCGAAGGATTACCGGTTTTGCGGCTATGCCGAGGCCGTGGCCGGTGTCAAACGGGCTCAGGCAGGACTATTTTGCATCTTTGGTCATGGCACCTGGGATCACGTGCAATCCACGTATCGCTGCTTTTTGTATGCGTCTGGTACGGTGGAAAAGGAAGGGAAAGCCTGCATCGATCGGAAGGCTTTCGAGGCGGTGATAAAGGCGGGCGGAAAGCTTCCCCTTGCGTCTGCGTTGTTGTGTCGAAATCGATACTTTTCCGATGGGGCGGTTCTCGGTTCGCAGGCCTATGTCCGCGCGCAGCTGGATCTGTACCGGCAGAAGACGGGAAGGCGCCGCAAGATGGACATCCAACTTCTGCCCGCCGACATCACCGACTGGGGAGATCTCGCGGTGCTACGATCTTTGCGGAAGAACGCGATTACATTTCCTTCAGTGTAGCGTCGGAGGTGCGGGGTGCCACCACGAGAGGTGACACCCCGCGCTTCGCTTTTCGTCGGTCGATCGAAAGCCTCCTCACGTCATGCCGAAACCCGGAAGATTCGGGAGATCGCTCGTTCAGAGGCGGTGCAATTCGGCTCAAACGGTCATGGACTGCCGTTAAGCGTACCCTTTTGGGCACGTTCTCACCTGCTATCTTCAAAAATTTGCCTGTCCCTACCGCTGATGCGAGTTTGCCTGTCCCTTATTTTGGCTGGTGGGATTTTCTGACGGGCGTGGTCGGTCGCCTCGCTATTGGACGATCAAGACGGTTTGCATGATGCGCCAGTGCCCCGGAAAGGTGCAGATGATGGGATAGCGGCCAGGCGCGGTTGGTGCTGTGAATACGAGTTCGAAACTCTCTCCCGGGTTGACGAGCGGCGTGGAGGCAAGGACATCCGGGCTGTCCGGCACGTAGTGTCGCGCCAGCGCCTTCGGGTCGGTCAGCATGGCATCCGCAAGCGCGCCGACCGTCTCGATTCGTCCGGGACGGAGTATGAGCGCATTGTGCTGCATGTGGTCCGTATTCCGGAAGATCAACTTGATCTTCTCACCAGGCCGGGCCGTGAGCTCGGTTCGATCGTACTTCATCACATCGGGAATGACGCCAAGCTGGACAATGGTCGCGTCGCTGTCGGGGTCCGCCGCCGCAGAGCGCGTCGTGGTCTGGGCCAGAACGTGGACAAGGGTCGCAGTCAGCGGATCACGCACGCGATCGTCAGCGGGTCCCATGTCGTTCAGTACCAAATCATCGAACCAGGCCGTGCCACTGGCGAGTCCGCCTCCCCCGAGCACGCAGGCCACGGTAATCTCCTCACGCGCGCCCGAGTCGAAGGAAATCCGTCCGCTGGCCCAGTTGGTGGTGCCTTTGGACGCGATGGTCAGGGTTCGCTTGGGCTGATTGATCTCGGGAACCTGGATAAACGCTCCCAGCGCATTGCCTTGGGTTTCGACCTCCTCGGTCTTGATCCATCCGCCCACCTCGTAGCGCGTGTTGCGCTTTACCTTGAAGACGCGCGATACGCTTGCGTCCACACCACCGGCGCCGGCTTTCAACTTCAAGCTTCGGTAGCTGGTACGGCCGGTCTCGGTCACCGTCACTTCGATACCGCCTCCTTGCGCCGCGACGCTCCAGTCCGTCGCCGCCCCGACCGGACTGCGCTCAAACGTTTCGACCGGCGGGATGGCCTGAGGGGAAACTCGCCGGGCCATGGCTTCCTGCATGGACGCGTTGGCTCGTTCGATCCGATCTGGCTTCGCGGCGGCCAGGAATCCGCGATGATGACGCATGGCGGCGAGCGTCGCCGCCTCCGCGGTCCATCGGTCCAAACTCAACCCATCGCGATCCAGGTGCGCGTAAAGGGCTTTGCCGATGTCGGCGTTGACCGGCACTTCCGCCGCGGCCAGTAGAGCCGCCAGCCTGACCTGAGGATCGGGATCGACGAGCAGGCCGGCCTTGATCACGGCCGCGCCGGTCGCAGGTGTGCGTGGAAGCACGGTGAGCGCGCCTCGGCGCACCGCTGCGGACGGGTGCCGCAGGGCTGCCGTGGCCGCAGCAAGCGCTTCCGGCACTGCATCCACCGCGTTGAGTCCCTGCAGCGTCCAAAGCGCATGCAACGCCCCCGCATTGAGTCCCAGCTCGTCGACACTCAAATCCTTCGTCAAAGCCACGAGTTCCGGCACCATGTCCTTGCGACCACGCTCAACAATCAGGCGCTGCGCATGGCGGCGCCACAGCAGGTTTTCATGGCCCAGAGCCGTTACCCATTGGGACGGGCCTTTGCCCGCCAGCGTAAAGGGAGCCGCGGGCTTGGTCGTCGCGTCCCCTTTCCAGACGATACGGTACACCCGTCCATAACGCTGGTCGCGGAGGCTGTTCTCATACGCATTGCCCGGGCCGCGACCAAATCCCTTGGGTGTTGGATTGTGCTGTACGATGTAGTTGTACCAGTCGATGACCCACACCGCGCCGTCGGGCCCCACTTCCGCCATGATCGGCGCGAACCACTCGTCATCGCTGACCACAAGATTGTCGGGGTTCTTTGCCCGGAAATCTCCTTCGGCGGAATCAACCTGGACATTGCCCACGAGGTGGCCCGTGGGTTCGGTCACGAATGCCACACGATTCCAATATGATTTTGGATACGAGCGGGCGGTATAAAACGCGTGCCCCGCGGCAGCGGTATAGCCCCAATGGACGTCGACTTGGCGGACGCGGCTGGTGAGGGCCAGAAAACGCGAGGTCTCGGCGATGCTGCCGAGGGTTTTTGCCTCCAGACCGCTGTTGGTGTACGAACGCTGGGGAATGGGCAGATAGACACTGGGGTTATTGTTGGCGGTGGACGCGAACGCGATGCCGTCCTCGCGGAAACCCAAGCCCCAGGTGTTGTTGTTGGTACCGCGGAGGAACTCGAGCTTGGAGCCGTCCGGGCGAAACCGGAAAAAGCCCTGGCGAAACGCATGCGCTTCCCCACCGACACTGCCATTGAACGCCGCATAACCCACCACGCCCCAGATCCAGTTGTCTGGTCCGTACACCAGATTGCTCGGCCCGGCGTGCGTGTCGCTGCGTCCCCAGCCGGTGAAGAGGATTTCACGCAGGTCCGCGCGATCATCGCCGTCCGTGTCCTTCAGGAACAGCGTATGGGGTGCCTGCAGCAGCACGACACCTCCGTGTGAAAAGGTGAAGCCGGTGGGGATGTTCAGGCCATCGGCGAACACGGTGAACCGGTCCATGCGGCCATCTCCGTCGGTATCGTCACAGATGGTCAGGCGGTCGCGCCCCGGTTGTCCTGGTTCGAGGAGTTGGTTGGGGTAGTCGAGGGTCTCGGCCAGCCAGAGGCGACCTCGCTCGTCCCAAGCCATCGCGATGGGCTTGCGGATGTCGGGTTCGCTCGCAACCAGCTGCACTTCAAATCCGGCCGGCACCACCATGCGCTTCATCGAGTCGGCGGGGCTGAGGGGTTTTTGCATCTGTGCCCAAACGCCATCGCCCTGACTGCGCTGGCCGGGCGCGTAGTAAGGGATGCCACTTTGGTCGAAGCGTTCGAGCCGGGGTACGACCGGGCGTTGAGCGAGCGCCTCCGGGACGGACTGGCCGGCGGCGTAGCGCAGGCCTCGTTCGACGAGATCGTGGAAACCCGGATTCGACCACGTGCGGTCGTCATGGCCCCAGGCGGTGTAGAAGATGCGTCCTTTGCCCTCTGTGCGAACCCAGGTCCACGGTTCGTCCTCCCGCTGTTCCAGCACGGTGCGGCCTTCTGGATTGTGCCGGTGGTGCACGTAGGTTTCGTCCCAACTCTCGAATCCCGTGAATCCCTTGGTTACGGGATGCTCAGGCTGGAGCAGGCGGGTGCGGAACGTACCGGTTCCGTGGCTCTTGAATTGCGCACCCACGAGCGCGATGTAGGCGTCGGAATTGCGAAAACAATAGGAGGCGCAATGCAAAGCGGCCAATCCTCCTCCCTGCCGAACATAGCCGAGCACGGCTTTCTCTTGCTCGGGCGAGATCTGGTCGATGTTGGCGTAAATCAGCAGCGCATCGTACCGGCGCAGGTTCTCTTCGGTGAGCGCCGCCAAGTCCTCCGTGTACACCACTTGCACGCCTCGGTCCATCAGCACTGGTCCCAGCTGCCGGAGGCGGGCGGCCGGTTGGTGATGACCATTGTCTCCCAAAAAAAGCACCTTCAAGGCAGGTGCAGCCAGACCGGATTGGCTGGCGACAACGATGGCGAGAGCGAGGAACAGGAGACGGGCGAGGGGAGCCATGAAGCAAAAGCAAGGGAGGGTAGAATCTATCGGTCCGGGCACGATGGGTCCCGGAAAGGGTCGGCGCCGTGGAGGGCGCGGCAGACCGCTCCCACCACAACGTTCCGGAGCTGCCGCGACGAGCAGAAAGAGCTCGATCCTGCTGCAGCCGCCGGTTTCAGGTCTTGAGGATTGCCCGGAGCCCGCCACCCGGACCGGGTGGGGCCTTGACGCCACTCGCGACCGCCTCAGGACGGGAAACCGCCCGTGATGTAGTTCTTGAGGTGCTCCGCCTCACTCCGATGCGTATCCGCCATCCAGCGGGTCACGTCGCCGATCGAGATCACCCCCACAAGGCGGTTTTCCGTGATCACGGGCAGGTGGCGGCACCGCTTTTCGGTGAAGAGATTCATCGTCTCCTCCACCGTTGCTTCTGGGTTGATGGTGACGAGCGACGTGCTCATCACCTCGCTCACCCGCGTGCGGGTAGGATCGAGGCCGCCGCCCACGATGCGACGGAGGACGTCTCGTTCGGTGAAGATACCGACCAGACGGCCTTCATCGGTGACGACGATGGCACCAACGCGGTGGCGATTCATTTCAGCCACGGCTTCAAACACAGTCAGTCGAGGCGATACCGTGTACACGGCAGAGCCCTTGCGCTCCAACAAGGCAGCAATCGGGGTATTCATGGGTAACTTGGGGTACCCGCAACCCTGCGCCCGTCCGGTCTCTCGGGCAATCCGAAAGACCGGTGCCAACCGTCCTTTTTCAGGATCCGGGAAACTCCCAGCCCCGGCGGTAGGTGCGGCGCACGTGTTGGTTGGCCTCGGGCACGTTTTCGAACGCCAGTTTGGCGGCGTTCCATTGGAGCGTGGTGCGCGGAAAGCGCACGGCCACGCTGCCCAGCAGGACCGCTTCCGTAAGCGGGCCCGAGTAGTCAAACGACGCCGATGGCTTCGCTCCGGACATGCAGGCTTCCGCCCATTCCGTCCAGTGGTGCCAATCGGTCAATTTTGGCAGCACGTAATCCTGAAACGTTGCCGATGGATACAGCCGCGGCGTGTCAATGTGGGGAACGTGCAAGGCTCCCGCGGTACCGATGATGATGGAGCCCTGATCCAGCCCGTCGCGCGCTCGCGCGGGGCGGCGTGCATCGGGAGCCTTGGCGCCTTCGACCAGAGCGAGGACTTCCGCCGGGGGGCGTTGGTCGCCGTCATACCATGTCACCGGCACGGTCGCGCCTTCCGTGAACGGCGTGCCGGGGAAGACGTAGTGGATCTTCGCGTTGATGGACCAGTTCCAGGCGTCGGGCGCAGGGCCTTCGGACCGAAGCGAGAGCGGCGACGTCAATGCGAGCGCTTCGAAGACGGGGTCAAAAATGTGGCAGCCCATGTCCCCGAACGTTCCAGTTCCAAAATCGAGGCGCTTGCGCCAGTTTCCTGGGTGGTAGTAACCGTCCCCAATGAAGGGACGTTCCTGCGATCCGCCGAGCCAGAGGTCCCAGTTGAAGCCGGTGGGAATGGCTGAGTTGCCCACGGGGGGAGGACCGGCATCACCCCACTTTTTGTTACTCCAGGTGTGAACCTCGCGCACTTTGCCGATGACGCCGCTCTGCACGATGGCGACGGCCTGGCGGTACACTTTCTGCGAGTGAATCTGGATGCCCATCTGCGTGACCACGCCGTGCTTGCGAGCGGCCTCGGTGAGCACCCGGGTCTCGAAGACATCGTGTGCGAGCGGCTTCTGACAGTACACGTGTTTGCCGCGCTGCATGGCCGCGAGCGCGATCGGTGCATGCATGTGGTCGGGCGTGGAGACATTGACGGAATCGATCTGTCCCTTCTCGCGATCGAGCAGCTGACGCCAGTCTTGATAGACACGGACATCGGGATGCCATGCTTTCACTTCGCCCAGTCGGTTTTCGTCGACCTCGGCTACGGCCACGAGTTTGACGAAGGGGTTGCTGCAGATGGACTGGATGTCGCCCCAGGCCATGCCGGAGGCGCCAAAACTTGCGTGGCGTAGCACCCGGCTCGGTGGCGCCGAGATGAGATTGCGAGTGAAGGTCGGAGCCACGAGGGCTCCTGCACCGAGGGTCTTGAGGAAGGAACGACGAGGAAACGTGCGGTGAGACGTCATAACGAGGGCAGAAAGCGTGAGACGTCATGCCGTCACGGAAGTCCTAGAGAGGCAAGCTTCCGGGCGGGGGCCCCTCATTTGAGACGGGCCGTGCACAACGGAGACCGCCCCGCCCACCTTCCCACGCGATCAACGAGAAGGAAGATCGACAAATCTCGAGGCCAGCCAGCTGATCTCAGCCGGAAACACAGTGTGGGCCGAACCCGGAAAAATCTGACGCTCCACGTCCGCGCCTGCCGATTTGAGCGTTCGGATGCTGGCTTCGACGTGCTCCAGAGGAATGTGGGAGTCGCGTTCCGCGCAACCGACCAGAACCGGTGTGCCCTGCAGGTCGAAGGCCGGTCGGTCTTCTGTCAGCGTTCCAATCAACGCGCCACTCAACCCGGCAACGAACCCGTAACGGCGCGGGTGTCGGGCGGCGTACTCCAGGGCCAGGCAGGCGCCCTGAGAAAACCCGACCAGTCCGATGCGTTCGTCCGGCAAGCCGGCGGTCCGGATTTCCTCCACGAGGTGGTCGATCACTTCGAGAGCACTGGACAGCCACGGCTCGTTTTGGGCGGTGGGTGCCAGAAACCGCTGTGGGTACCAGGTGTGGTGGGTGGCGTTGGGTGCGAGAAACGCGAGACCCGGTGCCTTGAAGACTGAGTTCAAACCGGCGATTTCGTCGGCCGAAGATCCGCGACCGTGCAGGAGCAGGATCGCGGCGCGGGCCCGTTCCGGCGGGACGCCCAAGCGCAGGGTGTTCGCAGGATTGTGGAGGTGCATGGAGCGAAACCGTCAGGTTGAGCGAGCCGCCAGCTTTACCGCAATCTGTGCCGTGTGCCGACCTTGAAAGCGGGCGATCGCGAGTTCGTTGGAACTGGGTAGCCGTTGTCCCTGCCCGCCTGTGATCGTGCTGGAACCGTAGGGGGAGCCGCCGGAGATCTCCGCCATCGTCATCTGTTCCTGCGCGGCGTAGGGTACCCCGACCACGACCATGCCCTGATGAAAGAGGAACGTCTGCATGCTGATGAGCGTGGTTTCCTGGCCGCCATGTTGGGTGGCGCTGGAAGTGAAAACGCCGCCTGCTTTTCCGACCAGGGCGCCGGTGGCCCACAGGGAGCCGGTTGCGTCGAAGAACGACTGCAGTTGGGCGGGAGCGCTCCCGTAGCGCGTTCCTGCTCCAAAGATGATTCCATCGGCCTCCGCCAACCGTTTGGGATCCGCCACGGGGATATGGGCAAACGCTTTCTTGGCCGCGAGCGCGCCCATTTTCTCCAGCACGGAGTCCGGCAGGGTCTCCTGAACCTGAAGGAGTTCGACCTCGACTCCGGGCACCTCACGGGCCCCGGCGGCAACCGCCTCGGCGAGGGTGTAGACGTGACCGTAGAGGCTATGGAAGATGACTTTGATTTTGGTTTTCATGGAAGGAAAGGAAATGACAGAGGATGCGGGAGAAGGTTGCGGCGAGCGTTGAGGAGAAGAGGTCATCAGGCGAGCGCCGGCAGGGCTCGTTCGATTTCTGCGCGTGCTGACTCGAATTGGGGCGGCAGCTTTAAAGCCTGGCCGAGTGTGGAAGGATCTTCGTCCACCGCAAATCCGGGCGTGTCTGTCGCGATTTCGAAGAGGATTCCGCCCCGTTCGCGATAGTAGATGGAGCGGAAATACTGGCGGTCACGCACGGAGGACACCTGAAAGCCGGCCGCGGTCAGTCGGGCCTGCATGGTCTGTTGCTCGTCGTCATCGCCCACCCGCCAGGCGATGTGGTGAATCGTTCCCACTCCACCTGTACCTTGTGGAGCGGACGGATCGGAAATAACATCGGCCAGTCGACCGGATCCGCCCGGACCCGCCTCGAGCCGGGTGCGGTTGCCTTCCTTTCGAACGACGCGGTAGCCCATGTCGCGCGTGAGGAGGGTTTCGGTGGGTTTGCCGTCTCGCACCACCAAGACTGCGGTGTGCAAACCACGCAGCGCCATGTCAGCCGGCACCTCCGCGCCGCTCCATCCGCGGCGTTCATCGGTCGGGACCGCGACCAGCTCCACGGGTATGCCGTCGGGATCGACAAGGCTCAGCACATCTTCGCCGAAGCGCTGGATGCGTTGGGTTGTGATGCCCTTGGCGGAAAGTCGCAGGGCCCAGGCGTCGAGCGAACCGGCCGGTGCGGAAAAGCTCAGTACGGTGGTCTGCCCGGATCCGATGCGTCCTTTGCCGGCGTAGTCGGGCCAGTAGAAGAACGTGACAATGCTTCCGGGAGCGCCGGACTCGTCCCCATAGTAGAGATGATAGGCGGACGGATCGTCGAAGTTCACCGTCTTCTTGACCAAGCGGAGACCGAGCGCTCCGGTGTAGAACGCGATGTTGCGGCGCGGATGGCTGGCCACCGCGGTGATATGGTGGATGCCGGCGACCGGATGGTGGGTGCGGTTCTGGGTGAGGGTCGTTTGGTTCATGGGCCTAGATTAGCCGCACTCCCTCGTCTTGGCCACTGCGCAGGACGGCTTGCAGTCATGCGGATTACGCATACCGTCACTGGCTGTGAACCTGGATGTGGTGCGCTCATTTTTCGCAGTCGCGGATCTCGGAAGTCTCAGCAAGGCGGCCGAGCGGTTGAGAGTGTCGCAGTCGACGCTGACGCGGCAGATGCAATCTCTGGAACATGATATCGGTGGCCTCCTGTTCGAACGAGGACCGAGCGGCGTGGCGTTGACGGCGGCGGGTCATGTCCTGCGCGAGGGCATGGCGCCGGTGCTGGAGTCGTTCGACCGGGTCGTGGCGTCCGCCCGCCGAAGGGCGCGCGGACAAAGCGCGGATCTCAAGATTGGCTACATCGCCTCCGCTGCCGCCGAGTACCTGAATCCTGCGCTCTCGCTTTTGCGGGCCCGGCATCCCGAGATCAAAGTACGCCTGTTCGACTTGTCACCGGGTGAACAGATCGCCGGCCTGCGAAAGGGCGATGTCGACATCGCGCTCCTGGGTCACCCGGGCGCGTTTCTCTCAAAGGAGTTCTACGTGAGGAAGATTGCTTCGGTCCCTGTTTTCGTGGTGCTGTCGGAGAGTCATGCGCGTGCAGGCGACGAGGGCATCCGTCTTGAGGATCTGAAGAATGATGTCTTTGTCGGTGCGGGTGAAGGGGATCTGCCTGGTCACAATCGGTGGGTAACGACGTTGTGCCGCAAGGCCGGGTTCCGGCCCAGGTTTGTGGCGGACGCAGACAGCCTGACTCACGGCCTTTCGACGGTGATCGCGGAGAACGGAGTCAGTCTTCTGCCGATTTATGCCAGCAAGACCGGAGTGCCTGGGGTGGTCTTCAAGCCGCTGATTGCACCTAGTGCTGTCTGGGAGCTACTGGTTGCCTGGCAGCGAGGGCGGGTTTCCACGGCCGTGCAGGCCTTGCTGGAGTCCCTGCCGAAACGACCTTCCGGCTAGGATTTCCTGCTGACCTGCCGATGGGTCTGCCCTTGTTGCGACGGTGAGCCAAACGTTCGCCTGTCCCCTTTTCCGTCGCGCTCGCTGGCTCCGTTCAATAGAAATCCGCCTGTCCCTTCTCTGACCTAAAATCCGCCTGTCCCTTTTTGTACTTCTTTAACTCGCTCAATTAGAGTTGGTAGCGAGTGAACCGAATCTGCCTGTCCCTTGTTTGCGCCTTCTGCCATGTCCCAATCTGAAACTTGCCATCGCCAGCTCTTCCACGGGGTCGCCTACTATCCTGAGCTTTGGCCGGAGGCGGATGTGACCCGAGACATCGAGGAGATGCGGCGGCTTGGGATATCGGTGGTCCGCATGGGGGAGTTCGCTTGGTCCAAGATGGAGCCGGACGAAGGCCACCTCTCGTTCGACTTTTTTCTGCGGGTGATGGACCGCCTGCACTCCGCCGGGATCCGGGTGGTGTTTTGCACGCCGACGGCCACGCCGCCGGTCTGGCTGACGGCGGGGCACCCGGAACGTTGCTTCGTCAACCACGACGGCGTCGTCATGAGCCACGGGGCGCGTCAGCACGTCTCCTATGACGACCCAACGGTGCGGGCGGCTTGTCTGCGGATCGTGCATGCGCTCGCCGCGGCGGTCGGCCGGCATCCCGCGCTCCATGCGTGGCAGATCGACAACGAGTTCAAATGCCACGTGGCAGAGGACTTCAATCCCGCGTCGGAACGGGCGTGGCATGCCTGGCTGCTGCGCCGCTATGGTACGATTGAGGCGCTCAATGAGGCTTGGGGCACGGACATCTGGAGCGAACGCTACCAGCGGTTCCAGCAGGTCCCGGTGCCGCGAGCCACGCCCTTTCTGCACAATCCGTCGCTGAGCACCGCCTACCGGCTGTTTTCCCGTGAAAGCATCGCCGACTTCATGGACGCGCAGTCCGCCGTCATCCGGAATCACTCGTCGGCTCCCATCACGCACAACCTGAACCCGGGCTTTTCCGTGGATCTTGAGCGCATGTGCCGGAACCTCGATTTCGCTTCCTACGATGACTACCCAAGCGCTGATCAATGGGCCCGGTGGGTTTTCCTGGCCGACCTTTTTCGTCCCGCCCGCCCGGGCCGGGCGTTCTGGCTCATGGAAACCAGCGTGTCGCACAATGGCTGGCTCAGCAACAATGGCGAGGTGGCTCATCCTCGCGGGTTCCTCGAGGCGGAGGCCGTCCTGAACTACGCTCTCGGCGCCGAAGCCGTGTGCTACTGGCTTTGGCGTCAGCCCCGGACGGGTTGCGAACTTCCCCATAGCGCTCTTTTCAGTGCCTGGTTCCGGCCTTCCATCGGCCACAGCGCGGTGCAGGGCGTGGAGCGCGCCCGTCAGCGACTTCAACCTCTGTTCAGCGGGGCGCGGCCAGCTCCGGCGGAAATTGCCGTGACCTGGTCGGATCGGGCGCGCGCGATGCTTCAAACCGAAGCCCTGGGCGCCGGCCGCGGGCATGTCGTCGACTACACCGCGACCGTTTCTGCGTGGCACCGCCTGCTGCTCGATGGTGGCTGGCATCGAGAATTCCGTTTCGAGCAGGCCTCGCTGGACGGGTTGCGGCTGCTCATCACTCCCGCCATGCCCGCCGTCTCCGATTCCTTCTTGCAACGGGTGGAAGCCTGGGTGCGCGCGGGCGGAACATGGATTTGCGGGCCCTTGACCGGAACGAGAACGTTGGAGCACACCGTGCCCACCGACGCGGCGCTGGGCGGTGTGGAAAAGCTGGCCGGAGTCGAGACCGTTTACGCCCTGCCCCTGCAGGGCACCGGAACGGAAGCCGAGGCGTTCGGTCTGCGCGCGCCTTTGGCCGGTTGGTGCGCGGCCTTGCGCCCCGACTCCGCGGATACGTCCGTGCGGGGCCGGCTGGTCACTCCGCTTACCGCGGAACCTCTGGCATGGCTCACGGAGCGCCCGGTGGGCCGCGGCTTCGTCGTGGTGGTGGCCGCCGAACCCGTCGGGGAGGACGGGCGCGCGCTGCTGCAGGCGCTGATCGCCCACTACGCCGCGCGCGCCGGCGTGGGGGAGCGGTGGCAGGTGAGTCCCGGGACCGTGGTGTGTCCGTGGATCGCGGCGGGCGGCCGGAGGCGGTGGGTCGTGGTCAACATGGACGGACGCGGGGGCTCCTTTCTTCCTCCGTCTGCGGCCGCCGGGGATGCTGGGTCCGGGGCGGTGCTCCAGGTGGAGCCCTACGCCTTCCAGGTGCTGGACGAACCGGCCCGGCCGGACTCACTGCAGGCTGGCGCCCCGGACGGGCCGGGGTTTACTGGTTTGGCATGAGAATCGACGCCCATCATCATTATTGGAAGTATTCGAAAGAAGAGTACGGATGGATCGATGATTCCATGGCGGTCATCCGCCGGGACTTTTTGCCGGCCGAACTCGGGGGGGAGATCCGAGCCGCGGGCATCGATGGCGTGATCAGCGTCCAGGCCCGGCAGTCATTGGAAGAGACGCGCTGGCTGTTGCAGCTCGCCTCGGGGGCGCCCTGGATGCGCGGCGTGGTGGGCTGGGTGCCCTTGGTCGATCCGGGCGTCGCGGACGTGTTGGGCGAGTTGTCGAGGAATCCGTTGCTGCGCGGTGTCCGCCATGTGCTGCAGGGCGAGCCGTCGTCCTACATGGCACGCCCGGATTTCAACGCCGGCATCCGGAGGCTTCGCGACTTCGGGCTGGTTTACGATGTGCTGATTTTTCATCACCAGTTGCCCGAGGCGATGGCCTTCGTCGACCGCCATCCGGAGCAACCCATGATCCTCGATCACTGCGCCAAACCGGCGGTTCGTGACGGTCGGATCGAGCCCTGGGCGTCCCAGATGCGTGAGCTGGCCCGGCGGCCCCAGGTGACCTGCAAGCTTTCCGGCCTGGTGACCGAAGCAGACTTTGCCACGTGGTCGCCGGAGTCCCTGCGTCCGTATTTCGATGTGGTGCTGGATGCGTTCGGTCCCCGTCGGATGCTTTTTGGCACCGACTGGCCGGTCTGTCTGGTGGCGTCGAGCTACCGGCGCTGGGTCGACACGGTCGCGCGCTGGATCGCGCCCTTGTCCCGTTCGGAGCAGGACGAGATCATGGGAGGGACGGCGGTCAGGGCCTACGGACTCACCTCGCCTGCGGTCCCGATTGCCGGGTGACGGTTGGGTTGGCCCATGCGTAGTTCGCATGGCTGAGCACCGTCCTGCGCAGTGGGCGGGGATGTCGGTCGCTGGTAATGTTGGAGCCCATGAAACCAAGCTCCTCTGTTCGTAGCGCCCTCCAGGTCGCCGCCGGCCTCGTTCTGGCCGGGACGTTCGGCACGTGGATCGCAACGGGAAGTCACCGTGGCTGGACGCAGACTCTGTCCATGGAACTACACGTCGACGAAGTTACCGGTCTGACGTATCCGGTGCAGAAGCCCGGGTTTGTCGCTGGCGTTGAGTTTCCCGCCGGAGGTGCGGCACTCGCCGCCATCCTCTCTGGATTGAGCCTCGTGGTTCGCAGGCGATCGTCCGCCTCCTCCGTTTCGGCCGTCCAATCCTGATGGGCGCTGCCCCAGAGGTGCCCTCTGTCGGCCAGCGTCTCCCTTCGCCTTCTTCCTTTCTCATGAAAAACCAATCGTTTCGTAACACACTCCAACTCGCGGTCGCGCTTGGCGCGACGGCCCTTTCCGCCGTGGCGGCTCCCCAGACGTTCGACTTCAAGGACCCGAAAGGTGTCAACAATGTCCAGTTCCGCCTCGACGCCCCGCTCGAGGCGATCAATGGCACCGCCACGGGAATCTCCGGTTCAATCACCTTCGATCCGAGCAAGCCCTCCGCCACCCAAGGTCGGATTGTGCTTTCGACCGCTTCAATGACCGTGGGAAATCCCGTGATGGCGGATCATCTCCGGAGCGCCAACTGGTTGGATGTTGCCAGCCATCCGGAGATTTCGTTCGAGGCCCGAAGTCTTGGCTCTGTTCGCACCGAGGGCAATCGCACGCTCGCCGACGTGACGGGCCTCCTTTCGATCAAGGGTATCCAAAAAGAAGTCACCGTCCCGGTCTCCCTGACCTTCCTCGCCGACAAGCTCGGCGCCCGGTTGGGAGATGACAAAGTGAAGGGCGACCTTCTTGTCCTGCGAGCGGAGTTTGTCATCCAGCGCAGCGACTTCGGCCTGCAGCCGGGCAAGATGACCGACAAGGTGGCGGAAACCATTCAGCTGACCTTGAGCATTGCAGGCGCGGCTCCGCGCGCCTGAGCGGTCAGCAGCCGATAGACGGGAGCGCGGGTGATGGGAATTCCACCCGCGCTGTTGCTCCCCAAGGGGACGAGGAATGGCTCTCCCCGTCGTGCGCGCCGGCCAGCCTCAGGGTTGAAGAAAGGCCGAGACATCGGCTGAGGGCAGGGCCTCGGCAACAAACGAAAACGTGCCGGTGCGTCGCATCTCGACGGCGGCGGCATGCACCCCGGCGAGCGCGCGCCGGTAGAGGGCCGCGGCGACGCTGATCCGGCGGACTCCAGCGTTGGCCAGTTGTTCGACGCTGAAGGGCTGCGGCAGGGCATTCATGACATTGACCGGTTTGCCGACGGACCGGCAGACCGTTTCAATCGAGCCGAGGTCTTTCAGCCCCGGGGCGAAAAGCACGTCGGCTCCGGCCGCTTCGAAGGCCTGCAGCCGCCGGATGATGTCCCGAATGTCGGGCCGACCGCGGATCAGCCCCTCGGCGCGCGCGGTCAGGACGAAAGGGAACGGCAGACTGCGCGCTACACTGACGGCGGCTTCGATGCGCTCGATCGCGAGTTCCAATGGAAACAGAGGGGCGCCAGGATCGCCCGTCGCATCCTCGATCGATGCACCGACCAGCCCGACCTCCGCTGCCTGGCGCAAGGTCAGGGCAACGGCCTCCGCCGAGGCACCGAAGCCGTTCTCAAGATCGCCCGAGACGGGAAGGTCGGTTGATTCCACCACCTGCCGGGCGTGCCTCAGCGCCTCATCCCGGGAAAGCGCGCCGTCCCGGCGGCCCAGGCTCGCGGCGGCAGCCCAGCTGGACGTCGCAAGGGCCTCAAAACCGGCGGAGGCCAGAAGCCGGGCTGAGCCCCCGTCCCAGGGATTGGGCAGGATAAAGGGAGCCGGTCCGGCGTGCAGCAGACGGAAACGTTGGGCCTTTTCGGCCTGTGTGATCGGGGTGGACATGAGTGGGGAGCAGGCAGAGATGCTAGGGCCAGCCAGGGATCGGCGAGGGTGATTCACCGTGGAGCGGGAGCGCCCCGCCGGCGAGGCAAGAACCACGCTCAGGGCGGCACAGACGAAGCCCTTTTCCCGGCCGGCCTGTGCACCCGCGAGCGGGAGGGTGGGCGCGGGATCGCCGTCTGGGGCTCTCCACTGTCGGGATTGCCTCGGACGGAGCCGACGCCACACTCGCCCGGATGGATCCGCGCGAACTTCCACCGACGAGCCGCTGGATCGTCTTTGGTTCGTCCGGCGCGGCTCTGGTCATTGCGCTCTTGGTGGTCGCGGGCCGATTGCTCGGTGATCGCGGATTGATGGCGTTCTCGATAAACGGTACGCCGATGAACGTGTGGGCGGCGATCGCGGTCCTCGGCGGTGCCCTGGGCGCCCTCGCGCTGGAGTACCATCGCCTCGCTTACGCCCGCATCGCCGGTGGCGTGACCCTGGGACTGAGCTCCCTGCTCTTTTTGCAGTCGGTGGCTGCGAATGTGGCCGGCGGACGCGTGCTCGGCTGGTCCGCCGCCAGTTATGTCTATCCTCCGCCTCCGCCGATGGTGGCACTGTCGTTGGCCCTCGTCGGGCTCTCTCTGCTGCTGCAGCGACCCGGCGCCCGGCGCACGTGGCCTCTCTCGGTCATGGCCGGAGTCACCGGAGCCTTCGCCCTCATGTCGCTGCTCAGCTTCGGTGTCTCCGCCGTGCTCGGAGGCGAGCCGGGAGGAATGCCCCAGAGCGCACCCTTGCCCGCGAGCCTGTGCCTGCTCGCGCTGTCGCTGGGGATGATCACCCGCGCCCGCCGGGCCGGCGAACGCTCGGCGGTTGGATTTCTGGCGGCGGCGCTGGGCATCTTCATCGCGATTGGCGTGACAGCCTACCAGGCCCACCGCGGTTTGAGCGATGCGAACGACTGGGTTGTGCACAGCTTTGAGGTGCAGCGCAGCATCGACTATCTGGTTTCCGAGGTGGCGCGGCTCGAGTCCTCCTGCCGGGCCTATGCCCTGACCGGGAAAGACCTCTTCTTGGCGCGCAACGCGTTCCACCGCGAGGAGATCCTCTTCGAACTGGTCCGGCTGCGCGAATTGACCGAGGACCAGGAGAATCAGCATGAGCGCATCGAGGGGCTTGAAGGTCGGATCGAAATCAAATTCGCCCAGCTGGATGAACTCGTGCGGCTCCGTCTCGAGACGTCGGACTCGGACGCGGCGGGCCGCTACCTGGCCGGACTGCCCGTGTCGGTGACCAGCGGGGTGGTTGAGCTTGCCGATCAGATCAAGCAGGAATCGGGACGCCTCTTGCACGAACGCACGCGCGAGCGGACGATGGCCGAGCGCAACAGTCGCATCCTGGAAGCCACGTCGCTCGTGATGGCGCTCGCGCTGCTCGGCGGGGCGGTGCGCTCCGCCCGGCGTTCGTCGGATGCCCGCCTCCGCGCCGAGGCCGCGCTCAAACAGACCAACGAAGTGCTCGACCAGCGCGTGCGGGAACGCACCCGGGAGCTGGCGCAGGCCAACGACAGCCTGCGGTTGCTGGCGGACTCCATTCCCGACATGGTCTGGACGGTCTCGCGCGACGGCACGCCGGAGTATCAGAATCGCAGTTACCTCGCCTTCACCGGGCAAAGCCCCGCCGAAGCGCTCTCCGCCGGCTGGGAGCCGCTGCTCCACCCGGACGACGCCGACGCGTGCCTGCGCCGGTGGACGGAGGCCTTTCGATCGGGAGTCGACTTCGAGCATGAGTGCCGCTTCCGCCGCGGGGCGGACGGAGTTCATCGCTGGCACCGCATGCGCCTCCGGCCGCAACGCGATGTCGATGCCCGCATCATCCGCTGGGTCGGCACCGCAGCCGACATCGACGACCAGAAGCTCGCGACGGAAATCCTCGAGCAGCGCGTTCACCGGCGCACCGCGGAACTGGCGGCGGCGCAGGCGGAGGTCGCGGCGGTCAACCGGCTGCAACGCGCGGTGCTCGACGGCACACATTTCGGCATCATCGCCACCGACCGCGAAGGCCGGATCGAGGTGTTCAATCAGGGGGCGGAGACCCTGCTGGGTTATCGCAAGGAGGAGCTCGTTGGCCGGGGCACGCCGTTGCTGTTTCACGATCCGGAAGAAGTGGCCGCCCGCATCGCGGAGCTGGGCCGCCAGTTCGGACGCACGCTTCCGGCCGGCTTCGAGAGCCTGGTCGCAGGGGTGAACGAAGGGTGGCCCGAAGAGCGCGAGTGGACCTACGTGCGCAAGGACGGCGAGCGCCTGCCCGTGCTCCTCAGCATCACCGCCCTGCGGGACAGCGCCGGGGCGATCACCGGTTTTCTTGGCATCGCCCAGGATCTGCGTGGCCGCCGCGCGGCTGAGGTGGAGCTCAATGTCTCGCGCGATCGCGTCGCCTCGATCTTCAACACCGTGGCGGACGGCATCATTTTCCACAATTCAACGGGCGAGATCCGCGAATGGAACTCCTCGGCCGAGCGCATCCTCGGGGTGACGGGGGACCAGATTGCGGGACGCACCCCGTTTGACTCGCGCTGGCGCTCGGTCAACGAGGACGGCACTCCCTGCCGGCCGGAGGAACATCCGGCGGTGGTGACCCTGGTGCACGGGCGTTCGGTCCGGGGATTCGTCATGGGCATCCATAAACCGGATGCCTCTGTAACGTGGATTCTCGTCAACAGCGAGCCGCTGCTGGGTGTCGACGGACAGGTGCGCGGCGCGGTGGTCAGTTTTGCGGACATCACGGAGCGCAAGCGGGCGGCGGAACAGCTCGCCCGCAGCGAACGCATGGTGCGCACGGTCACCGACGGCCTGCCCGGCATGGTGGCGTACTGGACTGCCGGTCTCCACCTGGCGTTTGCCAACCGGTCCTACAGCGACTGGTTCGGCCGCCTGGCGGAAGAGATCATCGGCGTGCACTTCGACGAGCTGATTGAGCCGGGGCGGCGCGGGCGTGAGCTGCCGTTTGTGCAGGGCGCCCTCCGGGGTGAGCCGCAGGAATTCGAGAGCACCCACGAAAGGCCCGACGGTTCCATGGTCTATCACTGGACGCACTACGTGCCCGACATCGCCGAGGAGGGAGGCGCGGTCCGGGGTTTCTTTGTGCTGATCTCCGATGTGACCGAGCGACGGCTGGCGGAGCGATCGGTGACCGAGAGCGAGGAACGGTTCCGGTCCGCGTTTGCCTTCGCCGGCATCGGCATGGCGATCGTCGCCCTCGACGGACATTTCCTGAAGGTCAACCGCAGCTTGTGCGACATTGTCGGATACAACGAGGACGAGCTCCTCGCCATCCGGTTCCAGGAGATCACGCTGCCGGATGATCTGGAGGCGGATCTCGCGCACATCGGTGATCTGCTCGCCGGCCGGAGCCAGTCGTACCAGATGGAAAAACGCTATCGGCACCGCGCCGGTCGCATTGTCTGGGTCCGTCTGACGGTTTCGCTGGTGCGAGGAGCGGACGGATCCCCGCTGCAGTTTGTCGCCCAGATCGAGGACATCACCGCGCGCAAACGGGTGGAGCAGGCCCTCGGTGACAGCGAGGAGCGCACCCGGCTCTTTGCCGAGCACGCGCCGGCGTCGGTCGCGATGTTCGACCGTGACATGCGTTACCTCGTGGCGAGCCGCCAGTGGTACATCGATTATCACCTCGAAGGCCGGAGCATCATCGGCGAGAGCCACTACACGGTGTTCCCGGAGGTGACCGAGGAATGGAAGGCCATTCACCGACGATGCCAGGCGGGTGCGGTCGAGACCGCGGAGGCGGATCCCTTTGTGCGCAGCGACGGCAGCAAACAGTGGCTGCGCTGGGAGGTCCGGCCCTGGTACGACGCCGGCGGCAAGGTTGGCGGCATCGTCATGTTCACGCAGGACATCACCCTCCGGAAACGCCTGGAGGAGAACCTCGCGCAGGCGCGCGATGACGCGCTGGCGGCGTCTCGGCTCAAGTCGGAGTTCCTGGCGAACATGAGCCACGAGCTGCGCACGCCCCTCAATGGCATCATCGGCATGGCGTCGCTCCTCGTCGACTCCGCCCTCTCCAGCCGCCAGCAGCAGATGGGCCGCGTTGTGCTCAGCTCCGCCGAGAAACTGCTCATCATCGTCAACGACATCCTCGACATCTCGAAGATCGAGGCGGGCAAGTTGAGGATCGAGCTTGCTCCCTTTGATCTGCGTCACGTGGTGCAGGAGACCCTCGCGTTGCTGACCCCCAAGGCCGACAGCAAACAACTGGTGTTGACCAGCCGGTTTGACACCCGGCTCGACCGGATGCTCGTCGGGGATCCCGGGCGCGTGCGTCAGGTCCTCGTGAATCTGATCGGGAACGCTCTGAAGTTCACGCCGCGCGGCGAAGTGCGGGTCGAGGTGGAGGCGCTCGACGGGGCGGCCGGGCGGAGCCGGTTCCGGGTGACGGTCACGGACACTGGCGTTGGGGTTCCCATGGAGGCGCGTTCCCGCCTCTTCCAGACCTTCATGCAGGCCGACGGCACGACCACCCGCACGTTTGGTGGTACCGGACTCGGCCTCGCCATCAGCCGCCAGCTGGTCGAGCTGATGGGCGGCGAAATCGGTTATGCCGCGCAACCCAACGGAGGATCGATGTTCTTCTTTGAGCTGGAGCTGCCGGTTCATGAAGCGACGACCGCGCGCGCTCCGGCCCCCGCCATCGAAGCCGGGACTGCGACCGGCGGGAACGGAGCCGCCCCGGCGCGGCAGGACCGCGTGCTGAATCTCCTGCTCGCCGAAGACAACGAGGCGAACCGACTGGTGGTCGAAATCATGGTCGAGAAGTTGGGCCACCGGGTCGACACCGCGAACAACGGAATCCAGGCCCTGGAAATGCTCGCCCGCGGCCGCTATGACGCCGTGTTGATGGACTGCCAGATGCCTCTCATGGACGGCTACGAGGCGACCCGCCGCGTGCGTTCCGGGCTGGCGGGTTGCCCCGATCCCGGCATTCCCATCATCGCCCTGACCGCCTATGCGCTGCCGGAGGACCGCCTGCGCTGCCTCGCGGCGGGCATGACCGATTACGTGGCGAAGCCACTCCGACCGGGCGATCTCCTCGAGGCCTTGCTCCGGGCCGGGCTACCGGCCGCCCGCTCCGTGGCCCGTTCGCCCGAGCCGACGGCGCCGACAACCGCCGTGACGGCCCGCGTGCTCGACGCCGAGCTGCTGGCCGTGATGCGTTCGCTTCCCGGACGCGATGGACCCCACCTCCTGCCCGAGCTGCTCCTCGCGTTTCGTCGCGATGAGGAACCCCGCCTCAACCAGCTCGCCGAGGCCCTGCAGCGCCGCGACAGCCGCCTGCTCGCCGAGGTGTGCCACTCCCTTGCCGGTAGCTGCGCGGTCATCGGGGCGATCGAACTCAAGCAGGAGCTCTCCGCCCTGAGCCGGGCCGCGATGTCCGACCAGTGGGATGTCGCCCGGGCGCACTTTGAGGCATTGCCGGCCGCGCGTGAACGCCTTCATGCTGCGCTTTCGGTCCATCTCCCGACCTGATCCCATGAAAATCCTCGCTGTTGAAGACGATCCGTCCGCCGCCATGGTGATCGAATCCGTGCTCCGCTATCTCGGCCATGAAGTGATTCTGGCGACCACGGCGGACGACGCCTTCGCCCGGGTGAAGGCGGAGCCCATCCGGATCGTGGTGAGCGACTGGCTGCTGGGACGTGCCGACGGACTGGACCTGTGCCGGCGAATCCGCCAGTCCTCGCGCGACTACGTCTATTTCATCCTGCTGACCCAGCGCGAGGCCAGCGACGAGAACGAACAGCTGGCGATGGTGGCGGGCGTGGATGACTTTCTGACCAAGCCGGTGGTGCCGCGCGAGCTGCGCATGCGACTCCATGTTGCGCAACGCATTCTTGGATACACCCAGCAGGTGCAGCAGCTGGAATCGTTTCTGCCGGTCTGCAGTTACTGCAACAAGGTGCGCGATGACCGCGATTTCTGGCAGCAGATCGAGGAGTACATCCGGAAGCGCACCGGCACCCGCTTCAGCCACGGCGTCTGCCCCGACTGCTACCAGAAGATCGTGGTGCCCCAGCTGGACCAGATTGACGATGTGAGCGGGCGCAAGCCCTGAACCCGACGGAAGCGAGGATGCGTCGTCGCGCGTCTGGAGGCATCACCTCGTGGAAGGTGCGGTTCTCGCAAGGGCGGCCCGAAAGCGCGACGGCGTGGTGCCGACGCGCTGGCGGAACTGGCGGGAGAAAAAGTAAATGTCGCGGAAGCCAAGCGCATCCGCGATCTCGCCGATGGACAGGCCGGTTTCAGCCAGCAGTTGCCGTGCGCGGGCCAGCCTCGCCTCAATGAGGAAGTCCTGCGGGCGCCGTCCGTTGACCTTTTCGAAGATCCGGGAGAAGTGGTCCACGCTGTAGCCGGCCTGCCGTGCGAGATCGGCGACCGCATGGGGGCGGGCCGGGTTTTCCCGAATCTCCGCCGTGATGCGATGCACCACTTGACGATGGTGGTGGTCGATCCCCGAACCCGACTGTGAGATACGTCCCAACGCGGCCTCGCGGGTCAGTTCCGACACCAGGACGGCAAAAAGCGCTTCGGCCGACGCCAAAGCGCCGGAGTGCGGCTCCGTCCGCAACGTCAGGATGCGCCGCATCACCGTGTCGGTGAATTCCGCCTGAGCGGTCGCCAGCACTTCGAACGGCGGGGCAAAGTCAGGATCCGGCTGGCGCGGTTCAAAATGAAAGAAGTTCACGCCGAGCGGGGCGGTGGCGTCGTGGGACGCTTCGTAGATCCGCCCCGGCCTCATCCAGACGCACACCCCCGGGCGCAATTCGATTTCTCCTTCCATGGTCCGCATGCGACCCCGGCCTGCCCAGACAAACCAAAGATCCAGGTCGCGCAGCCGCCCCGCCCAGGATCCATCCAGGTGCCAGTCCGGTTCGCACCGGACCCGATCACAGTTGGGATTGAGGCGCCAAGGAGAGACGGAAACGTCGAGACTCATGCCGGAAAGCGGATAATTACAAAAAGTTGCCGGATCGCTTCATGGTAATATCGGTGAACCTCGGGTAAATAGAGAACGGAATCGTTCAATTTTTCTCCCCACCCATGGCTTCCACCACCCCCACCGTCGAGTTCGACCACGGCGCCGAGCTCCACGCCCCTGAACTCTATCAACCGGAAGAGGTTCTCGCTCATTCGGTCGAAACGCTGGACGACATTGGTCCCGCCGAGGTCGCCTTCTATCGCGAGCACGGCTACCTGGCGGTGCGTCAGGCCTTTACGTCGGCGGAGACGCAGGCGGCGATCACCGGACTGGTGGATCTGATCATGGGCAAAGTGCCGGAATTCAAAGGCATCACCTTCGAGGCCGCAGCGCGCGAGATCCTGCCCACGTTGTCGTTGGAGCAGCGCCAGGATGCCGTGCGCAAGGTTTGGTATTTTGTCAGCCACGAAGCCCGGTTGCGGGCGATTTCGGATCATCCCAAGCTGCGGGCGGTGATCCGTACCCTGTTGGGAGATCGCGATTCCGAGATGTTCCAGGACATGGCGCTGATCAAGCCGCCCCGGCTGGGTCGCGAGAAACCATGGCATCAGGATCACGCCTACTTCGACTATCCGATCGGCACGCCGGTCGTCGGCGTGTGGATTGCGCTCGATGCCGCGACGATCGAAAACGGCTGCATGCAGCTCCTGCCCGGACGCCATCGCGAAGGACCGATCGTGCACTTCAAGCGCCGCGACTGGCAGATTTGCGACAAGGTCATCCTTGGCACCCGCTCGGTGGCCGCTCCGCTCCCCGCGGGCGGGCTGTTGTTGTTCGATGGACTGCTACCCCACGGCACTCCTCACAACGCATCCACCCACCGCCGCCGCGCCCTGCAGTTTCACTATGCCCCCGCCGGGATCACCAAGACCACGGAGGAAGAGCGGATGCGGCACTTTGGCAGTGAAGGCAAAGGTGTGACCTGCTGAGTGGGGGCGCGCCCTGTCCCGCGCGGGTGCGGAATCGAAGCCCCATCCCTCATGCGCTGGCACCGGGAACAGTACCTTGACCTGATGACCTTCGGGGCGGCGCCGCGCCCCATGTTCTGCGAGCTCTTTGGTCCGCTGGTGGGGCTCGACGCCGAATGGCGGGCGCAAGGGGCGAGTGAGGCGGAGATCGCCATGACGGCCTTCGACTGGGACTATGTGCCCTACGCTTTTTGCGGTGGATACACCCAGATGCAGGGACCGCCGCCGGTCCTGATCGAGGACAATGCCGAGCGCCGCGTCGAGCGCGACTGTCTTGGCCGGACGCTGCTGCTGCTCAAGAAGGTCGCGACCTGCCCGCTGCCCATGAACTTCCCGGTTGCGACCATGGACGACTGGTTGCGGGTGAAACCCTACTTTACGTTTCATCCCGACCGGATCCGTTGGGATGAAGTCGAGGCGGCCCGCAAGGCGCAGTCCGAGGGCAGCCTCGTTGTGGCCTACATGCCGGGAGCGTATGACATCCCGCGCGAACTGATGGGCGACGAGGCGGCCTGCCTGGCCTACTATGAGCAGCCCGAGCTCATGGAGGACATCCTCGCCACCCTGACCGAGACCACCCTGCGGGTGTTGGCGCCGATCAGCGACGTGCTCCGCATCGACCAGCTCATGGTGCATGAGGACTTCGCCGGAAAATCCGGTCCCTTGGTCGGACCCGCGCAGATCAAAGCGTATTTCCAACCTTACTACCGAAAGGTGTGGGACCTGCTGTCATCCCGAGGCACCCGGGTGTTCGAGCAGGACACCGACGGGAACGTCAACCCGGTGATTCCCGCGTTGCTCGACTGCGGTCTGACCAGCCTGTATCCCATGGAGCCGGCCGCCGGCATGGACATCGTGGCCGTCCGACGGACCTACGGCACGCGACTGGCTGTGCGGGGAGGCATCGACAAGCATGTCCTCCGGCAGGATCAAGCGGCGATCCGTCGCGAGCTCGAGTACAAGCTCGATCCCTCGCTGCGGGCCGGCGGTTGCGTTTTCGGCCTCGATCACCGCATTCCGAACGGCACTCCACTCGAGCATTATCGCTTCTACGTGAGACTTGCGCGGGAGCTGCTCGATCTCCCGCCGCTCGATCCGGCGCGAACCGGATGGGCGCGCATGGCCATGTGACGCCGGACGGCAGCAGATCCGTCGCTCCGCGGGTTCAGAACAGAATGACGACGAGCGAGGTGATGGCGACGCCGACTCCGAGCAGGGCGATGCGGGAGAGCGGTTCGCGCCAGTAGAAATGGGCGAAAAGGTTGTCGAGAATGACCATGCCGCAGCCCGCGATGGGGAAATAGGTGGTGCCGGGAAAGTGGCTCAACGCCGTGAGCACAATCGGGGTTGAAATCGCATTGTAGGCGCCGATCCCCGCACCAAAGAGCACGGCGGCCCGAGTGGCTCGCACCTGACGCAGACGGAGATAGACCAGACCGAGCGCGCCGCCGGTGAAGCCTGCGGCCATCAGGATGTAGAGGAAGAAGTCGTCCCAACCCTGATAGTGGACCGCACGCAACGCGGTATTGCAGATTCCCTGGAGAACGAAGATCGAGGCCAACAACCCCAGGACCTTGGGAACAGACGCCAACCGTTGCGTTGAACCTCCGGCCGGCATCAAGGCGAGCGCCGCGAGGGCAAGGGCCAGACCGAGCGCCTGCAACAGGGAAAGGGGTTCATTCCAGATCCACACCCCCATCGCCAGCGGCAGCACGATGGACATTCGGAACGAGGTCAGCACCGCCCCCACCGGCGCCAGTGTCAGCGTGTGGTTCAGCAGCAACATCGTGGCGATGAAGAACACCCCTGTGCCGCAGCCCAGTGCGATCGCCGCGACCGGTGGAGCTTTCGCCTGGGTGACCAACAGGTAGAGCGCCAGGCAAAGCCCCAGCGTCAGGTAGTTGGCGGCCACGACGACCGGAGCCGCGTGCTGCCGTCGCTGACCGAGCTTGAAGAGCTGGACAAATCCGAAGTCGGCCAGAACGGCCAAAATGAGCCAAGGCATGGGGGAGGGGGACTATGCCTGCCGCTCCGGCCGATGCAGCCTGAAAATGGATCCAGGTCGAAGGATGGAGGGCGGAGCACGAGCCCTGCGACTCGAGCGCAGCGACCGGAGTTGGCGGGTACCCTGATTCGAGCCTCCCTCCGCGCCACCGACGCGATCTAGGGTTTCCGAGCCGGAGGATCGACCACCTGCAGTTCGCCGATCACCACGGAGCCATTGCGAATGGGAGCGCTGACGATCGATCCGCTGCGATCGTCCCGTCCCAATGACGTACCCGCAGCGGCGAGCATGGCGGGCAGAAACTGTTCCAAAGGGCGGTTCTTGGCGTCGACTGTCACCCGTGTTTCCCAGCAGAGGTTCCAGACCTTCCGGGCCCGCAGGGCGCGGGCGTCAAAGGCGCGCACGGCGACAAAATTAACGCGGTCGGCATCGGTGGCATCAAACGTCTGCGGAAGCCCACCGGAGACATCGGCTTCGAAGTAGTCGCGCCGATGAAACTGTTGATCGTAGTGCAACAGCAGGCGGGGCCAGCGAAAGCTGGCCAGGCCCTCGGGATCGACCCCCATGAAGGCAAACGGCGGAGGGTAGCGCCCGCGACCGTACACGACGACGATGGCCAGATCGGCCTCGTCCGCCGCGCGGGCCGGGGAGAAGCCGGCCTGGGTCAGAGCCGAGATCGTGGCCTTCCACAAGGCCCCTTCGTCGGGCTTCACCGGCTGCGTATCGATCAGTTCCTCGCTCGGGGCCGCCTTGAGCAGCACGTACGTCGGCGACGTTGACTCCGTGGGTGGGACCACGGCTTTCGCCGTGACGGCGAATTCCGCCCGCTTCCGATAGATCGCGCCGAACCATTCGCCCGCGCCAGCCACCCCGCCGAAGGCAAGCAGTGCGAGCAGCTGGCAGAGACTTCGCGCCAGAGGGAAGCGGATCGGAAGGCTTCGCATGCGCTCAAGTTGGACTCGGTGAGAAATGTCCGCAAGGGCGGACGCCAGAGACGTCCGCCCTTTTCGCCGGCACCGACGGTGACGCGAGGCCGTCGGCCGCCGGCTCGACGAACCGAGACTGATGGTTTAGAAGGAAACGGTCGCTGACAGGCGGAAGGAAATCGGGTTGTAGCGGATGACCGCGCGCTCCGGAACCGTGACCTGCTGGGCACCGGCGGTGGTCGACGTGACCGTCGCGCCGGTGGCCGGATTGATGTAGAGCAGCGAGCTGCCGAACGCCTCGTCCTTTTGATCGTCCATCAGATTGTAGACGTTGAATTGGAAACGCACCGGGTGGTCGGCGATCCGCGTGCGATAGCCAAGTGCCCCGTTGACCTTTAGGTCGGTGGGGTAGGGCGGCTTGAAGCGCTGGTTGTCGCCGGTCCGCGTGGCGGCTGCGTTCGTCAGGATGACCTCGCTCTGCCGCTCATTGCGCCACTGGAAGCCGAGACCCACATCGAGACCCTTGAGCCGGCCGCTCGTGAATTCGTAGCGATTCCAGAGGTTGAAGGAGTAGGTGGGGGCGTCAATGGTGCGCACCCCGGCGGCGCTGCCGGAGAAGTCGTAGGACGACTCATCCTTGTTGTTCCGGCGCGTTTCCAGGGGAACTCCCATGTAGTTCCACCACGAGTCGTATTCGGTGCTGTTGGTCTGGTCGACGACCTGAAAGCCGCCCGTGACTTCCTGCTTGATGTAGCTGTAGCCCAAGGTGGCCGTGTAGTTCGCAAAGGGATTCAAAATGATGCTGATGTCGAAACCCTCGCTCTTGTCGTCGTAGGACACGTCGGAGTTGCGGTTGAATGCGTAGCCATTGTTGGCGTAAAGGCCGGTGGCACCCGAGCCGACAGCACCGGTCTGCAGCGCCGTGCGGTTCGCCGCGTCGCTCGCGGCGGCGTCAAGTGCACGACGCAACGGGTCGGTGGCGGCGGCCCCGAGCGAAGCGTAGTCCACCAGGATGAATCCTGCCTGCTGGGGAGCGCCCGTGACCCGGGGATTGTTCAGGTCGGCCGGCGCGACATAGCTGACGGGCAGCAGATAGGTGACCGGGCGGGACGTTTCGAAATCCTGGAAACCCGACGAATAGACACCGTAGGCGCCCGGCCCGGTGCCGGTCGCGGTGTAGCCGCCCGCCGGCACTCCGGCGCGCACCCGGGCGCGGTTGTTGGAGCGCGGCTGCGGAGCCCAGAACAGATTGTAGATGCCGTTTTCGCGTTCGGTGCGGTAGACACCCGCCTGCAGCGAGACCCGGGGCGTGCCCCGGCTGTCTTTCCACAGATCGGCCTTGATGCCCAGATCGACGCCCTTGGTTTTCTCGGCGAGGAACGGATTGCCTGCACCGTCGCGCTGGCCAGTGTTGGGGAAGATGCCCCGTCCAGAGAGTCCGAAAACATTGATGGCGTCGTTTACCTTGAAACTCACGCCATACGTCGGGCTTCCCTCCTTCTGCACCTTGCCGCCAAACCGGTAACCTTCGATGACCGGTACGGCACCGGGGGCGGAGTTGGCGCTGGCGTCATAGGTCGCCGGCCGGGCCCAGTTGCCGACATTGCTGTCCGGCTGCGTCGTATCCGTTTTGACGTAGGTATAGTCGAGCTGCCGCACCATGTAACGATCCCAACGGTAGCCGCCGATGGCGTTGATGCGCTCATTCCAGAACCGCGCCTGGTACACGGCGTAGTGACCGGTGTTCCATTCCCAGAACTTGGTGTCGCGGAAGGGCCGGACCTGCTCGCCCTCGTAGCTGATGTACGAGAGGTCGTTGAACGCCTTGTAGCTGCGATTCGTGGCGATGCCGCCCTGGCCCAGCACCTGTGCGGTGCCCAGCGCAGTCTGGGTCACCTGCACGTCCTGCCGCCCGACCAGGATATCATGCCGGCTGCCAAAGACAGTGAAGTTGTAGGTGGCGTCGAGGCGGGTTTGGAAGATGTCCTTCTCCACCGTCGGCATGGCCCACTGGTAGTTGATCGACTTCCACAGCCGCTGCGTCGCATTGAGCGGATTCACTCCGGTGTCCACCCAGCGACCCGCGGTCGTGGGCATGGCGGTTTGAGCGGCGAGCTGGGTGCCCTGGCTGTCGATGGTGCGCTGCTCGGTGTCCGTGTAGTTGTAGTTGACGCCGGCCAGGATCTGCAGGCGGTCGCCCACCTTCTGGGTCAACTGGACCGTGGCGTTGAAGTAGTCCGCGTTGTTGTAGGTGTCGTCTCCACTCCAGCGAAACTCCTTGCCCCGGCGAAACACGTCGCGGGCGACCTGAATGGTCTCCCCGTAGGTGTTCACGTTGTTCACAGCCACGCCGAGTTCGTTGCGAATGCCCGAGGGGTTGGAGTCACTCAAATCCTGAAAACCGTTGCCCGTGGTTTCAAACCGGCCGGCTTCCAGATCGACAAAAAGATTGGTCTGGCGGCCGAGCTGGATGTCGAAGGCCGGGGTGACCAGGAAGCGACTCCGATCATTGAAATCCGTGTAGTCGCTTTGGTTATTGTAGACGGCACCGGCGCCGTAGTTGACGCGCAGCTTTTCACCAGCGTAGAGGGGCCCCGTGGTGTAGGCCTCGGCGCGGTAGAAGTCCTCGTTGCCGAAGCTGACGCGCACCTGGTGGGAGGCCGTGCCGCGCGGGAAGCGCGGATCCACATTGACGATGCCCGCCAGGGCGGAAACCCCGTAGAGCAACGCCTGCGGACCGCGGACCAGCTCCTGCCGACCCACGTTCACCGTGTCCGCCACGATGTCCATGCGGAAGCCGTTGCGCAGGAGGAAGCGTGTATTGTAGCCTCGGATATTGAGCGCCGTGCCGTCCTGGCGCAGGGCGCCGACCTGTCCGGTGCCGGAGGGGCTGAAGAGGAAGTTGTTGCTGGACTGAACCGTATCCTGGATGACGCCGGAGCTGTAGGCCAACGCCTCCTTGAAATCGACCGCGCCGATGTCGTCGATGAAGTCGCGGGTGATGACCTCCAGCTGCATGGGCAGCTCCTTGATCGGCGTGTTCAGGCGCGTGCCCGAGGTGGCGTTGGCGGCGAGGTAGCCCCGGTCCTTGGACGTATCGACACGAAATTCGCTCAAGACCACGGTGTCATCGGGTTTGAGGGTGGCCGGTGCCGCGGCGGCGGGTGCGGTCGTCTGGGCTTGGACGGTGGCCGCAGCCAGCAGGAAAGCCAGGGGGAGTGCCCCGGAGCGAGCGTTGCGGCGGAGGGATAGGGTGCAGGTTTTCATGACTCGTGACGTGAGGGGAGTGATACGGACGACGGACAAGCCGGTGCGGAGCGTGATTGGATATGATCAGAACTGAGCAAAACGATCAGACTCGTGCGCCGTCAGAGAGGTTTGGTGGTAAGTCCAGGGGGGGGACGTTGGGTTAGGCCTCGGAGTTGAATGCCACCGACTGGAGCATTCCGATTCCTTTTCGATTTAAACCGTTAAAAAATCCTCGACCCCCTCCAGCCCGGATCTGAGGCTGTGGGTGACGCTATGGGTTCCAACGTTGTCACCATCAAGCAGATCGCCCTGCAGGCGGGGGTCTCCATCGCCACGGTGTCCATGGCGTTGCGTCGAAGCCCGAAGATCCGGGCCGCGACGGCGGAGCGGGTCCGGGAGATTGCGCGTGACCTCGGCTATACCCCCAACCCGTTGGTCTCGGCGTTGATGGCGCGGATTCGGGAGTCGGCGCCCTCCCAGGATCAGGTGGCGATTGCCGCGATCTACCTTGGGGATGACGAACGGCGGGCGCCGAATGCGGCGTTTCTGGCCGAGATTTTTGCCGGGGCGCAGGAGCGCGCGGAGCGCCTCGGGTTTCGATTGGCCCTGTTTCGCTCGCGGGAAAAGGGGCTGTCCGAGCGGCGGCTGCGCGACATCCTGCTCAGCCGAGGTATCTATGGGCTGATGGTGCTGCCCTCGTCCGACCTCGGCTTGAAGCTCGAGTTGGACTGGGGACAGTTTGCCGCGGTCGCAATCGGTTACTCGCTGGTGGAGCCGGCGCTTCACCGCGTGGTGCCGGACCACTTCCAGGAACTTTCGGTCGCCTTTGAACGCCTCGGCCGCCTTGGTTACCGCCGGATCGGGCTGCTCATGGATACGGGCACCGACCTGCGCGTGCGGCACAAATGGGCGGCCTTGCTGGAGTGGCACAATGGGCGGATCGATCCTTCGGATCGCGTGCCGCTCAGCCTTGTGCCCGAGATCACCCGCGACGCGTTTCTGCGGTGGTTCGAGCAGCATCGACCCGACGTGGTCCTCAGCCCCCGGCAGTGGGTCGTCGACTGGATGGAGGCGGAAGGACTGCAGTTGCCGCGGGATGTGGGCTTCGCCCACCTGAACTGGACCGAGCGTTCCGCGCCTTGCTCAGGCATTGACCAGCGTGCCGGACTCCTGGGCGCCGCCGCCGTTGAGTCGGTCGTGGCGCAGCTCCACCGCAACGAGCGGGGCCTGCCGACCGTGGCCCAGTCGCTCGCGATCGAGGGGGTCTGGATCGATGGACCCACGACCCGGGACCGGTCGCGTTAGGCGGAAACGGTGTGCACGGTCACGCCCGCCTTGGTCAGATGCTGGAGCTCGGGTTTGGTGAGGGGGCAGTTGGTGACCCAGTCGTCGATCGAGTCCCAACTCGCAAAACGAACCGAGGCCGGGTGTCTCCATTTGGTGGCGTCGCAGACCAGAATGACCCGTCGCGCCCGGGCAGCGCAGTCCTTCTTGACCGCGGCCTCGGTCAGCTCCGTGGTGCTCGCTCCATCCTCTGGATCGAGGCCGGAAGCGCCGAGCACCGCGAAGTCAAAGCGGAGATGGCTGAGCCACTCCATGGCGAGCCCGCCCACGAACGCGCGGGAGGGTTCGCGCAATTCGCCCCCGATCGCAATGAGCCGGGCTTTGCCCGCCCGGGGTTCGGACAACAGGGGGAGTGAGTTGGTGAAGACGGTCAGGTCATTGCGGGCCAGCAATCGCCGCCCGGCCGCGAGCGTGGTCGTGCCGGAGTCGACAAACACGGTCGCGTGCACCGGGATGAGTCGAGAGGCACAGGCGCCCATCGCGTCCTTGGCGGCTGGCGCGGCGCGGGCTTTGTCCTGAAAATGCAGTTCGCCGGTGAAGAAGTCGGGATGCAGGACTCCACCGTGGGTCCGTACCACGCGTCCGGCCCGTTCCAAGGTCTGCAGGTCGCGGCGCACGGTGGCCGCGGATACGGCGAGCAGGTCCCGCAGGTCATCCCAGGTGAGTTTTTGGCGCTGGGCGAGGAGCTCGGTGATGCGACGGTGACGTTCTTGAGCAAACATGACAATGTGTGAGCGAAGCGCGCACCGTCGTCGTCACTTCGGTCCGAAAAGCCAAGCCGAAACCGGCGGCGCCCGGGTGACAAAGCCATGGCTGCGGTGTCGTCTCCGCTTGCGCCCGGGGCGTTCCGGGCGACCGTGGAGCGCACTTCGAGCGCTATGGTCACCCTAGTTGTCGCCGCCCTGCTGCCTGCCTCCCTGCCTGCC
The DNA here is from genome assembly GCA_016794625.1 of Opitutaceae bacterium. Taxonomy (GTDB): domain Bacteria; phylum Verrucomicrobiota; class Verrucomicrobiia; order Opitutales; family Opitutaceae; genus UBA6669. The sequence continues at coordinate 39,591 of JAEUGY010000105.1, forward strand.
CTGGTGGTACCCGAACGGGAACCCCCGCGCACGGTGCTGTCGGCGGCGGCCGGAGGGACCTGGGAGCCGGTTAAACGCCGGGGAGTCACCCTGACCCACGCACGGGTCGAAGCAGCGTCCGGCGGAGCCGCGGTGGAGCTCCACCTTGACCAAACCGGTGGGAGCATGGAATGGGTGCCGACGGTGGTCGGCTGGCCGACCTCGTGGCAGGGGCAGGCGCAGCTTCGGATCCGGGTGACCGCGAACGAGGCCCTGTCTGTGGAAGGGGTGGTGGTGCTCCCGCGAGGGCGGCTCGGGGAGACGCGCGCCGTGGGCGCGGGAGAAACCGTCGACCTGCGGGTGAACCTCGTGGACATGGCGCTGGCGGCCGGCACTCAGCCCATCGACGAACCCGTCGCCGTGCGGCTGATCGCCCGGTGGAACGACCCGCGCCCCCGCGTCCTGCGCATCGAGGCCCTGGAGCTCGAAACCCGCGAGGGGGCTCGAGGCCCGGTAATTGATCGTTTTGGCCAGCGACTCCATCGGACCTGGCCGGGCAAAGTCGTGGAGGAAGCCGAACTGCGCCGCCGGGCCGAGGAGGAGGGACGAAGCCTGGCGGCCCTGCCTCCGCTCGCGGAGCGGGATTCGTTTGGCGGCTGGACGGGCGGTCCCACGTTTGCCCCGGGCCGGTTTTTTCGCGTGGAGCGGGACCCACTGGGCCGGTGGTGGCTGGTCACGCCGGAAGGGCATCCCTTTTTTTCGCTGGGCACCACCGGGGTGCGTGTAGGCTTCGTGATGGATACAGCAAGGGCGGCGGACCGGCGCGATCTCTTTGCCGCCCTGCCCGGGCCTGGTGAGGAGGGCTGGTTTGAAGGAACCTGGCCCACGGCCAACGGCGACGTCGATCTGCCCGGCAATGTGCATTTCTACCGCTGGAACGTGCTGCGCAAGTACGGCTCGTTCGCGCAGTGGACGGACCGCGTCCTTGAGCGTTTCCCTCGCTGGGGTTTCAATACCATCGGGTCGTGGTCCGAAGAGGGCGTGCTGCGCCAGACCCGGGTGCCGCACACCCGGTTCCTGCGGGCGCGCGTGGCCATCCCCGGGTTGCCGGCGGTGCATGGATTCCCCGATGTCTGGGATCCACGCTGGGAGGCATGGGTCGACGCCGAGTTCGCGCGCGACACGGCGATCGAGCGGGGCAATCCCTGGCTGATCGGGTACTTCGTCGACAACGAGGGTCACTGGGCCGACCTCCGTTTGCTCGACTTCCCCGCGACCAGCGCCCTCCGGCAGGCCTGGGTGGAGTTTGTGCGCGCCGAACTCGGCGATCTGGAGGGGGTTTCGCAGGTGTGGGGCCGCCCGCTGACAAGCTGGGCGGACCTGTCGCGGTTGACGGCGGCGGACGTGCCGGCGACGGGCCCGGCGCGGGAGCTGGTGCGCCGGTTCGAGTCGGCCTACGCGGACCGTTATGTGACGACCGTGCGCCGACTCCTCCGCAAGCATGATCCCGATCATTTGTATCTGGGATGTCGTTTCGTGCGCATCCCGCCGCACGAAGGCATTGTCGCGGCGATTGGCCGTCAGGTGGACGTGCTCAGTGTCAATTGCTACTCTCGCCTGCCGGATCCGGCCGCGTTCGCCGAGTGGCATCGCATGAGCGGGGGCCGGCCGATCTTGATTGGCGAGTTTCATTCGCCCCTCGCCAGCCCGCGGCAGATTCCGCCGCCGTGGCAGGCCTTCCCTGAAGCGGAGCGCGAAATCATGGTGGGCGACTTCATCCGCACCTGGGCGCGCCAGCCCTGGGCGGTGGGATGCCACTGGTACCAGCATGCCGACCAACCCACCACCGGACGACACACCGACGGGGAGAACCAGACGGTGGGTGTGGTGGACATCACCGATACACCCTACGAACACCTCGTGCGCGCCTTTCGTGCGGCCGGCGAATCCGTGTACCGCTGGCGCACCGAGGCGAAGGAGGGACGATGAGCCCGCCGTTTCGCTCCGGCGGTGCCGGCACGGACGGCTCGCGGCGGCGATTTGTCGCAGGATTCGCTCGCGGCCTCATGGTGCTGCCCTGGATGGGCCGCACGCTGGGAGGTGCTCCGGCCGGGGAGGCGGATGAAGAGGCGGTCTGGTTTCCGGCGCGCGCGGAGTGGGCCCGCGCGGGCTGCCGGGACGGGCGCGAGGAGCGAAACCCGGGCTCGGAGGAAATCGTGTCGCCCGCTGGCGATCTGCAGGCGGCCATGGATCGAGTGGCCGCCCGGGGTGGAGGCAGGGTCCGGCTGGGACCGGGCGACTACGAGCTTCGGGCCCCGCTGCTGCTGCGCTCTCACGTCGTGCTTCAGGGGGCGGGTCCGGGGCGCACCCGTCTGCTGCTCCTGCTCCGGGGCGCGTTTCCGGGCAAGGCCCTTGACGCGCGCGGATTCTCGACCTGGACGACCGGCCTTCTCGCGGTCGGCGAACGAGGTGCGTTCGTCGAAGATTTGTCGATTGTCTTTGATCCCTCACTGCCGCCCCCGCCGACGCTGCGCACGGAACGGGAGGCGTTCGTCAATGACCCGGGAGGACGCACGGATCTCTATGTGGTGGGCCTGCGTTTCTCGGGATGTGAGGACTGTTGTGTCCGCCGGGTGCAGATCCTCAACGCGGGCAGCCACCCGTTGATGATCGAGGCGTCGCGGCACCTCACGGTCGAGACCGTCACGATTGACGGATCCCACAACAAAGGCGGGCTGGGCAATGGCTACGTCAACCTGACCCGCAGCACCCACGTCCTGCTCACCGGGCTGCACGTACGGGATGTGCGGCACCTGTCCATCCAGAATTCCGATGCCAGGTATCCATGCCGGTACAATGTGCTCGTGCGCAGCCAGCTCGAGGTCGACGTGAACTTTCACAATGGCGACGCGGGCCACAACCTCGTGCAGGACTGCCGGATCGCGGTGCCGACCTGGCACTGGTGGGGACCCTTTGCGGTGGGAGTGCCGGGCCAGCATCAGCCCCCCGGACCCGGCAACCTGGTGTACCGCTGCGATGCCACGCGGGTGTATCCGGATCCAAAGCGGAACCGGCGCGAAGCGATCCTTCCCGACCGCGTGTACCGGATCCGGGACCACTTTGACACGTCCGTGCCGCTCGTGGGCGACTTTGCTCCCGCGCCGAAAGCCGGCACGCTTGTTCCCGTTGGGGCCGGCTGATGCGCGGCTTGCTGGACGGTCTTGTTTGCGCCGGGCTCGGTGGAGATACCAGATCGACCTCTAGACGGAGATCCAGCGACGAGCAGCTGCGGGCAGTCAGCGAGTGGGAGCGATCTCAGCCGCTTTCCGGTGACGGCCGAAGAGGGGTCGTTGGATGCCCCCGTCGGACGCTGGCTTCGGTGCGGATGGCTTCGGCCCATTCGATGGTCTCGCGCGCGGAGGCGCCCAACAGCGAGCGCGCCGTGGCGGCGATGGCTTCATTCGCGCGTTCGACGGCGGCTGCGGGTTGCTGTTCCACCAGGAGCACGGCCGCCTCGGCGCGCAGTCGCGTTTCCTCGGACAATTCACAGGAACCCGCCTGGTTGAGGCTGGCGCGCGCCCCCGCAGCGTCGCGTTCGTGAAACGCCTTGAAGTAGGCCAACTCCGCATAGAGGGAGTCGCGGAGAAAGGGCGCGACGCGATCGATGCCCTCGATGGATTGATACAGATAGGTGCGGGCTGCATCGATGCGACCCTGATCCAGCGCCCACAGGTAGGCCATCAGTTGCATGGCCGCATTGACCTGCGGATCGCCGTGCGGTTCGGCCGCCTTGATCACCAGGTCGGCCGGCAGGTCCCGGGCTCGCACACCGGAAAGGGACAGGGCGGTCAGCGTGAAAACGAGCGCTTCCCGCTCCGCTGCGGGCCCCTGCCGGGCCAGCGCGAGCAGACGAGCCCCGTCGCTGGCAAATCCACCCGCTCTTGAAGGCAGCGAAGAGGCCAGAAAGAAGGCCAGGGAGAACAGCCCGGTCAGGCCAAGCAAAGCCCACACAGAGAACGCACCGGCTCTCATGACTTCCCCCGGGGGCAGATGCTTCGCCCAGAGGTAGGCCGTGCCGACCAGGATAAAGCCGCAAAGGAGACTCGCCAGCGGGCCGCCCGCCAGCAGCCCGATGAGGTAGCGACGCAGGTTGTCGGTGGATGACGGGGTGGCCAAGGCAAGTCCGCCGAGCAGGGAGAAACGACGGTTTCGACCCAGTTTCAGGCCCGCCGGCGTGCGCATGATCCGGAGCGGTCCGACGATGACGAGGGCGAAGCGTCCTCCCAGCAGCTTCGCGGCGAGCAGGTGACCGCCCTCGTGCAGCGCGACGCCGACGAAGAACGCGATAGGCAGCGCTCCCAGCAGCAACGCGAGTTCGAAGACCTTGCCTCCCTCGTGGGGCGGCACATGGACGGAAACGGTACGGGCGGTGACGCCCCCCAAAATGCCACCGGCCAGGGCAAGCCCCAGCCCGGCGGCAAGTGCGAGGAGACGACGTCGAAGTGAGGAGGACATGGTACTTGGTCGTTGAGGAGACAACTA